>CALFXE010000203.1 GCA_937927845.1 uncultured Paludibacter sp.
ATGCTGGAGGTGGTGAATAGTGAATAGCGAATAGCGAATAGCGAATAGCGAATAGCGAAGAACGGAAAGCGGTGTCTAGTCCTGAAATAAGTTTACAAAAAAGTAAACAAAAATCAGGATTATGCGAAGAAAAGTAAACAGATTAACGGACGAGTTAAAATTGCAGGTAGTTTTAGAGTATATAAACACTGATGTGAGTCAGGAATCTTTAAAAAAGAAATATAATTTCGGTGGAGATAACAATATTAACAGATGGATTCGTAAATTTGGTCTTTCAAAACCTAGTGAGGAACAAATTCAATTGCATCAACACATGTCAAAAGAACAAGAAAGGTCTACAGCTGAGCGAGAACTTGAGGAGAAAATCAGCAAGTTAGAAGATGATTTAAAGCATGAGCGACTTCGTTCCAAGGCATTGAATATAATGATTGACATTGCCGAACGAGAATTAAAAATTGATATAAGAAAAAAGTCTGGAGCCAAACGGTAACAGAGCTGCGCACAAGTGAAAATGGTTCAGATATCGAGAGTTTGTGCGACCTGTTTGGTAAGAGTAGGCAAGCCTATTACCAGCGAAATAAATACAATTACAAAGAAGAAGTAAAAGGAGAGATTTTGCTTCAAATGGTTGAAAAACAGCGGGAATTGATGCCTAAGATTGGTGGGAGAAAGTTGCTGGAGCTAATCCAACCTCGTCTGCCCACCGAGTTAAGCATTGGTAGAGATAGTTTCTTTGACTTTTTGCGCAGGCATGGATTATTGGTTGGAAAGCGTCGTCGCCGGGTTCAGACTACTTATAGTAATCATTGGCTACGTAAGTATCCAAACTTGATAAAAGAGTTTGTTCCAGTAAGATCCAATCAATTATGGGTGAGTGACATCACTTATGTTGAAACAGTGAAAGGATTCGTTTATTTGAATTTAATAACCGATGCTTATTCCCGAAAGATAGTGGGCTGGGCAATCGGAGAAACATTAGAGGCCAAATATACGGTTGAAGCTTTAAAAATGGCTCTTAGGCAATTGCCTAAAGGAACTGAAGGTTTGATACATCATTCCGACAGAGGAGTTCAATACTGTTGTGGTGAATATGTCAAGATACTGGATAAAAATCAAGTACGTATCAGCATGACAGAAAATGGAGATCCTCGTGAAAATGCAATAGCAGAGCGTGTGAATGGCATTTTAAAGGACGAGTGGCTAAATCAAATGAAACTCCAATCGCTTGAAGTTGCAGTTAAGGAAATCAAACGAATAATTGATATCTACAATAACTTTCGACCTCATGCCAGTTTGGACATGAAGACACCTGAATACGCTCATTGTCAATCAGGTGAATTCAAGAAACATTGGAAAACTTATTATAAAACTACTGTAGTGTCAGTCTGAAAGATAGGTTTTTTAAGGCATAATTAGCTCTTAGTTGTCATAAAAAAAGGATAGCTGAAATCAACTATCCTGGTTTTTTGACGTACTTGTCGCTAATCATATTTATTCCTTGTTAGGTTGCTCCTCAGCAGAGCCTAACTCCGCTTCAATATGATGCCACAAAGATAAAATTTAAATGTGAGATTTTTACAGAATTATTAAACAACAATTGTAAACAAATTTCAGGACGATACACGGAAAAACTAATTGCAGGTTCGAGGGGGTTGCCACGTCGTTCACTTTGTGAACTCCTCGCAATGACTGCAAATAGCGAAGTAACAATTGAACTTTTAAACATTTAAACATCATATTTTATATGACCCCAAAAGTAAGTATTATTATGGGTAGCACATCTGACCTGCCGGTGATGGAAAAGGCTGCCGCTTTGTTAAATGAATTCGGGATTCCGTTTGAAATCAATGCTTTGTCGGCACACAGAACACCCAAAGAGGTGGAAGCATTTGCGACCAAAGCCCGTGAAAACGGTATCCAGGTGATTATTGCCGCAGCTGGCATGGCTGCACACTTACCGGGAGTTATCGCGTCAATGACTACCCTGCCGGTTATCGGTGTACCCATCAATGCCAGTCTGGATGGTATGGATGCACTCCTTGCCATCGTGCAGATGCCTCCGGGAATCCCGGTAGCAACAGTTG
>CALFXE010000204.1 GCA_937927845.1 uncultured Paludibacter sp.
AGGAATTCGGATCGGGCGCTGATGAAGAAGAAAGCACCTGGGAAGTAGTTATCCGCCAGGCAATGCTGGATAACTATCTGAAAAAAGATATCGAGAACTACGGCATTCTTAAGATTACCAAAAAAGGAAAAGATTTCTTTAAAAATCCGGTCTCTTTCAAGATAACGAAAGATGATGAAGATGAGGATAATATGACTGATCCGGAAAGTGATGATTCAGATGTTATTTCTGCCGGTGGAAGCGGTGGAGCTGCCGATCCTGTACTTTTCTCAATGATGAAAGACCTGAGAAAAAAATTATCGAAGAAATTGAACGTTCCTCCTTACGTCATTTTCCAGCCCTCGTCGCTCGAGGCTATGGCCACGTCGTACCCTATTACGCTGGAAGAACTTCAAAATATTCCCGGGGTGGGCGCAGGAAAAGCAAAGCGCTACGGCAAAGAATTCGTCGATTTGATAAAGAAACATGTGGAGGAAAACGACATTACCCGTCCTGAGGATCTCCGCGTAAAGACAGTCGCCAATAAATCGAAACTCAAAGTCTCCATCGTACAGGCAATCGACAGGAAAGTGGCGCTCGACGATCTGGCGGAATCAAAAGGTATCGATTTCAATGAAATGCTGACAGAAGTGGAAGCAATTGTTTACTCAGGTACCAAAATCAATATCGATTATTTCCTTAACGAGGTGATGGATCAGGATGTACTGCAGGACGTATATTCCTATTTCAAAGAAGCGGAGACCGATGATCTGGAAAAAGCCCAGGTAGAGTTGCCGGATTATACTGAGACAGAAATTCGTTTAGTGCGTATCAAATTCTTCTCCGATATGGCGAATTAAGTGCCTAAGTGATTAAGTGGGTAGGTGTCTAAGCGGTTAAACTATTTCATACAGGTATTCGTTATTAAGAAGGAAGCTTGTGAGTGAAATCTAAATAAAACAAGCGTATGCAATATTTACAATATATAGACAGTCCCGATGACCTGAAAAAACTCAGCATAGACCAACTGGAAACAGTTTGCAGCGAGCTGCGGGAATTCATTATCGAACAACTCTCCCACAACCCGGGTCATTTTGGATCCAGCCTGGGGACGGTAGAGCTGACAGTGGCACTGCATTATTTATATAACACTCCCTACGACCGGCTTGTCTGGGATGTAGGGCATCAAGCCTATGGGCATAAGATCCTGACCGGCCGTCGCGATAGATTTTCAACCAACCGTAAACTGGGCGGTCTTTCGGGATTTACAAACCCTAAAGAGAGTGAATACGACACTTTTGTTGCCGGTCATGCATCCACTTCTATCTCGGCAGCATTGGGTATGGCCGTAGCGGCTAATCTTCGCGGGGAATTAGACCGCCATATCGTAGCCATCATCGGCGACGGTTCGATGACTGGCGGATTGGCTTACGAAGGGATCAACAACGCCTGTTCGCAACCCAATAACCTGTTGATCATCCTCAACGACAATGACATGTCGATTGATAGTAATGTGGGAGGGATGCAGGACTACTTAGTGAAACTAACCACATCCGCAAAATACAATAAGGTAAGGAATAATATTTACCAAGGGTTCAAGAAACGGAATCTTATTTCTGAAAGTAGCAAGAATCTTGTCCTGAGATTCAATAACAGCGTCAAATCCTTGATTACAAAGGAACAAAACCTGTTCGAGGGATTCAATATCCGCTACTTCGGTCCGGTGGACGGCCACGACCTGCCGGGGTTGATCCGCATACTCCGCAACATCAAAGACATGCAGGGGCCAAAGCTGCTCCATATCAAGACTGTCAAAGGCAAAGGATTCAAGCCGGCTGAAAAATCGGCCACCATCTGGCATTCACCGGGCCTTTTCAATAAAGATACCGGCGAACGTATCGTAAAAAATAATGCAAATCAGCCCCAGGCTTATCAGGATGTTTTCGGGCACACCCTCGTAGAGATGGCTGAGAAAAACGAAAAAATTGTAGGAGTGACGCCGGCCATGCCCACCGGCTGTTCAATGTGTTTTATGGCGGACAAGTTTCCTGACAGGGCTTTCGACGTCGGCATTGCCGAGGCGCATGCCGTTACTTTTTCCGCCGGTATGGCAAAGGAGGGGTTGATCCCATTCTGTAATATATATTCGTCGTTTATGCAGCGGGCATACGACCAGGTAATCCATGATGTGGCACTACAAAAACTGAAAGTGATCTTCTGTCTCGACAGGGCCGGATTAGTGGGACCCGACGGTCCCACTCATCATGGTGTATTCGATCTGGCTTATCTCCGTCCTATACCCAACCTGATCATCTCATCTCCCTATAATGAACATGAGTTGCGCAATCTGATGTATACAGGTGTATATGGAAATGACGGTCCTTTTGCAATCCGATATCCCCGTGGACAGGGTGAAGTAATCGAATGGAAGAATGAACCTCAAATCCTCCCAATCGGCAAGGGTAGAAAATTGAGAAGAGGAAAAGACATAGCCCTCCTCTCTATCGGTCCTATCGGAAACAGTGCTGCTAGGGCTATCGACGAAGCCGAAGAATCAGGCATCAGCGTAGCGCATTATGATATGGTATTCCTCAAACCCATTGATGAAGCGTTGCTACATAAAGTGGCACGTAAATTTAAATATATAATCACCGTGGAAGATGGAGTCAGTAAGGGTGGTTTAGGAAGTGCAATCCTCGAATTTCTTTCGGAAAACGACTATACCGACGTGCACCTGCACCGGATAGGTATTCCTGATGAATTTGTCACCCATGGATCTGTCAGTGAACTACAACATATCACCGGAATCGATAAAAAAGGAATTCTGGAACAGATTATCCATATATACAAGGAAAGTAAAGGTAATCATGCACATCTACAACCACCGCATAACAGCATAGGTCCTGTTATACAAATACATAACCGTTAAGATAGAGAATCATTAACTGCAAAAGATGCAATGAAGATTTTAATAGCAGGTGCGGGCGCAGTCGGAACCCATCTGGCGAAACTTCTCGGGCAGGAAAATCACGACATAACATTGATCGATGACGACAAGGACCGGCTTGCCATCATACGCGACAACAGCGATATACTTACCTATATTGGAAGTTGCACGTCAATTAAAGATCTTACCGAAGCGGGAGCTACCAATGCCGATCTCTATATCGGTGTAACTCCGGAAGAATCCAGGAATATTACTTCCTGTATGCTCGCATCCAATTTAGGAGCGAAGAGAACGCTTGCACGGATAGATAATTACGAATACCTGCTACCCAAAAATAAAGAATTTTTTGAGAAGCTGGGCATCCACTCCATGATTTATCCCGAATTGATAGCAGCAAGGGAGATCGCTATGTCGCTTAAAACTCCATGGGCCCGTTTCTGGTGGGAGCTATGTAACGGAACAGTGATCATTGCCGCTGCTAAAGTGAGGGAAAATGCGCCCATCGTGAATACATACCTGTACGATCTTGCAAAAACAGAGAAACGGTTCCATATGGTAGCCATCAAGCGCAATTCAATCACTCTTATACCCAAAGGGAGTGACCAGATATTGCCCGACGACATCCTCTATTTTAGCACCCTGAGGAAGTATATCGATTCTTTGCCGGAACTATTCGGGAAAAAATCGTTTGAAACCAGGAAAGTTATGTTCATGGGAGGTAGCCGCATCACGATGCGTACCATACAGCAACTACCGCAAAACATCAGTATAAAAGTCATTGAGCAGGACAGGGAGCGTGCCCAGGCACTGGTTGAGATGGCTCCCTCCAACGTGACCGTTTTCGTGGAAGATGGAAGGAACGCAGAATTCCTGCTTCGGGAAAGTATCGCTGACACCGACGCGTTTCTCGCCCTTACCGGCAATTCCGAGGCCAATATCCTGGGATGTATAATGGCCAAACAGTATGGCGTAAAAAGGACGGTCGCCGAAGTGGAAAACATCGATTATATTGCGATGGCGGAAAGGTTCGATATAGGCACGGTGATCAATAAAAAGTTGATTGCCGCCAGCAAGATCTATGAATTATTGCTGAAAGCCGATGCTTCCAATATAAAGAGCCTTACTGTTGCCGACGCCAATGTGGGAGAAGTCATCGCCAAACCCAATTCCAAAGTGACAAAAAAACTGATAAGGAACCTCAATCTCCCACCCGATATTACTTTCGCGGCGCTTATCAGAAATGGTGAACCGATGTTGGTGGATGGAGACACGCTTATTGAGCCTTATGACCAGGTGGTGGTCTTCTTCCTCAATAAATCACTGAAAGTAATTGAGAAGCTGTTTAACTAATATGAGACCTTTATCACCGGCTTCCATCACCGGGAAATAAAAACATGAAGAGATTTAACTATCAATTCGTATTAAGCACTATTGGTCTGCTCCTGATCATTGAAGCGGTCTTCATGCTCCTTTCCGCACTGGTAGGTGAGTATTACAACGAAACGGCTGTAAAGAGTATCTATTTTTCGGCAGTAATCTGTTTCTGCACAGGGGCACTCATCACTTTTATGGTGAGAAAACGCAGACGTACAACAGGAAACCTCACCAAGCGGGAGGTATTCCTTACCGTCTCACTTTCCTGGCTGGTGATGGCATTGTTCGGTACGCTCCCCTACCTGTTCAGTGGTGCCATCCCTTCTTTCACGAACGCTTTTTTTGAGAATATGTGCGGTTTTACCACTACGGGGAGCTCTACCCTGGTCAATATCGAAGCATTTCCCAAATCACTCCATTTCTGGCGCAGCTTCACGCAATGGATCGGAGGAATCGGGATCATCATCTTCGTACTCTCTTTTATGCCTATCTTCGGTGGGATTTCGAGCCAGTTCTATGAAGCAGAAGCCACCGGTATCGCTGAAGACCAGTTCCGGCCCCGTATCCGTGAAATCACCAAACAGATGTCATTGACATATCTTGGCCTCACCATTCTCGGATTTTTCTTTCTCTGGGCCGGTCCTATGGATGCGTTCGATGCTGCTTGCCATACCCTCACAGCCATCTCTACAGGCGGATTCTCCACGAAACAGGCCAGTATAGCCTTTTTCAATTCTCCTTATACAGAATATGTAATCACACTGCTCATGTTCCTGGGCGGCACTAACTTCCTTCTTATTTCAACGCTTGTCACACGTTTTAAACCCACAATTTTCAAGGATGAAGAGTTCAAATGGTATTTCCTGATCATCATTCTTTTTACCGTGGGAATTGCAATAGCTCTTTTGACTACAGGGCGAATGAATGACATAGAACAAACGTTCCGGACAGTACTTTTCCAGGTCGTTGCGACAGTCACCACTACCGGATTTGCCACAGCCGATTTCCAGTTGTGGGGTTCCGCCTACTGGCTCCTTTTCCTGGTGATGATCCTTTTTTGCGGAAGTGAAGGCTCTACATCGGGCGGTATGAAGATATCCCGTCTGATCGCCCTTTCCAAAAATGCATTGCTTGTCTTCAAGCGTCAGGTACATCCCAACGCCCTCTATGTGGTAAAGATGAATCGAAAAGTGATTACGGGGGAGACTCTTTCCCGACTGTTCGCCTTTGTCTTCCTGTATGTATCCATTGCGGTAATCAGTGCCGTTATTCTGGGCCTTACCGGGATGAACTTCGAAGAATCGATCGGCGTTTCATTATCCTCCATCAGTAATTACGGCTTCGGATTAGGTTCTTATGGCCCCAGCGGCACATTTGAATCAGCCACACCGTTTATGAAATATTATCTCAGTTTCCTTATGTTGGTAGGGCGTCTTGAGATATTTACCGTACTCTCGTTATTTGTTCCCGGTTTCTGGAAAAGATGAAAAAACTAAAAACTAAAAGTGAAAAACTAAAAGTTAACTTTTCACTCTTAGTTATTCACTCTTAGTTCTTAAAGAAAATCGTATCGTCTATTGCATCAATGGTAATCGGTTTTGTCTTGTTCACTTTTCCGGCGAGCAAATCCTTGGAGAGTTGGTTCAACACTTTCCGCTGGATCAACCGTTTCACAGGACGGGCCCCGAATTCAGGATCAAAACCGGCTACTGAAATACTTCTGACCGCTTCATCGGTGTATTTCAATACTATGCCGTTTTCCAACAACATTTTCCCCACACCATCGAGTTGAATGCGGACAATCTGTTCGATCTCATCCTCCTTCAGCGGGGCAAACATGATGATATCATCAATCCTGTTCAGGAATTCCGGACGGATTGTCCTTTTCAGCATATCCATTACCAGGTTCCGGGTATTTTCGATGATCTCCTCCCTATTCGAAGGAGTGATCCTTTCGAAATTCTCACGGATCAGGTTCGATCCCATATTGGAAGTCATGATGATGATGGTATTCTTGAAGTTCACCACCCTACCCTTGTTGTCAGTCAACCGGCCATCGTCCAGCACCTGCAGGAGGATATTGAACACATCCGGATGGGCCTTTTCAATCTCATCGAACAATACCACTGAATAAGGTTTACGGCGGATGGCTTCGGTGAGTTGTCCACCTTCATCATAGCCTACATATCCGGGAGGCGCACCAATCAATCGCGTGGCGCTGAATTTCTCCTGGTATTCGCTCATATCGATACGGGTCATCATATTTTCGTCATCGAACAGGTATTCGGCCAACGCTTTCGCCAATTCGGTCTTTCCCACTCCCGTGGTACCCAGAAAAATGAAAGAGCCGACAGGTCGTTTCGGGTCACTCAATCCGGCGCGGTTACGGCGTACGGCATCTGCCACGGCAGTAATGGCTTCATCCTGACCGACCACCCGCTTGTGAAGTTCTTCTTCGAGATGAAGCAGTTTCTCCCGCTCGCTCTGCATCATCTTGCTTACGGGAATACCCGTCCACCGCGATACCACATCGGCAATATCTTCTGCATCCACCTCTTCTTTGATCATCGCACGACTACCCTGGCGCTCGTGTAACTGTTGTTGCAGTTCTTCGATCTCGTTCTCTTTCTCCTTGATGGTACCATAGCGCAACTCAGCCACCTTGCCGTAATCACCCTCACGCTCGGCACGCTCTGCCTCGAATTTGGCATTTTCGATATCGATCTTGTCCTGTTGTATCTTATTGATGATCTCTTTTTCGGACTGCCATTTGGCTTTGAATTCCGATTCTTCCGCCTTCAGGTCTTCAATTTGTCTGGTGAGCAGTTCCTCTTTCGGGGTATCGTTTTCACGACGTATCGCTTCACGTTCTATTTCCAACTGTTTGATCCTACGCATGATCTCATCCAGCTCTTCGGGAACGGAGTCGACCTCCATACGCAGTTTGGCAGCCGCCTCGTCCATCAGGTCGATTGCCTTGTCCGGCAGGAACCGGTCCGTGATATAACGGCTCGAAAGCTGTACTGCGGCTATGATAGCTTCGTCTTTGATACGTACCTTGTGGTGGTTTTCATACCGCTCTTTCAACCCACGGAGGATCGAAATGCTGTCCGATTCACTCGGTTCATCCACCATCACCGTCTGGAAACGACGTTCCAACGCTTTATCCTTCTCGAAATATTTCTGGTACTCATCCAGCGTGGTAGCTCCTATAGCGCGCAATTCACCACGGGCAAGCGCCGGTTTCAGGATATTGGCTGCATCCATCGCCCCTTCGCTTTTTCCTGCACCGACCAGCGTATGGATCTCATCAATGAAAAGGATAATCTCCCCTTCCGACTTCACCACTTCGTTGATCACCGATTTCAATCGTTCCTCGAATTCACCCTTGTATTTCGCACCGGCAATCAGTGCCCCCATATCCAGAGAGTATATCTGTTTGCTTTTGAGGTTTTCCGGCACATCACCCCGCACGATACGGTATGCCAACCCTTCCGCAATGGCTGTCTTACCCGTTCCCGGCTCACCAATAAGGATAGGATTGTTCTTGGTACGCCGGCTCAGTATCTGCAGCACACGGCGGATCTCCTCATCCCTACCGATCACCGGATCGAGTTTACCGTTACGGGCTCGTTCCGTGAGGTTCACCGCATATTTGCCCAGCGACTGGTAGGTATCCTCCGCCGACTGGCTGGTCACCTTTTCCCCCTTGCGCAGCTCCTGTATAGCTGCCTGCAATTGATTCAGCGAGATACCAGCATCTTTCATCATCTGCGAAGCACTGTTCTTTTCATCCAGTATCGCCAACAGGAGATGTTCCAGCGATACGAACTGGTCACCCATCTTGCTGGTGAAACCAGTCGCTTTCTGGAATACCGCATTGGTCTCCCGGCTCAACATAGGTTCGCCCCCGGATACACGGGGGAACGACTCGATCTCCTTGTCGAGCACTCTTTCCAGGTTTTGGGGATTCACACCCAATTTCTGGAACAAAAAACCGGTTATATTTTCGCCCACCATCATCACCCCTTTGAGCAGGTGTGCCGGCTCAATCATCTGCTGATTGTTGTCCTGTGCCAAATCGATCGCCTTCTGTACCGCCTCCTGCGCTTTTATTGTAAAATTATTAAAGTTCATATATTTTCTCCTTTCTTCAAATCGTGTCATGCAAGTGCTCCGGACTATATTAAAAACAAACGTCAAGAGACAAAGTTCTTACAATGGAGCCATTCAAGACTATGAGTATTAGAAAGTATACTCACGCCTGAATGCACAACACCAATCGGTCAAAATCTTTGCCAAAGCATAGTATCTGACTTTTTGGCAGGAGTTTTCTAATCGATTCACATAAAAAACAGCCATTTAGGAGTATTTATGGATCATCTTAATTTATATTACAATTTTCAAATATTCTATCCATAGAATTGCGTATATTTGTGCGATGTGCAAAAAGAAACAACAAAAATAGTATGACTAACGAAACTAACTTTAAATACAGTTTTCATCATTTAGGCATTCCGACACAAGAAGTGAAACCAAATGAACATTACAGTGAAAAATTTAAAATGTACACTTCTGACAATCCGGGAAAGTTCAGAATTCAGTTTCACAGATTTGAAGAAGACAGTCCTTTACATCCATTAATCAAAAATAATCCGCACATTGCTTTCAAGGTCGAAAATCTAATGACAGCAATTCAAGGTCAGGAAACCCTTTTAGGTCCTTACGAGCCCATTGAAGGATATGAAGTTGCCATTATAAACGATGGAGGAATGCCCATTGAATTGGTCGAGACCAATCTTACAGATGAAGAACTTTGGGGAAAAGCTAAAGAACAAAATGATTTAAATACAGACGGACTAAATCAACCAGGCAGTAGATAAAGTAGATGAAGATAATGAGGGCAAAATCTGCGAAGCCGTTAGAGCAGAGAAAAAACAAAAAAAATGATAAGTTTAAAAACAAAGAACTCTCCATATGTGGAACAAAGTTTTGGAGTTGCAGGAAAAATAGTATTATGCTTGGTAATCATTTTGAGTATGACTACCACATGTCAAAAAGATGATGAAATGGATAAATTTATGCGAGAGCCTTCTCCTGTGATTACAATTACACAAATAGAAAATAGCTTAAAAATTTCGTGGAGCGAAGTGCCAAGTACAAATAATTATATGCTTGACAAGAGTGGCAACAATTTCGACTACTCGTCACTTTTTTATAGCGAAGTTGTACACGGAACTTTCTATATCGATAAAAATCCAGTAGAAGGAATTAATTACTACAGAGTAAGAGCCCAAAAATGCAAAAGGTATGATCTTAATTTAAGTTCAAGTGAAAGGGATTGCCGTGAAGTTTGGAGCGATGTTGTATCTTTCAATTATACATCATCCAGTAGGGAATGAGTCATATTGAAGAAGCAATATGCCTGACGTTATGCGACATTTTATCAAAGTTTATCCCTAAAATTTATTATGATTAAAGAATTTGAAGTTATTACCCGAGAAAGTTCACCTTATTCCAGCGTATAGGTTCGAAGCGTATTTTCACTGTACCCTTTCAGTATTATCTGTTCCTGAAACCGTTTTAGAGCTGGTAGGTTTTTAGCATGAATTTTACTCAGGACTTCTTTACCGGCAATCACCGGCTTCAAACCAAACAACTCACGATAATATCGGTTATCGGTAACATACCATGATTTCTTCGATGCTGACCATCTTGCTTTTGTATGATTGCGCAGATAGGAAATAAGTTGGTTGTCTTTTTCGAACCTAATCCAAATCACCTGCTTGCCGTTATATTCACCCGGCTCAAAATGATATCTTTTATCACTAAAATCCATAACTGCGTATTTCAGATATGTTAAACATCCACTTTTAAATCTCTCTTAGAGTCGAAAGATAGTATAATAATTCGAAATACGCAACAAAACATCTGTTCTCAATCAACTGACACACATAGATGTAAAACCCATTTTAATTTTTATTAAAACAAATGATTTTTTTTAATATTATTACGTATATTTGTGCGTTATGTGTAATGGTGACTGACCGCTCCGACTAAACAACAACAAAATGAAAAATTTATTTTTACTTATAGCAATACTGACCGTAAACTTGACTTTTGGACAATCAAGCGACACAACTGTTGCAAACCCAAATTACGATAAGTCATTAGCCGACAAATTAGGTGGAGATGATTACGGAATGAAAAGTTACTATTTAGTAATTCTGAAAACAGGCACAAACATAACAGCCGACAAGGAACTGATAAATGAAAGTTTCAAAGGACATATGTCAAACATTCAGAAATTAGTCGAAGAGGGAAAACTTATTGTTGCGGGTCCATTAGGCAAAAACGACAAAACTTTCAGAGGAATTTTTATATTCAACAACGTCAAAACAATAGAAGAAGTAAAAGAACTTCTGCAAGACGACCTTGCTATTAAAAACGGACTTTTGGATTACGATATTTTTACTTGGTATGGTTCGGCTGCACTTCCAGAATACCTGCCATTTTCAGACAAAATTTGGAAATTAAAACCGTAATAAAATGGATAAAGCAACACAAACAATGATTGAAAACCTGCACAAAAACACAGGTAAAACATTGGAGCAATGGATTGACATTGTAAAGAAACAGAATTTTTCCAAACACGGAGAAATTGTAAAATTTCTAAAAGAGCAACATTCTTTTACACACGGATTTGCCAACCTCGTTGCTCACAAAGCAAACGAAACGGACGCAGGTTCGGCAGACAATCAAGACGACTTAATAACCAAACAATACAACGGCAAAGAACATTTTAAGCCAATTTACGACAAACTCATTTCTGAAATTCAATCATTTGGAAACGATATTGAAATCGCACCTAAAAACGCTTATGTAAGTTTGCGGAGAAAGAAACAATTTGCAACACTAAACCCTGCAACTAAAACTCGTTTTGAAATCGGGATTAACTTGAAAGGACAAGAGCCAAAAGGGAAGTTAGAACCCGAAAAACCAAACGCAATGTGTTCTCATAAAATCAACCTAACCGACATAACAGACATTGACAAAGAAGTAATCAATTGGATAAAAACAGCTTACGAAAACGCAGGATAATGCCAATACACATAACAAGGGTTTGGCGTCAGGCTTGCAGAATTGTGGTTTTAATTGGCAAGTCTCCCGCTCAAGCGTTCGCCTCGATTGACAGGACTACGTCCGCCAAGCCGCCGGACGTTGCACAAGCGGGCGACAGTATGGTTGACAATGAAGTAAAAAAATTGAATATTAGAAATATAAATCGTTCAAATATTAATAATAAGAAAAAATGAAAAGAGTAATTTTAAGTTTTGTATTTCTTTTCATAGTGTCAGGAATTATCGCACAAGATAATTCGCTGAGCAGATATTTTGATGTCAAATTGAGAGATATTGAATCCATAATTCCTGAAAAACAGGAATATGATGTTGTTATAAAAAAGCAAATATTGCACCCGATAGAAAAAATGGTATATTTTACGGATGCGTTAAAAGCGACGTTTAGGGTACATGGTATCGACTCAGTCGTATGGCATAATGTGGGTTGGTCAAGAATTGACGACCTCTTGCAAGAACCTGTGCAGATTGTTAATTGGGATGAATTCAACGGGCGGACTCACAAAACAGGTTCTACCGATTGGTTAAATGAAAAATTTTATTCCAACATTCCACAAGACAAAAGAGAATGGGCAAGAATGATGACTTCTGATGTACCTTGGTTAGAGTTTGGAAAGTTTATTATAGATAGCCTTGAATTTCAAAAAGACTATTTCCCCCAAATTATGGATAATAAAGACATAGCAGTCGAAGGCTCAAATACATTTTCAAGTTCATATTTGAAATGTGTTTGGTCGGGTATAACTTTATGCAATGATGAAATATGTGCAATAGTAAAATTTGAATCACTTAATAGTCAGTTAATCAGTTACAGCGGAGATAAGATAGTGATGAAAGGGCGTGATATGTATTACGGAGAGATATTGGTGTCATTGAATGACAAACAAATAGAACGTTTAGTTATGGTAGAGGATCTGGTTGGCGAAAATCAGTTTGATAAAAACTTGTTTGAAATGCAAAGAATAGTAACTTTCAATAAGGTTAAATAGAACAATGCGTAACTTGACTATATTTTGTAACTCGACGTGCAATAGGAAAGAAACATGAAAAGATGCCAACGTGCAACGGGCAGTTTGGTGCAAGCGGGGTGCGACAAACAAGACAATTTCGTTCACAAAATCAAAAAATTTTTGCTCACGCACACTATAAAAAATTATTGGAGATAAGGTATTTGGACATTCCAAAGATAAATTCTGGAAAAAATTTGGATTTGGTTGTCTGATTAGGTAACTTTGCGAACGATATTTTAAATGGATTTAATTGAGTGAATTTAAACGAACGATAACTGTTTATAAAAATCATTTTTGGGATTTTTATAATGAGCAGACTAAAAAGGTTCAAGACAGGATAGACTGGACTATTGGACTCGTTCGTACATTACGAATTGTTCCAAAAATTTACTTTGACCATATAATGGGTACAGATGGACTATGGGAGATAAGAACTCAGGTGGGGAGTAATATATACAGAGTGTTTTGTTGTTTTGATGAAGGTAATATCGTTATGCTTTTCAATGGCTTTCAGAAAAAGACTCAAAAAACACCTAAGAAAGAAATAGAATTAGCAGAAAGATTAAAAAAGGAGTACTTCGATGAAAAAAGAAAATAAGAACATAAGATACTGGGATGACCATCTTGATAAAAAGTATGGTAAACCAGGAACTCCTTCTCGTGAGAAATACGAGCAGGAATTTGAAGCCTTTAAATTAGGGGTACTGATTCAGGAAGCAAGAAGAAAACAGAACCTTACCCAGAAACAACTTGCCGAGAAAGTTGGGACGACAAAGAATTATATTTCAAGGATAGAGAATAATGCAAGTGATATAAGACTTTCAACATTAATGCGGATTATACAAGAAGGATTAGGCGGACACTTGAAATTATCTGTTGAAATATAGATAATCTACCATTCCCCGACCTAATTTTTTTTCAGCATCTACTAAATAGACAATTGTCATACTAAGTTCCACCAGCCTCTAACAAGGTATTACCAAAAGCGGGGCCGATGTACTAAGTTAAAAGTTTGTATTTCTATTACCGCCAAAACGAATATAATTCTTTTTTGGATTAAATTTACTTCATATAAATTAGTTCTGGCTCGCCTTGGTGCAAAATCGAAACTTTCCGCTTCGATTTTCCGCCACTTCGCAAAGCCCCGAAACGTTAGTTGCCATTTTAAAACAGCCACAACATTATGATTGAGACAAAGAGATTATTGATAAGACCTTTGACAGCTAAGGAGCTAAAGAAACATATTGATTCGCCAAATGATTTTGCAAAGGAACTTGGATTAGTCCCATCGCAATCGTTGATTGATAATGAGACTAAAGAAGCTATTTTAAATGACCTTCTACCAAATATTCTAGATACTACAAAAGATTCAGACTTTTATACTATGTGGATTATGATAGAGAAAGTTCAAAAAGCAATAATTGGAGGGATTTGTTTTCATGGCGAGCCCAATGACAATGGAGAGGTTGAGATTGGCTATGGCACTGATCTTGATTATCGTAATAGAGGTTTTATGACAGAAACTATTGCTGGATTGATTAGTTGGATTCGTGAGAATAAAAATGTCAAAGCAATAAAGGCAGAAACAGAGATAGAAAACAGTTCTTCTGTAAAAGTGTTGAAAAAAAGTAATTTTCAAGTGATGAGGCAGATTAATAAAGCAGTAATCTTGAGATTAGAACTAAATTAAATAAAACACGACAACTAACATGCACTCACGATATATCTTGCCGCTGCGCGGACTTCAACACATCATGAGCTTGACGTTGGCTGTCATACGAGTGCAGAGGTGCTTTAAATGGAAAAATTTATTAACTCTCAATATATAATAGTATGAATAAAAAAAGCTATTTCCTATTTTCATTAGTTACTTTAGTCTTTATTATGCTGTCCTGTAAGGATAACGAAGAAACAACTATTGCCACAAATCCTTTCGACATTATTAGCGAGAGCAGCAACGATGCTCGGGATAAAATTGTCGTAATTAGTGATTTACATTTAGGTAACGACTTATCCTACTCCGAAACGGTAGCGCATCTGGACAGGATAGAACAGCTTCTAAATGAAGTAAGAACGTCAGCCACAATCAAAGAACTCATCCTTAATGGCGATATACTTGATGAGTGGTATGTCCCTACACAGGTAGATACTTATGGCGATGGCACACAAGCCGATTTTGTCAGAAAAACAGTAGCGGCAAACCAGAGCATTTTTTATGTTCTGAACGGAATCATCGCAGATGGTAAAATAAAAGTTACCTACATTCCGGGCAATCATGATATGGGACTTAAAGCTGAGCATATTAACATTGCAATGCCAGGAGTAAACCAAGCGCGCGATTCGGAAGAAAAGTATGGTGTAGGAACATATCATCCCGACGGTTATCCTCAAATTGCTATAGAGCATGGTCACAGGTATGATTTTTTCAATGCAATCACACCCAATGCAAACGAAAGTGAAGCTCCCGGTGCAACCATACCTCCGGGTTATTTCTTCGCCCGTATTGCAGCCAATTCGTTCACTGATCCCACTACGCTCGAAGCAGCTACCAAAGTGCATGATGTAACACTGAACGATGCCGGCAATGCCGAGCAAAGGAGCAAATACATTTATTATTCTCTTTGGAAGCAGGTTATAGACAGCCTTATTTATGTAAAAGATAATTTTGATGAAAAGATTTTCAAGACAAATATAGGAAACTTCACCAAAGATTACTCCATAAACGACGTTTTGCCATACAACAGTGAAACAGATGGAAGCATTCAAATGAATCTTTATAATGGTTCATTTACTCAAAGCAACTGGGAAAAGCGTTTAAAATACAACAATGCTCCTGTTATGACGAATATCAACGAGGCAATAGTTGGTAGTCTGAAAACGGCGTTTATCGATGAGCAGTCGAATGTACAGTATTTCCAAAATTCACTCTCCGATGTTCGCCTTGTTCTTTTCGGGCATACCCATCAACCGATGATTAAATCTTATACCAATACCAAAAGCGAAGCATGCCTGTATGCGAATTCCGGAAGCTGGGAGGATCAAAAGACACGGGATAAAACTGCAAATATTGATCAGGATGCGAAAAAGATGTACTTTTTGGTAATTGCTCCGGTCGAATCGAACACGCAAAATCTACAAGTACTGTTGTATCAATACCGTTATGGTAAACATTCTTTAGAAGAAAGTAAAAAGATATATTTATAGTATTCTATATATTTATAAATATATTTTTTTCAATGCGAATTCTCTTTTTATAGGAGAATTCGCATTAAATTGCTTTGAACTACCTTACTTTTTAATAATCCATGCAAAAAACTTCATCGGAAATGACTAAATGTCAGAAGAAACACATACATTCGAATAATACAATAACTAACTTTGGACAAAACCGTGGCGAAGGACTTCCTCAAAAAGAGCGATTAGTAAAACTGGATCTGACAGTAATCCAACAAATGAAAATTTTGCAGGAAGTTGAAAATCGTAAGTTACTTAAATGGCGGATTGAAAATCAGTACGAACAGCCAACATAGCGTTTGCCAAAATGGCGAGGCAACAACGGATTTTGGAAGTTTTGTGGTTTCTATTCCGCCACTACGCTTGACGTTATAGGGCATTTTAAAGACCGACAATGAAAAAAAGAATTCAATTTTTAATTGCGTTGACAGTGATACTGCTATCCTGTTCGACAAACAACAAAGAAAATATGATAACAGAACAGGACAAATTCACTTGGAACATACAGTTAGCAGGTTATAACCACGACCAAGCAGACCAAAAAGGAGAGACAAATTATCACGACTTTATCAGGGAGTTTGACGCTTTTCCTTGGCTTGACCAAATCGAAAAAGCAAGTCTGTTTCCTGACAAATCTACACCTACTCTTTCAATCAAAGACTTAAGAACGGGTAAAGACTTTTGGATATCGATGTCAGGAGACAGGAATAATCACGGATACATAATTGGTTATATTTATCCAAAAGAGAAAAAAGGACTTTTTGGATTTGGCAAGCCGAAACAAATCAGATGGCTTGAAATGCGATTGACCGAAGATACGAAGACAGTGAAAGAATTAATCAAGAACTTTTTTGAAAGAAAATACAACGACTTTGAAACAAAAATAAGAAAATTGGAAGATTTTGGGCAAATGGAATCAGCCGACTTAGCTGAATAAGAAATCGACTAATAATGACAAGAAAAACGCCCTATAACACGGGTTTTGCGTCATGCGGGCTGACGTGCAAGCTTGGAGCTTAGTGCATTTAATGAACTTTAGTAATAAAGTGGAAACTTTGTGCTCCGAAACCCGCCCCAACGCCAAGCGATGCTCCCCGCACAATTAAAATTCCCCGGAAGCACCGCGTCAAGCTCCGGCTCGTTGGCGTAATTTTGCGAATTAAAAAACAATTGATGGTATAAGGAAAGGGATTGACGAACCTTTAGAAAGAGCAATTAAAATAGTGAGAGAAAAAAAATAGAAGAAAAAACAAGCAAGCGACCGCTTAACAAGCGGTTTGGCACAAGGCGGAATGTATTTCCGCAGAAAGCCTGTCGAACTTTCAAGCGTTCACACCCGTGCGAACTTTCGTGTTCCCCCGTTTTGCGGCTAGCCGCAAAAACGTTAGGCATCAGCGAACGACAAAGTAAAATTGAAAGGACAAATTAAATGATATGATGAAAGATTCAGTAAAAAATTTCACACAGAAGCCGAATATTACGTAAACATTAATTATATTTGCACGTAATAAAACAGATACAGAAAATGAATACAAAGCTGACATTAAATTTGGATAAAAGTATAATTGAAGAAGCTAAATCTTATGCAAAAGAGAATAAAGTGAGTCTTTCCAAACTCATTGAAAACTACCTCAGTTCTCTCACAAAAACTTCTAAGAAAGAGATTAAAGTAAGTCCACTTGTAGAAAGTTTAACGGGAATTATATCATCAGATATTGATGAACGAAAAAGTTATCGTGATTATTTATCTGAAAAATATTCGTGATGAAAAACTTGCTTATAGACACGAATATCATAATTGATCTGCTTGCAAAACGAGAAGATTTCTATCAAGAAGTCCAAGAATTGTTTACGCTTGCTGATGAAAACGAAGTAAATCTTTACATTTCATCTTTGACATTTGCAAATACTCATTATGTACTTTCCAAAGAATTGAATGCCGACGAAACACGTAAGGTTTTGATAAAGTTTAAACTTCTCATGAAGATCCTGCCTCTTGATGACAGAATTTTAGAACTTGCTTTATCGTCAGATTTTAAAGACTTTGAAGATGGAATCCAGTATTATACAGCATTGGAGAATAAATTGGAAATCATCATAACCCGAAACAAGAAAGACTTTAAAACGGCAAAATTACCTGTTTTAACAGCAAAAGAGTATTTGAATAGATAAATTGCCGAACCGCTAATATTGCGTTTGGCGTCGGGTGGGCTGACGTTCAAACATGAAAGTTACTGCGGCCTTCCCCGCCCGAACGCAAAGCCCGAGAACGTTATAGGCAACCAATGACGACAATTGTAGATACAACTCAAAGCAATAAACAATGAAACACATTCAACTTGTAGAAACCATACTTTACGTCAACGACCAACAAAAAAGTGCTGACTTTTACACAAAACTATTCCGGCAAAATCCCGACCTGAACGTTCCCGGAATGACAGAATTTAAACTTGCCGACAATTGCAAGTTAGGATTAATGCCGAATAACGGAATTGCGAAAATACTTTCAGAAAAAACACCGCATCCAGACCAAGGAAACGGAATACCACGTTGTGAGCTTTACTTTTACGTTGAAGGGATTGAACTTGAATTTTATAACGCAATGAGAATCGGAGCAAAACTTATAAGCCCCATTGAAGACAGAGATTGGGGAGACAAAGTTTGTTATTTTGCCGACATTGACGGACATATCATTGCTTTTGCCCAAAAACTGAATAACAATTAAAACAAACGCTCCCAATAAAATTTGACAATGGAAAAAAACAACAAAGATTATACAGTTCCCGCACAAACTCGTATCGGGCATGTTCACCTGAAAGTAGCTGACCTAAACCGGGCAATTGAATTTTACTGCGATTTGCTGGGTTTTGAAATAACCACTTTCTATGGCGACCAGGCAGCATTTATATCTGCCGGAGGTTATCATCACCATATCGGGTTGAATACTTGGCACAGCAAAGGTTTGCCGCCTGCGTCCAGAAACGGAGTAGGTCTATACCATACTGCTATTGTTTACCCCACTCGAAAAGACCTTGCAGTGATTTTTGACCGCTTACGGAAAGCCAACTATCCTCTTACAGGAGCCAGTGACCACGGCGTGTCAGAGGCATTATACCTTGACGACCCCGATGGTAATGGTGTAGAGCTATACTGGGACAGACCCAAAGAACTTTGGCCAAAAAAAGCTGATGGCTCATTAGAAATGTACACAAGACCGCTTGATTTGAATGACTTACAAAATGAGCTTGCAGATAATTGAACAACAATTTTGGCTGCCTATAACAAACGGTTTGGCGTCATACCTTGCAGTCGTCCAGTTCGACAATTCCTGCGGAACTGTCGGCACAACCACCAAACCACGAAACGTTAGCGGCAAGGCTAAAAATCCCGACATAAAACAGATTAACCAAATGAAAACTCATTTTTTACCAATTGGTAATTGTACTTTTGTAATACTTTGTGTTCTTTGTGAAAAATATTATTATGAACAATAAGGACGTATTACTAACGGGTGTAACAGGATTTCTAGGTTCGCATACAGCTATCCAACTTCTTAATAAGGGTTTCCACGTAGTGGGTACATTGCGAAGCAAAGACAGGGTAAAGTCTATTAAGGATGTAATTGCCAGATACACTGAGAATATTGATAATCTTCGTTTTGCAGAAGCCGACCTGAGCGACAGCGACATTTGGTTTGAGCTTACCAAAAACATCGATTATGTACAACATATTGCATCGCCTTTTCCGAGAGAATTACCCAAACGCGAAAATGACCTGATTGTCCCAGCAAAACAGGGAACATTGAACATCTTGAAAGCGTCAGCCAAAAATAAAGTAAAACGGGTTGTCATGGTTTCGTCATCTGCGGCTGTGCTTTATGGGAAAACAAAGCGTGAACTCAACAATGTTTTAAACGAAAATGATTGGACAGATGAAACCAACCTGAAAGACACAACACCATATTTCAGAAGTAAAACTATTGCAGAAAAAGCCGCTTGGGATTTTATCAAACAAGACAATTCCGGTCTGGAATTGACGACCGTTTTACCTGGAGTTATTTTAGGAACTGTCTTAGAAAAGGATTTTGGCACATCTGCCAATATCGTCATTAAAATATTAGACAATAGTTTACCAGCATTGCCTAAAATCGGATTTGATATTGTGGATGTTGCTTCACTTGCCGACTTACTGGTTAAAGCGATGGGATCACCGCAAGCACGGGGAAACAGATATATTGCTTCTGCGGGATATTTGACATTTAAAGACGTTGCCCAAATATTAAAAAAGCAATATCCCAACAGAAAAATCCCTACGATGGAATTGACTAACTTGCTAACCCGATTGTTTTCTATCTTTGAACCGGAATTAAAGCCTATTCTTCTTGAGTTGGAAGTGAGAAGAAAATTGGAAATCAGCAAAGCTGAAAATGAATTGCAGTGGCAACCTGTATCCGTACAACAAACTGTAATTAATTGTGCAAAAAGTATTTTTGAAAACGGAATAGTAGAGTAAATGGAAAAATTAAAATTGGCTTTATCTTTTGGAGGTATCTTATCGGAAAGCGATATTTCCATAATTGCGTCATTGTTCCAAAAAACCGAACTAAAATCGGGAGAATATTTTCAAGAATTCGGTAAGATCGCGGACAAAATTGCATTTGTGGAATGTGGTATTTTGAGAGTATTCGGTACAGATGAACGAGGTGATGATGTGACAAAATATTTTGTGAGAGAGAATCAGTTTTTTGCAAACATCATAAGCTATTATTCGGCGCAGCCGGCCACAGATGCTATTCACGCAGTAACACCCTGTAAAATTTTTTGCATTTCCTTTTCGGCTTTTGAAAAACAATTCGCTGGAATTCCAAACCTAAACGTTTTCTTCAAGAGTATATCGGAATCTACGCTCTTAAACAAATTAAAGGACAATGATTTTTTGAATTTTGGAAATGCCAAAACAAAGTATCTTGAATTTGTAAGACGTTATCCTGTATTAGCACAACAAGTACCGCAACAATACATCGCCTCTTATCTAAAAATTACCCCACAATCACTAAGTAGGATACGGAAAGAACTTGCGAATAACAAAAACAAATAGAAATCGAAGATTATGCGAAAGTAAGCCGCCACTTCACAAAACCCTGAACCATTAAGCATTTTACGACGACCCTGCAAATAAACATTTAACAGACAAAAAAATGACTTACAAGAAAATAAACTTCAACTCAAAAGACGGTCTTAAAATGACGGCTGACCTTTATGACGTGGACAAGCCGAAAGGTTTTATTCTGTTGTGCCATCGTTCGCATTGCAACCGTGCTGAATATCGGGAAACCGCACCACGACTTAATAAACTTGGTTTTTCGTGTTTGGCAATAGACCAACGTTCGGGGATGAAAGTTTTTGGCGAAACCAACGAAACCAAAGATCGGGCAAAAGCAAAAGGATTTCCGACAGGTTATTTAGACGCAAAACCAGACGTTGAAGCCGCTATTGACTACGCTTACGAACTTAACGACAGAAATAAAATCATACTTTTCGGTAGTTCGTATTCTGCTTCGTTAGCACTTTTGGTTTCTACACAGACAGACAAAGTGAAAGCAACTATTGCATACAGCCCGGGCGAATATTTGAAAGGCGTAAACCTGGCAAACGAAATTCAAACGCTTGACAAACCGACTTATGTCACTTCGCCAAAAGCGGAAATCAATCAAGTAGCAGACGTAACAAAAAACGTAAATCCAAAATTGCTTACGCATTTCATTCCGACAGTGGAAGGCTTTCACGGCTCAAAGACACTTTGGAAAGAAGTTATCGGACACGAAACTTATTGGACATCGTTGGAGAAATTTTTAAAGAAAATAACTTGACAAGAATATAATCAAATAACATAATTGTATGAAAAAGACATTGTTTTTCTCCGTAGCCCTTGCCGCTTCATTCGGACTTGGATTCGCATTTAACAATATCATCATTAAACCTACAACTGGTGAAAAACCTGAAGTAAAAAAAGTGACAAGCATAGGAGGCATTTTTTTTAAGTGCAAAGATCCGGAAAAAGTAAGGGAATGGTATCAAACGCATCTCGGACTAAATGTCAACCAATATGGGGCAGTTTTTGAGTGGTATCAGGGCGCGGACAGCACAAGAAAAGGATTTTCGCAATGGGGCCCTTTTAAAGAAACCACAAAATACTTTGAACCTTCGACAAAAGACTTTATGATAAACTATAGAGTTGCTGACTTAGTAGGACTTGTTGAACAATTAAAAAAGGACGGAGTAACTATTTGCGACACAATTGAAGTGGTTAGTTATGGTAAATTTGTTCACATAATGGACATAGAAGGGAACAAAATTGAATTGTGGGAACCTAACGACATAGAATATGAAAAACTTGGTTTGCAGACAGGTAGCAAAACAACCAAATGAAAGCACTAAACGCAGTGCCCGTTCCCGTTTCCATGATACGCTTAGGATGCCGTAACTTTTTAATGCTATTGCGTACACCGAGGTGACAAATATAAAGACGGACGGAGATTTCGAGGCTCACCTGGTGGCGTTGAGCTGCAGCGAGGCTCCTGAAGGATACGCCCGATGGTCATTGCGCATGCTCGCAGACAAGATGGTTGAATTGAAGTACGTGGAGAGTGTCTCCCATGAGACAGTCAGATAGACTTAAAAAAAACGAAATTAAACCGTGGCGGGTCAAAGGCTGGATAATCCCGCCGTTGCAAAACGGGAACTTTGCAGCTTGCATGGAAAAGGTTCTGGATGCCTACAAGGAGCCTTACGACCCTCTCCGCCCTGTTGTCTGCATGGATGAATCCCCGAAGCAGTTGATAAGGGAGACCCGGTTGCCATTGCCCCCGAAGCCCGGCAGTGATGAAAAGGCCGATTACGAATACGAGCGCTGCGGGGTCAGGAATAACAAACACGCCAAGATAAACTGGAGATTCACGAATGATCAGGCAAGAATAAAACTCCTTAAGCTTTACCCGACAATTTTATATTGACATGACACTAGTTTATCCAAAAGTTTGGATAAACTGTGCGAGAATGCAGTAAGACCCATTGCCCTGTCCAGGAAAAACTTTTTATTCTGCGGCAACCACAAGGTCGCGCTGAACATGGCAGTCATCTGTTCGTTGCTGGGATCTGCAAGTGGAGATTAACACAGCAGCAGAGGGCGACTGATTATTTTATCGCTTTTTTTGCTATTTAAAAGAAACATTTTTTAGGAAAAATGCTATTTATTAAAAACATTCCTATACCTTTGCAGCCGAAAATAATAAAGTGAAAAAATATAGTCATTATGGATAGTTTGATTAAAATATATCTTCGATTACTGCAAGAAACGGACGAAAAAACATTCAGATATTTATATCAGAATATTGATTGGACCGAGCGGTGTGTGGCAATTATCGGTGCAAAAGGTGTTGGAAAAACAACTATGTTGCTACAACATATAAAAACAACTTTCGAGAACAAAGACGAGGCATTATACGCAAGTTTAGACAATGTTTGGTTTGCTAATCATACCATTTTTGAATTAGCAGACGAGTTTTATATGAATGGCGGGACGCATTTATTTTTGGACGAAATTCACCATTACCCAAATTGGACAACAGAAATAAAAAATATCTACGATAGTTTTCCGAAATTAAAAATCGTATTTACAGGGTCTTCACTTTTGCAAATTTATAAATCAACAACAGACCTTTCAAGAAGAGTTGTTTATGAAACATTAGAAGGTCTATCTTTCAGAGAATTTTTAAAATTTGAAAATGTTGGCGATTTTCCTTCTTATTCGTTGCAGGATATTGTTGAAAATCACCAAAACATTGCTTTTAAAATTACAGAAAACATAAAGATAATGCCGTTGTTTAAGAAATACCTTAAAAATGGATATTATTTGTTCTACAAGCAAGGGGTAAAAAAATATGATTACAAACTGCAAGAGGCAATAAACAATGTGATTGATGTAGATATTCCTGCTCTTGAAAATATTGAATTTGCTTCTCGACACAAAATAAAACGGTTGTTGGCTATTTTATCAGAATTAGTTCCATATACCCCCAAAATCACAGATTTAGGCAATGCAATAGACTCAAACAGGAATAATACTGTTAAATATCTATCGCTATTAGCAAATGCCAAATTGCTGAATTTAATATCGCACAAAGGCAAGACAATTGGCGATTTGACCAAACCCGACAAAGTATTACTCAACAATACCAACCTTGCTTATATGTTTGGTGACACAGCAAACATTGGCAGTGCAAGAGAAACATTTTTTGTAAATCAAGTCAGTGCCGTATCGGACATTTTTCTTGCAAAACAAGGCGATTTTCTTGCAGGTAAATATACTTTTGAAGTTGGCGGCAAAACAAAAACATATGACCAAATAAAAGACATTCCCAATAGTTTTGTTGTTGCTGACGATATAGAAATAGGACATAAAAATAAAATTCCTCTTTGGCTTTTTGGAATGCTATACTGATAATCAAATGGAAATATTTATTCGCCGAGCAACGGGTTCGGATTTCTCTGAACTAAAAGAGTTATATCAGAATACGATCCTGACTGTGAACAGAAAAGATTATATAGTCGAGGAAGTGGAAGATAGGGCTTCGTGCGGTAATGATACTGCACATTGGGTTAAAGAACAGCACTATGTAGTTTCAGAAAATGAAAAAGGAGTGATTGTGAGCTTTGCCTCCGTAAATGATGCTGGTTATATGCATACGTTGTTTGTGCACAAAGATTCTCAACATCAAGGTATTGCGACATATTTGTATAAACACATTGAAGATTATGCGAAAGAGAAAGGTGCGAAAAAAGTAACATCTGAGGTTAGCATCACGGCAAAACCGTTTTTCGAAAAACAAGGCTTTCAGGTTGATGAAGAGCAAAAACGGCAAGCAAGTAAGTTGAAATTAACTAATTATAAAATGAGCAAACAATTAAAATGTAAATAATAAAAAACACGAACACTCAACATAGCCTAAAACCGTTGTACGTCATACGAAAACCAATGAAGAAAGAATGGATTGACATAATGAAACAAACAAAACGACTGAAACTAAGTCGTTGTCAGACTCTTGACCATTTTTTCATTGTGATCTTCATTCTGTTCATTCCGGGATTCACTCTTTTCAACTTATTTGAAATCTACGTGATTGACAGCTACAATGGCGTGAAAACCGCGGACGAACTCATTTCAACAGCATGGCCATGGATAATTCTTGCAATTGCATTTTATTTCATCCAGAAAAGACGACTGAGATTTAAAGAAGTAACGGTTAATTACTCAGACCAAGAATTTCGAGAAGCAATTGAAAGAACGGTCAAGGAATATGAATGGCAAATTGAACTTAACAATCAAAATATCTTTCGAGCCTATAGGCCTTGGAATTGGACAGGAAGTTGGGGAGAAATGATTACAATAGTTAAAGACAATGACCAACTTCTATTGAACAGTATTTGTGACCCTAACAAAATGAGTTCTATAGCTTCATTCGGTTGGAATAAGAGAAATATTGACACTTTTCTCAAGAACCTCGTTGACGTCAAAAAAGACATTCCCGTTCAAGAGAAGATAGAGAAACCTGAAAAAGAATGGACTTTAAGGAAAGTAGTGATTCGACTATTTGCCTATCCATTCTGTTTATTTCTCATCGGTTTAGGAGCGTACATGATTTTCAACCCAGTAAATTGGAAATCACAAGGAGCAGGAGTTGGAGCAATGGGAATAGCGGCAATTTATATGTACACGGACTTGAAAATGATAATCAAAAATAAAAGCCCGAACGCAAAACCCGAAAACGATAGCAGTCATGCCGAGGGAAAAAATAATAAGTATAATTGAAATTAGAGAAAATGAAAATAGGATTAATATCAACGATTATCGTCTTGACAATAAATTGTTTTGCAGGTCAACCAACAGAAATTTCAGAATTGAAGAAAATATTTGAAAAATACAAAGTTGACGGTTCAATTCTAATTTATGACCAAAAAGAAAACACTTATATTGGATATGATTTGAAACGGTGTAATATCGCGTTCTGTCCTGCCTCGACTTTTAAAATTCCAAACACATTAATTGCACTTGAAAGCGGAATTTATACAATCGATTCCGTTTTTAAATGGAATGGAGAAAAGCGAACATTCTCGTCATGGGAAAAGGACATGACTATTGAAGAAGCCTTTAGAATATCTGCTGTTCCTGTTTATCAAGAGATAGCAAGACATGTGGGAGTTGAGAAGATGAAATATTATACCCAACTCTTTAATTATGGGAATTTGGACATAAACGGGGAAAATATTGATAAGTTTTGGTTGGAAGGTAAATCAAGTATTACACAATATCAGCAAATATATTTTTCGCAGAAGTTGTATAATTTACAATTCCCGATTAGTGAAAACACGATGAAACGAACCAAAGAAATCATGTTGTATGAGGCGAAAGACAATTATAGACTCAGTGGAAAAACAGGTTGGGCAGTCAGACAAAAAGAAAATGTAACGTGGTTTGTCGGTTTTATTGAAACGAATAGCAATGTATATTTTTTTGCAACAAATGTAGCTTCTAATGAAAATACTGATTTGAAATCATTCAGCAATATTCGAATTGAGTTGACAAAAGAAATTTTTAAAGAGTTGAAAATTATAACAGAAGAATGAAATGCACGAACTGCTAACAAACGGTTTGGCATCAGTCGGCTAACCAAGTGCGGTTTTGGAGGTTTTTCCACCCGTGCAAGGCGTCCACTTCGGTTGACAGGACTTCGTCCCGCCAACTACCCAAAAACCAAGCCGCAAAACGTTGGATGCAAGCGTAACAGACGACCGTGCTAAAAATAAAACTAACCAAACACCTCCAACAATCTCATCTGACAATCTGAAAGAATAAAAAAATTTCTGACAACTGTGATTATTTGAAAGGGCTTGCGAATAATCAGGAAAACAAGCTTAATATAAAATCGCAGCTTGAAGTTTTCTAATGAACAAACAGGAGCAACAACAATTCTTTAAGGAAATCATTGAGCAACATAAAGGGATTTTGTTCAAGGTTGCCCGTGTGTATTGTCCAAACGAAAACGACAGTCAGGACTTGATACAGGAAATGATGATACAGGTATGGCAATCCATTCACAAATACAATGACCAATTTAAAATATCAACGTGGCTGTACCGTATTTCACTGAATGTAGCCATTTCATTTTATCGGAAAAACACAACAAGAGCAAACAGATTTACAGTACTGAACGAGCAAACGACAGAAATACTAACTGAAGACAAAGCGGAAACGGAACAACAACTGAACTTATTGGAGCAGTTTATCAGTGAATTGAAAGAACTTGACAAAGCCTTGATATTATTGTATTTGGAAGACAAAAGCCACACTGAAATTGCTGAAGTATTAGGACTTTCCATAAGCAACGTAGGAACAAAAGTAGGACGTATAAAAAAGAAATTAAAAACACGGTTTTCACAATTAACACCATAAGGAAATGAACGAATTAGAATTAAAAGAACTTTGGAGAATAGCCAATGAAAAATTGGAAGAAAGTTTTACAATAAACAGACAAAACACGGAAGATATAGCCAGAATAAAGGTTTATACCTCTTTAAGTTCAATGAAGCCTATCAAAATATTTACGCTGTTGGTCGGCATCTTATGGGTTGGATTAGGGGCAATTATTCTTAGTCATATATACCTTTATGCCTTTTCAGAAGCAAATAAATTTTTTCTCGTTTCAGCTTCTGTTCAAGTAGTTTTAACTGCCATTGCATTATGGATTTATCTCTATCAGCTAATAAAAATCTATGAAGTAAATAGCTACGACCCGATTTTGGAAACACAGGAAAAACTTGTACAATTAAGAATTTCCACGCTTTGGTCTGCAAGGATTTTATTTTTACAGCTACCTGTTTGGACGACCTTTTGGTGGAACGAAACAATGTTTACAGATTGGAATTTATTTCAATGGATACTGACGGCAGTGGTTACTGTTTCATTCACTTATGTTTCTATTTGGTTGTTTCTCAATATCAAATACAAAAACAGGAATAAGAAATGGTTTCAACTCATTTTTAGTGGAAAGGAATGGACACCGCTAATGAAATCAATGGAACTGTTAGAACAGGTAGAAGAGTATAAATAAAATAGCCCGACAAGTAAGAGAAGACAAGAACCCCAGCACCTAACATCGTTACAAGCTGTGTCCATGAATCGAAGGTCTTGTAAGAGCGATCTGCGCCGTGTTTTAGTACAAACAGGTCGAATTTCTCTTTTGGTATGAAACGAGCATGATAATCATTATCACATAAGATCATCACTACAGCGAATTCCATATGACACCATTGAAAATAAATATTTTAGTCATATGAAAATATTTTCTAATTTTGAAGTATCGGTTCTTATTCAGAATAGTGACAAAAATCCTGCTTCCTATTTTAAACGACAATAAGCCCCGAACCGTTTGAGGCAATCCTAATCGAATACCGCGCAGACATCAACAGACGACCAAAACGAAAAGCTAAACCCTCCACCCGACAATAAAAAATTATTGACCTATCATTTGGATACAACTTCACCCGATTTAGATACTTTTTACTGCGACAACATTTTGACCTTTGCAACGAACATTTAAAAGCAAATTTTATGAGCAACATTAAAAAAGTAAATTTAGGAAGTCAAGGACTTGTTGTTCCGACAATAGGGCTTGGATGTATGGGTATGACTGTAGGATTTGGAGGAAATATTTACGGAAAAGCCGATGAAAAAGAAGCTATTGCTACCATTCATCGTTCTTTGGAATTGGGCGGTAATTTTTTAGATACGGCAGAAGCCTATGGCCCCTTACTCAATGAACGGCTGATTGCAAAAGCCATCAATGGCAATAGGGATAAGTATATCATTGCCACAAAATTTGGCTTTGAGGTTGGTGACAATGAACAATATACCGGTGCGGTAAATGGCAGCAGAAGCTATGCAAAGAAAGCTGCAGAGCGTTCATTAAAAAATCTTGGAACGGATTATATTGATCTCTATTACCTGCATCGTTTAGATGCCAATACCCCGGTTGAAGAAACCGTAGGAGCAATGGGCGAATTGGTAAAAGAGGGGAAAGTGAGATATATCGGACTTTCGGAAGTCGGTTCTGAAACGATTGGAAAAGCACATAGGGTTCACCCGCTTACCGCCGTCCAATCCGAATACTCATTGTTTGAAAGAGAAATTGAAGAATTGGGAATTTTGAATACGCTGAAAGAATTGGGAATTGGCTTGGTTGCGTATTCGCCAATAGGTAGAGGTTTTTTGAGTGGCGAAATTCAGAAACAGGAAGATTTTGCCGATGACGACTTTAGAAAATATCTTCCTAAATATCAGGGTGAGCAATTTCTAAAAAATGTGGAATTAGTAAATGAAATTAAAAAAGTAGCTTCCGAAAAAAACGTTACAACTGCACAGCTCGCAATCGCTTGGGTAATTGCCAAAGGACATTTGCCTATTCCCGGCACAAAACGAGTGAAGTATATTGAACAGAATATTGCAGCAACCAACATTTCGCTAACCGAAGAAGACCTTAACCGATTGGAAAGCATTATTCCATTGGGAACAAAAACGGGTGCAAGATACGATGAAGCGGGAATGAAAGGAGTTAATGTGTGACATTAAAAACAACGGGGAAACGTATCGTTTGTTCGTTTCTTTTTTTTAATTTTACCCGATGAAGAATAAGAAAAATAACACGCCTTATTTTCTGAACTCTGTTTCAGAACTTCATGCTCTTTTGAAAATCAAAAAACCAACACACCCTTTGGTAAGTGTTGTGCGTCTTGACGACATTGCTTTTGAAAATTCTGACGATATAAAAACGATTGTCTATAATTTCTACACAGTTTATTTAAAGAAAAATTTTGACGGGAAAATAAAATACGGGCAACAGTATTATGATTTTGACAACGGAATAATGACCTTTTTTGCACCAAAACAAATGCTTTCAATAGAAGCAGGCAGTTCATCAAAAGTTGAAGGTTGGATGTTGGTTTTTCACCCCGATTTTATTCAGAATTATGAATTGGGCAAGCGAATAAAGGAATACGGATTTTTCTCTTATGCAACCAACGAAGCATTGCACCTTTCAGACAAAGAAGAAACCGTTATTTCGGGATTAGTGCAAAATCTGCAACAAGAAATTGAAGCAATGATAGACAATTACACACAAGACCTTGTTATTTCACACATTGACTTGTTGCTGAATTATTGCAACCGTTTTTATAATCGTCAGTTCATCACACGCAAAAAAGCGTCAGACGATTTATTTTTAAAGTTTGAAGAATTGCTAACTACACATTTTCAGAATGAAATTTCGAGCCTGCCAACCGTTCAGTATTTTTCCGAGAAATTATTTGTATCGCCTCACTATCTAAACGATATGCTGAAAAACCTGACAGGACAAACCACTCAACAACATATCCAAAACCAACTCATAGAAAAAGCCAAAGAACTTTTATCGATTACAAAATTATCCGTGAGCGAAATCGCTTATCAGTTAGGTTTTGAATATCCGCAATCGTTCAGCAAGTTGTTTAAGAACAAAACCAATTTGACACCTTTGGAATTTAGACAATCATTCAACTGACTTATAGACAGACAAAAAGGGCAGCCACTAACATCGGTTTGGCAAAAGGCGGGGTAACGTGCTTCGTATAAAATTTTTCACTAAATTCGGACATTCGTGCTTCGATTGAGCGTTGGCGTTAAAAAGACCGCCCTTCGCCAATGTGCGGCTCGTTAGCTGTCAGTAATGAGCGAAAATTGAGTCTAAACAAGAAATTGAAAAATCGCAGATCCGATAAAAATTCTTTCTAATGAACAAAAAAATAATTTTGTGCAACAATGATTGGGTAAAATCGTTTAATAGAGGTTATCTTTGAAGAAATTAGTTGAGTTATGAAAACGGCAATACAATTAGACGTAACTTTTGACCAAGTTTTATCTGCGGGACAGGCTGTTCAAACGTGAAAGTTCCTGCGGATTCCCGCCCGAACGCAAAGCCTAAAACGTTAGGTGCAAGCGGGCGATAGAACGAGCAAAAAACTGAAATGTAAGAAACAAACAGTCTAATACAATATAAACTAAATTTTTAAAGGCAGTGTATAAAAACAGATTAAATTTGAGAAATTGGGTTGCGATAGGAATTTGTCTCGCAGTGACAACAACTTTTTCGAGTTGCGACAAGGAAGACGATATGTTGTTTGAAATAGATGGATTAACTATCGACAACTATCCCAGAGTAGATGGTTCTTCTTCAACCGAACCGTTGAATACGTTGATTGCGTGTAAATTATTAGGTTGGCGTTATGAATGGAGGTCTTTAATGGAAGGAAACGGTATTTGGCGGTTAGAACCCAATCGGGATGATGTTCCGAAGAATTTCTTTGGCGAAAGGATAAAATCATCTCAAACACACAATTCAATTATTAACTTAATAGATAATCAAACCGATATTATTATTTCGGCAAGAAAAATGTCGGCAGATGAGAAATCTTATGCTGAAAGTGTGGGCGTTTCTTTGATTGAAACACCTATTGCTCTGGATGCGCTTGTTTTTCTTATCAATAAACAAAATAACGTTAAATCACTGACAGTTAAACAAGTTCAGGATATATACTTGGGAAATATTACGAATTGGAACGAACTCGGTGGTGCGAATGAAACAATAAGGCCGTTTATCAGAAATGCAAATTCGGGTAGTCAGGAGATGATGAAAGAAATTGTGATGGATAACACAGGAATGCCTGATTGGGAGGTGGGTCATAACGATGAAGTTATTTCGACAATGGCGGCAGTTTATTCGGAACTGTCTATATATCAAAACGGGATATGTTTTTCACCGCATTATTACAAGGAATATATTATTCGTGAAGCAGTTGGAGCAGGAAATGTAAAAAGTATTGAGATTAATAAAATCTATCCAGATGCAAAGTCGATAAAAAACAAGTCTTATCCATTTGTAGCTAACGTTTATGTTTCCATCCGTTCAGATATAGATCATAACTCAATGACCTATAAATTGTATCAATGGTTGCAGACGGAAGCAGGAAAACGTGTAATCAGAGAAAGCGGATATGTGCCTAATTGATAAGTACAAGCAACAGATAGACAGAATGCCAGCACCTAACAAGCATTTTTTGCAAGAGCGGCAGGACAGTTTACCGATTGAACTTTTGTGCTATATTTGAAGTGTAGTTCTTCGATTGAGTGATAGTGCTAGAAGTGGTTATTTCAAAGACTTGGACGGACATTTGTTTGAAATTGCTTACAATCCGTTTTGGGAACTTGACGAAAATGACAACGTAAAACTGTAATGACAGCCAAGTGTTTATTTTATGTTTTTAAGTGACAATGTATACTACCAAGGATGGATTACTAAATAACAACATACACGTTATGGCAATTGATGCTTCAGATGATATTTGGATAGGGACTGATTATGGAGTATCTAAATTTGATGGAATAAAATGGACTACTTATACAGAAGTTAATGGATCAGACATTGCCCCTGTTTATGCAATCGCTATTGATTCAAAAGGTAATAAATGGTTCGGAACTTCTACAGGCTTACTTAAATTGACCGGTGATAATTAGTAAAATAGAAAAATGAAAAGGATTGCAGGATATTTATTGATTCTCGTACTGACGAAAACATTTGTATTTGGACAGGTAAATGAAACCCCAAGTGTGTCGCGTCAACTTTTGATAAACGATTTTAATACATTTATCGAGTATCTTGAAGAGACACATCCTGACCCTTATTCTTCGTATGGAGGATTACCGGAATTTAAGCGCAAAGCACAAGGGTTGCGCAATATGATAACGGATAATACAACAGTCGAACAGTTGAGAGAAATGATGAGAGAGTTCATTTCCGTTTTAAATGACGGACATACAATCATATCCGGAAATGGACAAGCTGAAGCCACACAGGGTTATTTGCCGCTGCAACTGAGTATCGCCGCAGACGGTATTTTTATTTCCGAAACAGACAAAAACCATATACAATACAGAGGGGGATTTTTAGAGTCGGTTAATGATATTCCGATTGATTCATTACTAAACAAAGTACGACAAATCCGTTCAACCGAAAATCGGTACGGTATATATTGGGAATTATGTAACTTATTGTCGTCAAAGGAAGGATATGGGTTATTATTCAGCGATTCGGGAAAAATAAAATTGGCACTAAAGTTCACAAACAAAGAATCGGAATTTGTTTATCTGGATTTTGTGCCAGAACCTGATTGGATCAAACAACCATCAACCGTTAGGTTAAACAACGACAATAACCTCCTTTACAAACAAATTTTAGTAAATAATAATCAATCAGTCGGTTACTTTGTTTGGAATGGAATGTATTCGCGCGAAATGGTGGAAGACGTTGCGAAAAACAACCCCGCATATCTTGATATGAATCTTAACTCAATGTATCAATCCACCATGAAGGTTCCTCGTCCTGATGACGACAGGCAGGCAATAGAAGGGATCCCTGCGTTGTATCCTACTTTTTCGAAGTTACTGGAAACCATGAAAGAACAAAAATCGGATTACCTTATTATTGATTTACGCCATAACGGAGGAGGAATGACACCTTTATGCCATCCTTTATTATATATGCTTTATGGGGACAAATACCTGAATTATGATTGCAAGGCGGAATATAACCGTAGATTGTCGAGGCTCCAACTAAAAAAATGGGGACTTGATTCTATCCAACAATACAACACAGGGAACAAAACAAATTTTCTCACAGGCGATTTTATTTTTGGTTACTTTTTCGGTAGCCTAAACGCAAAGCCTGTTGAAGAAAAACGAAAAGATTTATCGCTTATTACATACAATAATGGCATCGGCTCGGAATACACAAAAGACTTGAACGGAAAACCAATACATGAACCTGTGGTCATTGTATTGACATCTCCCCGAACGTTCAGTGCAGCCTATCATTTTACTTATCTTTTGTCGCAAATCGGAAAAACATATATTGCCGGCGTGCCATCACGGCAAGCGGGAAATACCTTTATGGAAACGACCAATTTCGAACTTCCGAACACAAAAATATCAGGAAGCATTTCTAATTCGTATCAAATGTTTTTTCCCGATGATTTAGAGAAAGGGAAAGTATTAATGCCTGACTTTACAATGAATTGGACTGATTTTGCTAAATATGATTTTGATTCAAACGCTGAAATACTGTTTGTTTTAGACTTGTTAAAAAATGACCTAGCACAACAGAACCGGGGAAATTAATAGGTGGAGACTATTTACAAAAACATATATCATCACTGACTATCCAGATGTCAAACTTATTGCAACAGTGAACATTCCGACCTAGAAAGTGGTTAATCCAAATGGGATTGGAACTGACGACTTTGAAAAATCATCTGTACAAGGTTTAACTTTAGGGATTCTAATGGACTTTGTGCTAAAAATCCTGCCCATCGCCAGTACACGATACGTTATAGGGTATTTTAAAACTTGGAATACAAAAAGAGTAGAGTCCAGAGACTACAAACAACGGGGCGAAACAGAAAAGCCATACGAGTAAGAATATAAATTCAAAAATTATGAACCTCAAAAAAACGGCAAGTATCCTTTTAATAGTTGTAATCATCGCTTTTATTGGCTTTATTCCTGAGTCAGAAGCATGTACCAGGGTAGTTTACAAAGGTCCCAACAACACAATTATGACAGGTAGATCAATGGATTTCAAAACGGAAATCCCGGCAAATCTGTGGGTGTTTCCCAAAGGAATGAAGCGGAATGGAGAAGTAGGTAAAAATTCGGTTGAATGGGTTTCAAAATACGGAAGTGTAGCAGTAAGCTCATGGGATATTGCCACATCAGACGGTATGAACGAAAAAGGGCTTGTAGCCAATTTACTCTGGTTAAACGAAACCAAATATCCTGAATTTGAAAAAGATGGTAACAAAAGAGGAATGTCCGTTTCGTTGTGGGCACAATATGCCCTGGACAACTTTGCCACCGTGGCAGAAGCCGTGGCCGACTTAGAAAAAGAATCTTTTGTGGTGGCATCCGATGTTATTCCCGGAACCGACAGGTTCGTAACCGTATATCTGTCGCTCTCTGACCCAACGGGCGACAATGCCATACTTGAATATATCAATGGCCAGCTGAATATTCATCACGATCCTTAAACAGCCAATACGGGTTTTGCTTCCTATTTTAAACGACTAAACCCCGAACCGTTAGGGGACTCAGTATTCAAATTTCTTGATGATAAAATTATTACTTTAACTGACATATCCTGACACAATGGTAAGATCCGAAACAATTTTTGAAACAGCTACACCCGTAGCAACCCTCGGAACCCCCTTGAGCTATAGTATGATTCGGCGCCATTGTGATAAATAAACACCCTGCCGAAGTGCCAGTTTCCAAAGAGCGCACCGCCCAGCCGCCTGATGTCCGGAGGGGTAATGATCCAACTGGAGGTCTTCGTGTCGATTTTCCCTAATTCCTGCAGCTTCATGTACTGATCTTCCGTCAATAGCTCGATTTTCATCCTGGAAGCCATTTCCATCGCGCTGCCCTGAGGCTTATGCTCTTTCCGTGAAGCCAGCGCTTCCTGGTCGTAACAGAGACTCCGCCGCCCTTTGGGGCTTTCGGGGACACAGTCGCAAAAGAGATATTCGCCAGTTTCCCGATCAAACCCTATCACATCCGGTTCGCCTCCTGTTTCCTCCATTTCATTCAAAGACCAAATTTTTTCGGGATTGCTTTCAAGTTTTATTTGCAGCTTATTCCAAGCCAACCCCTTATGCCTACCCATATTCTTCTCAAAACGATCTTGTAGTATATGGAATAATTCGTCCTTCCTTTCCTGGGACAATTTCATAGTGTTGCCGGTTGATTCTTTCATTTCTTGATTTTTTAATAATTGACTGTAATCTCACTTGACCGACTGGGAACTTATTCTCAATGTGCCATTCATTCAACAATTTATCCAATTAGATTGTTTAATCATGTGGAATACGCTGCAAAAAGCTTGTTAAAGAAGGTCGCGCTATAGCTATTTATGCAATGTTCAAAGGAATGAGCAGGTAACAGAATTTGCATGTTGCCTCTAACTATCGGAGATATGAAAGAAATAGTTTTAAATGACGGGAACAGGATACCCATTATAGGTTTCGGCACCTACAAATCCGTAAAAAATGAGGGTGTTCAATCAGTAAAAAATGCCTTGGCAAAAGGTTACAGGTTGATTGACACAGCTGCCGCTTACAACAATGAAGAAGAAGTTGGTAAAGGAATAGCTGAAAGTGGAATTGGTCGCGAAGAAATTATCGTCACAACAAAACTGTGGCGAGAGAATTTAGGATACAAAGAAGCAAAAAAAGCGTTTGCACTATCGCTCAAAAAATTGGGCATGACGTATGTTGATTTGTATTTAATACACTGGCCGGCCAATGCAAGAAATTACACCAACTGGCAAAAGGCAAATGCGGATAGTTGGCGTGCTATGGAAGAACTCCATGCAGAGGGAAAAATAAGATCTATTGGCGTAAGTAATTTTTGGCAGGAACATTTGGAGGCACTTTTTCAAACCGCAAACATAATTCCCGCGATTAATCAGATTGAATTCCACCCCGGTTACTGGCAACCCGGATTGACTGCATTTTGTAAAAAGAATGGCATTACCGTTGAGTCCTGGTCACCCTTGGCAAGAGGAAAAGTTTTTAGCAATGAAACTCTAAAAACAATTGCAGAAAAGCACAGTAAATCTGTTTCCCAAGTTTGTTTGCGCTGGGTAATTCAACACGGAACGGTTGTAATTCCAAAATCAAGTACCCTTCAAAGGATTAAAGAAAATATCAGTATTTTTGATTTTGAATTATCAGAAGAAGAAATGAATCAAATAAATGAACTTCCGGAAATGGGTTTTAGCGGAGAACTGCCCAATATATGGCCGGACAGAATTGACATAACCTCCAGATAAAATGAAATAAAAAAGTCACCGCGTGAAAATTTTAGATATGTATCACATACACAGACAATGTTAGAGCAAGTACAATACGAACGATTTATTTCGCTTATGCCAAAAGACATCAGCATTTCATTTAAAGAAGCTGTAAAAGAAAAGGCGCGTTTTATCGTGTTGAAAAAGGGCGAAACTTTGTTTGACGAATATTCTAAAAACAACAAAGCGTATTATATTCTTAAAGGCAGTTGCGTTCGCTATATCATCACACCGAGCGGAGATGAAAAAGCCATTTTCTTCCATACCGAAGATTTTTTGCCCATTATCGGGAATGTGTATGTGAGAAGCCAAAATTCATCTGTCAGCTATCTGATAAAAGCAAATGAAAATACAGAAGTTCTTGAAATTGACTTGTCTATCCAGGAGTTCATAAAGACGGACACCGTTTACATTCAGTTTGCCATGCAAAATGCACTCAGCTTTTTTTCAATCCAAAATCAAATTCAAAATCACTTAATTGGTCTTTCGAAAGAAGATTTTTCCCGATGGCTGATGAAAGAACACAATTTTATATTCCAGCGTTTCCATTCCAAAGACATTGCAAGTTTCATGGGCGTTACACCCACCTGGCTGAGCTTGCTAAAACGGAAGCTTGCTAAAAAACAATCCCCCTGATTTGCATTTCTTTAATTAATTAAAGCCGGAAGTAAATTTCATTATCTTTCTTTGCATTGGTAAAACAACAGTACTTTTCATAACAATTAAAAATTTACAGCAATGAGTACAGCAAGATTAATGACCCGTCCCGAAGATTTCCAGAAAATAGGTATTCAGCCCGACATCGTGGAATTGTGGGAAGACGGCAGGCGCGGTGATGACCGGGCCGGCGTGAATGAAGTTTGGTATTTTGATGCCACAATGGAAGACGGCACCAAGGTAGTTGCCGGTTTCCGTCCGAAATCGGTGGAAGGAATGGCACAGGATGGCGACACGCCAAATCTGAACATTGACATTGTAACGCCTGACGGAAAAGAATACCGCGACCTTATTGATATTCCTGTCGAGCAAACCGAAATCCACAAGGACAGCTGTTTTGTGAAATTTGGCGAACACAGTGTTGTGGGAGATTTAAAAAACTATACGGTTAAAGTAAATCCTGCAAACGGGGTTGGTTGCGACCTGCATTACGAAGCACTTGTGAAACCTTTCCGCCCGGGCGGAACCGCTTATGTCGCTTTGGGCGAGAATGATGAATTTTACTATACCGACATGTCCATTCCCAAAAACAAAGTTACGGGAACTGTTACTGTTGACGGCAAAACTTACGAAGTAACAGGCTTCGGATACCACGACCACCAATGGATGAACATCAGTCCGATGGCTGCCTATCATCATTGGCTTTGGGGTAGATTGTATGCAGGTGAGTATACCCTGGTTATTTACGACTTTATCGCTGCCGAACGGTTTGGGTTTACACGCATTCCAATTCTGGGTATTTTAAACGGAAATGGCGATGTGATTTTTGACAACACCCAACCCGTACAATGTGAAATTGAACTTTACCGTCAGCCGGAAATACAAAAAGATTTTCCGAAAAAATCAAAATATACATTTAATGACCACGGAAAACAGGTAAAATTGGATATTGAATGGATAGACGAAATTGAAGTCCGCAATATGTATGGTAAAGCAGGCGAACAGGAAATAGCGGCTTACGATAAAGCAGGCATTATGCCCGCTTATATGCGCTATTATGCCAAAGCAGATTTGACGATTATTGAAGAAGGCAAGCAAACCATACACGAAACCGGTGATATGATTTATGAATTTGCCTACTTCGGAAAACCTGATAGCAGGGCACATTTGTAATAACCAGTCTTAAATATATAGATATGAGTGACAATAATTCAAACGGAAAAAGCAGCGTATGGCTTGCTTCTACCGATACCGATTATGCACGCCTCGGACTTGACCGTACAGAAATAAAACAATGGGAAGACGGAATGCGGGTAAACCCTGCCATCGGGAATTTTGAATGGTGGTATTTCGATGCCCATTTGGATGACGGCTCCACGCTTGTAGTCGGTTTTTACACCAAGCCGCCTTTGGGTTTGGAAATGGCGCTTTTGCCCGTAGTGACCATCAATCTTACGCTGAAAGACGGACGCGTGTTCGACAAAAAACTGCCTTTGTCACCCGAAGCGTTCAGCGCTTCAAAAGACCATTGCGATGTGCGTATTGGCGACAACCGCTTCACGGGCAATTTACACCAATATTCCATCAATGCTGTTATTGACGATATTTCCGTGCAGCTGCAATTAGAAGGCGAAGTGCCGACCTGGCGCCCGCATACGGGAATATCGTTTTTTGAAAAGGATGGCGAAGAACGCTATTTCGCATGGTTTCCGTCCGTGCCGCAAGGAAAAGTAAAAGTTTTTTACAGCATCGGCGACGAGAAATTTGAAACCACCGGCACCGGCTACCACGACCACAATTGGGGGGATGCTCCCATCGGAAAACTGATACAAAACTGGTATTGGGCACGTGCCAAAGTCGGACCTTACACCATTATCGATTGTTACATTACTGCCACCGAAAAATACGGCAAGCAGGCTGTAACGAATTTTTTAATTGCCGATGGTGACAATATAATAATAGATGACGAGCGGAATGTACGCTTTGAAGCCGACCGCATCACCAAAGACGAGCAAACCGGCATTGATATCGCTGGCATTACCCGCTATATCTACAAAGACGACAAACAGCATTATATCGTAACATACGATATTAAAGACATCATTTTAAGGGAAAAAATGGAAGAGGGTTTTCCCGGGTATTACCTGCGGTTCTCGGGGAATGTATCCGTTGAAAAACTGGAAAATGACAAGGTGGTGGACCGTCAGGATAGCCCCGCCCTTTGGGAATTGATGTATTACCTGTAAACCGTGAACCTCATAAATCACGGGTGGATTATCTTATAGATTTCCAACGGCATTAAAAACCGTTATCAATTTTCAAACAAAAAAACAAGTATGGAAAATAAAAAATTAGCAGCAACAAGTACCGATTTTGCGGCGTTGGGTTTAAAACCCACCAACATACCGGAAGTATGGGAAGACGGTATGCGTACTACCGGCGAGAAAGGCAATCTTGAGTGGTGGTATTTCGACACACACCTCGATGACGGAACCATTATAGTAGCCACCTACTCCACCAAAAACCCGGCGAGTGCCAACATCGGTCTAAAACCATTTATCAGTTTGGTGATTACCCGTGCCGATGGTTCGGTCATCAAAAAAGAGTTGGAGTATGAAAAGGAAGATTTTTCAGCTTCCAAAGAAAAATGTGATGTGAAAATCGGAAAAAATTATTTCCGTGGCAATCTTGAAAAATATGAAATCCATTTCGAGGACGACGAACTCGTGATGGATATCAATATCGAACGCACATCGGAAAGTTGGCGTCCCAAAACCGGGTATACTTATTTTGGCGAAGAAAAGCAATTGTTCTTCGCTTGGGTAGTTGCCGTTCCACAAGGCAAAGCACAGGTCACGTTCACATACAACGGTGAAAAATACAGCGGCAAAGGCTCTTGCTACCACGACCACAACTGGGGAAATGTATCGATGGAAAAAATGTTCAACCATTGGTATTGGTCGCGTGCACAGTTGGGACCTTACACCATCATCGCCGTTGAAATGATTGCCGAAAAAAAATACAACCACGACAGCGTTATGTCTTTTTACTTGTCCAAAGACGGAAAAACCATCGCTGACGATGCGGACTATGTAAAGCTATACCGTTCATTCAGCAAGCTGGATGAGGCTTCAGGCAAAGACATCAGTGACGATTTGGTGTTCATTTATGAGAACCCCAATGATGAATACCGCTACGAATATTTCCTGCACAAGGAACGCTTCATTGATAATTTTTCTTTGGTGAAAACCGTTACCGGCGATGGCATGAAATATTATTTGGCAAAGTTTATCAGTGGTTTTGACGGCTATTATTTCCGTTTTAGCGGCCGCGTTGAATTATCAGTATTTAAAGGAAAAGAATTGGTAGATAAACAGGAAAGCAAGGTAGCCGTATGGGAGTTAATGTATTTTGGGAAACCTAATCAATGACAGTAGAAGTATGAAATTTCTTAGAAGGCATTGATCCAAGGGAGTTTCATTTCTCCAACTGCTCCACCGCTTCAACCAGACGGATAAATTCGCGGCGGTAGCCATTCGGATCATCATTCAAGCCTTTGCGGGCAAGTTCAACGACTTTCGCATAGGATGCATCACCTTTGAAATCGGAATCGCGCAGCAACTGGCCGAACATGGCGACGGCCATCACAAAATTCATCTCTTCCGATACATTCCCGTTCACCGTGTTGGCCAATACAGGCACTTCCAATTTACGGCTTACCTCTTCATCGGGTTTCTTATAACGGAGTTTCACGGTCAATAACTCGTTACTATTGGTGAATTGGGGAACAGAAGCCTCTTTTTCTGAAGATTGGTATTTTAAGGGATCGACTTTACCCAACGGAGCTTCCACACCCACAGGTACAATCTCATACAGGGCCGTCACGGTATGTCCGGGACCCAGTTCTCCCGCGTCTTTCAGGTCATCGTTGAAATCCTCATCGTCGAGCAGCCTGCTTTCATAACCGATAAGGCGGTAAGCATTGACGAATGCGGGATTGAATTCCACCTGAATTTTCACATCCTTTGCAACGGTATGCATCGTGCTCCCAAATTCGTTCACTACCACTTTGTTGGCTTCCTGCAGATTATCGATATAAGCATGGTTTCCATTGCCTTTCTGTGCAAGTGTCTGGAGCTTGTTGTCCTTGTAGTTCCCCATTCCATACCCAAGGACAGTCAGGAAAATACCGCTTTTCCGTTTGGCTTCGATCAACGACTCCAGCCCCTCCGTAGTAGAAACACCCACATTAAAATCACCGTCGGTACATAGGATTACCCGGTTGTTCCCATCCTTTACAAAATTCTTCCCGGCGATCTTGTATGCCAATTGAATTCCAGCTCCGCCGGCGGTAGAACCTCCGGCCTGTAAGCCTTCCAGAGCATCCATGATCTTCTGCTTGTCTGCTCCGCTTGTCGACGGCAATACTTCGCCTGCGGCCCCTGCATAGGTAACAATCGCCACACGGTCTTGCGGCCGCAAATTATTTACCAGCAGCTTCATCGATGATTTCACGAGAGGCAGTTTATCAGTACTGTACATGGAGCCCGATACATCAATCAGGAAGACGAAATTGCTTGCCGGCAAAGTTTCCGATGGAATCTCTTTTGCTTTCACGCCGATACGCAGTAGCCGATATCCTTTATTCCACGGGCAAACAGCCGTTTCTGTGACGATCTTTACCGGATGCCCGTCCGTAGGTTGCGGATAATTATAACTGAAATAGTTGACCATCTCTTCCACACGCACCGCGTCTTTTGGCGGCATTTGTCCCTGGTTGACCATGCGCCGGATATTGCCGTATGAAGCGGCATCCACATCGAGCGAGAAAGTGGATAGCGGTTGCTTTTCAGCGGATAAAAAACGGTTCTCCCTGAATGATTCATACTCTTCTGTATTGGCTTCCCTGGCAATATATGGATATCTGGGGAACACTGCCGCGTCGTATTGTGACCCTCCCCGTATCCGGATACCAGCGGCCCGACCCTGAAATAATGACGTAACTGCTCCGGTTATGTTTCTCACTTTATTTTGTGTCCCATAACCGATGACAACCGTCTCTTCCAATAGCGCTACATCCTGCTGTAAACAGACTTCCATCCATTCACTCTCCACTTTTACTTCTTTGGGTTTATACCCGATGTAGTGAAATTGCAGTATTTTACCTTTTCGGGTTTTGAGGCTGAACTCACCGTTCATATCCGTCACCGTGCCGTTATTGGTTCCTATTTCCAAAACGGTTGCACCAATCAATGGCGATTTATCCTGAACATCATATACTTTTCCTTTCACTACCATTTCCTGCGCGGAAACTGATAATGACACCACCGCTGCCAAGAGCGTCAAACTGATTTTCTGAATTGTTGTCTTCATACCTTTTATTGATTTACTGATTTATTGCTTTACTGATTTGATGATTGTCCCACTCTCGTCTCCCACTCCCCCATTCTCCTCGTCTCCCACTCTCCCAGTCCCCAACTTATAGATACAATTGTGCGCCGAATTCCATAAACGAACGAATATTTTTTTAATTTTGTACGTGATTTTCTCACGAATAACAGGTAAAGAATTGAAAAACAGGGGTGATATAATTGCGCTATCAAACGATGAATTGTTTGCTCTTTGTAAAAAGGAAAAGCAACCAGATTATTTCGGTGAGCTATATCGCCGTTATATCCCAATGGTATACGGGTTATGCCTGAAATACCTTGGTGATGAAGACGAGGCGCAGGATGCCGTGATGGATCTGTTTGAGGAAGTTTCACAAAAGATTAAGCGATATGACATACAGAATTTTCATACGTGGCTTTACAGTGTATCCAGGAATCACTGCCTATTACGTTTACGGAAAGCAAAACAAGCCATCTTTGTAAATATGGATAATATAGTTATGGAAAACGGCGATTTTTTCACTCTATTAGATAAGGAGAAGTCGGGTGAAGAAGAGTCGGCATTAATGTTCTGTATGAGCGAATTGGGCGAGGAGCAACGGAAGAGCATCGAATATTTTTATTACGAAAACAAATCGTATGCCGACATCGTTTCCATTACAGGATACACGCTCGAGAAAGTGAAAAGTTACATTCAGAACGGAAAGCGGAATTTGAAAAACTGCATTACGCAGATATTGAAAATTCAGTAGTCTTTCCACAGTATTCAGCTATAAGGTATAAAGACTTGCAGGCACCATAAAAGGCCGACAGGAAATAACGACAAACAATGTGAACTTAAAAGATTACATACGGGGACAACGACAAGGAAAGGAAGCCAACCAACTGGAACGCAAAGCCATGGACGATCCTTTTCTTCAGGATGCCATCGACGGGTACGATTCGGTAGAAGGAGACCATATATCCACGATCGAAGATTTAAAAAAACGGCTTTCTTCGCCGAAAAAACGTATCAATAAAAAGATGTGGATATGGGCTGCTGCGGCTGCGATCCTATTACTTATCGGCACTCCTCTCCTCCTTTACAAACCCTATACAAAAGAAGAAATAACCGTTGTATCGTCCGATATCATCCAACAGAAAAAAGAAATTACAACTCCTTCACTTCAAAAAGATACGGTCCTGGTCGCCGATCATTTCGAACCGAAAAAAGAGGATGATACGACACCTAAAGCAAAGCAAACACCTTCCCCTCCCCTTCCCAATAAAACGTATCCGGAAATCATCAAACCGGTTGCCGAAGTTTTTGAAGTCCCTGAAAATCGTGTAAGTGCCCCGGATAAAGAGCTCCGGCTGTCAACCGTTCAGGATGATGTAGCAGAAAAAATGCTCATCAAAGAACCGCAAAGGAATATTGCGGAAACATTGACCGGCCGTGTTGCAGGAATTGCTGTTTCAGAGCGGGAGCAAGACAAGAACATCCGAATCAGGGGAATATCCCCATCAATACCTCAGCCGGACAAATTATTCATTTCCGGGCGGATAGTGGATGAAACGGGGGAACCTCTCGCGGGTGCCATAATCCAACTCCCGAACACCCTTAGCGGCACCGTTTCCGACACAGCAGGAAACTTCCGGTTGACCGTTCCAAAAGAGGCACAAGGAACACTTCTGGCTTCCTATATCGGAATGAAAGACACAGAAATCCCGTTGAAGGAAGACGCAGGGGATATCATGATGAAAGCCGATGAGATGGCACTGAACGAAACGGTTGTGATAGGATACGGCGTCCAAAAAAAGAGATTGTTCGCCAGATCCGCTTCATCGGTAACAGCGGGAGAAATATTCGGGGAAGAAGAGTTCAGGCAATATTTCATTGAAAACTATGACAAAGGGATTTGTGAGGGACAAAAAATCATCATTGTTGTCGAATTTTTCATCGATCCGATAGGACGGCCGGCAAATATCGACATCAAGGAAAATTCCTGCCCTGCGTTGGACTATGAAATTAAAAGGCTTCTGCTGGGATCCCCTCCTTGGTCGAAAACAGACAGAAGAGTATCCTTACAAATTGAATTACATTAAAAAAATGATCCGCTACATGATGTAACAGAAGGCCCAGGCGGTGGTCAAGTTCAAGAAGCAACAACAATCCGCCATGGATACGCAATATACTGATTAACATCAAGATAAAATAATTTTTCTTTTTAGTATGAATAATTCAGGTTATATTGTTAAAAATGAAAAAATTGTGGATATTCTAAATTCAATAACAACGGGAAACTAACAAAACCCATTAAAATCAAATTGTATGAATGTAACAAGGGTATTTTTATTTACAGTCGTTCTTTTTACGACAACGATTCACATTTTCCCTCAAACCGCAGAAGAATGGAAAAAACTTGGGAACGTAGAACTTGACAGTGCTAATCTGAACAAAGCAATTGAATACTATCAAAAAGCCATAGAGGTGGATAGTAATTACTTTGATGCCTATTTCAATTTAGGGATTGCCTTTACGCATCTACCTGATTTTGAAAAAGCCATAAAGTATTTCAGTAAAGCAGTCACAAAAAATGACACGGTTGCAGGCACATACTTTATGTTAGGAAACATTTATGCGCAAAAACTGGATTTTGACAACGCAATAAAAGTTCTCAAACAGGGATTGCTTATAAAGCCTGATTCGCCACAAGAAACCTATTACCTGGGCAGCATATACAACGAAAAAGGTAATTATTTCTATGCGAACTTATATGCTAAAAAAGCTGCACAGTTGGGCGATAGCATAGCACAACAAATGTTTATTGACAATAATCTTTCTTGGGAAGACAGTTTTGAAAAGCCAAACTACGACCAGATACAAGCTAACATTGGAAACAAACAATCCAATTTTTACTATCAAAAACTTTGGGACAGATACCTACGAGGCGACAGCACTTTAACCGTCGATGAAGCGCGGCACATATACTACGGATATGTTTTCAATAAAGATTACTCATCGCTTTCGAGTGCTAAGAATACAAAAGAAGTGTATGCCATTTTGAACAAGGAAGAGCCATCTCAAAAAGAATGGGAAGAAGTAATATCGTTATTAAACACTGCATTACAAGTAGAACCGTTTAGCTGCAGATACCTTTACTATCAGAATATTGCCTATAACGCTTTGAAAAACGACAAAGATGCCGCTAAAAATCACCATAAAATCCAATGTGTTCTCAATGCGCTAACTTCCACAGGTGACGCTTTCACAAAAGAAACAGCCATACACGTCATTGCGGTGCCTACTGAATACGACTATCTGTTTCTTCTCAATCTGCCAAGAGGAGATCAAGCGTTGGTGAATGGAGGCTTTGACGTTTTGTACATCGGAGAAAACCAGGAAGGCATAGAAGAGATGTGGTTTGATGTGAACCAATCGCTTAACAACATGTTCAAAAAATAAACAGAAAAAGTAATGCTACAGATCGAACTGCCTTAATCATGTTCCCCCGACCGTAGCAAAAAGGTTGTAACTATATCAAAAACTAATGCTTTCGCAAACAATTTTCCATAAACTATTGTTAAACTATATAAGATGTAAATCACAGCATTTCTTCCCGCCAAACGACTGAGCGCCAAGCCGAATGGTGTTATGTTACTTTTCTCAATTCATTAATCATTCAAACTGATTGACATGACCAGGCTCCTATTCCTCGTGCTTTCGGTTTTACTGATCCCTTCGTGTAATAACAAGAAGGAGGTAAAAGAAAAAACATCCGTAATGACCGGTTGTCATAGCACACAAACAACCGATAATGAATGGTACACTTCAGGCAAAAAAGCGCCGATGTTTAAAGGATTAGAAGGGATCGATTTCAAAATATCCACGGCCAGTAAAGAAGCCCAGGCCTACTTTAACCAGGGAATGATGCTCTCCTATGCATTCAATCATGCAGAAGCGGCAAGATCGTTTTACGAAGCCGGCCGGTTAGATTCAACCTGCGCCATGGCATATTGGGGATACGCTTATGTGCTTGGGCCCAATTATAATGCCGCAATGGAAGACGACAATTATCCACCTGCTTACGAAGCCTCCCTTAAAGCGTTATCCCTCTCGAAAAATTGCACTCCCCTGGAGGTTTCATTGATCCACGCTTTGACAACGAGGTACGAAGCAAAAGCACCTGACGACAGAACCCATCTGGATGTCGCCTATGCGGCAGCGATGAAAAAAGTATATGAGCAATATCCTTCCGATCCTGACATTGGCGCTCTTTATGCCGAATCGTTGATGGATCTCCATCCGTGGGATTTGTATGAGAAGCAGACAAAAAAACCCAAAGCCTGGACGCCGGAACTGGTTGCCGTACTGGAACATCTGATAGAAACCAATCCGATGCATCCGGGTGCGCATCATTTCTATATCCATGCGCTGGAATCCTCCGTGACTCCGGAAAAAGCGCTACCCAGCGCAAGACTACTGGATACATTGGTACCCGGAGCAGGACACCTGGTACATATGCCTTCCCATATCTATATCAATACCGGTGACTACCATCTCGGTACACTCGCCAACCTGAGGGCTGTGGAAGTGGATAGCGTATACACCACTGCCTGCCACGCACAAGGCGTTTATCCGCTCACCCTATATCCCCATAATTATCATTTCCTGGCAGCTACAGCCGCGCTTGAAGGCAATTCCCAATTAGCCTGGAAAGCCGCCAAAAAAGTACAGGAGCATACGGCTACCAATATCATGCATCAGCCGGAATGGGGTACGCTGCAACATTTTTATATTATCCCCTATTACATCGCTGTGAAATTCGCGATGTGGGACACCATCTTCACCCTTCCCCCTCCTGAAAAAAACCTCCTGTATCCGCGGGCTATCAGGCATTACGCGAGGGGAATGGCTTATCTGGGCAGTAATGATTTCCCGAATGCACAGAAGGAATTGGATACGCTTAAAATATTGTCAGCCGACACTTCCCTGGAAGAAATAACGATTTGGGGAATCAATACTACGGCCGACCTTGTACAAATTGCCACAAAAGTATTGTCCGGTGAGATAGCCGCCAGGCAAAATCGTTTTGACACCTCCATTTCTTTACTTAAAGAGGCGGTGGAATTGGAAGACCATCTCAATTATAATGAGCCACCCGACTGGTTTTTCTCGGTGAGGCACCATTTGGGGGCAGTACTTCTCAAAGCGGGGAAATACCAAGAAGCAGAAAAGGTATACCGCGAAGACCTGCAAATATGGAAAAGGAATGGTTGGGCGCTAATCGGATTGTATCATGCATTGGTTGGACAAAATAAGGACACGGAAGCACAATCCGTCAAGTCCGATTTTGATAACGCATGGCAATATGCTGATAGGGAACTTGTGTCTTCATCAAGTATTAGTCACTAATAAAACAACCCCCAAAAGTTAATCAGAACTTTTGGGGATAATTTATCAATTGGGCATCATTACATTCCCACTTAATCACTTTTCAACTATTTCGCCTTTCAACTCAGACACCTAACCACTTAACCACCTTATTTTTGAATATTCGGTGACTCAAGCCCATATCCTTTCTTTTTGTCTTCCGCCTTCAGCAAGAAAGAAACGACCAGTGCCAATACACCAAAACCGGTAAAGATCATCATCGGCAGGGTATAATCGTAGGTATTCACGGTAAGCCCGTCGCGGACAGTTTGGCCCGTAATACAATATTTCTCCAGTACCCAACCGATCAACAAAGGCACTCCCGCCAACCCCCAGTTCTGCACCCAGAAGATAAGGGAATAAGCCGTACCTAACCGTTTTTCGGGAACAATCTTGGGTACGGAGGGCCACATAGCCGAAGGAACCAGCGAAAAAGCGATCCCCAGTATCACCACCAGCACCATCGCAAAAATCCAGCTGTTCAAACCCGGTATGGAGAAGAGAGCATGCACTAATATGAGCAATAATGAACCGATAATCATGATAGTAGCCCCTTTCCCTTTCCTATCGTAAATTCCTCCAAAAATGGGTGTCAGCAAGATATTTCCAAAAGGCAGCAACATGGGTATCATGCCGGCGAGATCTTCCGCCACACCGAATTTATTCACCATCAAGTCGGTCGCGTATTTCAAAAATGGAAAAACAGCTGAATAGAACAAAACACACAAGATAGCGATATACCACCATCCCCGGTTGTTCAATATCTTTCCGATATCCGATATTTTGAATTCGTCCTCCGGATTTTCTTCTTCGGCCTCCACAGCTTCGGATGCGTCCAGTTTCCTGTCCATCACCACATATACCAAAAAGGCGATCAGGCCGATACAGAGGCCGATCAACGCCACCAATACCGGTCGGGACACGTCGACAACACCTGTCGCTTTGGCGATCGGTACGGAGAATCCCAACGCCAAGGCGGTGCCGATACGGGCCATGGCCACCTGCATTCCCATGGCGGTCGCCAACTCCTTTCCCTTGAACCATTTCACGATGATCTTCGACACGGTGATACCGGCCACCTCAACGCCTACGGCAAAGGTGGCGAAGCCGATACTCGCCCAGAGCACCTGTGCATCCAATCCGAATAGGGTCGATCCTCTTAACGATACCGAAGATATTGCCCAGTATTTGAGTGCCGCACCAATGACCATTAAAGAGGTAGCACCCAAGCCTGTGATTCTGACCCCCAGTTTGTCGAGGATGATCCCTCCAAAGATAAGCATCAGCAAAAAGATGTTGAACCATCCGTATGAACTGGTAAATGTACCGTATTCCGCACGTGTCCAGCCTAGTTGTCCTTCCAGCAAACCGGCCAAAGGCGCCATGATATCTGTTAAAAAATATCCGCACATCATTGTGAAGGAAACAATGAAAAGTGCAGACCACCTTGCCGCTGCAGAATCCCTGAGCGATTGACTAATTTTTTCTACCATATTTCTTATTATTTTTTGATGTCTGTTTTTTTGAAGGCACAAATATAGTGAATTTTAAATGGTATCGACCTCCAAACGGTTCAAAAACGAAGTTGTCTTTCGTATTTCCTTATACATCACAATATCTTCATCGATAAAGGGCACTTCTTTACGGTAAGCTTTCAATATCTTTTCGATCAAGGGTGACGATTTAAGGGGACGCCTGAATTCCATAGCCTGGGCCGCATTCATCAGTTCGATAGAGAGGATGATATCAAGGTTGTCCATCACTTTGAGTAGTTTGACTGCCGAAGTGGCTCCCATGCTCACGTGATCTTCCTGACCGTTGGAAGAGACGATAGAATCGGTACTTGCGGGGACACAATACATCTTGTTCTGGCTCACCACCGATGCCGCCACATATTGAGGAATCATAAAACCCGAATTAAGTCCGGGATTGGCTACCAGAAATTCCGGGAGTTCCCGTTTACCGAGGATAAGCTGGGCGGTACGCCGTTCGGAAATATTTCCCAGTTCCGCCAGGGCAATGGCCAAAAAATCGAAAGCCACGGCAAGGGGCTGTCCATGGAAATTCCCTCCCGATATGATCTCATCGTCGTCGGGGAAGATGGTAGGGTTATCCGTCACAGAATTGATCTCCGTCATCACCACCGATTTTACATAATTAATGGCATCCTTCGACGCACCATGTACCTGCGGCACACAACGGAAAGAATATGGGTCTTGTAAATGTTGCTTTTCTCCGGAGATGAGGCCACTTCCTTCCAGGAATCTGCGTATGTTCCTCCCCGTTTCCAGTTGTCCCTGGTGAGGACGTATCAGTTGTAGTTTTTCCTCAAACGGTTCTATATGGCCATCGTAGGCATCGAGCGACATGGAAGCGATCAGGTCGGCCCGTTTGGAGAGGCGCTCTGCTTTCATAATGGCATACACACCGTGAGCCGACATGAATTGCGTACCGTTCAACAGCGCCAGTCCCTCCTTGCTCTTCAGCCGGATCGGCTTCCATCCGAATTCATCCAGTACCACGCCGATATCCTGTTTCTTCCCCTTGTAAAAGACATCGCCTACACCGATCAACGGCAGGAAAAGGTTGGCGAGCGGTGCCAGGTCTCCGGAAGCACCTAATGAACCTTTGTCGTACACGATAGGAAGGATGTCGTTATTGAACAGGTCGAGCATCCGCTGGACGGTCACCACCTGCACTCCACTGTAACCCAAGGAGAGCGCATACGCCTTTAACAGGAACATTAGCTTGACGATCAACGGCGCCACTTCTTCTCCCACACTGCAAGCATGTGATTTCACCAGATTTTCCTGCAATGTACTCAAATCATCATTGGAGATAGTACGGTTATATAAAGAACCAAATCCGGTAGTGATCCCATAGATCGGTCCGGTCTGGGTTTCCATTTTCTTATCAAGATAATCGCGGCATTTCTGTATCCGTTCTTTGGCTTCGGAAGCCAGTTCCACCTTAATATTCTCGGTAATGATCCATTTCAGGTCATCCAGTGTGAGTTCTCCTTTTCCTATATAATAGATATTTTTCATCCTGTATAATTAGATTACTGATTTTATCCAATCGATCATTTCACTTTCTTTCTCAAGAACCTCTTTTTCAATCTGGTCACATCTTTTTCTTAATTCTTGAATGAAAACTGAATCATGGATACCACCCAGGTTAATACGAACATTGAGGAGTGCCCCCATAATAGCGGTACGACCGGCCATCAGGCCGACCATCCCGTCGGTAACGGCATTTTTATTTCCTTTCCTGATTGTGTCGATAATGGTATCGAGCATTTTATATGCCCGTTCCGCGACTTCCATCGGCACGAGAGAAGCTTCCTTCATAGCTTCCTGGATTTTTCTTCCACGCACGGCTTTTTGCTCATCCGTCTCTTTGGGCAGTTTATAGGCATCCATCACCAAACTGTATGCATCGGCATCACGGTCGATATCGTTGATGAAATGTTTTCTGTTCTCTTCCATCTCTTCAACAGTTTTTTTCATTTGATCTTCCACCGCGGTATAGTTTTTCTTACCGATGGTCAGATTCGCCATCATCCCGGTCAGGGCCGAGGCAATAGCGGCATTCAATGCCGAAGCACTGCCCCCGCCGGGAAGCGCTTCATTGGCTGCGGTCTTCTCTAAAAACTGTTTTAAAGTTAAATCCTGTAGTTTCATATTTTGAAAGTTAATAAATAGTGAATAGTGAAGAACTAAGAACTAAGAACTAAAAGTTTAATTTTCCAGGTTTTTCTTTAATGTCTTTACTGTTGATACTAATAGTGATATTAATTCGTTACAGTTAGAATTCATCAGCGTAAAAATATCATTGTCGATATAAGCTGAATCTTTCAAAAGGGAAATCCAATAAAGAGTTTCATTGGCTTCCTTCAATGCAATACTCATTTTATGAATAAAATCAGCCTTACTTTGTGCGAATTCAGCTTCTCTAATTAAAGCCCCAATAGCTGTCCCGCTTTTCATTATCTGACGACTCAAAATGTATTCTTTTTGCTCCTTTTGTAAATTCCTTACGAGTTGAATTATTTGAAGAGCAAACTGATAACTTTTTATTTTCAATATAGAATCAGCCATTTCTCACTTTTATTCTTAATTTCTCACTCTTAATTCTTAGTTTTTAGTTCTTAGTTTTTAATTCTTAGTTTTTAGTTCTTAGTTTTTA
>CALFXE010000205.1 GCA_937927845.1 uncultured Paludibacter sp.
AAGATGAATAGCCATGCTGAAAAAATCAATGGAAGCGCGATTATCAAATAAGTAACTAAGCGGACCATCGCGCAGCACGAGAGTATCTATGTTACCAGCCATTGCACTAAGGAATAAACCCGCGACCCCAGCTTCTCTTACTCCGTCAAAAGCAATGTTCCCTGCTTGGAAATCCTTTTTCAAAAACTTAACAAGTAAGTTTAATTCTTTTACCCATTCACCGAGAATCGTTTTTCCCAACCAGATTTCCGATCTCGCAAGCGTGTGAAAATAGGCAGTTTGATTGTGAATTTTGTTCAACGATAATTCTCCCATACCGGTCAAATCGACTACGGCGATACCCTTTCCTTCACTTTTTAGTGCAGCAACCTGATGTGATGTTTCATTCTTACCTTTGGGGTTTAATACGATAACATATTCAGCGTTAGCTGATTTTGGCCTTGTGATCAAAACCGGAATTAATTTCTGATCGGATGTTTCTAATGCGATTTTTTCCCATCCGTCAGTAATCCCGTAGGTGTGAACTTTTTTTAATTCTTCTTTATCATTGATTCTCAATATGTCGATTAAATCTTTTCTTTTTTGAATTATGTCAATTGTTTTAGTTTGCAAATAGGATGTTCTCAATTGGTCTCCCTTTATCTTACAGTATTCGGCTGTGCTTATCACTTTTTCATCTCTTTTAATGTTTTGAAATGTCATCAGATTTTCTGCAGGCACAAGGTCGAATGTTTTTTCTTCTTTGGCTTCACCGGATCCTTTATTCTTTAGTTTCATATCAAACCACCCAAGCATTGCCTTTCTGTCTTCTGGATGGTACCCATGGGGCAGGTCGTAAGTTCGATAAGTGATATCGTTTTCTCTACCGGTTAACTTGAAAATCGGTCTTGCGTTGTTGACACTCCTTATCATTTCCACCGGAAAGAAGGCCGAGTTTGAGTCCTGATTATGGTTGCACGGCATAATAGCTGTTGTCAGTGCCAAGACGGCGGCTTCTTCTGTAAAGGTCAATCCGTCAATCAGCATCTCACAGACGCAATTTGAATTCATAATGTAAGACTCAAAAGTACCGACACTGACAACCGGGACTGCGGCTTTTATTCTTTCATCCATGGCTGCGACCCACATGGTTTGGTTGCCGCCTCCGCTTGCACCGGTCGCACCAATTTTATTGGAATCGACGTAGGGTAAAGAGCAGAGTAGATCAACTCCGCGTATGTTGTCGGATATCTGTACTCCCATCAAAGACTCGCCTATATTCATAAGAGAAGCTCCGAGATTTGCCCCATGATATTCGAAATTACCGTGTACGGTAGTCCTTTCCCCTGCACCCCAGGGATCAATCCCTAAAGCAACATAACCGTTAAGAGCCAACGTATGCGCGACAGATTGGTAGGCGTCGTATAATCTTCCATTTGCTGAATGGCCGCACATAACTATTACTCCGGGAAAAGGCCCTTGCCCTTCTGGAATATATAGGTTTGCGGTTGCATAGATGCCGGGACGGGTTTGGAAATAAATGTTCTTAACGGTATAGCCGGACATTTTTATGCTTTTGGTTTCCTTACTATTAATGGGAAGTTGATGATTAATATAAACTCCGGCTTTACGTATAATTTCTTTTCTTAGATTTGTCTTGTAAACATTCCAATCTTTCAAATTATCGGGTAAGCTGTGCGACGCAAACTTTATAAAGGCTTCATTTTTTAGTTGAGTCTCTACGAGGTTGGTTCGATTCGTAGCGAGAACTAACGGGAGAGTATCGGATTGAACAACCTGAGTTGGTTGTGAATCTTTTGAAAATGGACCTATTGTGTAAGCAAAAGCCGTATACACAATAAACGAAAAACAGACAAGAATTATTTTTTTCATTTTATGCTGAATTGATGTTTTATAGAAACAGGTATTTTTCAATAGATGGTTATATTTATCATTTTATCCATTCGATAAACAGGTTTTCCAGGTTTTCAGTTAATTCCGATGACGATATTGTTAATTGTTGTTTGGCAGAATGGTTATTATATGCCTCCTCAATGATTGCTGTATCTCCGCTGTCGCTTACGTGAGTAATATGTTTATTTCCGGCCATAAAAAGTCTTCTTGGAGCTAATGTAGCAGCCAAGTCTGGCAAATCATAAGCGGTAAGTGCCCCGGGTACTATGCTATATACAAATTTCGACTCATAGAAACGATTTTCTGCAATGGAACGATAGGAAGGATATGGATTGATTAACATCAGCCGGGAAATGATTGGATCAAAGGCGGCCGCATGCAGCAAGGCGGGCGACAACTCTTCCTGTGCAACACAATAACTATC
>CALFXE010000206.1 GCA_937927845.1 uncultured Paludibacter sp.
TTTGCTCTCCCAGATTATCTACTTGTCTTTCTGTTTTTTTTGCTGTAAAATAATTAAGGAGCCAAAATTGGCTCCTTAACAAAACTGGTGCAGTTTATGGCGAGTTATACCGAAAGCGCTTACGCGTTTTCAATTCCGGTTTTTCTCAAAAAATAACTTTTACAGTTCCGCTCCCGTGTAAGCAGGCAAATATCAAAAGCCCTAAGCCACATTTCCCGCATCCGGTTTAAAAATGCGAATCATCCGGATATTACCTTAATTGGTAAGTGGGCTATTATGTAATGCGGGCACGCGCTTTATCCAGGCGCGGGTGAGCGAGCTTCCCTTCACAGGCCAACAGCTCCTCGCTCATATCCCGTAGCCTGAACTACCTATGCCGCAGTGACACCTAAAATCGGTGACAACACCGGCTGTCCGGAATATTTTCTAATTTCATCCAATAGCAAAGTAACATTGGATAAATTGACTACTTGCCAAAAATCATTTTCCTGATTTCTTTCCTGAACGCTTCCGTGCCAATTTCCAATCGTCTGTTGTAGAGTGAAAAGGCATCTTCCCCTGCAAAATAGCGCAACTGATCTTTCTTGTCGGTTGCTGCCTCATAAACCACCTCCGCAATCTGTTCCGGTGTAGCGTATGCATCCGGGTGTGCCAATGCATGAACTTTCTTTGCTGCTTCATCATAAACAGGGTGCGGAACTATCTCCATAGACCTGCCAAAATCTGACCTGATACCACCTGGAACAATCGTTTTTACACCGATGTTGAACAGTCCCAGCTCATACGAGAGGCTTTCGCTCCATCCTTCCAATGCCCATTTGGTGGCATGATACGTGGAAACGAACGGAAATGCAACGAAAGCGCCGATTGCAGTCGTATTCAGGAAAAGGCCGTTATTCCTGTTTCTGAAATAGGGAATAAAGGCTTGGGTAACACGAATAGTACCTAAAAGATTCGTATCGATCTGGCGTACGATTTGTTCATCCGAAAGCGCTTCCAGAGCGCCGGACAACCCGTAACCTGCATTATTAAACACCACATCAATATCATGCAGTTCAATTGCCTGTTGGGCAACTGTTTTGATCTGTTCGGGATCTGCAATATCGAGCTGCAAGAGGCTTACGTTTTCCAACTGCGAAAGTTCAGTTTCCTTTTCAGGGTTGCGCATGGTGGCAATGACATTCCAGCCTTTTTGCTGGAACAGTTTGGCCGTGGCTTTCCCTAAACCTGTTGACGCACCTGTGATGAAGATAGTTTTCTGATTTTTCATTTTGTAAAAATTTAGTTGTTTGCTTTAAGACATTTTTTCCTTTTCTATTGCCTGTGATAATAATTCAAATGACTTTAACCTGCCCAGATGGTTGCCTGAAATAAGCTGTATCATTATTTCTTCCAAGCCGAATGCTGCCTGCATTTGTTTTAATTCTCTGGCAACGGTTTCAGCTTTGCCGATGAAGTGCCTTGGGGGTTTGTTGGGATTAGTAAGGCGTTCCAACGTATAAGAGCCATTAAGCAATTCCAATGCTTCCTTTTCAGGAATAAAGGATTGGTTGACGGCTTCCCTTCTTCCCGCGTTAAGCAATTGCATAGAATACAATGAGGGCGCGGCAAGTTCCAATGCTAATTCGTCATTTTCGTGGGCATACACATATACTGTCAGCGTCAAACCCGGTGCTTTTCTTCCATAGGGCTTATTCGACGGCTGGAAATTTTCAATGTAATGGCGGATAATGTCAAAAGTTCTTTGCTGGTCTGATGTTATAAATGCGGCAAAGACATAGGCCAAACCCAAACGGGCTGCCGCCTCAGCGCTCCAATCGCTTGTGCCCAGCAGGTAGACATTCGGTAAACTACCATCATTGTTTAGTTTTACCTGGCTGAATGGGTGGTTGGAAGGGAAATCATTCGTGAGCCAGGCCAGTAACTCCACCAACTGTTCCATTGAGTTATCCGCTTTTTGCAATGATGTACGGTTGCTCTGCAAAGCAAAGTCGGAATACTGTCCCGTGGTAGCACGGCCGATTCCTAAATCAATTCGTCCAGGATAAAGCTCGCATAAAGTAGCAAAGACCTCCGCCACTTTATAGGGGCTGTAATGGTTCAATAAAACGGCTCCCGAACCTACGTGAATACGCTTTGTATTGGCTGCTGCCGCAGCAGTCATGACCTCCGGCGTGCGTCCGGCTATGTGACCGATGTTATGATGCTCCGCAAACCATATACGTTCATATCCCAAATCTTCTGCAACTTGTACGGTCTCGATGGTGTTTTGCAATGCTGTCCTACGGTTGCCGCCATAGGGTACATACGATATGTCCAATATTGAAAGTTTCATCCCGCTATTTGATTTGAACAACAATTTTTCCCTGTGTATGTCCCTTTTCTATTTCCAGGTGGGCTTGGGCCATATCCTCAAAGACAAAAGTTTTGGAAACGTGCGGTATAATTTTTTCTTCCTCCAGAAGCCCTGCTACAAACTTCATATCATCGCCACTGGCCTGCACCACATTATAAACGGCATGTACGCCAAGCTCTTTTGCTTTTTCCATCTGTTCCTTAGGAAGCTCTGACCAGAGACTGACCAGTGTACCTCCCTTTTTCAATACTTCAAGACTGCGAAGTATATGGTCGTCCTGTTTCACTGCATCCAGCACATAATCAACATCCTTTACAACATCTTCAAAACGTTGTTTTTTGTAATCAATAAACTCATCGGCCCCTAAACCTATGACGAAATCTCTTTTGTCGGTAGAAGCAAGGGCGATAACATACGCGCCGTATAATTTTGCAAACTGGACACCAAAATGCCCCACACCACGACCTACGGCAGTTATGA
>CALFXE010000207.1 GCA_937927845.1 uncultured Paludibacter sp.
CATCAAGAGGGGTCAATATCACCGGAACGAGGGGTCAACATTACCGGAATATCCAATATAAGAAACGATTCTTTGAATATCACGTGAAAAAGAGGGATTGTTTGCGTATTTAGTGATAAATTTTATAAACTCATTATTTTCCTCATTTTCGAAAAGAATTGAGTATATCGTTACGTTGGTACATTGCTCTACAATTTCAAGTGTAAAGTTTTTTCTTGTCTTCACTTTTAAGTTAAGTACTACAAAGGTACAATTTTTTATTTGCAAAAAGATATTTTCTGATATTATTTTAGCAAAAGTAGCATTTTTTTCTGATATTGACGCAAACAAAAACGCAATCTACCCTCTACCTACCCCACTTCAGGTTGGTGGCTCTTCCTGATACCGGCAGTCACATTAGTCACCATCTACGGAATAAGATTCAGATTGATCAAACGAAATTCACTTGACTCAATTCATTTGCAAAACGATGAATCCCTGTTTCAATTTTCCGGATCGTTTCCGGACGAGGTTTTTTCACACCGTTCAAATAATGACTTAACTGGCGTTGATTGATACCGGTAATTTTTTCCAATCCGGATAACGAAAGCACATCCGAGTAGTGAGCTAAGAAAGAAGCCACATCATATTTAAACGTAAATTCCAAATCTTCCGGAAACACTTTTCCTTTTTTGGCGTACAACTCTTTCATTTCAGCCACCGACACATAAAAGTCATCAATACATTCCTGTACTGAATGTCCTTCACCTAATAATCCGAACGACAATCCATATTCTTTGTCGGGATCGATAACGGCTTCAAAACGCTTATCGGGAGCAGTTTCAATAATTACATCTATTTTCATGTTTTTTCCTCCGTTTTTTCCTCAGTGATTAAAGTTTAACCCCTGAGTTTTTACTAATTGATTTCATTGTTCCGAATTTTGCTTCTTCAGCTCTGTGATAGCTGAGTGGAAACTCCTTTCCGGTAATAGGGCCATACTATATCGGGTGTTTTCCTCCATCGTAAACCCGGTAACAATCGGCTTTTTTCAGTTTTCTTTCAATCTCTGAATACTTCATAATGTCAATATTCTTTTGATCAATACACTACAAAAGTAGTGTGTTTAATACTATTTAGTTATTCCGATGATATGCTCCCACTTGTTAAATTATCACATATTATCATTTTTCCATAAAAAGGTTTGGCGATTGAATTATTATACCTTACATTTGCACGTAGTGTGTTGTGTTATTTAATACTATAGAATTTAGATTCTTATAATATCTAAATATCTGCCAGCGCGTTGATTTCTGCAATCAAGAAACAATATATGTTTCTATCGGATGTGAAGCATTATTTTATTTTTATGTAAGAGTGACCGAAGGGTGTTGATGTGAAAAAGATTCTGTCAAGGAACCGCAACGTAATTGTACAAATAATCTGTTACTTGTATGTGCTCCTTTTTATTTATGCGGCCATTAGTAAATAGCCCCGTCCGTCATCATCGCCGAACTGCTTATCGCACTGCTGCTATGCTTCAAGGCCACCCGGCTCACCGGCCTGTATGCCTCCCTCTTCCTGATGGTCGCCTTTACGGCGTACATTTACCTGATACTCAATTACAGCGATTTTATCCCCTGTTCCTGCGGGGGGATCATCGAAAAACTGGGCTGGACGGAGCACCTGGTCTTCAATATCGGCTTTGCCGTCCTGGCACTGGCCGCCATTGTATTGGCGGAAAAGGGGAAAGGCACGCCTGCCGTCGCCGTTGTCCTGAAAAGCGTGCTGCCTTCCCTTGCGGCTGCGGGTGTGGTAGTGGCATTGTTCCTGTCGTCCGAGCACATCATGAAAAAAGAGAACAACTTTATCCGGAGGTTCGGGCAACATCCCATAAGGGACGAGAAGGCGTTCGACCTGGGCGCCAACTCCTATTACTTTGCCGGCATTGCCGACGGACAGGTCTATCTGGGGAACGTGACCGCACCGTTGATGCTCACCACCGTGGACACCGCCTTGACAGCGAAAAAGGCCGTGAAGATCCGGCTGGACGACACCTCGCATCCGTTCCGCTCCCTGCAAATGAAGGTGGAACCTCCCTGTTTCTACCTGTATGACGGGAGTGTGCCGGTCATTTACCGGGGGCAGTTGGGTGATTCGCTGGCCCGCACCGTCAGTTTTGAAGACGCCTATTTTTCCCAACTGGAGCCCATGGACTCCGCAAATTTCGCCTTCAGGACACAGAGTGCCGAAACAAAGGCGCAGGTATTGGGGAAACTCGCGCTGGACCGGGAGCCGAAAGTAACGCTCAATCACGAACTGCTGGAAAAGCAGGTGGACGGGGTGTTCGATACGGACGGGCAGTTGCTCCGGGACGATGTGACCGGCGAACCGGTCTATATCTATTTTTACCGGAACGAATTTTTAGTGATGGACAGCAGCCTGCACCTTTCCCGGAGGTTGCACACCATCGACACCATATCCAGGGCGCAGGTGCAGGTGCGTTCACTTTCCGGCGGACAACACAAGATGGGCGCGCCCCCGTTGCAGGTCAATAAGAGGTCGGTCGTGCATGGCCGGGTGCTGTTCAACGAATCCAACCTCATGGGAAAATTCGAATCCCGGGAGATGTGGAGCCGGGCAGCCGTTGTCGACATGTACAGGACCGACAGGCAGGAGTATCTGGGCAGTTTTTATGTGCACAACCGCGGAAGCCATAAGATGGCCCGGATGATCGTCACGGACAGGCATTTCTTTGTCCTGTCCGGCAGTGAAATCGTGCGTTACCGTTTTGCGCAGCCGGTAACACGCCATTTCATTATAACAGGGGAAACAAAAACCCCCGCAGAGTAATCAATCATCTAATTCTTTTTTTAAGATGAAAAAGTTTAAAAAATTCATTTTGCCGGCAGTAGTCGTACTGATGGGAGCCGGCGCCGCTTTTGCAACCAATGCAGCAAAAGTGAGTGACAGTAGTTCGGAAGACGGGTATTATTTTGATAATACCACGGATCAATGTGAAATGAAAAGGAGTGACTGTAGCCATACGGGTATCATAGCCTGCACATGGGTGGATAACAACAAAACATCTCACGACCTCTACGAGCTAAGTGGAACCAGTTGTGTCCGATTGTTGTTTGAACCTGAACAATAGGTCTTTGAAAGAAGGTGCCCAAAGAGCGGACGAGCTCTTTGGGCGCCTTGCTTACTGTTCAATCCACTCCACGCCTTTCTTCCCTTTCAGGTAATAATCGAACCAATCCAATATCCGTAAAGATAAATCGTTACATGCCTCCTGAGAATTAAAAGCATGTCCTTCTCCGGGATAAAACAGGGCAACCACCTTTTTCCGATTCCGTTTCAGCCCGATGTAGAACTCCATGGTCTGCTCCCAATAGATATTCTGATCCTTCTTGCCTGTCCATAATAAGATGGGGGCGTTCACCCGATCCACATAATGGATGGGATTATTTTGAAAGTAAAGCTGCTTGTCTTCACTGAAACTCCTTTTCATTTCATATTGTCCGGTCTCAAATTGCCAGTAAAAAGGTCTCCAGAAATTGTTGTTATAAGAAAAATAGGAACGGACAATGTCACTGTTGCCGGCCCCGGCAACATAGGTTGCGAAGCGGTTGGAGTGGGTGGCGATGAAATTGGTCTCGTACCCTCCGTGCGAGAACCCGAAAAGGCCGATCCGACTTTTATCAATACGAGGGTTGTCTTCCAACGCATCCAGGGCATGGTGCACACAGTCCAAAGCGGATAATCCGGGACCCTTTTCTCCATAAACGATATCGGGGAAATAGACAAAATATCCCTTTTCCAACAGCAACCTGAGATTGAACCCATCGCTGTTTGCCGTGCTGAATGCTGCTATCGGATATTTATTGGGTTTCCGGCTTTGTATCTTATAAATATTCAACACCATCGGATATTTACCGGAAGGGTCATAGTTTAACGGATAATAAAGAATACCTTTCAGGGGAATGCCGTCGCTGTTGGTATAAGAGATCGTTTCCTGTTTGAGGGATAAGATGGCACTGTCGGTTTCGTTGCTTTGAAACAGCACGGTCGGGTCTTTTCCCGGTTCCTTATATACAAGCCGTGGGGGAAGGTTATAGTTTTCTTCACTATAATAAAAATGCGCGTAATCCTCGTCGTACCTCAGCTCTTGTATATTCATATCGGTAAATGGCACGAGTGTCTTATTCTTACCGTTTTTGTATAAGATATAGGCGCTTTTATTTTCATTGGGGTCATACAGCCTGAGCAGCACCGGTTTTTTCGGATCGATGGTTTTCTGGTCAATCCTTTCGGTGATATTTTTCGAAGTCCCGTTGAGGATTGTCACCCGGCAGCCTTCAAAGTCGATGAGCTTCGACAACCTGTTTTCCTCCGAAATATAGCTCCATAAACCGCCATCCCCGTCAAAAAGGACACTTTTCCCGTCTGGTGTAAAATAAGGATTGCCCAACCCATTTCCGGCAATAACCTTTTTCGTGTCTTTTGCAACATGATACGCGTACCAGTTTTTGTCCTTGCCATATAAGATATATTCCCCGCCGGGTGAGGCATACAACGATTTTATGGTATCCATCAGGGTGTAAGAATCTTTCAGGTGGTCGTAGATATCAATGATCATTTTGGGAGAAGCGGTGATATAATCCTGCAAAAGAGAACGGTCAACACTCACGAAATAACGTCCGTCGCCCAGGCTCGCTTGTTCCAGGGCAGAATCCGCGCCTACCTGCTCGATCTGTTTTGCCACGGGTTTCCAGATATAAAAAGCGTACACAGGGTGTGGGTAGAATTTTTTCTCCAACCGGTAATCATTCCCGTGCCAGATATCGACTACCGACGTATCCTGTTTCTCGTAGTCGGCCACTACTTTGAGAAAATAACTATTCTCCTCTCCGGTGGTTTCCGTAAATACCTGTTGAAGGCTTACGGGCAACACATCCTGTAAAGGATACGCCGCCTTAGTATTGAGATCGAGATAGACAACATCCATGGCCATACTTTCCGGGGCCTGTTCATGGATCATGACACCTTGCCGCGCGGGATATATGTCCAGGAACTTGATTTCCCAGGGAGAACAATATAACTGTTCCTTGCCTTTATCGTCCAGCCGCACAAGGTAAGAATCTCCATTTTCCTCTTTGGTAATCACATATACCCGGTCATCTTCAGTAACAATAAATCGGGTCGCGTGATCGACAGATTGCAGCAACTTACCCGAAGTGTCATACAACCCGACCCTGTTATCCGCCTTTTCATTGTAGTGCAACACAAATAACCCATTTTTTCTGAGTGCTTTCATATCCTTTACATACTCGTAACAGATGCCGGTCTGCTTTTGCAGGTTCCTTAATTCCGCCGATTCCCGGTTGCGCGTCAATAAATGGTTATTATCAGGGAAAAAGGGTTCACCTATGATTGCTCTGTGGCCTATTACCTTTCCGGGATGCCGTTTATCAAGGATCAGGATCGTGTCACGGTTCAGGTCATACCATTTGCAGAAAATAAACCATCTTCCATCTTCGCTCATTTTCAAACTCAACATTTTATAGTGCCTGTCCGCAAGCCGTTGCAGCTCATCCTTACTGTTTTGCGCGTCCAGTTTCAGGTCTGAGAATAGCAGCAGGCATAAGGAAAATAATAGAAATAGATTTCTCATGATCAATATCCGGTATTTTGGGGGTATAGATTAGGATTCAGCAAAAGTTCGTTCCGGGGGATCGGCCATACCTGTTTGTAGTCCTTCCAGTCCGGTTTCAGGGCGCTTAACTCATTCAGCCTCCCCCACCGTTTCAGATCAAGGAAGCGGTGACCGGACTCGGTAAAGAATTCCCGCCGTTTTTCGGCCAGGAGTTCGTCGATAAAAGCCTCTTGGGACAATGATGTCAACGGGATTAACCCTGCCCTTTCGCGTGAGGCATTCAGGTAGGGTAAAGCTTCGTCCACCTTGTTTTGCCGGGCAAGCGCCTCGGCCATGATAAAGTAAGCCTCTTCCAGCCGAAAGACAATGGAGTATTCATTTGCGTTGTTCTCCCTGTTTTTGTATTTATAAGGCCGGTACCACGACTGGCCGTTCACAGTTACTTCAGCTATCCATACCTGTTTGCGGAGGTCGTTATCGGCAAAAGAGCCCACCAAGTTTGCGGTCAGTATATAATTATTGGGAGCAGAACCTGTGAAAAAGTAGAAAGCAGCTTCGCTTGTTGCATCCCCATTGTTCTGCGGTTTCAGTTGCCAAAGGATATGCTTGCCCGATTTATGGAATACCTCATTAATATCCGCCTCATATTGGTAGAGGGGAGACTGAAGAATATTTTTCGCTGTCTGTTCCGCCAGCAGCCAGTCTTCCCGGAGCAGGCAAATACGGGCCAGGAGCAGTTGCGCAGCTTTCCGGTTGGGATAGATCCGTTCCGCGTCGCGGTAATCGTCTTCTAACAAGGTAACTGCTTCCATCATATCCTTCTCCAACTGTGTCAATAATACAGAAGCTTCCGTTTTGCCGATCGTCCGGTTGTATTCGTAGTCCAGGCTGGTCGTATAAGGAATGTCGCCAAAAAGCTGTTGCAGGTAAAAATAGAGCAACGACCGTACCAGCAACGCTTCCCCCTTGATCCGGTTTCTATCGTCGTCGGACAAGGTGGTCGATTGTTCCACGCCGTAAATAACGGCATTGGCATAATAAATTTGCTGATACGAGGCACTCCAGACGCTTGCTATGGCAATATTCGTTTCCTGTTGCTGGTTTTGGTAAATATCCATATATTGGTTCTGGTCATAATAATAACAGTCCAACTCATCGGCATAAGCCCCGCAAAGAGAACCTGTTCCGATGTAACTTCCTCCTGTCAGGACAGACCGGTCCCGCACTTGGGTATATAGGTTTGCCAGCGCGGCATTGGCGGTTTGCACATCTTCAAACGCCTGGGGTGTGCCCAGCTGGTTCGAGGGATAGCCCACGTCGATCAGATCTTCACAGGCTGTGAACAATAACAACCCCACATAAATAAACAGATATGATATTCGTTTCATATTTTTAGATCTTTAAAAATTAAATTGAATGCCGAACGACCAGGTCTTCAGCGGCGGTAAAAAGCCGGTTAAAATAAACTCCGGATCCAAACCGAAATAATTGGTAAATGTCAACACATTCTGCCCCTGCGCATAGAACCGGATATCCCGTACGTGTCTGTTTACCGGAAGCCGGTAGCTTAGCTGGATGTTCTTTAAACGGATAAACGAGGCATCGCCGACAGCCGCCGTACTATTCATAAAAAGCGCATGCGATTGATTCTTTTGCGCATCTGTACCGGAGGAGTAAGGCATGTACTGCCCGCCGGGATTATCTTTCGACCATACGTCCAATACCTCCACCGGTTGGTTGTTCAGACTGCCCGGCCGGGACATCATACTGTTGTAATTTTTCTGTACCTGGTTCACAAATTGGAATAAGAAGGAGAATTCCCATTGTTTGTACGATAACTGGTTCGACCACCCCCCGTAATACCTCGGTCCTGTTTCTTTGATCACCCGGTTATCGTCCGGTGAAGAGATGTTGCCATCGTTGTTGTAGTCCGTAAAAATATAGAGACCGGTTTCCGGGTCGATCCCTTCGTAATTATACACTTTCACGATGGAGGTCGGATAGCCTACCACATATTGGTTGGCATAGGTGGAACCTTCCAGTCCCGGGAACGACACCAGCTTGTTCCGGGGAAAAGTGATGTTGAAATCGCTGTTCCAGTTGAACGAGCCTGTCCTCACGGGATTGGTATTCAGTTCGAACTCCAGTCCCCTGTTTTCCACCGTGGCCGGCAGGTTGGCCTGGATACGGCTGAAACCGGTAGTAGCCGGTAACGGGATACCCACCAGCTGGTTCCCGGAACGGTTACGGTACCAGGCGGTGTTCAACCGTATCCGGTCGTTGATAAAGCCCAGTTCCAGGGCAGCCTCCAGTTTCGTCGTCTTTTCCCAACTGAAATAAGGGTTGTACAACCGGGAAGGGTACAATGCCTTGATTCCCCCGTAACTTTTGCTGCTCACGGTATAGGTATCCAGGTACTGGTAATCGCCGATGGCGTCGCTTCCGGTCAGTCCGTAGCTTGTACGCAGTTTTCCGAAGCTCAGCCACCGGATATCATTGAAAAACTCTTCTTCGGCGAACAGCCATGCCGCACCGACAGCCCCGAAGTTGGCAAACCGGTTGTTCGTCCCGAAACGGCTCGACCCGTCGCGCCGCCCGGTAAGGTTGAGTATATACCTGTTTTTGTATTGGTAATTGATTCTTCCGAACAGGGCGGCATACTTGTATCCGGTTTCCGTATCGTAATCGACCCAGGCATTCGCCGCCGCTGCCATGTTTGTGATCAGAGCATTGCTTTCGAACCCCATCCCGAAAAGGCCCAAAGCCGAAGATTGCCGGTGCTGGAAAGTGCCCCCAATCAATATATCCGTTTCGTGCCCGTTAAGCGCATGTTTGTAGTTTACCTGGGGTTCCAACAAATACGTGAATCGGTGTTGGTTCGCTTTGGTAGTGGAGGAGCTTGCAGGTGTACTCCCGAAAGCGGGATTACGTGTCGTATTTGGCGATAATATTGTTTCTTCAAAAATCTGTTGATCGATGCCCCCGTTCAATTTCAGATAAAAAGAACGGAATAGTTCGTACCCCAAGTTAATATTCAGGTTGAGTACCCTATTTTTGTTGTCGTAGGTGTTTCCATAGGGAGCTACCGGATTGGCGAAGGTGTTGTTTTCCCAGTTCAGGCTGCCGTCCTCCTTGTAGAGTACCGGGGCATTGGGGCTAAGCAGAAGAGACTGTTTGGTAACATCTGACCGGATCAAATTATTTGTTTGTTCGGAGAACAGCCCGGAAGCCTTTAACGTGAACCTGTTGTCATCGGACCGGTGGTTCAGGTTCATGGAGAGGTTGTTTGTCTTGTAGTTGAAATCTTTGGCGAATACCGTCGTTTGTTCGTTATGGCCGGCGCTGACCAGAAAATTCGTATTTTCACTGCCCCCGCTTAAAGAGAGCTGAATATTCGAATTAATGGCGGTTTTTCCGATCAGTTCGTTCTGCCAGTCCGTGTAACGGTTTTCATCCCAGGTGCCGTTGATATCGTACGCATTGGCCGGATATTTCGTGATGCCGTCACTGGCATACGCCTGCCTGCGCATCTCCAGGTATTGCGGGGTATCCATCATCTTCAACTTGTTTACCACCCGGCTAAGACCGTAGCTGGTGTTCACGCTGAGAGCGGTCTTTTTAGCAGCCCGGCCTTTTTTTGTGGTGACCAGTATCACGCCGTTGGCGCCGCGGGAACCGTAAATGGCGGTGGCGTCCGCATCTTTCAAAATTTCGATGCTCTCGATATCATTCGGATTGATGGCGTTCAGCGGGTTGATTTCCGTATAGGGAAGTATGGTTGCAGAAAGGCTGTTTGAAGCAGTTTCCGAACTCACAGGCACCCCGTCGATGATATACATCGGGTAATTTCCCGCCCTTCTCAAACTGTTCGTGCCACGGATCTGTATATCATAACCACCCCCGCCGGTACCACCGCTTTGGGTAATGTTCACCCCCGCCATGCGCCCCTGAACGGCGGAAAGCGCATTGCTTACCGGCTGGTTTTGAATCTCCTTGGCGGTCACGCGGGCAATGCTGCCGGTACGTACCGCGTCTTTCACGGTATAGTATCCGGCATTCACCACCACTTCGGACAGCGCGGTGATGTCTTCCTGTAATTGTACATTCAGCCGGGTCCTGCCGTTCAGCGGGATCTCCTGCGTTTTAAAACCGACAAAGGAGAAGGAGAGCACCGCATCGGCCGGTACGCCGGGTAATGTATACTGCCCCTCTTCTCCGGTGGTCGTACCGGTGGATGAGGTTCCTTTAATTACGATACTCACGCCCGGCAACGGGTTACCGGAGAGTTCGGTAACCCGTCCGGTGACGGTGACCGTTTGCGTATAAGCAGAGTTTATAAGGATGAAGGTTCCCGCCAACAGCAGGAATAGCAATCGGTACCGTGCGCGTGTATCCCGTAAGACGGATAACAACCGGTAAAATTGGGGACAATAAGATTTGTTTTTTTCCATCATAGTATATGTTTAACTTGTTGTGTGTATAGAGAATTAACTCATTTAATCAGGTAACATCCAGAATAACAAAATTTATTTTTTGCATCATAGTATATGTTAATGTTTACAAGCCGACTATAAATTTGGTCCGTTACAAACGGTAGATGTGTCGGTGTTTATTGAAAAATTAAACGGATATTTCCGGCTAACGCCGGCTCAAAGAGGTAAAAGTTTTCAGGTAACTGAAACCCGGTGCGGTAGCGGTCAATCGTACGGGCAAGAGGATAATCAGGTATCCAACATCTTATTCGATGTGGCTCTAAGTATATGCGGGAATATAAAAAAAGAGGCGCGGACGATTGCCATTATTCCTGTTGTCAGGCTCCGCAAGGGCCTTATCAGAAGAATAGAACAATGTCCACGCCCTTATTGCTAAGGGCGCTTCCATTCTCTGGTCTTCTGATTTGAATTTTGCGGATTCGACAACAAGACCAAAAAAGCGCTATGTAAGTTGTACCGTATTTAACAGCACAAAAGTACTAATTCTTTTTAATTTCTATGTTTTCATACGCGTTTTGTTTAAGTTTTAGATATTTTTTGTACCTTTACTTCTCTAACTTTGAAATCGGCCTGCTTAGCAGATAGTCATAGTTTAAAATGCAAATAAAAACAAAAACATTGAGACACTGCGTCATATTGAAATGTTTCGCACAAGCGTATTCAAAAAACTTACAATTGTAAAACGTGTTGTACAAAGAAGGATACAAGTTGTATAACTTCTTATAAAATTATTTTCATCTTCGATTTTGTATTATCTTTATTATAAATTTAATTTGAGTCAGTTATGAATGATACGGAAAACAATAAAAAGATTCCTCATCAAGGCAAAAATGCAAAGCGATTCAGGGAAGCCAAAGGCATTAAGCAGGAAGCAATTGCCATTGAATTAGATATTACCCAACAAGCTGTATCGCAATTGGAAAAACGTCAGGAGCTTGATGATGAGGTAATAAAAGTGTATGCCAAAATTGTGGGGATAGACGAATACTTTATCCGGAATATGGTTGATGATTCTATATTGGAAGGCTGTAATTATTTCTATGACAATAGTTTCCAAAACAGGGATTACAGTTCTCAAATCTTAAATTTTAATCCTTTGGATAAGTTAGTGGAGCTTTATTCCGAAAAAGACCAATTGTATGAACGGATAGTCCAACTGGAAAAAGAAAAAAACACTCTTCTGGAAAACTTGCTGAAGGAGAGGAAATAAGGTACGGGGCTCTCCCTTCCCAACCACTAGGGTAGATACTATTTTACAGGCAGTAAAACTATCTGAAGAGTTATTAAAGATTGGAAGGGAAAAGTTTGAAGATTTAAAAAAAAGCGAAAGACGGTAAACAAAATTAATAATTGATATATTTGAAGAACAACGCTTTTAACTGTTAATAAAACAGACGACAACAAAGCTAAACCTGAGATTTTTAAATAGAGCACTGTATGTTGCCTTAACTTCATCCTAAACAGAGGATGGCTAAAAGAGGAATAAACTAAAATCATGCTATTATGGATACAAAACACAAAGTGCCTTTTTTCGATATTGAGGATATAACCCTGCTGATGGAAGTTGGAGGTAGAAAGTATGAAAAAAATAATCCTATACATCAAAAAAAAGGTAGGCAACTGAAAAATGAAGTATGGGAGAAAACTTTATACTGGAAAGATCTGGTAATTAGTCAACTAAGGAAATACAATTATGTAAAAACAAGATCTATACGAAGATGGCAAAATAGTGGAAGCTTCATGCGTTATACCTGGGCTCAGATATTCAAACAGGGAGATGAGCAAAAAGGTATTTACTTTACCGTAGGAGCAGGACAACAAGGGTTAAATTATCAATTTGATTACCAGCATATTGACAATACAAGTATTAAATTAAGAACAAATCAAAAGGCTATATGTGAATCTCTTATAAAAAAGACGAATAACACACGGATATCCATTCCGATAGATAAATTGCATGAATATACTTGGGAGAGACTTGTTAAAGAAACCGTTGATTTTATCATTAAATACACTCCATTATATGATGAAGTTATAAAAAAGGTATTTAATCTTAATCAGAAAAGAATAGCCCGAATAACATATAACACAGCAGGCTGGATAGAGCCATCGGGAAAATACGGAAAAAGTAAAAGTAAAAATTCACACGAGTTTAACTATGGCTATGGACATGAGGAATGGCTATTTGACTTAGCTAAAACCTATAAAGGTTATCATTATGCGTTTTTAGAACCCATAAGGAAACAATATCAGGCATACGAAGACAAGACTTTTGATATAGTTCTATATACCATAAATAGTGAAACAAGGCAACGTTATTTTGTTGGAGAAATTGCCAATGTTAAAGTTCTGACAAAAGACCAGGCAGAAGAAGTATATTCATATTATGAAAAAACAGGATGGCTTTTTGAAATGGAGCAGCAGATTATTGATAAAAATATAAATCCAGATGGTTTTTCGAACTGGAAGGGGTTGAATTTATTTAATATACGCTTTAAAATATCCGATATAAAACAATCTGAATCTCTAGATACACCTATACCACCACACAATCCCATTCACAATCTTAATCGTTATTCACTTATTCATTATAAAGAAGAGTATGGCTTAACCGAAAATGTTGATAAAGTCGATACATATAATTTTGCTGCAGCAAAAGACACCATCCCTCCTGCTACCGGAGGCATCATTAAGACAAAAGAGTACGAAAGGCAACCTAAAACAGTTGAAATTGAATATTTACATCAAGCCATAAGCGATGGGCTTTTGGCTAAATTGAAGAGTGAAAGCAGAAAAGTAAAAAAAGAGGTTGATGCCGGCTATGGAAATAACAGAATAGATTTAGTAGAGCAAGTACCTGATGGAGATATTTTTTATGAGATAAAAACGTATCCTTCATTAAAGACTTCCATAAGGGTAGCTATAGGACAACTTTTGGAATATTCTATGTGGACTGAAAAGAACAAAGCCAAAGAACTTATTGTCGTGACTCAACCGACGCCTGATGCAGAGGCAGTCAAAATATATTTTGCACATATCAGAAAAACATACAATATACCTTTGTATTATCAATCATTTGACATTGAGACAAAGGAGTTATCAGGAAAAGTATAAAAATATGTATGACCATAATATTTATAAATCACATGTAATAAAAGATTTCAATAAAATTAGTATCTTTGGATATTGAGGTTTATCGTACCCGTCAATATGCAATTATTTGCGCAAATGCAAAAGACGCTGAGGGGGGAATAAACAAAAAACATATATCTAATAATGAAGAATTTGGATCAAATAATAAAAATAAGATTTACGCATACTATGAATTTCGCATTTACGAATGTTCCATTTTTATTGCGTAAATAAAACGTTAGTGGCAAGGCTAAGAGACCGACAAGCTAGAAAAATGAAACTAAATAACTAAAGATATGAAATGAGAAAGGTAAGTGGTTCGCTGAATAGTACGTTTTATCTTCCACAGCTAAGCAAGACATACGTTGCTTACGGAGCAGGAATTCCAATTATGCAAGGACAATCGAAAGAAAGTTCAAGCATGTTGAGAATTATCTGTACTGTTCTGATTGACTTCATAGTATTTATTATTATGGACAAAGTTACGAATAGAATTCTTCCCGAAAGGGAAATCGGGGCGACATTCAATAGAGTGTCGTATAATGCATGTACTATTCCGTTAATGAAAATTGATGTAAAGGCTTGCCCCGTTTAACCACTTACCCCTCATTTCTCTTATGGCGACAACTATCAACAAAGGCAAAAAACAGAAAGATTGGTTCAGACTAAAACGCTATCCCCATGTTGGATTGCAGCTAGAGCCAAAGGACAGAGCGTGGATAGAGCCTTACTTGAAAGATAAAGATGCAATTTCAAAACATGCATTTTATCCATTTATTCATAGACAGTTGAAAGTGCGCAAGTTTCGTAAAGAGATATGCCATGACGGAACTCGTTCAAAACTGAGAAAACCATCAACAAAAGAACGTGAGATATATTTCTCAAATCACCTAGACTCTAATGTGTTTAGCTATTACTCAGAAATACTATCCACTGCATACGAAAGTGAAATAAGGGATTTAGGTATAAGCAGTAGTATTACAGCTTATCGTAAAATAAAACTAAACTCAGAAAAGGAGAAGAGCAGGAACAAATGCAACGTTGATTTTGCACACGATATTTTTCAGTTTATAAAAGCCAACAAAGAGAAAGACCTAGTTGCAATTACATTCGACATAAAAAGTTTTTTCGACAATCTTGACCATAAGTTACTGAAAAAATATTGGAAAAGAATTATTAAATCAGGTGCGGACTTGCCGGAAGATCATTACAACGTTTTCCGTAACATAACAAAGTTCTCATATATTGAAGAAAACGACCTTTTTGATAATTTCAAAAATCAAATAATTGTAGAACGTAAGCCAAAATCTTTTAAGGAAATAAAAATCAAGAAGAAAAACTATTTGCGAAATAAAAGGGCTGTCGCTTATTGCTCAAAAGACAATATAGAAGAAATCCGAAACTTAGGTCTAATAAAATCTAATAAGCGAATTAAGGAAAATGAAGACTTAAAATTAAGAACAAAAGGAATTCCACAAGGTTCTCCTATAAGTGCCACCTTAGCTAACGTTTATTTACTAGACTTTGACAAACAAGCACACGACATTCTTAAAAAAATCGGTGGGATTTATCAAAGATATTCAGATGACATGGTTGCTATTTGCCCAATAGAATTTGAACAAGAAATCATTAACCATTTTTCATCTTCAATCCTAACATATAAACTTGAAATACAAAAAAGCAAAACTCAAGTATTCCATTTCATATATGATAACAAAATAGAAAGGCATTATTGCTTTGAAAAAAACATAAACACTAACAGACTTCAAGACAACACCCTTTTTGAATATTTAGGCTTTCAATTTGACGGATACTATACGCTCATTAAAAATTCTAGTATCTCAAACTACTACCGCAAAATGAAACGGACTTTTGCAAGAAGTCGGTTTTATACTTTTCACAACAGGACAGCAACAAAGGGTCAAGTTTTTAAGACAAGACTTTACAAGAAGTTCACATTTGCAGGTGCTGAAAGGAGAAGAATTTATCAAAGACATCCTAGCAAATCAGACTTATTCATTTTATCGCATAAATATGATTGGGGCAATTTCATAACCTATGCTAGACTTGCAGAAAAAACAATCATTGACAATAAAATTGGTGGACAACTGAAAAGACATTGGCGAAAATTTCACGAACTGATGAAAAAAATAGAAGAAAAATGAGAAGCCCAGCCACTAACACGGGCAAGCGTATTTGAAGACCGTGCAATAATTAACAGACTAACACAAACTCTTGAAGTATAACTATAAAAGAAATATTTCTTTTAATTTTACCGACTATAATTTGAATTGCAAATAAACAATGGCAAAGAAGAAAGAAGAAGCATTCAGCGCAAGGAAATATATGGAGATGGCTATTCAGGTAATGAATAAGTCCATTCAAGAACCGAGGCAGGACAAAGTAAGTCCTAAGGTGGGTGCAGTTTTAATTAAACCTGATGGCACAGAAGAAACAGCGTTTAGAGGAGAACTCCGTCACGGTGACCACGCAGAATTCACTTTGCTTGAAAGAAAAAACCGCAGTAATCTTTTAGATGGCTCCATATTATTTGCAACACTGGAACCTTGTGCTCCCGAAGCGAGGAAATATCCTAAATTGGGTTGTGCTGAACGAATTGTAAATGCCCGCATAAAGAAAGTTTGGATTGGCATAGAAGACCCCGACCCAACCGTTGACCGAAAAGGCATTAAATACCTTTTGGATAATGGTGTGGAAGTAGAAATGTTTGATGTCGACCTTCAAAAGCAAATTCGCGATGCCAACAAACGATTTATTAAAGAAGCAGAAGAAAGGGCTAAAATGGCAAATGATAAAAAGTTATCCATTGTATTATCTGAGAAGGAAAGAACCGAACCTCGAGCCGAACTGAATGATTTATCGAAAACACATTTAGATGCTTTCATCAAAAAAGCAAAACTGGATGTAGAATGGAATACGCCTGAGTTTTATAAAATACTCACACAATTGGGCATTTTAGAATTGAAAGGTGAGAAGTTTTTACCCACAGGTTTGGGCTTGCTTTTGTTTGGTGAACGGCCACAATTAATTTATCAGAATGCCTTGATAAGAGCCACATACAAAACCAAAGGCAGAGGAGAAGATATTGACACCATTGAAGGATCACTTATTTCACAGGCTGATAAAATTCAACAATGGTATGAAAGCCATATTGGCAAACAGATAAACCGTTCATCTACCGAACGAAAAATTACTTATGATTACCCATTAGTAGTTTTTCGAGAAGCTATCATTAATGCCATTGTGCACAGAGACTACGATATTGATGGTGCTCCTATTTATTTTGAGATTAACGATGATGCGATAATTATTAAAAGCCCAGGTGGACCTGTTAAGCCAATTACATTGGAACAAATTAAGCGGTTCAATGCTCCTTCATTAAGTCGTAATCCCAAAATAATGTATGTGTTTGACCAAATGGACTTAGTGGAGCAAAGAGGCTTAGGTTTTCAAACCATTAAAGACCTGCCCACAAAGCATAATTTGCCTTTGCCCTTAGTTTCTTATGAAGCCCCGTATATGGTACTGACATTTCCAAGGAACATTGAAGCCGCTAAAAAAGTAGCTGACAAGCCAAACGTAGCAAAACTTACAGATGCTCAATTAAGAGGTTACGAATGGCTTAAAACAATTGGAGAAGCAAGCACAAGGGAATATTCAGTTCATTTTGATATTGGGTATAAAACAGCCCAAAGACATCTTGCTGCTATGAAAGAACTTAGTTTAGTACGTGATAATGGAGAAGATGCTAATTCTCCTAAATACAAATATGTTGTGAAAGAGTGAGATCGATAGGTTGGACAAGAAGTTGGACATAGTGTCCAAGCTGTAGGTGTAAAAGATGCTTTTAATGCTGAACTTGGACAAGGAGTTGGACATAGTGTCCAAGTAGATGAATTAGGTAAAGATACTAAGGTTGTAGAAGATATAAGAGAAATATGGGAAACTAAGTGTTATTAAAACTGGACAATCCAACAAAAAAAGACAAAGTAAATGACATTGAAAAACAACATAGATAGAGATTTAACAACACGGTTGACAAGAACGCCCGCTGAAATATTTAGTGGATTTTGTAACAAAGGAAGGATTGAAAATTATATCAAAAAAAATATTGAACCTTTTATGAATGATTTTGCGAACAGGATAAAAACGTCAGTATAGAACGAGTAACATAGTCAGTTCAAATCATTATCACATCAATATTATGCATCTGCGTACCTTCATAAAATCCCCAAAAAATGGACTTGCGACCAACAATTGCAAGGAAAACTCCATCAATGACAATCTCTGATTTATAAAACACATCATGGATAGATGATATGTCAACAGTAGATGGGGTAGGATTATCTTCTGGGTGAGTATGCCATTCTCCTAAATAAAATCTTGTTCGATTAGAAGATTCAAATTCACGTTTAATTATCTCGTTTGCTTTATTGGCATTGCGTGTGCAACCACATTTAGAGGAACGGTCTATTAGTATACATGGCTCAGATGCTCGGTTGATACGGTAATATTTTTCATTAATTTCTGATCCCAATAGTATACCGCCATTCTCATTACCTGATATCTGACGCATTGAGTTCAACGCGTCTACAGCTTCTATCGTCACTTCAATTGTATAGTCAACCATGCTTATAGATTCAACTCTTGGACTTCTCCCAAGTTGATTAATGCAGGATCGACTGTCAGTTTGATGTTTTTTTCTATTGCTATATCTATATTTCCTACCCATCGGTAACATTTTGATTGTTGAGGTTGTTGTATAAGTTGGTTTATATATGGGTAAAGAGCTGACAACAAAAGGGTCACATCATTGCCCGAATAAAGAGAATACTCCCCGTTGCATCCAGCATCTCTTTTTATAAAACGATCTGCATAAGCTAAATATTCAGTTGGTTCAAGTAGATTATATTTATAAAGCATCCTTTCTTCATTATTGTAAAGATTGAAGTTTTCAGGCATCTGTTCCGGATTAATGTACACTAGATGCCCCGCAATACCGAAAGGTTCGAGCCAGAGTATAAATGTCGGTAATTTAATACGTTCTTCGCATAAAGCGTCTACGACAAATTTCTCAGTCATGACATCACCTGTACAAAGAAAGAGAGCCGTATGAGTATTAACACTTTCGTTATCATTTGTGACAACGCTTTGAAATGTATCATTATATGTCTTTACGTCTCTTTCTGGACGAACTGAATACAGATAATCAGCTATTGCATCCACCTTGCTTTGGTAAATGTAATGAAAACCTAACAAATGCCTCCCTATATTTTCAGGCTGAAGAGTTTCCTCATCTATCAACGTAAAATTGGCATTATTCCAACCACTAAGAAAGTATGTTAAATTAGAGCCTATACTACCGAGCCCGGTTATGATGAACGATTGTTTTGGCATCTCTATTCCTGCTGTGCGCATAGCTATACGACGAGAAGAATACAACGAACCATATTGTCGTTCTAACAATTGGTTCTTCTTTTCAAATCGCAATAACAAATCGCATGCAGTAAGTTTATTATTGCGGAATCCTTTCTTTTTTGTATTCACTTTGTCTATGTAAATACCACCCATTGATGTTTCTGATAACTGGAAAACTATAATTCCACCATGACCGGTATTGATAAAAGACTTAATCGCCTTATGGTCTTCAGTAGACGAAGCACATTCTAAAAGTTTTTGTAGTGTTAGACTGTATGGAGCCTTATCTGGAACTGTGACACTCTTTACGAATAAAACTTCCGTTTCCATTGCTTTATGATGATATTTCAAATAACGTTCAATATTTGATTCTTCATCATCTTTAGGAAGTAGCAAGGCTCTAGTTATTGTCTTTGGCTTTTTGGCTCCTAAAATATTTTGATTGTAACGCAGAGCTCTCAAAACACAAGTTTCAACAGGAAAGTTTTCATAAATCAACCAATAATCAGAAGTTTTTGGCTCTCCATCATATTTTCGCCTCCAATAACTATTTATCTCCGCACTGAAGTCGCTTACATTTTCATTTTTTATGCCCTGTCCAATTAGTTCTTTCGACTGTTTCAAACAATATCGAATAATCTCATAAGGATTATCTATAGGGTAACTCGCACCATCTGGCATCAAGCATAACTTACCCCCAACACTTTCTATATGGGGTAAATATCCGAATGTTTTACTTGGGAAGTATACATCCGGTAATGTATAAGGAAACGATTTTCGAAATCCAAAATACAGTTCTATTTCCTTGACTTGACCATTTACATCTATATCTGTTATGACTTTCCATTGTTCAGCATAATAATCCTTTCGAATATTTGGTATTTCGTCCGCATACTTTACATTTTCTATTTTATAGAGATGTTCAAAGCATGAATTTAATATGTCTGATAGGTCATGCAAAGCGACTGTTGGTCTTTAAGGTTCCTGAAAATGATTTTGTCTGTGCATCTTCGTCCTCGTCCTTGGCTGTACTACAGGAAAATCTGTTTCCAAAATGTTTCTGCCATTTTATACAGGCTTCATGAGGATTCTTACTTTCAATAGCTCGAGTTGCATCGTCCTTAAAGGATTTCAGTTCCGCAAGAAACTTATCTTTCCGAGTTTTCTTGTAATATTCAAACAGGTCTTCATAGGGATGTGTTGGGCGCCAACAATGAAATCCATTATCTTCACTCAAAGCATCATGCATTGCTGTTAAAAGATCTCGCATAGCAATGTCTTCGCGTGAATCTACATTATCATTATAATATTCAGCCGCAAGCATTGTCATAATACAACCTGTAGGCATCTTAAAGTCTTTTTCATTGTTGATGTATTCACACCAAGCTTTCAGATAGCGTACTAATCTACGTAGCATCGGCTTTTCCCCACATTCTTCGCAGAACCAGTCTATTAATTCACGTGGATCTGAATCCATCCAAGGATCTTTACGATGTGCTAATCGTGGATGCTCATCTCCATCCACCATAAAGTAAATGGGCAGGTCTATGTGATGTCCGTCAGCATAAAGTACCGTCACACAAGGAGCATTGTCTTCTGCTCCTCTTGTTGTATGATTTTCAACCGCTTTTAGCACTTCCTTATGATACCACTCTAAATCTTTACGTTCATCCTCTGATTTACCAACGAAGTAGATGCCATCATCAAGATCATAGGCTCCTAGCCCGTTCTCATCCTTGATAGGAGTAAGTATTGTGTGCATGGCATATGAACCTTGCCAATAAAAATTTGGTTGAATGTAGTCTGCATGATTATTTTTGAAGTACTTCCGAACACGGTCACGCAGCGCATCACGGTTAGTTTTTAATGTAGATCGTCTTTTCTTTGTTGCGTTTATGGTATCATGAAACGCATTGAATTGTTCTTGATTATTTGCCATATTCGTTTGGATTTATAGATTTTGTAGTTGTAAAAAAGTATTTTATCTCTGGTTTCATTTTTGCGTTTATTGCTGTATTATCAGCTTTTTTACGTAGTAATTTCAGCGAAGCCGGGCTAGCGTTGTCCATATCTATAAGAGAAGCTTCTTCTGCTGAAAGAGGAAGATTAGTAATACGTTCAAAATTAAAAGGGAAATTTAATCTCCCTTTTAGATGCTTCAAAAGGCACATTGCAGATTTTGACTGTCCTATGGAATATGCATCAAAAAGAGCATTTTTCCAATTAAGAAAATCACGATTCACTTTTTTGTGTACTTCGCCCTTTTCTTTTTCACAACTACTTATAGATAAGATTTCAAGTCCATTTATACGATCATCGTCGGCGAATTTGTAGAGAAATTCAGTTAAACCAACCAAAATGGGATTGTTAGCCCACAAGCCTCCGTCTACAAACTGATCATCTTCTATTTCCATCATTGGAAAATAAGTTGGAGCGGCAGCTGTTGCCAAAGCAACATCTACATAGCTTTTTTCATCATCCTCAGTAAAGTTTGAATAATCCTTCTTGAATATACGAGGAATAGCAGTATTGGTATTATATGAAGGAATACAAAGGAAATTATTGCTTTCTTCAAGTTTTCTCGAACCAAATACTTTTTCGAGTGCTAGACGCAAAGGTGTAGCTGAGTATTTTCCTCCAAATGCAGCTTGTCTTGCAATCAGAAATTTGTCTCCATGAGGGAGTTTCTTTAATTTCTCGTTAAAAATTGCAGGTCCCTTTTGTTCATAGAAGGCAACAACATCCTTCATTGGAATTTTAAGTGAAGCAGCTAAAGCTATGATCCCACCAGTAGAAGTTCCACATAGCATATCGAAACAATCTGAGATTTTCACTTTAAAAACTTCCTCAAATTTTGCTAGTAACTGCGCTGAGTAGAGCCCCTTAATCCCCCCACCGTCTATACTGAGTATTTTAAACTTTTTTGGTTCTTCCATGTATTATTTTTAATTATTGTTTGATACATACATTACTCCATACAATCTTAGTGCCAAGGAATTAAGAAAAGTGAATTTCGTTAGGCTAATCATATATAAAATACTAAAAAACCAAACTCTGTCATTTTAACTGCCAATCTGACAGGCGTATCATCTGGAGCTAGCAAGGCTAAAGAATGAACTATTTGTGGAGTGTAGAAAAATCACTCCACAAATCATCAAATCCAAGAGAGAGTGTGCAAGACACTTATGCTTGATTTTCAATAGGTCTTACATCATCCAAACTATCAGTTTCTGTTTGCGAAGTTATTTGAATACAATTCGCATTTTTACTCCATCGAAGTTCATAACTTAATGCGATATAAACAGCAACAGACTTGTCTAAATCATCAGTGCTATTATAATTAGAGGCTATTGTTTGCTTCAAGTTGTCATTTCTAAATAAATCAACAACACTTATGCTAATTTTCTCTTCAGAGTTACCTATTGGCTCAAGAGCATATTTTTCTTTTGTTTCTTGGGATATCTCATGTATTCTTAATTCTGGACAATTTGATTTCCTTAGTATAAATAGAGATTGTCCAACATAAGGTAATCCCAGATAACCAATGTTTATCACATTAATTCCTATGAAAGTATAGACATTGTTTCCTTTATGAACAAACTCATTCTTATGCTTATCCATTCCCATGTAAAAATCTAAATTAAACCCCATTGAAGCAATAATGTAGCTTTCTTTATCTTCTATACCCAACCTCTTTATTGCCTCAAAAATATCAATACTAGAAATTTTATATATTCTGCTCTTTCCAAGTGTGGCAAAAGACATAGAAAATAAATATTCCATTTCCTGAGCGACTCTGCCAGCTAAGATGGTGTCGTAGTTGAGATGCGATACATCATCAGTCCAAGATCCCTTATCCATAATCATAAAATCCATATGTCCAATATAGTTAGAATAAGGGAAGTTTGTTTCTTCAACAATACCAGAACTTAGTAAGGGATGGATTCGCCCTATAGTCTTCCTTAGTATTCTCAGCGTAGATTCTTTGAATTGTGTTAAATGGGCAGGGTCAATTTCGCGTTCCTTTTCAATAACTGGTATTTTTTGTTTTATGCTATCAATATAATCACTTAACAATTTAGTTGGCTCTTCTTGTTTTCTTTCAATATAAATTTCCTCTTTCAAAAAACTGTCAAATTGCAAAAATTTGATTACTTTATACTCTTTGGAAAAATAGTTTTCGGTGAATCCCTTTAACCGTTCTATTCTTTCTCTCATAAAATTGGCTTCTCTTACCGTTTCTGGCAACTTCGGCAAATCAGATGATTGTATGCTGTAATAATTTGTTTTAAAAGTTGAGTAAATATCGTATTGCCTTAAAAATAATAAAGCAAAATATTTTTTTAACCACATAGCCATAATACCATTAGCACTAATACCCGAGTTGTCGGGAAAAGAATATCTCTGAATGTAATGCATCGGAGAAGACTTATCGCCCTTAATAGATAAATAGTCAGACATTAGTTCTATCATAGTGTTTGGCACTAATTTGTAAGACGCGGGCATTGATTGAGTAAAATACATAACTTTATCAAGTAAAGCATATTTTTTACAGTAAAGTAAAAGTGCGCCGAGCATATAATGAAATTCTTTAAATCTTTCTTTATGGATTTTGATTAAGCTTTCATCAATTTCATTTTCAGAATCAAAGTAATCATTTCTATGATCAGATAGCTGATAAGTCATGTATTGATGAGCGTATTTCCAATACGAGAAAATCATATGATCGTTGTCATAAAAGATGGCTTTTCTTAATTCAGTCCAAATCACACCATAGGTCTTTTCACTAAAATAGACATTCTGATTGTTGGCAATTAATAATTCTAATATTAAAGCTCCCCCTAGCCTCGGGAATGGATACTCTTTTTGTCTCGTTATGAGCAGGTTATTAGCTTTACTTATAATGGCATAATGTATCTCTGGATATTCTACCTTATACTCTTCGTCTCTATTAATATTTTCGTAAAATAAATTAGTGATAAACTCTAGTGCTTCAAGTTGTAGGCGTTCTTCATTTTGTTTTATAGAATAATAGAAAATATGAGAAATAGCCACAGTCCATTTGTCGTCTTTCTTTTTTTTGTACTTCTTCTTGTAATGGTTTAGCAGCTTCAATGGAGAGTCGTATGTTTCAATTATATCTTTTATTCCAAATAATGAGCATACAAGAGAGATAGTCGATAAAAACAAAAGGGAAAAAGCCGAATAATCTAATATACTGTTAATGAAATCAATACTTGTGTCAATCCTCGGAATTTGTAACAAATAAATGAATAGAACTATAAGTGATGTGGGAAGAGCATATTTAAATGTTCTATAACGAAATTCTTTATCAAACAAATTAGCAATTTCATCTGATGAATATTTTGTGTTTATAATATTTCTCTGACCAGACAATATAGGAAATGCTATTGCTAGAATCCCCACAATAAATGGAATACAAGCAACAGTTATTGCTTCTGGATATCTGCTATCTGCTAATCGATTGAATAAGTCTTCCATAAAATTATACTACTTCACACTCCCAATAAAGTTGTAATCACAATGCTTAAAGTCATACATTTCAACACCAACCAGATCCGCACCAATTAGCGTTGCTCTGTATAGTGGATATTCCGGTGATGTTGACCCCCTCTTGATGGTCTTATCTCAAAGAACGAAAGAATTTGACAAAATTATATTTTTTTTCTTAAGTTGGGTCCCGAGTTATGGAAATCTTTCCATAACTCGGGAAAAAGTTACAGGATGCAACACCGGACGAATATTTTTGAAGAGTAAGACACCCCGTTGCCAAAATGTTGTATTCTTATTTGCTGAAACTGCTGCACTTCTAAATGCTGTTTACAATTGGATTGGATCCCACGCCAAGATTTATTCCTGTCACCTCTTGATCTTTGTGTAGGCCTCCGGTGAAGTACGTCTTTTCAATTTGTCACAAATTGATATAACTAGCCCCGAGCAGGATCAAGTAATTTTATAATATACCCAAGAATTTGGACAACAGGTTAAGCCAAAATAAATGCTTAATTT
>CALFXE010000208.1 GCA_937927845.1 uncultured Paludibacter sp.
TCTTAAAGTTTGAAAGGGGAAAAAAATATATCAACCGAGAAAATCCGCTGATCCCATTATTCCGCCACAGAATATCCCTAATAAAAAGAGAATTCCGGTTAAAGAATTCTCCTGAAGCATAATTTGTCCAATTCCTTTTAATAAAGGATGAAAAAAAGATATAGCTATTTTGTTGTTATAAATTGAATTTCTTCTCACTACTTTTTAATAATACTAATAAGATTTTCAACAGGCATTACAGTGTCTTGTGTTGTATCATAAACATACTCAACATGAATAGTAACCTCATCGCCTTCTTTTAAATTCTTAATTATCGGAACATAAGGCATTTCAAGTTCATTTTTATAATAATCACTAATTAAAACTTGATAATTCTCTAATTTTTCTGTACCTGACTGTCCGTTTACAACAAAGTCTATATACTTTAAAACTTTAAATTTAGCCATATCACCCGAACTACCACATTTATCCGGACACAAGCTTGTCATTCCAATACAAGTGTGAAATTAAGTTCCTTCATAAACCGCAGTAAACACATGAGTAGATGTAAAGGGCTTCTTTAAATTTGATTTTTGTGTACAACCAACTACAAACATCATCCCGATGATTGCAGCAAAGAAAATAATTTTTTTTGTCATATTATGCTTTTTGTGCAAAGATATATTTTTAAGAGATATTCAGCAAATTTCATTTTAGATTAAAGATAACTATTTTTTAAATTATAATAAAAAATTACCGTTTTATTTATGAATATCATCAGCTAACATTTTTGCTTGTGCAAGTACTGTATCAACTGCTTTTTCTTGCAAATCGGGTGGATATCCAAACTTTCTCAAGATACGTCTCACATTACGTCTTAGGGTAGCTTGTACGCTTTCTTTAATCGTCCAATCAATGGTTGTACTATTTCTTACTGTCTTTAAAAGCTCTTGAGCGATGTGTTTCAATATTTCATCACCTAAAATAGCTACCGCACTATTATTAACTTCCAAAGCAGTATAAAACGCATATTCTCTGTAATCTAAACCTAATTTTTCTCCTCGTAAATCAGCTTCTTTCATTTGTTTAGCGAAAGGTATCAACACTTTCTCTAAAAACTCAACTGTATCTATCATACCATTATGATAACGCTTAATCGCATCTTCAAGCATCTCAGAGAATTTCTTACTCTCAACTAAATTAATTTTGGTCCGTTGTCTGATTTCATCTTTTAAAAGTTTTTTCAACAACTCAACAGCTAAATTCTTATGTGGTAAATCCTTCAATTCCTCTAAAAATTGTTCATCTAAAATCTCAATATTAGGTTTTTTAAGTCCAGCAGCATCAAAAATATCAATTACATTATCAGCAGTTATGGCTTCTGATATGATTTGTTTGATAGCCGTTTCCATTTCTTCATCTGTTTTACCACACTCATTACGGTCAGATATTTTCATTAATCTTGATTTAATAGCTTGAAAAAGAGCAACATCATCACGAATAGCCATTGCCTTTTCGTGAGGAATAGAAATGGCAAAAGCTTTTAATAAATTCTTAGTGTTTTCAACAAAACTTTGTTCTCCATTTTCTTGGCTGAAAATATAATCCACAATAATAGGGATGAATTTCAGTTTTTCTTCAGGAAAAAGAGAGAAAAATTTTCTCCAATCGAAATGCCTAAGCTGATAATCAATAGCCTCGTGTAACTCTAACATTTTAGCAACAGCTACCTCCTGATCTAAAGTTGGTTGCCCTTCTCCACCATTAGCTGTATAGTCGGCTAAAGCTATCTTTAATTCTTGTGCAATACCTAAATAATCGACAATCAAACCACCTTCTTTCCCTTCTGTGAACACACGATTAACACGTGCAATGGCTTGCATTAAATTATGTCCACGCATGGGTTTATCAACATAGAGTGTATGTAAACAAGGAGCATCAAAGCCAGTCAGCCACATATCTCGAACAATTGCCAACTTTAAGCTGTCTTCAGGATCTTTCAAACGATCTCCAATATCTTTACGCCGCTGTTTATTACGAATATGAGCTTGCATGGACAAAGGATCGCTGCTACTACCTGTCATTACTACTTTGATTGTTCCAGTTTTATCATCCTCGGAATGCCAATCGGGGCGGATTTGAATGATTGCGTTGTACAATTCGACACATATTCTACGACTCATACACACTATCATTGCTTTACCATCTAACACACTATTGCGTTGTTCAAAATGATATATGATATCTTGGGCTATCTTCTCAATACGATTTGGATTTCCAACGATGGCTTCTAAACGAGTCCATTTTGCACGCATTTGTTGACGATTACTTAACTCTTCACTTTCTGTCAACTCTTCAAACTGTTCATCAATATTGACCTTTTCATTATCATCAAAATGAACTTTTGCTAAACGACTTTCATAGAATATAGGTACGGTAGCTTTATCTTTTACAGCCTGTTGAATGTCATATATATCCACATAATTACCAAAAACAGCTTGTGTATTTTTATCTGTGGTTTCGATGGGTGTACCTGTAAACCCAATAAAAGTTGCATTAGGAAGTGCATCCCGAAGATGTTTTGCAAAGCCATCAATAAAATCATATTGACTTCTATGAGCTTCATCCGCTATTACAACTATATTTTTTCGTTCGCTTACCGCTTTAATATCAGCACCTATATATTCAACGGGAGGAGAACTAAGCACGTTAGTATCTTCCGGTGAAACTATATCAGATATAGTCGGCATAAACTTTTGAATGGTTGTAAAAACAATTCCACCCGAAGCAACTTGAAGTAATTGGCGTAATTCTACACGACTTTCCGCTTTTTGAGGTTCTTGCCGCAAGAGTTGTTGGCAATTAGTAAAAGTATCATGTAGTTGTTCATCTAAATCATTTCTATCCGTAAGCAAAACTAAAGTCGGATTTTCCATGCGTGGGTCTATTATCAGTTTACCTGAAAAGAAGACCATACTTAAACTTTTACCGCTCCCTTGAGTATGCCACACAACACCACCTCTACCATCACCACTATAACCACTTGCAATGACCGTACTTTCAACCGCTTTATTCACAGCATAATATTGATGATAGGCTGCAACTTTTTTTGAAATTTTTTCCTCCTCTTTTTCAAAAACAATAAAATGTCGAATAATATCTAACAAAGTAGTTTTATTCAACATACCATAAAACATAACTTCCATTTGAGGCAAAAGCTCATCCGCAGTAGCTTGTCCATCTTTGGTTTTCCATGTCATAAAACGCCCGTAACCGCTTGTAAGAGAACCGCATTTTGCATCCCACCCATCACTGATAATCAATAGCTCATTATATTGAAATAATGATGGAATGGTATGTTTATAGGTTTGTAATTGATTAAAAGCCGATTTGACAGTTGCATTTTCATCCACAGCATTTTTCAGCTCTATCACCACCAAAGGCAAGCCATTTACAAACAGAATTATATCCGGTCGTTTGTTTTGATTATTTTCAATGATAGTAAACTGATTTACTGCCAAAAACTCATTCTTTTCAGGAGAATTGAAATCAACAACATACACCTTTTCGCCTCGAATACCGTCTGGTGTACGAGTTTCCACATCCACCCCTTCGGTAAGATATCGATGAAAAGTTTCGTTATTTAATAATAGATTAGGACTATCAGCACGCAATACTTTTTTCAGAGCATCTTCCTTTGCATCTTGTGAAAGCGTCGGATTAAGTTTATCAATAGCATCACGCAAACGAGTTATCAACACCACCTCATTATATTGTCTTTCAGGATGGTCGCCATCAGGAGAGATATCCGTACCCAACACATAATCATACCCCATATTTTGAAGATATGAAAGGGCGATATCTTCAATTTGGTTTTCGGTAATGGTGTTTTTCATTTAATTGTACAATAGTGCGGGATTTGCAGTTAGAATATCAATATCAGCAGCTTTAAAATCTTTGTCATTAGTCAATAATATACAATTATTATCTTTACAGACTTTTAGTATCGCTTTATCCACAAAATCAAGAGTATCTATGTTCAGAAATGAATGCACTTCATCTTTTGAAAAGGCTTTGTCAATAAAATGGAAACGATTAAGAATATCATTTTCTACTACTTTATAAATATCTTTTATAGCATCTTTTCCTTCCTGACTATCTCTAAATTCTTTAAATTTGAGAGCAGGTTGCAATTTTACATGTTCATATCTTATGACTCTATTGATAACCTCAGATATAACCAGAAAATCAACACATAATTTATTCCGTTGACGAAGTAGTTGGGCAAATGCGGAAGCATATTTATTTTGCCAGTTGACAGACCCTGTTGGCCAAAATAAATAAATTAAGACGTTTGCATCCAAAAAAACATCTCGTCCTTGCAATTGTGCAATGCTATTTAAACTATATTTTACGGCCATACTCTAATCCTCCAAGATTTCGTTTATACTGTGTTGCATGGCTTCCGGGTCTTTAAAATATAATTTAGCTGTATCCACAACACGCTTTAAAGACACAATACCAGAATCAGAAATATCAGACACACTCAGATTTTCTTTTATAAATTCCTCCGTATAGTCTTTATAAAGCTGACCAACGGCAGTATTTAAAAATGCTGTTGTTAACATTTCTATATTCTGAAAAGATATATTAACCTTTTGTTTATCAGTAAATGCTTTTGTAATCGAATTAAATATCTTTTGACCGTCTTCTGCTTCGACTGCATAAACATCACCAATTAAATTGACAATTTGTATTTGTAGTGGTTCCATAATTTTAAAATATATCGTTTATATTTATTTCGCTTTTTAATGAATAATTATATGGGTCGTTAGTTTTGAATTGCAAATTTACAATAGTTCCAGGAAATCTACCTACGAATCGTTTTAAAATAACTCCATTTGCTTCAAACTGATAAAAACCATCATCACTAATAATCTGAAATTTTCCTTTGTTTTTAGCAATAAACTCACTTAACACTGCTAATCCTATTCCCCCCGGAATTCCAATTTTGGTTGTTTTTCTATCCTGAACTGCCCAATTGATAGCTTCTTCTGAACTCAAGTTCCAGTTAAATCTTCTGTTTACTTTTTCCTTAAATCCAATCCCTGTATCAACAATAGTAAATTCTATTTTGTTTTTATTGGGAAAAAACTGTCCGCATGTGTAAATATGGGTCGTTTCACTATGTATTTGTGCATTCACAAATATTTCATAAATGGCCTCAATAATTTTTTCTTTCACTCCTGCCGACATTCTGGGTAAATCGGCTACATGCGTATTGAGTAATTCTTCAATTACATAGGATTTAAAAAACTTACCATCAGTTGGTTTGAGTTTTTGAAATTTTATTGTTGTGCCATAGATATCAACGGCTCTTTTACGACCATAGAATGTAAGAAAATCGTTTTTTGAAAGTATTGATTCTACATCGCCTCTAATATAGTCAAAATTAATTGTATTAAATCCGTCCGATAACAAATCCAGCACAGCACCCAAAGCAGCACTCATATTAGCAGAAAAAAAGCCACAAAGCTCAACAGATATCTCCGAAAATACTTTATTGCTATTTTCATTATACAACGAGATTAGGCTTTGATAGCTTTCAAAAGAGTTATCTATGGTAAATAATTTGCTCATCCTTTTACTTTTATCTCCCCACTCATCAACTTCGGCAATAAAGCATTGCGGGTTTGAGTGAGGGTTTGGATTTGATATTGGTTTTCCAATATTTTTTCATACAATGGCGTAATTAACTTTTCAAATTTCTTAATTATTTTTTCATCAGGAATTACTACTTCCATTTCCTGAAAAGTTTTGGTTGTTATAGTATCAAATACAGTTCCGTATGAGAATGCCCTCATCATTAACACCATATTTTCAATCATAAGAAACAAGAAGTAGTCATCATCAGAATTAGATTTTAAACCATAATTTGATTGACTTATAGTCATACCCTTTGAGAGAATACAGAAGTTTCCAACTGTTCCTCTAGCTGAAATTATAGTTGTAAATTTTGGTAGAAGCTTTGCTGCACTTTTCTTAACACCTAACTCTGTAATTGTTTTTTCAGTCTCAATTATAAATTGATTATTACTGTTTGTAATATCTTTTGCTGAAATCCAACTTATTTGACCACCCCAAAAATCAGGTTCGCTTGTTCTTGGTGTGCCACCACTTAATAAAGTTGCTATTTCTAGTATGTTTCCCATTCTCCACCCTTTCGGCAATCCATCTACCAACTCGCCATCAAATCCCGGAAAATTAAAAATCCTTTGTCCTGAGCTTGTCGAAGGAACAAACCACTCTTTAAAAATAGCTTGTGCCATAGCTTCCAAAGTTTGGTTCATTTGTAGGTTGAGTTCTATTTTGTCGTCTAAGGAAGAAAGAATGGCTGCGATTTGGGTTTGGGTGGTAAGGTCGGGTGCTTGAATTTCTAATTCCTCTAAAGCAGATTTTTCTACACGTTGTCTGCCCGAAGTGCCTGTCATCATCTGAATAGCGTTATTTCTTACAAATTCAGAACGTGATAAATAATAGACAAAATCAGAATTGGATATATTTTCTTTTCCCCTAAATACTAAAAATTCAGTTGAACCAAAGCCAACATTATTATCAAGATTTTTTACTTGACAAATTTTACCGTTTTCCAAACAAGGTGTAATCCTCGCAAACAATGTATCACCATTTTGAAATTTTGAACCACCTTTCAATTCTTTTTTTACAGAGGGAGAAACATACCTTAATGAAGTATCTAAATCTTTCATTTCAACAAAAGAATATTCATTTCCCTGTTTTAAAGAAATTTTTGGATTTATTTCTGCAACCTCCCCCAATTTATATGTTTTCCATTCGCTCATAGCCTGAATAGCTTTTTACTTTTCGTTTTATTATAAAAGGATAAACTTACATACTGATTATCAATAGTTTAGTTCTTTTTATTTTCAATTTCCTTTTTCATTTGTATTTTTGGAATATCTTAAACTAAAGATTTGATATAGGCACTTTTCCAAATTCCTTTAGCAACTTTTGCCATTTTTTCTTGTCTAAGAGCAATCACTTTGGGGTCGAACTTTTCATAATCACAATATTCATTACTTAACTTGTAAGTAGATTCTTTGTATTTTTTTAGTTTATCTCCAAAAGAAAGTTCATTATCTAATTTATTATTAATGTTTGCTTCCAATAGAGCATAATTACCAATTCTATATATATAATCCTCTTGAATATCATGAGGAAATGTCTCATCCCAAACACTTCCTGGATTTTCAGGTAAAATATGTTCTATGGTTGCTTTAGCATCTTCTGGTTGATAATCATTTTCAGATATTTGATTTTCAATTTTTACAAGAATATATTTCGCGAATTCTTTTTTTCGTTTAGTATTCACTGTTGCAGTAGAAAATGCTTGAACAAAGTTTTTATCTGATACATAAATAGACTTTAATGCTAAAGATGCATCTTTTGCTGTAGTTATCACTTTATTAGAAACATCATTGGCTACTTTGCTAAAAACTCTTTCTGCTTCATTAGGGTTTAATCCTGCAAGATTATATCTTAAAGTAATTACCGAAAGTTCATGAAAAAGTGTACTTACCTCATTGCGTTTAAAATTAGTAATTGCCGCCATCATCAAAGAATAGCAAGTAGAGACTTTAAGCATTTCTAAGACTTTCAGACCGTCAGCCTCTTCTCTATACCATAAATCATCATATGGATTATTAAAGCCAGTATAGTATTGACTTATTTTTTCTAAATCATTTAAAAACGAGAATGCTAATTCAGGTGAATTGATTTCCCTTTTTATTGCTTTAAATAAAGTAGGTTGTCTTTCTATTTTATATTTACTATTCCAATAATGACGAATAAAAGTAGTAAGATCATTTGCCTTAATAATGTCATTAATATTTTGCCATCTCCTTTCTGCTTCATCTAAGTCTATTTGACTTAGTTTACTAGTCAGTTTAAATAAGTAATTTTTTAGTAAATCAGCTGTTGATAATTTCACTCCTCTGGCATTTAAGGTTTCAAATACCTTATAAGCATCTAAATCATTATCTACAATAATTTGTGTAAACAAAATGCCATTACCGACAGTCTTCTCAAGAAAATCGGCTAAATCTGCTCCAGATTTATTTTCTTCAAATTTTTCATTTAATCTCTCAAAGTAATAATTGAAAGCTTTCTGCATCAATTGTTGCGTTTTCTTTAATTTAGATAAAGCACTTGGCACTCTATATTTCAAAAGCCAGCTTTTGTAATAATCATCATTGTTCCTATTCAATATTAATTTTGGACTGATTGAAAGTTTAGATGTAGAAAAATTTCCTAAATATCTTTCTGTTATTTTGTCTATTCGGATTTTATTATCGTCAGTATCAACCCCTTCTTTTGCCCATTTATCAAAAAGAGCTGTTACAGCCAAAGCCAGGATAGATAGTGTTGTAATACGTTGCTGTCCATCAATGACCCAATAACTTTCTTCATTGTCTTCTGTTTTTTGCAAAACAATATAGCCTAAGTAGTGGGTTTTGTCATTAGGAATCTCTTCGATATCAAACCATAAATCCTCCCAATCATCTAAATTCCAAGAATAGTCTCGTTGATACAAAGGAACTTTGTATGACTTTCCATTACCTAATACTGTATTTAATGAAATAAATTGTGACATAATTATTTATTTAAATGGTAAAACCTATCTTCTGTAAATTCTCTTTGATCGCCTCATCCAATCCTTTCGCTTTCTCCATTTGTTCTGAAAGAGCTGATATTAATTCTTTCATCTTTTCTTCAAATGGCACTCCATCATCTTCATCTTCTTTAAAGTCAATATATCTTCCTGGTGTAAGAATGTAATTATTCTTGCGTATGTCTTGAATATTGGCTGATTTGCAAAGTCCAGGAATGTCTTGATATCCAGTGGTGGAGACTGATGAAGCCCGCCAAGCGTGATATATATCTGCGATTTGTGCGATATCTTCGTCTGTCAATTCACGTTGTCTGCGACTTATCATTGAACCTAATTCACGTGCATCAATAAATAGTATTTCGTGTTTTCTGTTTCGTTGTCCCTTGCTGGGCGAGCACGAGGCATCGCCCTTACTACGAGCTAAAAACCATAGACAAGCAGGGATTTGTGTGTTGTAAAACAATTGCGAAGGTAGAGCAACCATACAATCGACTAAATCCGCTTCTACCATTGCTTTTCTAATTTCTCCCTCAGTAGCAATTTCTGAACTCATACTACCGTTTGCTAATACAATTCCTGCTGTTCCGTATGGAGCTAACTTGCTAATAAAATGTTGTAACCAAGCGTAGTTTGCATTTCCTGATGGTGGCAAACCATATTTCCACTTGTGGGTTTCTGCATTATTGATATTGTAGTCACTAACGTTGAAAGGTGGATTCGCAAGGATATAATCTACTTTTAGCTCTGGAAATTTATCACCCATCAATGTATCGCCCAACTCAATTTTAGCATCAATACCACGAATTGCCAAGTTCATCTTTGCTAACTTATACGTTGTTGGATTGCTTTCTTGTCCAAAAATTGAAATTTTACCTTTGCGATGTTCATGAAGCTCGATAAATTTCTCACTTTGTACAAACATTCCACCACTACCGCAACAACCGTCATACACGCGTTTTTCAGCTTGTGGTTCTAACATTTCAACCAATAACTTTACTATACTTTGAGGAGTGTAAAATTGACCACCTTTTTTACCTTCAGCATCAGCAAATTGTCCAAGAAAATACTCGAAAACAAAACCTAAAATATCTTTTCCTTTACTATTTCCATTACTGCTTAGAGTGATAGATCCAATCAAATCTATCAACTCACCTAAACGCTGTTTATCTAAAGCTGGACGAGCATAGTCCTTTGGTAGGACACCTTTTAAGGATGCATTATCTCTTTCAATGGCATCCATAGCTTCATCTATATCTTTTCCGATTGTCGGAAGTTTAGCTCTACCTTGTAACCATTTCCAACGTGCTTGCGGTGGTACATAAAAAACTCTTTCAGCGGTATATTCGTCTTTGTCTTCTGGATCAGCACCGGTTTCGTGCTTAGTGTTCTCTAAATGATTATATAACTCATCAAATGCATCTGAAATATATTTCAAAAAAATCAAACCCAATACGACATGCTTATATTCAGCTGCATCCATATTGTTACGTAGCTTGTCGGCTGCTGCCCATAGTGTTTTTTCTAATTCTAAATTTTCACTCATTTATTGTGAAAGTTTTTAATTAATGGGTTAAATACAATCTATTTATCATAGTGAATAGACTAGTATTATGATAAATAGATTTGCTAATTTGTTTCAAATATTAATTCAAAAGGCTATTCTTTCTTACAACATTTATCTTTCAATAAATAAATAATAGGCAATATCCCAACAGTATTAAAAATTGCTATACAAATAAACCAAGCCAATTGATCTTTCTTGGCAGCTTTCCACATTGCGATGAATTTCCACACTAATTCCCATACAACCAATATGATAACTAAAGCCATCAGTAAAGGCGATTCTAAACAAGTTTGATTACAAGCTTCCATCTCTTTAAATTTAAATGATTAATAAATAACTGATATATAACTATTTAAACAATATTAATATATTATTTGTTCATAAATTGATAATCAAAATAGAGATTTCAAAAGTACAAATAAAATTTCTAATTAAAAATTTTCATTAAATGTATAGAAAAAAGCTAATTGCATTGTGTATCATGCTAATTAAATTAAATGTCATCATATTTTTGTAATTTTGCAGGTTCAATAGCAAGAGAAAGATTTATGGATTTTAAATACGATATAATAGTTATTGGTGCCGGACATGCCGGTAATGAAGCTGCCTGTGCTGCTGCAAATATGGGTTCAAAAACTCTTCTTATCACGATGGATATGAATAAAATCGGACAGATGAGTTGCAATCCTGCTATTGGTGGCATAGCTAAAGGGCAGATTGTCAGGGAAATAGATGCGCTCGGGGGACAAATGGGAATTGTAACTGATAAAAGTGCAATTCAGTTTCGCATGCTTAACCGCTCAAAAGGTCCTGCCATGTGGAGTCCCCGTTCGCAAAGCGACAGAAATGCATATATTCAAGAGTGGATAAAGGTAATAAGCAGTACTCCAAACCTATATGTTTGGCAGGATACAGTCAAACAACTTATTTTTGAGAATGGAGAAGTAAAAGGAGTTATAACAAATCTTGGAATTCATATGTATGCCAAGGCTGTGATTTTAACAGCCGGTACATTCTTGAGTGGATTAATTCATATAGGCAAAAATCAATTTACAGGTGGCAGAATTTCAGAACCTTCTTCATTCGGAATTACCGAACAACTAATCTCAATTGGTTTCACCACTGATAGAATGAAAACAGGTACTCCATGTAGAATAGATGCAAGAACAATTGATTTTAGTAAAACTACAGAACAGCCGGGTGATAATGATTTTCATAAGTTTTCATTCCTTGAAAACGTAAAAAGGGAACTAAAACAGATGAGTTGTTGGATTACCTATACAAATGAAAAAACTCATGATGTTTTACGAGAAGGATTAGAAGATTCTCCTCTTTACAACGGACAAATTGTGAGTATTGGTCCAAGATATTGTCCAAGTATAGAAACAAAAATTGTTACATTTGCTGATAAACTATCGCATCAAATATTCTTAGAACCTGAAGGTGTTGATTCTTGGGAATATTATATTAATGGCTTTTCATCATCATTACCTTATGATGTTCAAATTAGAGCGTTGAAAACAGTCCCAGGATTAGAGAATGCTCATATATTCCGTCCGGGATATGCCATTGAATATGATTTTTTTGATCCAACTCAGTTAAAACCTACATTAGAAACCAAATTAATTAAAAATTTATTCTTTGCAGGTCAGGTTAACGGTACAACCGGATATGAAGAAGCAGCAGGACAAGGTTTGGTAGCAGGAATCAACGCACACATAAATTGTTACGGTGGAAGCGAATTTACATTGGGTCGTGATGAAGCATATATTGGTGTTTTAATTGACGATTTAATCACTAAGGGTGTTGATGAACCATATAGAATGTTTACTTCACGAGCAGAATATAGAATTTTACTTCGTCAAGATGATGCAGATGTTCGCTTAACAAATAAAGGTGAATCTATAGGATTAGCAAAATCAAATAGAATTGAGCAACTAAACTACAAATTAGAAGAACAACAGAAGCTTCTTAATTTTGTAAAAGATTATTTGGTGAAACCTCAGCAAATCAATGATTTTCTTCAATCTGTAAATTCTGCTGAAATTAAACATGGTACACGCTTACATGATTTATTGCTTCGTCCTCAATTTGGAATTTACGAACTTGCATCAGCCGTACCTGCACTTCAAGAAAAAATCGATTCTATTTCTAAAAGAAAGGAAGAGATTATAGAAAGTGCTGAGATTATAATTAAGTATGCCGGTTATATTGAGAGAGAAAAATTGATAGCAGACAAACTTCATCGTTTAGAAAATATTCCATTAAAAGATAGAGTTGATTATAATACCGTTCAATCTATTTCTACAGAAGCTCGTCAAAAACTGATAAAAATAAATCCTGAAACGATTGGACATGCAAGTAGAATTCCTGGAATATCGCCAAATGACATCAATGTTTTATTAGTTTTATTAGGAAGATAACCTAATTGTTCCACGTGAAACAATTGTTTTCATCGAAATTATGAATATAAGCAACGAATTATTATCACAAATTAAAACACTACCCGACAAACCGGGGGTGTATCAGTACTTCAACAGCAAAGGTGAAATAATTTATGTTGGTAAAGCTAAGAATTTAAAGAAAAGGGTTAGCTCGTATTTCAACAAAAACCATGATTCTAATAAAACATATGTACTTGTAAAAAACATTGCAACCCTGAATTATATTGTAGTAGATACTGAAGCTGATGCACTACTTCTTGAAAACAATCTCATAAAAGAATATCAGCCGAGATATAATGTAATGCTGAAGGATGACAAAACCTACCCAAGCATTAGAATAACCAACGAACCGTTTCCAAGAATTTTTAAAACAAGAACAATTGTAAAAGATGGATCTAAATATTATGGACCATATACTTCTGTTCATGCTTTAAATACACTATTAGATTTAATACACGAAATACTACCTATACGTACATGTCGATTAGATTTAAGTGATTCTAAAATTCGTGCTAATAACTATAAACTCTGTTTGCAATACTATATTAAAAGATGTAATGGTCCGTGCGAAGGTTTAGAAACAGAAGAAGAATATAGAAAACATATAGATGCCGCCGAAAAAATCATAAAAGGAAATGCGAATGAAATAAGTAAAATGCTATTAGAAGAAATTAAAAGATTAGCAGATGAATATAAGTTTGAAGAAGCAAATTTAGTAAAAATGAAATATGAATTGCTCGAATCTTTTAAATCAAAATCTATTATAGCAAATTCAGTTGTCGATGAAACCGATATATTTTCATATGATGAAGATGAAAAATCTTCTTATGTTAATTTCCTTCAAGTTTCTAATGGTTCAATTATTAAGGGCTATACAATAGAATATAAAAAACGTACTGAAGAAAGAAAAGAAGACATTCTTTCTATGGCAATAATTGATTTACGTACAAAATTTGGCAGTAATTCAAAAGAAATAATCGTGCCTTTTGACATAGAATTTCCAATAGAAGGGGTAAAAACAACCATACCAAAAATTGGAGACAAGAAAAAACTACTCGATTTATCCGTTCAAAATGTAAAACAATTTAAGTTAGATAAATTAAAACAAAGTGAAAAGTTAAATCCGGAACAGAAAAGTATCGCATTACTAAAGGCAATACAGGAGAAATTGAAATTAGATAAAATACCCATGACTATTGAATGTTTCGACAATTCAAATATTTCAGGTTCGAATGCAGTAGCAGCATGTGTCGTCTTTGTAAAAGGTAAACCTTCAAAGAAGGATTATCGAAAATATAATATTAAAACAGTAGACGGACCGGATGATTATGCGTCTATGAGAGAAATAGTTTACCGAAGATATTCTCGTATGCTAAAAGAAGAAACTCACCTACCCGACCTAATATTAGTTGACGGAGGAATAGGACATATGGAATCTGTAAGACAAGTGATTGAAGATGAGCTAAATATACAAATACCAATAGCCGGATTAAGCAAGAATGATAAACATAGAACCAATGAATTATTGTTCGGATTTCCTCCGAAAGTAATTGGAATGAAGGTTAATGACCAGCTATTCAAACTATTAGCAAATATTCAAGAAGAAGTTCATAGATTTGCAATAACATTTCATAGAGATAAGAGAAGTAAAACACAAACAACATCGGAACTTGATAAAATTAATGGTATTGGAGAAAAAACGAAATTTGAACTGATAAATCATTTTAAAAGTATAAAACGTATCCGGATGGCTCAACTTTCAGAAATTGAAAAAATTATTGGAAAACACAGAGCATCAATCGTTTACACACATTTCAATAAGGAGTTGAAGCTTTGAGAATAGAATATTTAATTTGATTTGATAATATATCGGTAAATAATTTAAACAAATAGCCATATTGATGAAAAAAATTTACATTGAAAATATAAACTCTATTAACGAAACAGCAAAACAGTTTGTTGAGATAATAAAATCTTTAGATGGTAAAGTATTTTGCTTCAACGGAAAAATGGGTGCCGGCAAAACTACATTCATAAAAGCCATATGCAATATTATGGGCGTAATCGATAATGTTAACTCTCCCACCTTTTCAATTATAAATGAATATGCAACCGTTAATGATGAAATAATTTATCATTTCGATTGTTATCGCATAAACAAAATTCAAGAAGCACTTGATTTAGGCGCAGAAGAATATTTGTATTCCGGAAATTATTGTTTTATCGAATGGGCTGAAAATATCGCTCCTCTCCTACCCAATTCATATATAAACATAAACATAATTGAACAAGAAAACGGTTCAAGAATAATTGAAATAATTTAAAATAGATATTTAATTATGGAACGCGGATAAAGCGGATGCAAGCAACGCTGATTAATGCTGATTTAAGAATCCGCGTTTGAAAATTCGCGTTATCAGCGTCCCAATATATAATCTCATATACATTTTTAAAATTTAAACATATGAAAAAGAAATCCAAAGAAATATTAGCTATAATCAAAGCAGCTCGTAAACAAAGTCGCGAAGAAGAAATTCGTTTACATGGTAAACCTGTTAATCGGTCAAAAGTAGTGCCTTCCAAAAAACTATATAAACGAAAAAAGAGAGTTGATGACCAAGAATAAGCATCTTATAGATGAATAGAATCAATGATTTCAAACAAGTCTTTTAATGTTTCAGCTCTCAACATTGCAATTCGTGTTTCTCCTGACTTTATCACTTATTTCACCGCCAATCATAACTTTCTGAATGACAAC
>CALFXE010000209.1 GCA_937927845.1 uncultured Paludibacter sp.
TTAAAGTTTGAAAGGGGAAAAAAATATATCAACCGAGAAAATCCGCTGATCCGTAATTAGTAGATAGTCAAGTAAATAAAAAGGGTGACTTATTATTGTACACCCTTAATTGAATTGCGATAATCGATAAAAATATGTTTTTTTGTGCGGAGAAAGCGCACAGTTGTGCGGAAACTGTTTATTACACCTCTTTTCCTTTATAAACGGATATATTGTGTTTTCTCATTTTTCGAATTAATGAATCTCGTGAAATGCCCAAGAGTCCGGCAGCAGCAGTTTGATTGTAGTTGCAAGCTCTTAATGCTTCTAAAATACTTTTAATTTCGTTTGTTTTTAGTTCAACTTTGCTAACTATGTGGATCTGTTCAGGCTTTGCAGTAGATTTTAATGGAAAGTCATTTGTAGTCAACACATCATTACTACATAAAATCACAGCTCTTTCAGCCATGTTTTTTAATTCTCTTACATTACCGGGAAAATCATAGTTTGACAGATATTCATAGACATCTTCTGAAATTTTTATATTAGGCTTGTTAAATTGAATTGAAAAATGATTTACATAATAGTCTAATAAAGGCTTGATATCCTCTTTATGTTCCCTTAAAGGAGGAATATGAATATGCAATGTGTTGAGACGATGAAGCAAGTCTAACCTGAATTTTTTTTCTTCAACCTGTTTGTCTATATCATGATTTGTTGCTGAAATAATTCTGAAATTAGTTTTAATTGGAATGGTATCTCCTACACGTGTTACAACTTTTTCTTCTGTGGCACGTAATATTTTAGCTTGTAGATTAAAAGGCATATCAGCAATTTCATCAAGAAAAAGCGTACCGTTATTACAAGCTTCGAAATAACCCATTTTATCATTAATAGCGCCTGTGAAAGAACCTTTTTTATGACCGAAAAACTCGCTTTCTAAAAGAGATTCCGTAATAGCACTACTGTTAACTCCACAAAATAAATTGTCTTTGCGTTGACTTGCATAATGTATTATTCGAGCAATATTTTCTTTGCCTGTACCGCTTTCTCCGGTAATAAGCACATTAGCATCAGGATATGCAGCCGCTTTTTTTGCTTGATCCAATACTAATTTAATTTGTGGACTGACACCTATAAATTGTCGTTCGATTTTATCTTCAAGAGTTTTGGAAATGAGTGAGTTTTTTTCTTCAATTTGTCTTAGTTGACGTTGAAGTTTCAAAAATCTTTGGGTACGTTCGATGGATATTTGCAGCTCTAAAAATCTAAAAGGTTTTCTTAAATAATCGAAAGCACCTAATCGCATAGCTTTGATAACAGTCTCCATATCACCATGTGCAGAAATCACAATCACCTCAATATGAGGCTTATTCTCCTTAACCTCTTGAAGAATTTCGAGACCATTTATGCCAGGCAGTCTGACATCTAAAACAAGAATATCAATATCCTGATTATTTAAAATTCTCCTTCCATCACCTACATTATTAGCTTCATATGCAATATATTCATTTTCAAAAAAGCTGCTTAACTCTTCTGTGAATTGTTTTTCATCGTCTAAAATAAGAATTTTAATTTTATCTTGATTGTTACTGTCCATTTGTTTTTTTACTTTCATTAAAAATAATCTTAACCCTCGTTTCTTTCATTTTTAAACTTGAGATATTAATGTTACCACCCATATCATTAATGATTTTGTATGATATTGAAAGTCCGAGACCGGTTCCCTTTCCTTCTTCTTTTGTAGAATAAAAAGGAAGCATAATGTTGTTTATGTCCTTGCCTTCGATACCAACGCCATTATCTGCTACTTCTATTATAGTTGAATCTCCTTTTCTGTACGAAAACACGCATACTTTAGGAATATAATTTTTGTCTTCATCTATATGTTTTCGTTCAATCACAGCATCTTTTGCGTTCGACAGTAAATTAATTATTACTTGCTCTAATTGATTGCTGTTGCCTAGAATTTCAGGTAAGTTGGCTTTTAACTCTACTTTAAGTGAAATATCTAAATGTTTAAATTGCTCATTAAATAATGAAATTGCGCTTTCAATAGATTTGTTTATGTTAAATGAAGCCGGTACATAATCTAACTGATATCTTGAAAAAACTCTTATATGATCGATGATATTTCTGATTCTGGTTAAGTTTTCAAAGACTTTGTTGGTTCTTTCTTTCAGATATTCTTTATCAAGTATGTCTGTTTTTTCAGAATCAAACATCATCTTGTCCATCACCATAGAGATAATATTTAGTGGCTGATTGATTTCATGAGCCATACCTGCTGCCATTTCTCCAAGATTAGCCATTCTGTCGGCATGAATTTGAAGTGCATGCAACTTTTTCTGATACGAAATATCTCTAACTACAATTATAAAAGACAAAGGATTTCCATCGCTATTTTGAATTAATGTTGTACTGATTTCGCCGAGGAAGTGTTCGTTGTTAAGTTTGACGAGATTCAGTTCGAAGTCTTGTGTTAATCCGTCGGTTATGGTATCTTGTAAAACATTTCTGATTATTTTAAGTGATGCCGGAGCAACAAATCTAAGGACATTATACCCAATGAGTTCATCCTTTGAATTTGCACCTAACAATAACGCCCCTAATTCAGAGATTTCTCTGATGCGGCCATTTAAATCTACAAGCAAAACTCCATTTGGGAATTCATTAACAATAGTTCTATATTTTTTCTCGTTTTCTTCGGCTTGCTCTTTAGATGAAATTAGTTCTTCTCTTAATTTCTTCTTTTGAGTAATGTCTTCTCCTATTAATACGAAATTTGTGAATTCTCCTGACTCGTTAAAAATTGGATATATTGCCACATTGCTCCAGTATAGTTCTCCGCTCTCACGTAAAACTTGTATTTCTTTCGACCAGAATTCGCCGTAAGATGTTATTCTCCAAATCTCATCATAATCTATAGTACTATTAGGGATATCGAACTCTCTTAGTTTCTTTCCTTTCACTTCCTCAAGGTTTCTACCTGTGCTATTTTCATATTTTGGGTTTACGTAAATGACACAACCTTCAGAGTCAGTTATCACTATACTATTCATACTGGAGTCTACAGCTCTTTTGAATAGTTTTAATTGTTCTTCGCTTTTTTTTCTTCTTTCGTTTTCGGCTTGGAGATGCTTTAATAACTTTAGCGTTTCATTATTTGAATTTTGCAGCTCTTTAGTCCTTTCGTCGATTAATTTTTCCAAACGTTCGTGTTCGGTTTTTTGATAAAGTGTTGCTTTGCGAATTTTAGCCATCGCATTTATCTGTGTAGTAAGCTCGCTTGAATCCACCGGCTTGGTAAGAAATCCGTCACTACCGGCTTCTAAGGCTTGAATTCTACTATACACATCCTCTCTGATAGCAGTCAGAAATACCACAGGAATATCTTGTGTTACCGGATGATTTTTTAATTTTTTGCATACCTCATAACCGTCCATTTCGGGCATAACAACATCAAGTAAGACTACATCAGGTATAGCGTTGATAGCAATTTCAAGTCCTGATTGTCCATTCAAAGCAGTGAGAATAGTTGCTTTTGAAAACCTCTCGTTAATAAGAGCCTTAACAGTGATAATATTATCACTATTGTCGTCAATAACCAAAATTTTTACAGGTTCTTTGTACATATTCTTTTATTATTTAATAAAAATTAACTCCCAACTCAGAACTCCCAACTCCCAACTCAAAACTCATCAACCGCTGTCATCTCTCTTAATATATCTAACAATTCCTCTTGTTTAACGTTTCCTTTTTGAATAAGTTGATATACATGATTTTGTTTAAGGAATCTTAGTTCATCTTTTGTGATATGTTTTGCAGTTAAAATTAAAACTGGAACATTTATAGAACGACTATCATTCCGTATTTTTTGCAATACATCAAAACCATCGGCATCAGGCATCATAAGATCCAAAATAATTGCATCAGGTATAATATTATCAAGAACATTTAAACCCTCTGTCGCATTACGTGCTACAACAACCATAAATCCACTGTTTTCAAGATAATCGGATATTTGAATTATAAATGGCTCATTGTCTTCGATTAATAAAATTGTAGACGACTCGCCTAATATGTTTTGTTGTTCAAGTCGACTATCCTGATTCTTCCCATTACTTTCAGAATAGGCTTTATATCTTTTATATTCAAAATAATTTTCAGTGATTGATATCGGAAGGGTTAGAGTAAATGTAGAGCCATGTTCGGGTGTGCTTTCAACAGAAATTTTTCCACCTATCAATTCAGCATATTTTTTTACTATAGATAGGCCTAATCCTGTACCTCCATATTTTCTTGAAGTACTTTCATCTGCCTGCCTGAATTCATCAAATATAAATGGGATATTTTGCTCTGCAATGCCAATTCCGGTGTCTTTAACTACAACTAAAACCTCGTCTACTATTTTCTGTACATGAACATTTACTTCACCTTGCTCTGTAAATTTAACTCCATTGTCAATTAGATTTTGAAATATATGTCTGACTTTTCCTTTGTCACTATAAATAATTACTTCACAATCTCCGGTGAGGCTTATTTCAATATTTTTATTGATTAGTTGGGGTTTAATCATATCGACTATCTGTTCAATCTCTTTACATAGATTAAACTCTGTAATTTGAATTTCATCTTTTCCGGATTCTATTCGAGCAATATCGAGTATGTTATTGATTAACTCAAGTAATCCGCGTCCGTTTCTTTCTATGACGTCAAGATAGCTTAATTCTTCTTGAGAAACAATACCTACTAAACGTCTGCTTAACACTCCCGATAATGCGATTACAGAATTTAGAGGAGTTCTCAACTCATGACTCATATTCGATAAGAAGATAGTTTTGAGTTTGTTAGCTTCATCTAACATTTTCTTTTGTAGTTCGAGTTCTCTGTTTTGTTCCGAAAGTTCCTCCGATTGTTTGTACAATTCTCTTTTTTGTTCTTCTAATTCTTGATTTTGTGTTGCGAGAGATTCCGAATATAATTTAATTTTTTCATAAGTAATTAATTTGTCAACTCTTGCACAATATGTTAGGTGAATTTTATGAATTAACTGAATAGCAAGTTCGTTAAACTGATGAATATTCACTAGCGAAATTATTGCTACCACCTCATTTCCTGACAGGATAGGTATTGTTATAATTTCTTTAGGTATAATATTGCCACTTGTGGTTTTAAACACAAAGCGAGTATCGTCAGGGATATCTTTAAAATGTTGGATTTTTTTGTTAGCCAAAACGCTCCCAAATTCTCCCTCGAATAAATATGCAGAAAACGATTTTCTTGCCCTTTCTGCTATTCCTATTGATAAGAAGTGATAAAAAGTGCTTTTGTCATCACTAAGTAAATATACAGCAGCCATTTCAGCCTCAGTGTTTTGCATCAATACTTTTAATGTGACTCTAAAAAATTCTTTAAAGTCATCTTCAATCAGCATCATGTCTGACAATAGTTCGGTTTTAAGATTTAGCTCCGATGAGAATTGTAAATTGTCGGAAAGACTATTGAATGATTTAGTTAATTCTCCAATCTCGTTTTTCGCATCATAGTTACTTCTTCCTGATAAATTGCCTTTATCGAATTGTTGCATTATCTTAGTAAGATTTATTAAAGGTTGCCTGAAATATTTCAGAAAAATTATAAGAAAAGCAAATGACAGTACAATCATTAATAACATAAAAACTATTTGTCCGACAGACAAAATTTGCTTTAATTCGTCTGATTTAGCATTAAACTTGGTACTGTTTTTCAGTGCATTATCATCTATTACTTGAATTTTATCCAACATTATTTCTCTAAGTTTGCCTATAGTGCCGGAACTTCTTACGCTATCTTTAAATTCAGTTTTGTTTTTTGATACTGCTCTTTGAATATTAATCTGACGTGCTTTTTCCCAGTCTAAAAATGCATTATAAGCTGCATCAATATCATTTTTATCTCCTATATATGTTCTGTGAATATTATTAAATTGGGTTTTTGCATGTGCTGAGTATTCTTCGATAATCTTAATAATTTCTGTCTCTTCTTCATCCGTGTCAGCTAACATTAAATCACGTGTACATAACCTCATTAGTTGAATATCGTTAATTAAGACTCCAACAGCTTTTCTTGTAGGAATTGGATGCTCGTACAACAAATGAGTTTGTTGATGAATATTTATGTTTAGTACGTATGTGAATATACCCATACTAAAAACTAAAAATAATTCACTTAAAATTGTTACTGTAAGTAATGTTCCGAGTTTTATGTCTTTTATTCTCATTTTTTTTACATTTAAGGCGTATTATGATAAAAATACTATGAATGTTTGAATATTGCTGAATAAGGATATATCTCTTTATAATTATTTTTTAATAAGATTTCTCTTTCTGCCTCTCCGGTAATTAGAAATCCATCATCAGATAATGCACCGTCCATTATGTCTAAAATCATTTTACGATATTTATTTTTATAGTAAAATAGCAAATTAGCACATATTATTATTTGAAATTGACCTACTTTACTTACAGGTGAATTATTTATATTGTTGTCGAACAAATCGAAAGAAGAAAAATTTATTTTATCTTTCAGTTCTTGCTTAATATGGTATGTTTGTCCATACTTTGTAAACCATTTTTCAACCATGTGAAAAGGTACATTGCTTAAATTATTATGTGCATACTGACCAATCATAGCTTTTCTTATTAGATCATCTTCTTTGTCAGTTGCGTATATCGAGCATTTACAATGATTGTCTTTGCATGCAATATGATTATCCAAAATCATGGCAATACTATAAGCTTCTTGACCTTCAGCGCAGGCAGCCGACCAGATATGAATCTTGCTATTCTTGTTGTTTAATGTAAGTTTCGGAAGGATAATTTCTTTGATAGTAGCAAAGGTAAGCGGATTTCTGAAGAAACTGCTATGACTTATTTGTAAACTATCATAGAAAGTCATTCTCTCCAACTCGCTATCTTCAATTAATTCAACATAGTCAATAATTGATTTACAATTAGTTGCAGCACACCTTCTTTTTGCTGAGTTTATCAAAAACTCCTCATTATATTTTGATATATCTATATCTTCGAAACTTAAAAATACATCATTAATATGATATGCATATTTTAGCATAAATCAAGTCGCTTTTCGTTATTTTAGATTTAAAGCCTCAAAATTAATAAAAACTTTGAGAAAAGAAGTAAAATTAAGATTAAAGTGATAAAAGTGTGTTGAAAAAGTATATCAACTTTGTTTGCTGAAAGAATTGTGACCCCGCTGGGGCTCGAACCCAGGACCCACAGATTAAGAGTCTGTTGCTCTACCAACTGAGCTACGGAGTCGTTAAATATACCGCTTGTGTATATTTATATATTGAATTAAACTTGTATTTCACTTCTACATTTTGAAGCTATTTCTTTCGACCGGCAAAGATAGTATAAATTTTTATTTGTACATATAGAAATTCACTAATGATGAAAAAATAGTTGTGAAACTTCTATCATTATTAGTTGATAAATTATTATGTAACGTGGTTAATTTTGTGAAGATTATCATAGGAAATTTTTGTTATTTAGAATAGATCAGAATGCGTGCCCGTAGCTAAAAATAAAAGCGTCAGTTTGTCATTATTTTGCTCCCAAACCATCAACCAATCCGGCTTAATATGACATTCGTGCATACCAACGTATTTACCTGATAATAAATGTGGTTTGTATTGTGTCGGTAACTTACCGGTTGTTTGAAGCAAATCGATAGTTTTTTCAAGTAAAGAAAGATCATATCCGCGTTTAGCAGCACGCTTGATATCCTTCTTAAATCTATTAGTATATTCGATACTGTACATAAATTACCGTGTGCATTGATTAATTAAATCCTTTGCATTCTTGGCTTTATATACACGACCCATGTTTTTGTCTTCTATAGCTTCGTCCAATTCGGTTTTTTTCTCAAAAACACCTAACGAAAGGATATAGTCAATGGTTTTTTTTGCTATGATATTACGTCCATCATAACGTAGTGTAATTGTTGCCATATTTTTTCTTTTAATTTTCAAATGCAAATATACAAAAATTGTTTTATATACTAAATTTCAAGTTTTATGATAACAACATTGTTTCTAAGTTTTCCGATTTATCACTAAATTTGCAGCTTAAATGTAATTTATACGAATGGATACTCTACCATATAAGCTATTGCCAATAGATGAACTTGTTGTACGAATGAATGAAATGGGTACTAATGCAACGCCTTTCTTATTCATAATAAACTATAATACTGATGCAGGTTATGTAATTAAAGGCGACGAGTTGGATGATAATTATATCAAATGGCAATTCCACGGTGATAAATCTACTGATAAGAAAATAAATAAACAGTTGGAATGGCAGTCTCACCCTGTTTCACAAAATTTGTATGCTGAAAAATTCAATTATGTGAAAAAACAAATTCTAATTGGTAATTCATTTCTGATAAATCTGACTCAACCTACATCAATCTCAACTAATTATACATTAGATGATATCTATAATTTTGCTTGTGCTCCTTATAAGTTGTGGCTGAAAGGTCGATTTTTAGTGCTTTCACCGGAAATATTTGTGCAGATTAAAGGACGAAAAATAAGTACATTTCCTATGAAAGGTACAATAGATGCCAATTTGCCGGATGCTGAAAAGTTAATTATGCAAGATGAAAAGGAGATTGCTGAACATGCTACAATTGTTGATTTATTACGTAATGATTTAAGTATGGTAGCTGAGGATGTGCATGTTACTCGATATAGATATATTGATAAAATTCATACAATGCAAGGTGAACTGTTGCAGGTTAGCTCAGAAATCACAGGCATATTGCCAGAAGATTATCGTAATTGCTTAGGAAGTATTATCGCCAAGCTATTGCCGGCAGGCTCCATTTGTGGTTCGCCGAAGCATAAAACTTTAGAAATTATACAACAAATAGAAGGTTATGATAGAGGTTTTTATACAGGTGTTTGTGGCTATTTCGATGGTGAAAATCTTGACTCTGCTGTGATGATACGCTTTTTTGAGCAAACCGATAATGGTTTGGTTTATAAAAGTGGCGGTGGTATTACTTCTCAAAGTGTGTTGGAAAAAGAATATAAAGAATTATTGCAAAAAGTGTATGTACCGGTTTCTTGAGACTGTCAAATTGAATAATGGTGAGTTTTATAGGTTAAAATATCATCAGGATAGAATAAATAATTGTTTTGCCATGTTTTATCCTGATGTTAATGTGCCTGATTTGTCTGTTTTTATCTCGCATAATAGTTTTCCTGAAAAAGGATTGTGGAAATGTAGGGTTTTGTACGATTTACATGGGTTTCAAAAACCGGAAATAATTAAATATGAAATTAGAGACATTAAAACTCTGAAAATTATTGAAACTGATTTAGAAACAATGACTTATAAGTCGACAGAAAGACAAGCAATAGGTAAATTGTACGATTTACGTGGTGATTGCGATGATGTATTGTTAGTCAGAAACGGCTGTGTTGCCGATTCGAGCTATACAAATATTGCAATGTTCGATGGAGATAAATGGATTACACCAAAACGCCCTATAATTTATGGTACAAACAGAGCTTATTTGTTAGAGAATAATTTAATAATCAAAGGAAATATTGCAATTTCAGATATAAGTAAATTTCAGAAAATCAGAATGTTCAATGCAATGATTGAATTTGGAGAAATAGAATTTGATATTTCCTCAATCATTTTAAAATAGCCTCTTCAATTTCCCTAAAGTACCTTGAGTTAATTTGTTGCTGAAAATTTGAATAGGCTTCATTTTTTGCTTTGTCCATGCTTATTTGCATACCTCGAACAGGAGATATTTGAACAGAATATTTGATGTTGTTTTTATTGTCAAACAGTTGGATTGTACCGGTCAGCTCAACAGTATAAATACCTCCACTATAATTAATTTGTTTTGCGTTAATAATCACCTTACATATATAGTCAGATATTTCTGCTGTTGAATAATTAGATAGTAAACTTCTATTAATAAATGTGTTAGCAATCAAATCATCATAATTTGTCTTGTCTGTAGTTTGACTTACAACATCAAATCTGATTGAAGGTTTTTTTATATAAATAGGTATTGAAATCTTCTGCAGTGGAATGTCTAAAACAGCCTTTCTTACTGTGTAATCTGATGTCGCATTTATTAAAATTGAGTTAATATCAGGCATAACAGTAAAATTTTCTTCTTGTTTCAGGGAGCGTATTTTACCAATTGAGTAACTTACAAGTGCTTTATCATCAGTTGTGCTTGATGGATTTGGTATAGCTCTTTCGGAATAATGTGCTATTACAGGAAAACCTTTTATAAGATTGCCTGAATTATCAATTAACTTGTATGTCAAAATATTAGGATCGATATCTAAAGAAAAAATACCATTAACTACACTATAGTCAGGAACAATTTTTAATGAAGTGATTATACTGTTTAATTTCATAAAAGCACTAACCGTTAAATTTACCTTTTCATTATTGATGTCAACAGTGTTATCTTCGTTTAAATAAAGTTTCAAGGCATCAATTGTCTTTACATAGTCTGATATTGCTGTTTTGATATCCCCCGAAACTTCTGAATTTAAGGCATTTGTGTAAAATGTAGATGCAGTTTTCAATGCAATATTCTTCTTTTCAAGTTGCTGCTCAAAATATTTTTGCTTAGACAGACGATAATAAATCCAGTAGTTTTTTTTATCTAAATAGGTGTCAACTAATTCATAATCACTTAAATCTGTTATTACTTTTGATCTGATAAGAGAATTGAATTCTTCAGATATCTTATCGTTTTTTACTAATGTTATTAGTATGTTTGATGAAGATAACTGTACAGATATTTCAGATGCAAGTTCGTTTAACGCATCTTTTCTTGCTTTTTCAATATGACTATTTTGCTTTTTAATAATCGGTGCTGATCCTATACCAACAAAATAATTTGAGTTTATCGGATGATTGACAACCCATTCAGGTATATTACTTTTCTTACTATATGCTTTATTTGCAGTACATTGAGTTGTAAGTAAAATGATACTTATTGCTATTACTAAATCTAAACTGTTTCTAAATATTCTCATTATGATAGTTTGCATTTAAAAAACAACCAAAGATAAATGATATTCTTAAAATTTTAAACTTTTCTTAAAAAAACTATCATAGTATTATAAAACTGATGATATAAAGCATTAAACTGTCATTTATTTATAAATTTGCAAAAAATATTAATTATTTAAACAAATTACATTATGGCTCCTTTAAAATCGCTTTGTCTCACAGGAGGCATTATCATAACATTTTTATTTATGACAACAGGTTGTACAAACAAACAACAATCAATGGGTATACGTATGGAAAATATGGATACCACAATTATTGCGGGTGATGATTTTTATCAGTACGCAACGGGAGGATGGCAAAAACTTTATCCCTTAACCGCTGAATATTCTCGTTTCGGAAGCTTTGATAAACTTGCTGAGGATAACAAAGAACAGATAAAAGCACTTATCGCCGAAATTTCTTCTAAAACCAATAAAGCAGGCACAGTAGAACAGAAAATAGCTGATTTATACAATCTTGCAATGGATAGTGTAAAACTAAATAATGATGGTGTAAGTCCGATAAAGGATGATTTGACGAAAATAGCTTCGCTTACAAACAAGAACGAGCTGTTTCAATATCTACCTTTTTTGATGCGTGAAGGTGTTTCTCCTTATTTCCATCTTTTTGTCGATGCTGATGCAATGGATAGTGAAGCATATTTACTTCAGACATATCAAGGTGGTTTAGGCTTGGGTCAGCGCGATTATTATCTTGATAATGATGATAAAACCAAAAATATACGTGAAAAATATACGAGATTTATTGCAGATATGTTTCAAGAAGTTGGTTATACAAAGGAAGAAGCTTTAATCAAGCAATCTGATGTTTTGCGAATTGAAACGAAACTTGCTAAGGCAGCATATGATAATGTCAAATTGCGTGATCCTCATGTAAATTACAACAAGATAACTTTAGATGAGTTGAATGTCTTAATTCCTGACTTAGATTGGAAGTCGTTTTTTGAAAATTTCGATTTGAAAGATGTCAAAGAACTATCTGTATCTCAAAAAGAAAGCATGATTGCGGTGGGTGAGATAATCAATACAGAGTCTTTAGATGCCCAAAAATCTTATTTAGAATGGAATGTAATAAATTCTGCTGCGGAATATTTAAGTGATGAAATTTATCAGCTCGACTTTGATTTTTATGGTAAAGTGCTTTCCGGCAAAGAAGTACAACAACCAAGATGGAAAAGAGCGGTGGGTACTGTTAATGGCTCGCTTGGTGAGGCAGTGGGACAAATGTATGTAAAAAAGCATTTCCCTGAAAAAGCAAAAAAACGTATGTTGCAATTGGTGAAAAACTTACAAGTTGCATTAGGAGAAAGAATACAAAACTTAGAATGGATGGGCGATAGTACGAAAGTTAAGGCAATCGAGAAGTTGAATACTTTCCATGTAAAAATAGGTTATCCCGACAAATGGCGTGATTATTCATCGCTTGATATCAAATATGATAATTACTGGTCAAATATTAAAAGAGCAAATAGTTTTGAGAGCGATTATATGTTTGCTAAAATCGGTAAACCGGTTGATAAAGACGAATGGCTGATGACTCCACAAACTGTAAACGCATATTATAATCCTTCAACCAATGAAATTTGTTTTCCGGCAGGTATCCTTCAATATCCATTTTTCGATATGAATGCAGATGATGCATTTAATTATGGTGCTATAGGCGTTGTAATCGGGCACGAAATGACTCATGGTTTTGATGATCAAGGTCGACAGTTTGATAAGGATGGCAACCTGAAAGATTGGTGGACAAAAGAAGATGCTGAAAAGTTTACTGCCCGTGCCGATAAATTAGCTGATTACTACGATAAGATTGAAGTTGCTGATGGCGTATATGCAAATGGTAAATTCACTTTAGGTGAAAATATCGCTGATCAAGGTGGATTACAGGTTTCATATCAAGCTTTTGAAAATGTTTTAAAAACTAATCCCGGTGATACTAACGAAGAGCTTACTCCACAACAAAGATTTTTTATTGCTTACGCAAATGTTTGGGCAGGTAATATTCGAGAAGAAGAAATTCTAAAACGCACAAAAACAGATCCACATTCATTAGGAAAATGGCGTGTTAATGCAGCTCTTCCACATATTGATGCTTGGTATTCAGCATTTAATATCACTGAGGATAATAGTCTGTATGTGAAACCGGAAGACAGAGCAATTGTTTGGTAATATCCATACACTTTGAAAAATATCTTTGGAGCTTAATTTAAAATAATGTACATTTGCATATAATTTTCAAATAATCAATAATTACTAATATGAACAAGACATTTCGTTTATTTTTATTCGTGTTTTTTGTAGGCATGACAATGGTTTCATGTAAATCAAAGCAAGCTGTAACTGAAATTAAAAGTGCAACAACTCCGGCAACAACTGTTGCTCCTGTTCAAGAAGCACCAAAGCCTGTTGTAAATCAGCCCGCTGAGCCGGAAGTTACTCGTTCAGAAGCTTTTAAAATGGCAGCCGGTGAAACAAATTCTACAGGTTTCAACAAAAAATATCATGTACAAGTTGGAGCTTTCCAAAATCATGATAATGCAAGAAATCTACGTTCAAAATTAGCATCTGAAGGAAACAGTGCTTTAATTGTAGAAAATGAAAACGGGATGTTACGTGTTATCATAGCTTCTTTTGATGAATACGCAGATGCTCGTGCCAAAATCAATCAGATTAGGGGTACCTATCCTGATGCATGGGTTTTAGTTCAGAAAAAATAATGCTTGTACTTATATACATAATCATAGCTTTATTAGCTGCCAGTGTAGGAAGCATTGCTTTGAGCGGTAGTCTTTTAATGCTTAATAATAAATGGTTAGAAAGAGTCTCCGGTTATTTGTTGTATTTAGCCGGAGGCACTCTTTTAGGCTCTGCTTTGCTTGGATTAATTCCGGAAGCCACTGAGTCTATGGACATTGAAAACGTTTTAATTTGGGTTTTAATTGGTATTCTTTTCTTCTTTATATTAGAAAAGTTTATTTTGTGGCGTATGTGCCATGACGAAAATTGCGAACGTCAAATTCATGCAGCCGGACCAATGATAATTATAGGGGATGCAGTTCATAATGCGATAGATGGTGTTGTGATTGCCGCTTCATTTTTAACATCCATAGAGCTTGGAATTTTCGTTACATTATCAGTTGTTTTACATGAAATACCGCAAGAAGTTGGAGATTTTGGCGTACTGATAAAAAGCGGATATACCCGTAAAAAAGCCATGTTTTATAATCTGCTATCAAGTAGCAGTGCTATTGTAGCAGGTGTTGCAGCATATTTTCTTTTAAGCTATATAGAAAACTTTTTACCTTATGCTTTAGCCTTGGCTGCGGCAAGTTTCTTATATATCTCTCTTGCTGATTTAATACCTGAGATGCATAAAGAAACTAAACCTAAACAGTCTCTGATCCAGTTTTTGTTAATATTATTAGGTGTGTTTATCATTTTTCTTTCCGTGATGAACCATAATCACGCACATTGATTTCTAAACTTTTTTGCAAGATAAGTGTTTAATAAATGAACTGTATCATTAGATGAGTAGGTTTTAAAAAGTAAACATTATGGAAAAACATAAAATATTAACAAAATGGAAAGGCGGGATGGCTTTCGAGACAGAGTTAGGCAACCACATTGTGCGAGTTGATGGACCATCCGAATCAGGAGGCGAAGATTCTGCTCCCGGTCCTAAGCGCTTAATGCTTGTAGCATTGACAGGCTGCACAGGTATGGACGTTGTTTCAATTCTTAAAAAGATGAGAGTTGAACTTGATAATCTCGAAATTGAAATCGAAGCCGATCATACAGAAGAATATCCGAAACATTACGTCAAAATGAATGTAGTCTATAAGTTCTATGGTAAAAATCTGCCAATAGAAAAACTACAAAAAGCCGTTCAGATGTCGGAAGATACTTATTGTGGTGTCAGAGCAGTATACGCAAAAGCTATGGAAATGACTTCAGAAATAAGAGTGATAGAAAGTGATGCTCGTTAAATTTATCTAAAAATCACATCATCACATACCTTTTATAATCATTTTAATCCAATAAATCCAATAAATCATTGTTGGACATTATTATTACGTGTATCGCCATCATCCCTCTAATCCCCCAAAAGTGCTTTCTTAAAAAATATTTAAGTTTATTTATTGTTTATTGATAAAAATCATTAGTGTCCGGTAAAGATAAAAAGAAATAGCGAAAAAAAGAGGGAATCTCCGAAGAAATCCCCTCCGATGTATTAATTTTGTTTTGCAAACCAAAAAATTAAACATCGTGGGCAAAGATACAAATTTTATCGGACAGTCAAATGAGCAAGAAGGATATGAGGCGTTTGTATATCATGG
>CALFXE010000210.1 GCA_937927845.1 uncultured Paludibacter sp.
GTGGGATGATGATATTATCACAGAAGCCAATCTGGGCAGACAGCGATTTGCACCAAGTGAAACAGGATTGTACAAATCGGTTGCACTCATAAACCGTGTTAATCGGTTTATGGGAACGAATTGGAAAGCGGAAAACCAAAAATTTGAACGCAATAGTTTGGGAGGTCTGCCCGAAAACGCAAAATCTACGATTTACATTACCTGTGTGGACAATGTGCAGACAAGGTTTGATATTGCGGAAATGCTAACAGCAATGAGCAAGCAACGCAGAGCCAACCGAGATGAACCCAAATATTGGGTGGATTTTGGCAACAGCAGAGATACAGGGCAAGTGGTACTATCTACTATCGGAACAATTAAACAACCCGACTCCGAAAAATATGAAACGGTGACAAGCCTGCCAATGGTTACAGATGAATTTGGCGAACTGCTGAAACAATCCGAACAAACGGACGACACACCAAGTTGCAGTTTGGCAGAAGCATTGGAAAAACAGGATTTATATATCAATGCAACATTGGCACAAATGGGTTGTTCGTTATTGTGGAATATGTTTCGCTACGGAATGACAGAAAACAGAGGTTTTTTCCTTAATCTTAAAAATTTCCACACCCAACCCCTAAAAGTCGCCTGACCCCAAAAGTCGGGCGGCGAAAAGACGCATCCTTCCGTTGGTCGGAACCGCCTTTTCGCATTTAAAATCGGTGCAACCACTTTCCTAAAATGCACCCCTTCACAATTCCCCTTCTCTACATTTTACCAAACAGGTTGCGACACTATTTTCGTGGGATATTCTTTATCCCATTTGTTGTTTTAGTCTGACTTCTTTTCTTGCCACATAGCGACCAAAGAAAAGAAGCAAAAGAACGTCGCTTGGTTAAGATAGTCTGTTATTGAAATTTTTAATTTGTTAAATTTGCTTAGAGTTTAAAGTGAATACAATTTCATTAAAAACTAAAAACCATAAATATTTCTTGAATGTACATATCAAAAATACAAATCAACAATTTCAGAAACTTCAAAGAAAAAGAAATTGAATTTAACGATGGAGTAAATGTCATAATTGGTCATAACAATGCAGGGAAAACAAACCTTATTAAAGCATTATCTTTAGTTATCGATACTCAAAATCATAAAAGATTGGATGCAGATGATTTCAACAAAAATTTGACATTAGTTGAATTAAAAGCAAATCCACCAAAAATAACCATTGCAATTACTATTGAAAAAGGAAAAGAACAAGAACCTGATGATTTGGTTACAATTTCTAATTGGCTTACCAAACTTGACAGTGCTTATGAAGCACTCCTTACTTATGAATTTTTCTTACCTGAGAAAAAACACGAAGATTATATAACTGAAGTGTCTGCGGTTTCGGACGATGATGAAAAAGCTATTGATAAAGTATGGAAAATTATTAAGCATGATTTCATACGATTTTATACATACAAAATTTGGGGCGGTGATCCAATAAATCAATCTATCGCTGATAATGAGTCGTTGTCTAAATTTGATTTTCAATTTCTGAATGCTATTAGAGATGTCGAAAGAGATATGTTGACAGGTCGAAATACTCTTTTGAGAGAAGTTTTTGATTTTTTTATGGATTACGAGATAAAAAAGGACTCTATTAAAACAAATGAAGAGAAGCATTTAGAAATAAAGAGTAGAAAAATTCTTTTTTCTGAAAAAGCAGATGTACTTATTCAAGAGTTGAGTGATAGAATTGATGCAGGTAAAAAAGAAATTCTTTCTTATGCTAAAAATACAGGAGCATCATTCAATAAAGCAACACCTAATTTCGAAGGAAGTGTTTCTGAAAATGAAATGTATTCAGTTCTAAAACTTATTGTTGAATATGAGACTGGTATAAAAATTCCTGCCACACACAATGGACTTGGTTATAACAACTTAATTTTTATGTCCTTGTTGTTGGCGAAAATGCAGGTCAATGCTGATGTAGAATATTTGGATGCAAATGCAAAAGTGTTTAATACATTAGCAATAGAAGAACCTGAAGCTCATCTTCATCCAGCAATGCAGTATAAGTTTTTGAAGTTTCTCAACGAGAATATGAAAGAAAAAAAAGTCAGACAAATTTTTGTAACAACTCATTCAACTCATATTACATCAGCGGTCTCATTGGATGAAATAATATGCTTGCACAATGAAGAAGGAAATACCACTATTGGATATCCAAAGAAAGTTTTCATAGAACCAGATGGATCTGAAAACGTTAAGAGTAAAAAGTATGTTCAACGCTTTTTAGATGCAACAAAGTCTGACATGTTATTTGCTCAAAAAATAATTTTGGTAGAAGGAATAGCGGAACAACTTTTGATTTCAATTTTCGCTAACTACTTGGAAAAATCATTAGAAGATCATCATGTTGCTATAATTAATGTTGGTGGTCGTTATTTTAATCATTTTTTATACCTTTTTGACAGTTTGAAAGACTCTACCCTTCCTAAGAGAGTAATTTGTCTTACTGACAGAGACCCTGAAAGAAAAGAAAAGACAGATGGAAAATTTAAAAAATGTTATCCATTCGAGCTTAATCATGATAATGCTAATTATGAATACCAAACTAATCCTACTGCCGATTTATTCGAAATAGGAACTCACCCAAATATTACATTTTACAGTCAGCCTATTGGTACAGGAAAAACTTTTGAATATGAGATTTTATTAAGTAATCCCAGCCTTGATATTTTAATTACTGAATCTATTAGTAATGCTAAGGAAATTACTGAACTAATGACACTATATTCTACTGATGGAAAGACCGTACAAGATTTACTTGATAAACTATCTGATAGTACAGAAAATCAAAGAATCAAGACTGGAATATTAGCTAATACAAGTATGTCAGATGAAGAAAAAAAGAAATCCGTCATAGCTTCAAGATATCTTAATTCAGTTGGAAAAGGGGAAAATGCACTGGAATTATGTTATGCTCTTCAAGAAAACCTTTCAAAAAAAGGAACCCCGGATTTTAAGGATTTCAATGTTCCACCTTATATTAAATCTGCAATAGAAGAATTATGTCAGTAACGATTATCAACTCAGATAGCATTATCACAGATATTGAAAGTCATTTTAAAGTATCTGCCGGACCTGGTGCCGGTAAAACCCATTGGCTTATAAATCATATAAAGAACGTTTTACATAACTCAAGTAATCTGTTCAGGACAAGAAAAATTGCATGCATCACATATACAAATATAGCTGTTGAAACAATTCAAAAGAGGTTAGGTACATCTGCAAATCAAGTTGAAGTATCAACAATTCACAGCTTTTTGTACAAAAATATTGTGAAACCGTACGCATCATTTGTTGCGGCTGAATTTGGTCTTAATGTTGCTGAAATGGATGGTCATGATGATATTGTACTATCAAATTATAGCTTTTTAAGTGATTGGAAAAATCGTACGGGACAACAAAGAATAAATGATGATAAGACTGTTGTTAAAGCATTTAGTAATCTAAAATGGAAATTTGAAAATGACGAGTTGAAAGTGAAAACAGATTATCCTTTTAAAATTGGAAAATATCCCATTAGAAATGATTCCTACATGGAATACAAAAAGATGATGTGGGAAAAAGGCTTGCTTCATCATGATGATGTCCTTTTCTTTAGTTTTCAGATAGTCAATAAATTTCCGTTTGTGGTAAACGTATTGAATGCTAAATTCCCTTATGTCTATATAGACGAATTTCAGGATAGTAATCCTATACAAGTCGAAATATTTAAGAAAATCGGATTAGGAGAAACTAAAATCGGAATTATTGGAGATACCGCCCAATCAATATATAAATTCCAAGGAGCTGATCACACGCAATTTCAAACTTTTTCTTTGCCTAACATAAAAAAGTTCGTTTTAAATGAGAACAGAAGAAGTAGTAATGAAATCATTGATTCTTTGAATGATCTGCGAAAAGACATAAATCAAAGTAAAATTCGGAATGTATCAATTGCAAAACCAATAATTTTTATTGGTGACATGATATTGGCATTGCGTGCTGCAAAAACCAAATGTAGTAACGAAACCATCTATACGCTTTCAAGGGATAACATAACCTCAAATGCGATGAAAACAGAAATCAATGGGTCAGGATTAGATAGCAAATTGTTAGAAAAACAGAAAGAAGTAGATACCAATCCTAAGCGTTCTAACATGATTTATTGCTGTGTAAAAGCAATTGCATATGGGAAAGAAAACAAGTTTAAAGATGCTATTAAAGTCTTAGAGAAACAGTTTAATTATAAATTCGATAAAACTAAGGGCAAGAAAAAAGCTCTGAAATACCTTACCATTTTACTTGAAAAGCACTCCGAATTAGAAGGACAATCTTTGTTGCAATTTGCAGCTTTCATAAGAGAAAATTTAGTATCTGATTTAGCTAATTTTAGAAGTGGGGATATTAAGACATTCTATGAAACTCATACACTGAACCAATTACTTTTATGTGTTTCTATACCTGAAGACATAAGCCTGCACAAGACTATTCATAAGTCTAAAGGTGATGAATTTGACAATGTACTATTAGTTCTAAATGAAGAAAAAGATATCAATTTTTTAGCTGAATGTGATTTGGCAGCTAACGAAGAGCATAGAATAAATTATGTGGCACTAAGCAGAGCAAAGAATAGGCTATTTATTTCTGTTCCATCTATAGCGTCTAATATCCAGAGTTCTTTAAGTGGTTTTTATGACTTGGAGTTTTTATAGAATGCCACTATAAAACATAAGAACCTATTAGCAAATTCTGACTACACCAATAGTTAATATTAAAACTCGATGATAGAAACAGACATATCAATAACAATAAATCGCAAATCAGATATTGGCCAAATTGAGGAAAAAATTATCGAAAATAAAATTCGGTTCCCGGTTTATATTCGAGAATATGAATTTAGTTATCAAATTAATTTCACAAGTGACTATGAGGAATGGGAGTTAGACACAGCAATACTTGATTGTTTCCCTGAATATGAATACACTGCCGATCTGGAAAAAGGAAGGAAAGAAATTAGAATTCAGATATCCCGATATCAATCGGAATTTTCGACAGATGGTTGGGGAAGACGAATTGATAATCCTTTAGATGAAACTAAATATCTTGTAAAAAAGTCAGCCAAAAAAGTTGAAAAATTTAATCCTGCAATAAAAGTACTATTCGATAATCAAGAGCAATATTATTATGTAAATATTGTCAACGGTATTAATAAAACAACTGAAGAACAGGGCTTTTTGTTATTAGATGATTTCAAAACTAATAATGAAGATAATAGTGCTGATATTTTAAAGGATAAGCTCTATAAATCTCCTTTAGAGGCTTTCCATTCAGGATACAATAAGATCCATGATTTAGTAAATGCAGACTTTTCTGTATTTCAGGAAGATAAAAAGAAAGCAATTAGAGAAGTACAAAAGTTGCCACGAAAAATTATAAGAGATTTTATAAATGCTTGTAATAATTCTGTAATAGACGATATTTTGAAAAACCTTGACGAAAACATCAGTTTTGAGAAACGAACAAATTATGTAACAGATAATAGAGTTCAGGGTAGTATTGAATTTAAAAAATATCTTGAAACTTCTGAACAGCAATTGTGTGGTAAGAATTTAAAAATAAGATCATCCTGGAACTTTAAACTGCCATTTGTAGATGTTGGAGTAAAATATTATCCTGTATCAATTGACCAAGGGAAAAAGAACATTTCAAAATATGAACAAATAAAGTTTGAATTACGGGATAATAAAATTGTAAATATCATATATGAGAGCTAAAACACTTTTTTGGGTGTTCTTAAATAGCTTTCAATTAGTTTTTATAAATTTACAAACGGCAATCGTTTTTGTTATATGTTTGACTAACTCTTTAAGATTGATTTAGCTTCTCAGACTGTTTCAGATAGCAAGCGTATTGCAATACTAAATAAACTGACAGTCAAGAATGAGTAGAATTAACATACAGGGAACCATTGATAACATACGTAGTAAATCAAACATTTACACACCGATTATCGAAGCGATTGTTAATTCAATCCAATCAATTGTTTTAAAACAAATTGATAATGGTAAAATTGAAATAGTTCTACACCGAGAAAAGATTTTAGATATAGAGAATGCAATACCAAGTGTAAAAAGCATTGAAATTAGGGATAATGGCATAGGGTTTACGCAAGAAAACAGAGATAGTTTCGACACTTTTTACAGCGAATACAAAAGGTCTATCGGAGGAAAAGGTTTGGGTAGTATGATAAAAAGCGATTTGGCACATTATGTATTCAACAGAAAAATTGTTTTAGAAGCATTTCGTCAACTACTTAAGAGAAAAGAAGACGGCAAAGGAGAATTAGAAAAAGATATTCATAACCTGATATTTCCTATGGGAAAAACTTCTGAAAATTGTGATTATCAAGAACATAATTTATGGTTGTTGGATGAACGTTTAATATTCTCCGAGTTTGTTGCTTCGGATAAGAAAATATCAACAAAAAAAGATGCTTTGGGTGAGCCTGATTTAGTAGTATTTGATAAAAAGCAGTCCTTTAGAAGCGGAGATAATAACTATAGTAATCCTCTTACTATTTTTGAATTTAAACGTCCTAAAAGAGAAGCATATAAAACGGATGATGATCCGATAATGCAAATTGGAAAATACGTAAAAGATATTCGAGCTGGAAAATACGAAATGCCTGAAGGTTTAGAGAAGATTAAAGTTAATGACTCAACACCAGTTTATGCTTATGTAGTTTGCGATTTGACTCCTAAAATAAGAGAGTTTGCTGAGGAATTACATTCTTTGACAAAAAGTCCGGATGATGAAGGTTATTTCGGGTTTTTAAGAGGATACAATATGTATGTTGAAGTAATCAGTTTCAAAAAGATGATGGATGATGCAACACTCAGAAATAAAATATTCTTTAAAAAGTTGCATCTCGAATAATAATTAGTTAGCCGTTGTTTGTTTGAATTTCAATAACTCTTCTAAAATCATCCGCATCGCTGCCAATCAGTAGACAACTCGAAAAACCAATATCCAACAGAGCCTTACCCACTTTCTCATCATCAATATCGCTATGGGCAATCAGCTTTATAGTCGGGTATTGCGTTTTCAATTCCTGTAATTGTGACAATATGTTCTTGTCATAAAAATCGAGGTCGATGATGCAAACATCGGGAAGTGCTGTTAAAA
>CALFXE010000211.1 GCA_937927845.1 uncultured Paludibacter sp.
AAATCAAACCCTTGTTAACTCTAACTTCATTGGCCGAACTTTGGGGGAGCTTACAGATGTAACCCCGGTTTATATTCTTTCCACAAATTGTTCTGACGAGGATTTGTTGTCAACTATTCTAAAGACTTTGAATAATAGTGCTAAAAAAGTTAAAGCTCCTGACAGGAGCGAGTTTCCGATGATTCAAAAAAAAATATTATCTGATCTAAAGGAAAAATCTTTTTCTAAACTGTATGTGACTTCTTCGAGTTGCTGCATAAGAGTTGAGGGTAATAGCATGAATATATATCCAAATAAGCTAATGACAGAAGGGCAGCCCAAAGATGGATTGATTTGGGTAGAAGAAGATAAAGTTGTAATTGAAGAAAATACCGCTAATGTTGATACCTTGGTTTTGAAAGTAAAAGAGATGCTTAGCCGTAAATATTATTAGTTTTTGAAGCTCCGTTCTTAGGAGTGTTCATATATAACAATGAATCTTCAAACGTTATCCGGAGTTTGCAACAGGATGCAAAAAGTATTTTGTAAGTCCGAACGATACGCTGAGCATTAAGAGCATTGAGTAAATTTTTAAAATTCAAGTAGAATTTATAGTAATAGTGGAAACATTTTTTAAAATACTATTGACAAGTGATTCTTTAGAGGAGCGTCCCCCGATATCGTATCGTATTTGCGAATATTTTGACGAGTTTATATCTGAACGTATTCAAGAAAAAAAGCCAAAGTTAATTAGCAAGAAATGGAAGACTGATTTAGCTATTTATTTTATGACCGAAGGTGAAAGAGGTCCTAAAGGAATATTTTTAGCTAAAAAACCGAGGACAATAAAATCGGAGGGGCTAAAACTTTATGAAATGGTTGTTCCTTTGAAATTAATAACGAATGCGAACGATCCGCACAGAAAGGCGATAGAAATAATCTATGAAGGGATAAAGATTTTTTTTACTTCGACTTACAAAAGTGTTTCTTCGGAATTTATGGATGAATTATGGAAGGAAGTAGATTTGAAGTATTTACTTTCTCTGCCATATCCAGCTCCATTGAAAGAGCAGAGATATGTCGGTGATTATTTGCATGTAAAGCCAGATGGAACAATTGGAACGGTTCAAGTGTAGATTATTGTTTAAACAAAATACGAAGTCGCTGAGCGATCCGCGGCTTTGTCATTGCAACAATATCTGTTTATTTTTTTTATATTGGTTTCAATAATTTTTTTCCAGGTGTCGGTTGTGGCTTTGTGCCAGTTAATGGCGATGCGGAAAGAGCCGTCATCGTTAAAAGCGTAGTCCAGTAAATCATTAGCGGCCATTTACTGAATATTTCTTCATTTACCACTATCAGTTTTTTATTGAAAAGGAAACTGCTTGCGGGGATTGAGGCTACTATAAACAATGGTTCCGGAATAATATTTTTATTCTGAAGTGAGGTAGATACTTTTACTGGTAATCTACTGTAAAAACCATGTTTTTGATTGGCCGAATAAAATCAGGATGTATTTATTTATTGATCTTCCATATTGCTCATCTGTGATCCTGCAGTTGAAGTGTGCGACGCAAGGGACGATGCTAGTAGCACTGAAGCCGGGCTCCTGATTCTTATTACCAGGCCAACCTGCGCAACCGGGTGAGTTATACCTCACTCGCCGATGCCATTGGGGGTGAGCGGACCAGCACTACTTATTACAGTTACGATATACATGGTAATGTAGACACGCTGCTGCAGTCTTACGGCAAAGGTGTGCTCAATGAAGTAAGCGGGCACATGACCAAGCGGATTGAATACAACTATGACTTCATCAGTGGTAAGGTCAACCAGGTGAGTTCCAGCCGGGACAGTCAGGTGCCTGCTATCACCGGTATGTGTATGATGCAGCCGGCAACCGGATCATGAAGCAAACTGCGACCGACACTACCGTGTATACACGGGATGCCAGCGGCAATGTGCTGAGTGTATACAGCAAAGCGGCGGCAGGTACACTGCAACAGACAGAGAATCATCTGTATGGCAGCAGCCGGCTGGGTATGACCACGCAGCATTCGGCGCCGGATACTACGGTATTACTGGCTACCGGTTTTGGATATGCGAGAAAATCCTTGTTTATTAGAGGTGCGAAGCTCTTTGAATTGTCCAATCACTTAGGTAATGTATTAGTGACCGTAACCGATCGTCGTCAGCAAAGCAGTGGTGCTGGGGTGACTGTGGATTATTACCAGGCGGATGTGGCGGGTGCAAATGATTATTACCCGTTTGGGATGATCATGCCGGGAAGGAGGTATGCTTTTGATGATACTTACCGGTATGGATTTAATGGAAAAGAGAATGATAACGATGTAAAAGGCGAAGGAAATCAGCAGGATTATGGGATGCGGATTTATGATCCGAGATTGGGAAGGTTTCTTTCAGTTGATCCATTGACGCGTTCCTATCCAATGTTAACCCCGTACCAATACGCTTCAAATCGGCCGATAGATGGCGTGGATTTGGATGGACTTGAATATTTAACTGTCCACATCTATTTTGCTAAGGATCAGAATGGAGATGTTTTTATTCAAAAGAAGACTTATGTTGATCATCGAAATATGACTGCAGAGCAAATTAAAAAAGCTCATGGTATGTCTGTAGGCGAGTTTTATCGCAGATTCTCACAATCTTTCGGCAAAGAAGGACGCGGTATTAAGTGGGTTTATCATCGGGAAGATGGCACTATTGCTCCTCCTATGTGGGAAATGCGACAAGAGGGAGATTTAAGAGGAATAATTCCAACAGATTCCGAATTAGAGTACCATGGTATATATTCGGGTGGTGGATGTATAACTGCGGATGGTCCAATGTTTAGCCACCAGGGCCCTAACACATTGGGCCTTGTCGAAAAAAATGCATACGATTTTACCCAACGTCCTATTGATATTCCTGATGCTATTTCCAAGACACATGATATGATGCAGGATGGGATAGTGGATTATCAGGGATGGCTTGAGGATACCAGAACGTTAGAGTCTGATAATATGCTATATAACAAGGCTGAAGATTATCTTAAATCTGTAAGTACAGGCGATACGCCAGGTATGATACCATTTACTGATAAATTTACAGGTAGAAGAGCTTCCGGAGAGGCGATAAATCGTGCCAAGGGCATTCGAGTTCTATTTGGAGCTGCTATCGCCTATAAAGAATTTAAGGAGGAGGCACTTCGTTCAATAGGATTAGATCCAAATAATGCCTGGCATCAGCAATTTGTGACTTTGGATGATTGGAGGCCTAAATGGTATCAGTTCAAGCAAAGAGCGCAGAAAGCACTTTTAGAAAAGTCGGGAGGTGGAAAAACAAAAGAACAAATGGGTGATTATTGGAAACCAAAAAAATAATATGATCATGCGGTTAATGTATATCTTTTTTATTTTTTGTTTTTGTAGCTGCAATAGCAGCTTGTTTAATCGACCTGATCTTGAATGTAGGGTTGAAGTAACAAGAGATTATGTCTCTTTTGACCATTGTTATAATGGCCTTCTGATTAATGAACTTGAAGTAAAAGATGTTAGTATAAATTTATATCCTAAACTTTACAAAAAGATTAGCGGATTTCAATTATTGCCAATCGATAGCACTTCGTCGCCAACAAGTCAGGGCTTAAAGATTTATTTTAATAGCTTAAACAACTCCTTCCGTTGGCAGGAGTACGATTGTGCTGACTATGCCTCAAAAGATTGTTATCTTTCTGGAGGTAATTACGAGGTAAAGGATAGTGTTAGCTTTTTTCAACCAAATACCTGGTATTTGTTTGACTTTTTCAACCCCCATTTTGAGTTATTCGTTCATTGTGATAGTTCTGGCAATGTTAGCTTTGTGAAGAAAGATTTAAATGCGAATTTCTAAAATACTAATATCTGACAAGATGTGATTGCTTTTGGAGGAGGCGTTCATGAAATTGATATATGTTTATTTACATGCTATTGTATTTCTTTTTTCCTGTAACACTGTGGAGAAAAAGGAAGAAAAAGCAGATGCCTCTATTGTACGTGATTCGATAGGGGAAAAAGAAATTCACCCCCCTTGCGACTCGAATCATATTAATCTTATAGTTATCGATAGTTTGGGAAATAGGGTATCAGATGCCTTACTTGCTATTTTTACTAAAGGAAGTGAAGAGGATTATACATCGGTGTTTAGGGATACCCGGCGTACATTTAGGATCAATGAAGCAGGGCTGTTGTGTCTTAGTCGCGATACATTATACAAAAAGTATTTTGTAAGCCCGAAGGATACGCTGACTGCTGCTATCTATAAAAAAAGGATAGGGTACTCTTATCCTTTTCAGATTTTTCTTTCGGAAAAGAGTAATGTTACTCATGTCAAGTGGGGGTTTTCTGAAGACGATCGCCTCTAGTGGGCAATCGTGTATGGTTTATTGATGTAAAGGACAATTGCCGGATGTATTTGATAACGGGTTTAAGCATCATGCAAAATGCTAGGGGTATGAAATTTTGGCAATTACTAGGCATTTTCAGAGATGAGCAGATTCTGTTGACAGAAGTGTTTGGTCCAATTTCTTTAAATAAATATTCGAATGTGAAGGGTAGACTGAAGTTTGATTTCGACTTTGAATAGAAAAACAATAAATGAATCAGTTTATAATACGAATTACTTTAGTTATTTTTTCTTTAGTAGTCTTTTCCTTTTTTGTTGAAATGCTCTACGTTATAGAGTTTGTTCCTTCAGTAAATGTTTTTGTTAGGAACTACCTCTATGTAATAGGTTTTGGTTTGTCAATTTTGTTATTTTTCGTCTTAAATAAGATGTTGCTAACGTCGAGGCTTTTGAAATTTTTGATGATTGCAGGGCTTGTGGTGTGTAATGCGAGGTTTTATCTAACGTCCTCAATATTTAATATGAAATTTGAGGAAAGGCTTGAGATCGTATTGGGCCAGAAGGATAAAGTTTATATTAGTAAAATAGTTAGCGGATCAGCCCTTTTTGGCACACAAAGTTACTATCGGTTTTTTAGGAAAAATGGGTTCTTTACTAAAACGATTGAGATTGTATATGCCTCTGGGGTACAGCTCATAAAATCTGACACAAAATTTTATGTGGTCAAAGCCTATAAGAAAAATGGAGTCGATACTCTTTATATACCCGTCATCCATTAATTGATTAGAGTGGCACAGCGGCTATTAAATCTAAAAAGAATAAGCATTTTGTTTTATGTATTGGCGTTTTTAATATCATCGGCCAATTGCAATTTTGATGTGAAAAAAGATAGCCCGCAGACAAAAGGCAATACAACGATTAAGACAGAGTTGATTACAGTAGGCTTCAAGAATAAATTTGATTCTATTTTTGCCTAAGACAAGACGTTAATTGGATTTCCTTTCAAGGAATTGGTAGAAAGGAGTCGAGTACAATAGGTTTACCATATCCTGTTTCGCTATTTGCTTATAGGGGTAATGAGCTTAATATATTCGTATATTTTAGCGAAAAGGATGTTGTTGTACAGTGTTTGGTAAGCTTGATTAATAAGTATGATTTTTCATATTGTTTTTATTACAGCACGGATGCGAGAGATACATTGATAAAATGTTCTTATTTTCTGTCGAATAGGAAACGACTTGATTTTTTAACTGATAGCAAATCTTTTAATACAAAAGAGTTTTCGTTTTCGGGATTTACTGTATGGGAGGAAGATTCAGCTTCGAATTGTTTGATTAGTAGTTATATGAGTTCTGACTATTCTGGGAAAAAATATCATTTATCAGATTGTATTAACGAAATTTCCAGTAATAATTCACTCCCCGTATCTGACGTCTTTCAGGTAGAGAAGTTTAAAATAGAAGGGGCGAGGTTTTTGAAGTTTTATGACAAGAGAGTGGATAAATATCATCCGGAAGAAAACTGGGAGCGAAGTAAAACTGAGACCCAATACGAAAATCTAAAAACGCCATCTTTCTTTTATCACTATGTAAAAATATTTTCATATTGCACTTGCGGACTATGAGGCTTTTTTCGCGAAACTTTATTTGAAAGTCGAATGTGAAATTTATGGAATCTAAAAAAATTGTAAAACAACTTAATGCTTTGATTGACCATGATGCAGGTCATCAGATCAGAAATGTAGTTGAACGAATGCGTATATATCCAAAGAGGAATCAAACGTCTTATCGTGATGAGTTGTCCGCTTTGATTAATAATTACGAGATGAGTAATGTAGAAATAGGTGTATTCAGTTTTTTCGATGGATACAAGGTAGTTGAAAAGTACTTATTGTTTGGAAAAATCGAAATGGATTTGCTTGCTGTTGATAGGAGTACAAGAGAGATTGTGTTACTTGATCATGACAACATTGATCATGTTATGATCAAATGCAGCAAAAGCTCGTCAGATTTTTTGGAAATTTTGTATGTGTATTCAGAGTTTACCGTTAATCGGTTACTTGATAATGATACGTATGTTTTACCGGAAAAAATGGTTCTTTATGAAATGAGTGGGGGAGATGCTTATGGGAAATTTGTTGATTTTTTATTTGACTTTTAATGAATAATAAAGCACTCCGATTCTGTTATGGCTTACATGTGGTTGGTTTTTGAATATGTTTTATTTGGGTTATGAATAATGGCAAACGAATACTAATTCCAAAAACAAAGGAGGCTATTCAGCATTTTAAGAAGGATGTCAACTTTGAGATGGAGGGAGGAAAAGCTTTTTCTCTTTCGGGAAAGGAATTTGAAATGTTGTGGCGTTCAGGGATTCTTAATCGATTTTATGATAAAACAGGTATTCTGATAGATGAGTTTGAAACCACTATCATTGACGATATGGAGCAAGTGTCTTTCCTGGCTGAAGTGATCTCCGAGGAGTCTACTCTTTCTATCGGATTTTTATTGAAAAGGAAACTGCTTGCGGGGATTGAGGCTGCTATAAACAATGATTCCGGAATAATATTTTTATTTTGAAGTGAGGTGGGTATGAAAAAATTTAATTTGATTGGATGACGAAATGGTTTCAAATACTTTTAAGTAGTACTTCTTCGGAAGAAAGACCTCCTTTGTCGGAAAAGGTTCGAGACTATCTGGAATTTTTTTTCAGCAAAGAGTTGCAAAATTCGAAAATAGGAAAAAGCCAGTGGAAGTCGGTTCTGAGCATACTGTACATATCTGGAGGGAATCATAAGCTTATAAACACAGTTTTGGCAGATGCACCAAGAACGATTAAATCGGAAATGATAAAGATGTATGAAATTCATATCCCATTATCTTTGATTAATAAATCGGAAGATCGGCATAGAAAATCTATTGAAGTTTTACTTGATGCCATATTTTTGTTCTGCAAGAGATTCTCGAAGCTGAAGGACGCGCAAATTCGGGAAATCTTCAATAAAATCGATTGGGCCTATTTGTTGAGTCTTCCTTACCCGGCTTCCCGGGAAGAGCAAGGATATCTTGAGGATAGAATCGGCAGTTTTGAATAGCTTGAGTAAAGGAATATGCAGTCTGATCGCGGAATTTTGAGTAGATATGCGACGTCTACGAACCGGTGATAGGCAGATGATTGTTAGCAAATCATAAAATCAAGATCAATAGAATGAAGGTTGCCTAACAATGGAGTCGTTTGCCCAAGAGTTGGTAATTTTATAGGTACATGGCAATAAGAACTCTAAAGGACAATGACCCGGGTGTATTTGGTACATTATGAAGTTAAAGCAAGTGTTAATTTTTTTTAACAACCCACAGCTCATAGATACAAAACTTTCTCCTGACTATTTAAATAAAAGATATTCAGAGAGTGTTAAAATTGTTGTTTCAAAACGGAAGAGCTTGTTGCTGTTTTTCTTTATGCTATTTATTGCCATTATTTGTTTGACGGCTGTCAAAGAGAATAATCTCGGGAGTTACATTTTTTTGACTGTTATTGTTGCGTTCTCTGTCTACAAATTAGTTGACACCCGGCCGAAGATAGTGCTGTCAAAAGAAGGTATTAGATTGAAGAGGGCATTTGTCCAATGGTCATTAATTACGCATACGAAAATCGCGAAACTTGATGACCCCAGTGCTGATACTTATGAGCTTTGGGTGTATTTCGGAAAGAATTCAAAAAAGAAAATTCTTCTAACAGATTTAAATTACGAATGGGAGGAAATATCCCATATGGTTGAATTTTTTAAACAGCGAGGAGGATAAATTCGGTAGACTCATTTTACAGATTACCCTTATAGCTGGTTTATGTGTTACGCCCTCCAATTGCATTAATATACCTTTTCCCGCTTTCCGTTGACAGTTGATTCGGTTTTATAGAATACAATTTTCAGCCATTGCTTTATGTGCTATTATGCAGGGGATATTCTGCATACTGCAATACCAATACTATGTTGAGACTCCTGCTGATTGTTGCTATTCTTTGCCAGTCGTTAATGCTCTCTGCGCAAACTTATTATGTTGATGCCGCAAGGCCTGATAATACCGGTGCGGGCACATCCTGGGCCAGTGCCAAAAAAGATTTGCAGGCAGCTATAGCTGTTGCCGCAGCCAACTCGAGTATTTGGGTTAAGGCGGGCACTTATTTACCCACACATGACCCTTTTGGCAATGCATCGCCTGCCAATAACCGCGACAAAACCTTTATGCTAAAGAATGGCGTAAAGATCTATGGCGGTTTTGCAGGCAGCGAAACACAGCTAAGCGAGCGTAACCCGGTAAATAATATAACTACTTTAAGCGGCGACCTGGGAGTGCTGAATACGCTTACAGACAATGCCTATCACGTAGTCATGTCGGTCAATCTGTCCAATACCAGTTTGCTCGACGGATTTACAATCACAAAGGGGTATGCTGCCGCGCCTGGACAATCCAGGGTTACTGTCGCTACAAGAGTGATTGACCGGCATAAAGGAGGCGGTATCTATAATGCTTTTTCTTCTACCGTTTTTTCAAACTGTATTGTCATGGGAAACAGTGCAGATTGTACCGATAACAATGATGATGCCTGGGGAGCAGGAATGGTTAATGAAGAGTCGTCGTCGGTAATTACTGATTGTGTTTTTGATGCCAACTCGTTCCTGAATGGGGGAGCCAGTTTCGGTGTGTTTGGCGCAGGCATGAATATCATCGGCGGAGCCTGTGTTTTGACCCGTTGTTATTTTGTAAATAATACCAGCGGTTCGGGCTTTTTGGATGGGTCGAGGGGCGGCGCTTTGTATATTGCTTATGGATCTACCAGTGTCACAAATTGTGTATTCTATAATAACAGCGCTCAAAACGGCGCGTGTATCAGCATTGGTGGTGCGGAAAATAATCTCAGCACTTTTACTAACTGTACCTTTGCCGGCAATACCTCCTCTTATGCAGGCACGGCCTTTTCGGGTTTTGCTGATGCGCAATTCCGGAATTGTATTTTCTGGAACAATACACCCACAAGCAGTTCTGTTGCTAACCGCAATGAAATCTACAGCCAGGAAAACCGCACGCAATATCAGCCGT
>CALFXE010000212.1 GCA_937927845.1 uncultured Paludibacter sp.
GGGGGGGGGGGGGGGGGGGGGGGGGGGGGGGGGGGGGGGGGGGGGGGGGGGGGTGCGACCGAAACGACGAACACGCCCCCTTTTACAAAACAACCGGAGGCAAATACGGGCTGCTGCTGTTTGGGGGCCAGGAGCACAGCTCCACCAGGCTCCTGCAGAAAGAGGATTTTTTCATCCCCGATTATCTGGGAACAGGCCTTTTTGATAAAAGCAAGCCCTTTCTCCTGGCCGGCTGGAATCTGGGCGATCCGCTGGGATCGATTCTTGAAATCTACGCACTGTCGGACAGCGGACTGGATATTGTGTATACCGGAATGTACCATAAAATAGAAATGGGCGACTTCGACAGCGACGGCACCGACGAGCTGGCTCTTTGGCAAAAAGACCTGGGGGAAACCTACCAAATAACGGTTTTAAAATGGAACGGCAGTCGGTTCGCCCCCCTGGAATTCTGCCCCGGCTACTATGAAAAGGTGTTGAAATATTACAACCTGCAGCCGGCCGGCCTTTCCCCGGCCAGGGCGCTGAATTTCAGGAAGGCCGAGGCCGCCCTGAGAGCCGGCCGGCCCGATCTGGCCATTAAACACTCCACGGACGGCATGTACCTGCCCCGGGATTATCCCGGGGACCAAACCTTCCAGGGATTAAAGGGGATTGCCCTGGTGGCGGCAAAACAGTATGCCGAAGCCCTGCCCCTGCTGAAGGCTGCCCTGGGAGAGCGGGGCGGCACGGTGTGGCCCGGAGCCAGGGTGGCCCTGGCCCAATGCTATTTTGCCGCCGGCGCCTCCGAAAGGGGCCTTGTGGAGCTGGGCAGAGCGGTCAGCCAGGGAAACGACTGGGCCGGTTTTGAGGACGCCTGCAAAATGCTGGGGGAGCAACTGGCGCAGTAAATTATATTGCCCGGTCATATTGACACCTGAATATAGAATATGATCCTGACTTTGACAGTATAAGAGAGTAAAAATAGGCCGCAATCCTTGTAAATAAAGGAGTTGCGGCCTTTATGTATTTTCAAAAATATGTAGGGAAAACTTCATTTTTTGCTATTTGCCAAAATATTTTTTATTTCACTGAGCCGAAGTCTTTTTCTTGTAAAATCAATTCTAAGAGCATTACCGATGGCATCAGAAATATCGCTTCGGTAATCAAACAAGTAGAGGTTATCCTGCTCGTTGGAGCAGGCGATTTTATTTAGGCACTCAACAATCTTTTCAACCGAGTAGCACCGATCTGTTTTCTTCTGAATTAGCCGTATGATAGCCAATGCAATGAAGCAAGTGAGAAAGTGGGCGCCGATGCGATCTTCCCGGGAAACATATACCGGACGTGCTTCTAGCGTACCCTTCGTGACCCTGAAGGTTTCTTCAATCTCCCATAACCCGCGGTATGTGTCAATGATCTCGTCGTCAGACATCTGCAGTTCGCTGGTGACGATTGCATAATAACCGTCATACTTTTCGTCTTGCGCAAGCTTATCGGAATCAAAGCATGGATGTTGCTTACCTTCAAGAATTTCACCGGTTTCTTTATCAAATTCCAAATGTTTAACATACTTGGCTGCACCGTAGGTTATGGCTTTGTTGTACTTCTTCGGGTCTGCTACAAGATCTAGTGCTTTTTTCACAACCTCAGCCCGTTCTGCCCTTGCCTTATCGGCATACTTCTTTGCCCAGAACACGACCTGCTTTTCATACACGGTCTTTTTTACCGTCTTGCCGTTTTTCGTGGTTACATTGATATCCCTTGCAATCCTTCTGCTTTTGATTTTGAACTCGGCATCCTCGCCAGCTGGCTTACCGTCTTTTCCGACATACCCGTTGTTATCAAGTACAAAACTCTTAAAAGCATTTGCACCGCCGCGGACAGAAAAACTAAACACATAGCCGTTCCTGTTCTTTCCGCCGGTCAGGTAATAAATATTGTCGCCTGTGATAATTCCCATATCGGCGACCACCACGACCCTGCCCGTATCGTAATTTTTTCGGACCTCGCCAATGACGGAGCGGAACGTTTCCTTGTCCAGTTTGTTTCCGGGAAAAAGCTCATAATGCAGGGGAATCCCGTCCGCATCCATCGCCAGGCCCATTTGCACGATTGGATTGGGCCGCTTCTCTTTAGAAGGACCGTATTTGCGCAACTCATCGGCCTCATCGATCTCAAAGTAAAAGTTTGTGACATCATAGTAGATCGTTTTTGTATCGCGCCCGTATTTTTCTGTGATCTGCCCGTGCAGATACCGCTGGAACTCTTTGGAGATTTCCGCATAGTGCGAAAGGGCACGATACATATCAGCAAGCGAAAAACCAAAGCGCTCAAAATAGCGGCCTTTCTCTTCGAAGGCCTTCTTCTTGGAGCCGGGCGAGAGCAACCTGGAGACGACAAGCAGCATCATAATGGAATTCGTGTTGAACTTAAAATTTTCATTACGTGCCCGGTTGTTGAAAAAGCGGTGCAGTCCGAGTTCATGGTAGATCTTTAAGATCGCGGCATAGCCGAAGTTTTTCCTATCATCAGTTCCTTGGGCGAGCTGTTCATTCATGTTGATGGTCAGTGTCAGCTTCTTCTTTGCGTTTTCTTCCTCCGTCATCTTGCGGGCGACTTCTTTGAAATGAGCGATGGGATTGTCATATTCCTTTTCCAGTTCATCCAAGTAACCCAGGGACTTGACGGTTCGATCAGTCGACACATTGGTCTCAGGATTTCTGTATTTTTGTGCTATAACAAGATAGGTTCTTCCTGATTCTTTTCGATACGTTTTTTTGAGATACATACAAGAAGCCTCCTATATTTCATTGTCATAACCATATCTCTATTATAACAAATTGTGCCAAATTGTGCCATATATAAATGACGTAAAACTAAAATAAAAAATCCCCTTGCAGCCTTATACCACAGGGAGATTCGGGTTTCACTTTTCAATTATGCTGTCAAACTAACGGGGGGATATTAAAGAGATTGAAAGTCAAGTCGAAGAGTTAAAACAAAAAAATGAGGATTTAAGGAAACAATTAAAGCAGGTTCAATCAGATGCCTATATTGAACAGGTGGCCAGAGAAAAGTTGGGACTTGTAAAGCCGGGAGAAACAAGAATTGTGCCGGTGCAAAAGCCTAGCCAGTAACAATTAATCTTCCCTTCTTATGCCGTAAGAGATAATTTTGGGACTAAAATCTTACCTTGACACTTCTATTTTTATCCGCATATAATTAAGCATAGTCTTTTGGGTATTATCCTGACTTTGACAGTATAAGAGAGTAAAAATAGGCCGCAATCCTTGTAAATAA
>CALFXE010000213.1 GCA_937927845.1 uncultured Paludibacter sp.
TAATGCGAAGTGAGGGAACTCCTCTACAGTTGTAGTCGGTTGGATAATGCGAAGTAAGGGAACTCCTCTACAGTTGCAGTGGGTTGGATAATGCGAAGTGAGGGAACTCCTCTACAGTTGTAGTGGTTGGATAATGCGACTGAGGGAACTCCTCTACGGTTGTAGTGGGTTGGATAGTGCGAAGTGAGGGAATTACTCTACAGTTACAGTCGGTTGATGTGAAAAGTCAAGATGACTTCAGTTAATATGTGAGAATATGCGGTAATACATACTATTTATAATATGTTTTGAGGTAAATCTTAATTCTTATTATATCCTTATCAATAGTTAATAAAGGAATGGGATTGTTGCTTTATCTCATACAAAACATTCATAATCATAATCAATATATATATATATGAAACGAACAAAATTTTTATTATTAATGTTTATTGCAATTTCGATTGCAAATATTAGTGCTAAAGGCGGAATAATGACTGTCTCGTCTTTTAACGTTAGAAATGATAACTCTCATGATGCAGCAGCAGGTAATGGTTGGGTAAACAGATGTCCGGTTATTGCACAAATGATTGCTTTTTATGATTGGGACATCATAGGTACGCAAGAATGTAAAGTTAATCAGGTTGAGGATTTGAAAAAAATGTTGAATCCTTATAATTATGATGTAATCGGACGTGGTCGCGGTGCAAACCCTACTGATGATGAATATTCAGCGATTTTTTATAAAACGGATCGCTATCAGCTTATTGATCATGGGGACTTCTGGCTGTCGGAAACACCTGATGTGCCAAGTAAGGGATGGGATGCTGCTCTTAACCGCATTTGTACATGGGGTTACTTTAAGGAAAAGAAGACCGGGTTTAAGTTTTATGCCTTTAATCTGCACTTTGATCATATAGGAGTAAAAGCACGTTTTGAAAGTTCAAAATTACTTCTTCAAAAAATTGATGAAATTGCTAAGGATAAACCTGCTTTTCTTACCGGTGATTTTAATGTAGATCAAACGAGTGAAAGCTATGCTGCTTTAGTTGCTTCAGGGAAAATAAAAGATTCGTTTTTGGAAGCAAAAATCAAACATTCCACTAATGGTACTTTCAATGATTTCAAAATTGATAATGTAACCTCTCAACGTATAGATCATGTGTTTGTAACTTATCAATTTAAACCGGAAAGATATGGAGTGTTTACAGATTTGTATTGGACTGATATGTCGGGACAGCCTGTGCAATCTGCTAATTTTCCAAAAGAAGCAACAGTTCAGAAGGCAAAACCCCGCTTACCATCCGATCATTATCCGATTGCTGTTAGTTTGAAATACTGATTTTGGAGGTTTTATATTCATGTAACCTGAAAAAAATAGTAAACTTTTGTGCCAAAATAGTAAACTTTTGTGCCAAATAGGGTTAAGTGAGTGTTTTTTAAGAACAAATCAAAATCATTTGTTATATCTTTGTTAAACAATTTATTTTTTAATTAATCACTTTATTAAATTTTTTAAATCCATGAAAAAAATTACTTTAAAAGTATTCCTAATGCTTTTTGCTATTTGCATGGGGAATGTTGCGTTACAAGCGCAGACTGAAATTTCTGATCGAGCAGGATTAGAAGCTATTCAATCTGACTTAGCAGGTAGCTACAAATTAGTAGCGGATATCGATCTTTCCGACGCCGACTGGGTGCCTCTCGGAACAGAAGGTTCTCCTTTTACCGGTACGTTAAACGGAAACGGACACGTACTTACCGGAATGAAATTTAACAAAACCGACAACGATGGAACAGTGTACCCAGGCGGAAGCCGTAAGATGGGACTCTTTTCTGTTATAGATGGTGGTACGGTTCAGAATCTCGGAATTGAGAGCGCCTATATTATCGGTGGAAAACACGTAGGCGCCATTGCTGGAACGCTGAAAAACGGCGCAGTAGTAGAACAATGTGCTGTAACCAACTCCTACGTAGAAACAGCCGACCATGGCGGCTCTATTGCTGGAAATATGTACAGCCAGTCTATTGTACGCAACTGTTACGCTAATGGTGTAGTGTATTCCCGAGGCAGCCAAGCAAGCGGTATGGTCGGGATGTTTATTGATAACAATACGACTATTTCCAAATGCTATTTCTCGGGTGTTGTTCGTTCAGGAAATCCCCGCGGGATAGGCGCATGGCGTGATGGAGGAAAACCGGTTGTAGAATACAGTGTCAATCTGGCGCCCTATATTCTCGGCGGAAGCAATCTCCGCGTAACCAGCGCTAATGGTGATGCCGACCTTGGCAGAACCGGACTTTACTCGCTTACCTCTACCATTTTGGATGGCAATAAAGATAATGATTTTTCGGCAATGAACGGTATGGGCAATCTCTCGGACGGCAACTACGGAGCGGCTAAGGGACACGGAGCCAATATACCCGGCGGCGATGCCAACGCGCTGACACAGGATTTTTATCAAACTACCCTCGGATGGGATTTTACCGATATATGGACAATGCCAGCTATAGGTTATCCTGTACTGAAATGGCAGGAGGCTGCAGCGACTCAAAAAGTAAGCGTTATCGCCATCCGTCCCTCAGATAAAGCACTTTTCTCGGGTACTTCGCTCGACTTATACAGCCGCGTTTATCTCAATAATACCTTGCAGAGTGATGTTCCCAATGTAGTGGAACTGACGGAAACAAGCGAATATGTTGATATCGTGGATGGAAAGGCTGTTTTGACGGTGGATGGACTTGCCCAAACCGGCGTTATCGACGTAACCATTAATATAGTACCTAAAGCAGGTTACAGTTTGGTGGGAACGACAAATTCTTTCGTAATTAAACTGAAACCGGAGGTTATTGATATAGCAACGGCAGACGAACTGCTGGCTATTACCGATATGACTGTGGCTTACAAGCTTACAGCCGATATCGACATGACCGATAAAACATTCCCGAGACTGAATGAGTTTTCCGGACTATTTGACGGAAACGGACATATAATTAAAGGTCTGCGATACAATAATACTACCGGCAGTGATGCCGAAAAAAATACGGTTGCTCTGTTCAAGGTGTTAAAAAATGCCACCGTTCGCAATTTGGGTCTGGAAGATGCTGTTTTCAACGGATATAACGACGTTGCCGGTATCGCCGGACAGGCGTTAGCATCGCTTGTTGAAAATTGCTACGTTGCCAATTCGAGTTTTGAAGGACGCGACCACGTGGCAGCTATTGTTGGTAATCTGAAAGACGGATCTGTTATCCGCAACTGTTATAGTAATGCTCGCGTACATTCCCGCGAACATCAAGCCGGAGGTCTTTCGGGCGTTATTGGCAACGGTGCTGTTTACAACAGTTACTATGCAGGTATAATCAGCAATGTTAATAACCGTGCCGTGGGTATCGGTGGCTATCAGGATAATGGAAGTCAAATTGCTGAAAGAATACGGGTAGAAAACAACGTAAGTCTTGCGCCCTATTTGCTTTCCGGTAACTGGTCGGCTGATGCGATACGTATTTTGCACGATGCCGCAGGATCTCGTCAGCGTACCTTGATAAATAACTACGGATTGAGTACAGCTTGGCGCGGTACACTTGATTTTAGTGTGGGAGCCTTGGTCTCGGCTGATACAGACAGAATAGGAACAGACAAATTACATGGTGCAAACGTAACCCCTGCTGATGCTAAAACACAGGCGTTTTATGAAACTACATTAGGTTGGGATTTTGCTGATGTTTGGACAATGTCTAATACCGGTTATCCGATTTTACAATGGCAAGCTACACCTGTTAAAGCTGCTGTTTTAGATAAGAAGGATAGTTATGATCTTGAAAAAGAAAACACCAATGGTTTAGATTTAGCTTTATTAGTTCCTAATACTCATGGTTTTACTTATACAATTACTCCTGATGATGCAGATAAAGTAACTGTTGAGGGTTCTGTTGTAAAAGTAGCTGCTACATGGGATGAAGCAGCATCAGAAGCAACTTTCGTAACATTAACAGCGCCGGCTGGATACGATTTTACTCCTGTGGTTGTTGATTTAGATCTTATACCGGGTGTGTCTTTAGCTACTCTTTCTGTGGCTGAAGGAACTTTAGTGCCTGCATTTGATCCTGCTGTAACAAGTTATACTTTAACTGTTGATGGTTCGATTGCAAATATTACTTTAGCTGCAACAGGTAAATCCGGTATCACAGTAGTAGAAGATGGTGTTGGCGTTAAGGCTGTAAATTATGGTCATAATACATTGACTGTTACTGCTACCAATGGTATTTTCGATAAGGATTATACCATTAAAGTAGATCGTGGTTTATTCTCTGTTTCAAAACTTGATGGAACCGGTAAACGAAGTGTAAATATTTACTCTCACGATTCAAATAATGATAAAGAAAGTGCTTATCGCTTATTAATCGGTAAAGATGAAGTGAAAAGTGGTGATGATAAATGGTGCCATTCTAATGGTGACAATGCGACTCCACAGGTTACTTTCTCTTTTGCAGGTGTATATGAAGTGGGTGCAATTGAGTGGAGAGACAAAGGATTCCGCGAAGGAACTGACGGACAGATTGCTGACTGGAAAGTTGAAGTAAGTATGGATGCTACTGACTGGACAGAAATAATCAATGCAACCGGTGAAACTGCTCTTACAATAAAATACAAAACAGTTGAACCTGTGCAAGCTCGTTTCTTGAAATTTACTCCAACCAAAGCAGAAGGAAAAGGTGCAGCATGGATATATGGATTTGATATCTATGGTAAATTTGTAGAATCACTTAAGGCAGATGTGTTGAGTATAGGAAAAACAGTTTTATCATACGAAGGTGGTTATTATCAAGGGTTCGGTAGAGAAACTCCTGCTAATATTTTAGACGGATATTACAATACAGCTCCTTGGGCTACTTATGGAAATCCACTTTCTGTTGATATTGATCTTGAAGAAGCATGTGAAATAGGTGCTTTCAAAGTAGTTGCTGAGCAAAATCCAGATGACCAGATAACAGGATTTAAGGTTTATACTAAATCTAATCTTGAAGATGCATGGGTTGAAGCTTGTGATGTTACAGACATGCCAACTGTTGTAGGTGTTCAAGAAAGATTATATCGTCTGCAAGAACCTCCGATTGAAGCAAGATATGTAAGATTTGAAGTTCCTACTGCATACAAGTTTAATAGAGAAGATGCTTGGGCAAGAATTAGAGAATTTGAAGTATTAGATAAAACACATGTTATTAAAACATCTGTTGAAAGTTTATTAGGCAATAATGACATGTCATTTAGAGCTTATCAAATTTCTTCAAACAGCATAATGGTGAAGTCTAATGTTGAAAAAGCATCTCAAATTGAAGTTTACGATTTGTTAGGCAATCAAATTACAAGTCAACCTGTTAATGGATTGTCGACTGTGGTGAATCATCAGTTTGTGCCCGGAGTATATATAGTTACTGTTAATTCTAATGGAAAACTACAATCTGCAAAATTGATTGTAAAATAATCAATCAGTTAATGTATAATCATGGGATTATTTAAGTTTTAATTTCACACGAAGAATGCAAAGCATATGTTATAATACGTAGCTTTGCGTTCTTTGCGTGATTTTTTCACTATTTCTGTGTGAATTTTTTATTTAAAAATCCAAATAATTTTTTAATATTACAAATTATGACTAAAAGAGAAACATGTTTCATTAATCCGTTAAAAGGGTTAATCTACTTTTCTGCATTCCTTTTTCTTTTCTTTCTTAGTTGTGTTAACGACAAAGATTCAGGGCGTCCTATTGTTCCGCCCGATCCTAATCTCCCCACAACCATTTCTAATTTTTATCCTAAAACAGGAGGAGTAACTTCTAAATTAATGGTGTATGGTACAAATTTTGGAACTGATACTTCTTATATTAAAGTTACTGTTAATGGAAAGAATGCACGAGTAATATCTTCTGATGGTGAAGCAATTTATGCAATTGTTCCATCGCGTGCCGGTACAGGTGATATAAAAGTTTTTATTGGAAAAAACGATAACATACAAGAATTTACTTTTGAAGATGACCCATTTGATTACGTTTTTCGCGAAAATGTAACTACAGTTTGTGGTCAGGTTGGGCAACCTGGTATAGTAGATGATAGTGATGGTGAAATAGCATTAGTACGTCGCCCTTGGTGTGTAACAACTGATTTGGATGGTAACTTATTCTTTGTTGAAGAAGGACGTGGTAGTAATCAAGATGGCGGTTTACGTCAATATCTAGATAATAAAGTACGTACAATAGTTCGAAATTCAGGAGCAAACTTCAGATCTCCTGCAAGCGCAGCTTTCAGTTTGGATAGTGATACTTTGTTCTTATTGCAAACAATTTATCCGGGTTCAAATGATATGACATTATCCGATCCTGTTGTTGTTCTGTTCCTGCGTGATGACGGCTTTCAAGTGCCGCGCAAACATGTTACAATGGCTACAGAGGTGCGAACCGCCGCTATAGCTGTTCACCCTATAACAGGAGAATTGTTTATGGGTGGTGCTACAAGTGGTTGGGTATATAAAGTTAACCATAAGACTCAACAGGCAGAGCAATGTATTACAATTCCAACAAACAATACAGCAAACAGGATACATGGTGTCAATTTTGCATTTAGCCCTAATGGTGAATATCTTTATATTATCAACACTTATAAACATAATATCTATAGAGCTAAATATAATTATGATGCTGCAGAACCAACTAAAATATTTGATGCTGCAACTTTATTTGTTGGCTCTGGTAATGCTGGACATAGAGATGGTATAGGCACTATAGCTGAATTTAACTCACCTGGACAAGGTACGTGTGATACCGATGGTAATCTTTATGTTGCAGATAGAAACAACCATTGTATCAGGAAAATTACACCTGACGGTACTGTATCTACTTTTGCAGGGCAACCAGGTACCTCTGGTTATGCCGATGGACTTTTATTAGAGTCACTCTTTAAATATCCTGAAAGTGTTCATTACTGTAAAGCATCCGATGTTTGGTATGTGGCAGATTGTGACAATGAGTTAATAAGAAAAATTTTAGTTGAATAGAATCTATATATCATGAAAAAAATATTATCAATTATAGCTGTTATCTTGTTTTGCTCATCAGCAATTTTTGCTCAACAAAAGACTGTTAAGGGGGTTATTACGGATGAGAATGGTGAGCCTCTAATGGGTGTTAGTATTGTCGTTAAAAATACGAGTAATGGTACTATCACCAATTTGAATGGAGAATACTCTATAAGGGTTGACTCGTATGATGTGTTAGTTGTGAAATATCTCGGCTACAAACAAGTTGAAATTCCCGTAATAAAAAATGTATTTGATCTACAACTCGAAGAAGACTCTGAAAAACTTCAGGAGGTGATAGTTGTAGGTGCAGGACAACATCAGAAAAAAGCCACTCTTTCAGGTGCAATTACAACAGTGGAGGTAGGTCGACTTCGTGTTTCATCTGCCAATATGAGTAATGCTCTTGTAGGTAATGTGGTGGGTATTATTGGTCATCAAACAACAGGGGAACCGGGTGAGAATACTACTGAGTTCTGGGTTCGCGGTATTAGTACTTTTGGTGCAAATGCTAAGGCTTTAGTACTGGTGGATGGTATCGAAAGATCACTTGACCAGTTAAACTATGAGGATATAGAATCATTCTCAGTGTTAAAAGATGCATCTGCTACGGCTATCTACGGTTCACGAGGAGCAAATGGTGTTATTATGATTACTACTCGTCGTGGTGCCGCCGGAAAAGTAAACATCAATGTGAAACAAGAGTATGGTTATAACACTCGTTCCCGTACTCCTCAATATACCGATGCTTTTACTTATGCTTCAATGGCTAACGAAGCTAAAGCAACTCGATATCAAGCTCCTTTGTATTCATCACAAGATCTTGAGATTATTGAGAGAGATCTTGATGCTGATTTGTTTCCAAATATAAATTGGCAGGATGTAATCCTGAAGCCGGGTGCTTCTAATTATCGTACTACAGTATCCGTAAATGGTGGTGGTGCATCAGCCAGATATTATGTGTCGGGTAGTTATTATAATGAAGGTGGTATTTATAAGACAGAGAAAGAAACTACCAATGTAAGCTACGAACGCTACAATTATCGTATGAATACTGACGTAGATATTACTAAGACTACTCTTTTAAGGGTTGGTGTAAGTGGTTATTTAGTTAATCAAACTAAGCCGCGTCCTTCCTCTGATGAAATATGGGAGTCACTTTCAAATCTAACGCCGTTGACAGTTCCTCGTATGTATAGCAATGGATTAATTCCAACTTACGGAACAGGTGGAACTATGAACCCGGAAGTTCAATTAAATAAAACCGGACACAAACGTGTGTGGCAGAATAAAGCCGAAACAAATATTACATTAGAGCAAGATTTGAAATTTATTACTAAGGGATTGAGATTTATAGGTACCTTCTCTTTCGACTCCGAAAATAATAGTACAGTAACACGTACAAAACAGCCTGAATTGTGGAATGCAGGTAGGATACGCGATCGTAATGGTAATTTAGTTATGACACGTGTCTCCCAAGAAACACCTTTCAGACTTGATAGTGGTGAGCCTGATGGTAGATACAGATATTATACTGAGGCAAAATTAGATTACTCACGTAAATTTGGTGATGATCATACTGTTACAGGATTGCTTATGTATTATCAACAAGAGCGTCAGCGTATATTCAAATATGATACTACTAATGCTAAAGTTGCAATTCCTTTCAGAAATATTGGTCTTTCTGGTCGTGTAACTTATGGTTTCAGAGATAAATATCTTCTTGATATGAACTTTGGTTATAATGGTTCTGAAAACTTTGAGCCAGGAAAGCAATTTGGTTTCTTCCCTGCCTTATCTGCAGGATGGGTTATTTCTGAAGAGAAGTTTATAAAGGAAAATGTTTGGTGGTTGAATATGTTTAAAATACGTTATTCTTATGGATTAGTGGGTGAAGATAAATTGACATCTGATGAGAAAGATTATTCAAAACGTATAGCATATACATATTTAATTGAAGGTAGCGATGGCTATACTTTCGGTGAATTTAACACTAATAAAATCGGAGGTTATCGTATTACAGGTTTTGGCTCTCCAGGTTTAACATGGGAAAAAGCTATTAAAAATAATCTTGGTATCGACTTCGTATTCCTGAATAACAAAATTAGCTTTACAACTGATATTTTCAAAGATCATCGTAAAGATATCTTTATGCAACGTGGTAACATGCCTTTCTCTACCGGTTTGCAAGATAAAATATCAGACACATGGGCTAATATTGGTGAAATGGAATCGTATGGTATCGAAGGTGTTGCATCTTACAGTGATAAGATTGGTGAAGTTAATTATACCCTGCGTGGTAACTTTACTTTTGCAACAACAAATGTTATTGAACATGACGAAGCTGATAATGCACTATACTATCAAATGACTCGTGGCTATCGTTTAAATCAAACCAGAGGATTAATTTCTTTAGGTCTCTTTGAAAATGAGCAAGATATTGCTAATTCGCCAAAACAAACCTTTGGAGCATATTTGCCAGGGGATATTAAATATAAAGATGTTAACGGTGATGGTGTTATTGACAATAAAGACGTTGTGCCAATTGGACACACTACCGTACCGAGTTTTGTGTATGGTGCGGGTTTGAGTCTACAATGGCGTAGTTTCGATTTTAATATGTTATTACAAGGTGCCGGAATGGTTGATTTCTATATTGGTGGTAACAGTATTTATTTATTCTCAGGAGAGACTGTGGGTAATATCCTTGAAAAAATGACAGATCCTAAAGATCGCTGGATTGAAAATGTTAATGAAAATCCTAATGCTGTTATTCCTCGTTTGTCCTATGGTGCTAATGCAAATAACTTTCAACGTTCTACTTATTGGTTGCGCGATGGTCGTTATCTTCGCCTTAAAAACCTTGAGTTTGGATATTCTTTCCCAAAACGTTGGGTGAATGCTGTTCATGCAACTAATATGCGATTAGGATTTATTGGTACTAACTTACTTGTGTTTAGTCCATTCGACTGGTGGGATCCTGAAATTGGTAATCGAAGTGGAGCTTATTATAAAGATGGTGCTAAATATCCTATTTCAAGAAACTTTTCGTTCAACTTTACAATTAATTTCTAAAAAAATATGAAGACTTTAAATAAATTTATAATAGCTGGGATAATTGCAGTAATAAGTTTTTCATCTTGTGCCGACTATTTAGATGTTTCTTCCTATTTTGAAGAAACAGGTACAATTGGTGCTGCTTTTAAAAAACGTAATTATGTTGAAGGGTTTTTCTCTAATGCATATGAAGTTATGTATGATGAGTTAGCCGATATTACTATAGGTGGTAAAGGTGGATTTTCCATGTGGGCTACCGATGATTTATTACGCATGGATGATAATGCTTGCAAATTATATCAAAATGGTGAATATAATGCTAACAATCTTCTTAAAGAGAATGATAAATGGAAACGTGTTTATGAAACTATTCGTAAGGCATCAACTTTCCTTCAATATGTAGATTCATGTAAGGAGCTATCATTAAATGAAATATCAGAATATAAAGCTCAGGCTCATTTTTTACGTGGGTATGCTTATTGGATTTTGCTTCGCGAATATGGTCCGATTCCAATTATGCCTGAATATGGATTAGATATCAGCTTGAGTTATGAACAAATGGCTGTACCAAGAAATTCATTTGATGAGTGTGTAGATTTTATTGCTAATGAATTCTTAAGAGCTGCACGTAATCTTCCAACCTCATGGACTCCAAATAATATTGGTCGTCCAACTCGAGGTGCTGCTTTAGCTGCGCGAGCAAGGGTATATCTATTGGCTGCCAGTCCTTTATTTAATAGAGATGGACAAGAATTATTTAACTTGAAAGATCATGAAGGTCGTCAATTAATTCCTCAAGAATACGATGAAAGCAAATGGGCACGGGCTGCTGCTGCTGCTCTCGATGTAATCAATTTGAATCAGTACGCTTTATATACTGTGCCGAAATCTAATTCTACAACAGAGCCACCAGTTAATGCTGCACATCCGGAATATTCAACATTGAATTTCCCTGACGGTTGGGCTGATATTGATCCATATGCATCATATTCTCAATTGTTTGACGGTACTGTGCAATCTTCTAAGAATAAAGAGGTTATATTTACTCGTCCGAACGATAATAAAGATGGAATTCGACAATTAGTATCTTTAATGATGCCATATTCTTTAAAAGGAGCAAATACAGTTGCTGTTACAATGAAGCAATTTGAAGCTTATTACAGATACGATGGTAAAACAGTTGAAGAAGCAAGAGTTGCCGGAGAATATGAATTTGATAATGTTCCTGATAATCAAAAACGAACTTCTATTGCAAGTGCTGCCGGTAAATATCCTTATATTGGCAGAATGGTATCTTTAAAATTCGTTAATTTGGAACCGCGATTTTATGCATCAATAGCTTATCCTGGTTCTATATGGGAAGCTGAAAGTAATCCTAATGCTTATCGTAATCAACAAATTTTCTATTATCAGGGTCAGACTGATATGAATGGCAACATGTATTCAAATCCAAAAGCATTTCCAATTACCGGTATAGGAATGAGAAAGTTTTATAATAAATCAGATGGTCTGACTGAAGGAGGATCTATAACTGATAAATTTGAACCTGCAATCCGTTATGCTGATGTTTTGTTATGGTATGCCGAAGCTGTAAATGAAATTGGTGAAGAAAATTCTGAATATACTGTACAGACTTGGCAAAATGAAGATATCGTGATAAAACGTGATATTGACGAATTACGTAGAGGAATGAAACCGGTTCGTATGCGTGCAGGGCTTCCCGATTTAAGCGATGAGATTTATAATAACAGAAACTCATTCAGATCCAGACTAAAACGTGAACGTCAGATCGAACTGTTTGGTGAATGTAAGCGTTATTATGACTTGAGACGTTGGCGTGATGCTCAGGTAGAAGAAAACATACCTGTAAGAGGATTTAATACAGATATGCCAAGTACCGGTACAAGCTGGCTAAGATTCTATGATGCAGTTTCACATAGTAGTACTTATCCAAAGTATTTTGTTTCTAAAATGTATTTGTGGCCCATACCTCAATACGAATTAACAAGAAATAAAAAATTAACTCAAAATCCAGGCTGGTAATAATTGTTGTATAAATAAATATTAGAATATGAGAAAAAATATTATAATCAAAACGGTAATTCTCTTTACTGCTGTTTTATTCACTGCTTGCATCGGTGATTTACCCGATGAGCAGTTCGAAAAATATGTACTGCTTACTCAAAATGGATGGGTAGAGCAAGACATTGAGTTCACTCCATCGAATATTGTAGAACTACCTGTCTCTATATCTATATCAGGGACTTCGGATAATAGTTTGAATGTGAATTTGTCCTTGAAATATGATACAGATGTATTGGATAGATATAATCTTGAAAAGTATAAGTTACAAAGCGGATTGTACTATACTGCTATTCCGGAATCTGCAATTACATTTAACAAATCTCTGACTATACCTTCGGGAAAAGATGTGGGAGTAGTAAATGTAACAATTGATTTTAATCAAATTACAGATCCATATAAGGACTATGTTCTACCTCTAAGTATAGAATCGACTAATCATTATACTTTGCAAGAATTAGATAAAACTGAAATTCTTAAACGTTCTGAAGGTTTATTTCATATACGAAGAATAAATAGTTTTTCGGGTGATTATTCAGGGAGTGCAACAGTATTTTTAACTGAAGCAGCCACTCCTCCTCCTCCTGGATTGAAATATAAAAAGAAAAGTAGCGGTAAAGATGCAAACGGTCAGGATATCGTGATCGATGGTACTCCGGTACCTAATAAAACTTTATATGCAATATCTGATAACGAATGTTATTTTTATGCAGGACAGATAGATAGAAACAGTATTAATCGTAATGACTATATAGTAAATGTCAGAATTGACGAGAACGACTCTTTGATTTTTTCTTCACCTAATGTAGATCTGCAAATAAATGCAAATGCTGCAATTATCAAAGGAGCTGAGCAAAGTAATATAGAAACAATACAAAAGGCAGTTCTATCTGACATGAGATACGAAAATGTTACAAAAATTTTTAAATTCTGCTATACTTTCTATGATTTACATGATTCAAGTCCGGTTACGGCTGCAAATAATCATATTTTATTAGCAGAAGGTACAATCTCAAGAGAAAGAAAAGAACTGAAAAAAGATTAACAACCATAATTATTATTTAAAATGAGAACAAAAAAACTATTATCAATTATTGTTGCTGTGATTTTAATGCTGCCGGTATCATCAAGTGCAGCTTCACAGCTTTTTAGTCGCTACCCCACCGGATCAGGTGCTGAAAAACAAGTGGTAAGCATTCACACATACAGTTCGCATACTAAATGGCAGGAAGGTGCAATTAATATGCTTTTCCCTGATGCTAATGTGAATGAAGATAAATGGTGCGATAATAGCTCTGCAGAGCCATGGGTTATTTTCGAACTTGCTAACTATTATAATATCGACAAATTTGAGATTACAGACGCTCAGATTCGTGAGAAAACTAATGGAAATATCCAAGAATACAAGATTTTTGTTACTACTAAAGCTTATGATCCTGTAATTGCAGGATGGGAAGATAGTGATTGGGTAGAGGTGTATCATGGTCAAGATGAAGGCAGCCTTACAGTTAAAACTATCGAATTAGACGCTCCGGTAGAAGCAAGATATGTGAAGTTTTATGTGTTAAACAAAGGCTATCGGGCTGACAATGGCAATTATGAAAATGCTGTTCGTGTCTATGGTTTTGATATGTATGGTGAGTTTTCTCGTGAAGTAGACCGTGGTAATTTAGTGAGCGTTGGTAAGACAATTCTGAAATTTGAAGAAAAACCAAGCAATCGTCGCGAATGGGCATATAATATCTTAGATGGCAATACTACTAACGGAAATTCAAAATGGGGTATACCGGGATATGGTCAGGTTAATAACTACCATTATGTTGTTATCGATCTTGAAGAAATGTTTGATATTACTGACTTTAAATTATATGACGCTTCTTATGCAGAATCCGGTACTAAAAACTTGGATGGTGTAAATATCTATGTAAGTACGGTTGCTCCAAATTTAGGTTTAATCAATATGGTTGATGATGATACTAATGATTGTTGGACTCAATTAGTTTCTTCTGAATATGAATCAACTTTGAATTTGAAAGAATATACTTATAATCCATCAGATCCTCTTTGGAAGACTCCTGTACATGGTCGTTTTATCAAGTTGGAAATACCGGCTATGAAAGCACCTGAGCAAGATCCTAATGCATTTACGCGTATTTTCCAATTTGAAGTGTATGGTGATGAAATATTTGTTCCTGAAGATGACGCAACTTTAAGTTTATTGTCTGTGTCGGAAGGTGTGCTAAGTCCAAACTTTGTAAGTGATGTTACGGATTATACTGTAAATGTTGCAAAAGAAATTGAAAGTTTGACTGTGGCTGCTTCTCCTACTAATAAAGAAGCTACTGTTACCGGTGCCGGTGTTAAACCATTAGTAATAGGAGATAATCCATTTGCTATTCAAGTTACTTCGAAAGATGGTACAGCAACAAAAACTTATAATCTAACTATCAACAGAGCTGCTCAGTCGAAAATTTCAACTCTAAAATCGTTGAATCCTTCAGCAGGAGTTCTGTATCCGACATTTAATCCGGATTCTGTTAATTATTATTTGGATATTCCTTATGGAACTAATTCTGTAACATTAGCTGCTGTTGCAACTCAGGCTGATGCAGTTATAGCAGGATTGGGAGAGAAAACTCTTTCCGGTGATATTGAAACTCTTACTGTAATGGTTACTTCTGAAGATGGAACTAAGACTAAAGAATACAATATTACTGTAGTTCCTGAAGAAGAAGGATTGTTTAGCGTAAGTTATGGGAAGGCTACCGGTAAACGAATTGTAAATGTTCATTCTTGGAGCGGTTACACTAATGGTGATGAAAATCCATATAAAACTCTTATTGGCAATCGTTTGAACACTAATGGTAGCACTAAAAACAAATGGTGTGAAAATACAAATGATGCTCCTTGGATAATTTTATCTATTACAGACATCTATCATATTGATCGTGTTGTTATTAGAGATGGTTTGTTAGTTGAATCTTCCAATGCTAATGTTGCTAATGTTAGTGGTTATATGATACAGGTAAGTACAACTGGAACTGAAGATGAAGACTTTACAGTTGCAGATGAGAACTACTATGATTATGGTGAGTCGCCTGATATTAAAGATATTCCTTTATCAGTTGACGCTCGTTACATAAAATTCACCTTCTATCGTGGTTATAAACCTTCTGATAATAGCGTAGCCGGAGCAGTATGGATTTATGGTATTGATTTATATGGCAATAAGGTAGAAACGGTTGATCGTGATGGTGTTGTAAGTGTTGGTAAAACTATTGTAAGTCACCATAACAACTATAGCGACCGTGAAACTCCATGTAATATTATTGATGGTAATATCAATTACTATAAAGAAAACTATGAGACAGGTGAAATCAACACCATTAAGCATGATCCATGGGCATTCAACCGTAGTGCAGGCGATGGATGGGTGATTATCGACCTTGAAGGTAATTACGACATTACCGGTTTCAAACTATATGATGCTGCCGACTGGATTACCGGTTACGATGTATTTGTTAGTGCAACTGGTGCAGAAGGTTCTTGGACAGAAGCATTCAGTGGAGAATTTGAAAAAGAATATGAAGAAGTGATGAATGATAACTTTGAAATGGTAGAAGTAGTTGTTGGTCCGGATCCAAAAGAAGCTATACTTGAAACTCCGGTAACAGGTCGCTTTGTTAAGTTATCAATTCCTTTGGCAATGCAAAGTACTAACTTTAATCGTATCCGCGAATTTGAAGTTTATGGAACTCCGGCATCGTCAGGCGTTCTTTCTCCAAAATCAAAATCGGAATCTTTCGTAATATATCCTAATCCTGTTGAAATGGGTAGCAGTTTATATTTGAATGAAGAAGGTTTGTTGAGTGTTTATACTCTTCAAGGCAGCTTGGTATATGAAAAAGCTGTAGAAGGTGCAACACATGTATCAACCGGAATGTTAGTTAAAGGTAGCTATGTTGTTCGTTTGTCAAATGCAAATGGAGTAAAACAAGCTAAACTGATAGTAAAATAATTTTTTATAATCAATAAATAAACTAAAAATCCCGGTTGGAGTTCACCGAAAGCCGGGATTTTTTAAATATATAAAATGCGACAATTTACTTTTTTTCTTTTTACTTTATTTGTTTTAGGTTTTAATATAGAAATATCTAATTCACAACAAATTAATTATCTATCCGATTGGATGCTGGGCGGTTTTGAACGTCCTGCTAAAGCTAATCCTATTATCATTCCTGATAAAAATTCAACATTTTTCTGTCCAATGAATAATTCATTGGTTAAATGGGAGGAAAGTGATGTGTTTAATCCGGCTGCTGTTGTTAAAGACAATAAAATTTGTATTTTATATAGAGCTGAAGATAATTCAGCACAGGGAATAGGTAAAAGAACATCAAGAATTGCACTTGCTGAATCAAAGGATGGTATAAAAATTAAAAAATTCTCTTCTCCTGTGTTATTTCCGGATGATAACAATAAAATCTATGAGTGGTCCGGAGGTTGCGAAGACCCCAGAGTTGCCGTTACTGAAGAAGGATTATATGTTATGTTTTACACATCTTGGGATAGACATGTAGCACGGCTATGTGTTGCTACATCAAAAGATCTTATTAAGTGGGACAAGTTTGGTCCGATTTTTAAAAATGCTGCTAATGGTAAATATTTGAATTCATGGAGTAAGGCAGCATCAATTCTTACCGAAATAAAAAATAATCGCTTAGTTATATCTAAAGTGAATAATCAATATTTCATGTACTGGGGTGAATATAAGACTCATGCCGCAGTATCTGATAATTTAACAGACTGGACACCATTGGAAGACGATAATGGTAAATTGCTTGTATTAGCAAATACTCGTAAAGGGTTCTTTGATAGCGATTTAGTTGAATGTGGTCCGCCTGCTGTAAAAACTAAAGATGGAATTGTTCTGTTATATAATGGAAAAAATAAAACCAATAATGACCGTGATTTTAGATTTAATCCGGGTACGTATAGTGCAGGTCAAATGTTATTCGATTTGAATAATCCATGTAAACTTTTGCAACGTTCAGATGTTCCTTTCTTTAGACCAATGGAGGACTTTGAAAAGAGTGGACAATATACTGATGGTACTGTTTTCATTGAGGGCTTAGTCTATTTTAAAAACAAGTGGTTTTTATATTATGGATGTGCTGACTCTAAAGTTGGAGTAGCCGTTTATAACCCTAAAAAGAAAGGTGTTGGTGATATTATTCCTCAATCAACTTTATAATTTGTAATAAAATGTCAAAAATGATTCATAATCTCAAACTTATTCTTATTCTTTGTTTCCTTTATTGTTCGGAAGTTTTCTCTTTAGGCTTATCTCAGGAGCTTTCGGGTTCTATTATATTTTATGATCAAAGTAATCAACCTAATAATTTTTCAGCAGCAAAAGCTTTTGATAATGATTTGGATACATATTTCAAATCAGACGGGACATTTGGTAACTGGTTAGGACTTGATTTAGGCTCTCCTCATATTATAACTTCAGTAGATTTTTATTGCCGGAGAGATAACAAACCGGAAGAATATGCAGCTCGTCTTGAATTAGGTATTTTCGAAGGTGCTAACAGTCCCGATTTTGGTGATGCCATTGCTCTTGCTATAATTTCTTCTCCTCCGATTCCAGGAAAAAATACTATAAATATATCCACTTCCAAAGGCTTTAGATATGTGCGTTTTTTATTCCCAAGTGAAGATAAACCATCCGGTAATGGTCTTAGCAAATATATGGGCGAATTAAAATTTTTCGGCTATCAAGGTATTGGAAACTCGACTAAATTACCTACTCTTACCAACTTACCGACAGTTAATATCCACACAGTCAATTCTGAAAATATTACAAGTAAAGAGGTATATATTAAAGGTATAGTGTCATTTGTTTATGATGATGGTACTAAATTCTATACCGATAGTCTGCAAATTCGCGGTCGTGGTAATAATAGCTGGACGCACCCTAAAAAGCCTTATCGAATGAAACTATTTAATTCGGTTAAATTAATGGGACTTCCCGCAAAAGGTAAAAACTGGACATTAATAAATAATTATGGCGATAAAACTTTAATGCGTAATATACTTGCATTTGATTTTGCTCGTCGACTTGAGATGACGTATGTCTCTCCCGCAATTGCTGTTGATGTAGTTCTTAATGGCGACTATAAAGGCTGCTATCAGCTTTGCGACCATATAGACGTTAGGAAAAACAGAGTTGATATTGAAGAAATGACGCCATTTGATCTTACCGGTGGATATTTGGTAGAAATTGATGCATATGCATCAGGCGAACCCAAACGATTTACATCAAATCAATATGGAATTCCGGTGTCAATTAAATATCCTGATGATGATGAAATAACACCTGCACAGGAAACTTATATAGCTGCTCATTTTAATAAACTTACAAATTCCGTTAGTGCTTCTAATTACAAAGACCCGTATAATGGATATCAGAAATATATAGATATGGAATCTTTCCTTCGACATTTCTTAGTTAGCGAATTTAGTGGAAATACTGATTCTTATTGGAGTGTAAGAATGGCGAAAAAGAAAGATGATGATAAGTTTTATGTAGGTCCTGTATGGGATTTTGATTTGGCTTTTGAAAACGATCATCGTACATATCCTATAATGCAAAGCACTCAAAATAGAGGTAATGAATGGATGTCGATGTGGGATGGAGGGACAAGTGCTGCGGGTAACACAAAAGGCATGCTGCGCCGAATGTTCACAGATGCAACTGTTACTCAGAAATTACAAGCGTTGTATGCTAATTATCGGGATAAAAATTATATATCTAAAATAGTTATGGAATCGGTTGCAGATAGTTGTGAAAACCTTTTAATGAACTCCCAATCACTAAACTTTAAGCGTTGGCCCATAATGTTAAGTAAAGTGCATGAAAATCCTGTTATTTATGGTAGCTATACTGCTGAGGTTGACAATGTAAGGAATTTTATTAATCAACGTATAGATTGGCTCGACACTAAGTTAAACTATATTCCTAATAATTCAGCATTTAATAGTCCTTCGAATATTGATGTTTCTATCCGAAGCAATAACAATATTATGTATATCTCTAATCTTTCTGAAAATTCATTTGTAACCATTGTCGACCTGCTGGGGGTTGTTTATCTCAATGATAGATATGACTCTAATGTGGAAGTTTCACTTAAAAGTGGAATTTACATAGTTAGCATTAAAACCGACACGAATGAATTTGTTGTTAAGCACATAATCAGATAATTAAATCAATAAAAAGTTAAAATCAAATGAAACATTCACTCTTGTTCTTTATTGCTCTATTGCTTTTAGTTTCTCAAAAAAGCTTTGCACAAAATATTGATATTACGTGGCTGTCCGGTGGAGAGATTACAGCACAGTATGAAGATTCTCCTGTTGGGGAAGATGTTAGTAAGTTAGTCGACAAGAACAGCAATACTAAATTTCTTTCTTTTAATCCATCACTTTGGATAATTTTTAAAGCTCCTGATTATTATATTGCAAATTCTTATTCTTTTGTGTCAGGTAATGATGCGTCGAACCGTGATCCGAAAAGATGGACATTAGAAGGCTCTAACAATGGTGTTACTTGGTTTCTGTTGGATTCACGAAACAATGTGACTTTCGAAGCAAGAAAGCAGACGAAAACTTTTACTATTGCCGATAACACAAAAGCTTATAAATATTACAAATTAAATATCCTTGCTATTGGTTCAGGCACAACGTTTCAGTTATCCGAATGGCGTCTTATGGGAACTAAAGCCGAAGCTCCAACAGAAGTTTTTGCTGACTTTACGAGTGATCCTCCATATTTTACCACTGTTCCTGTCAGCTTTACCAATGCTTCGTTAAATGCCGTTACTTATAATTGGACATTTGAAGGTGCAACACCGTCAACCAGCACCGAAGCAAATCCAAGTGTAGTTTACAATCGCTCAGGTTCTTACTTAATAACTTTAGAAGTATCTGATGGACAAAACTCATCTGTTAAAACTCAAACTATTGATGTTAAACAATATCAGGACTGGTCGAGTTTTCTTCCTCCTACTGTAGTGATAGACAATCCAAACTCCGAAAATCCCGGCTACTTAAAATATTTGAATCTTGTTCAGTCTAAGGGCTATGAGTCTATCGAAGAGTTTGTACAGACATGCTGTCTTACTATTGCTAAAGAGTTGTACTATACTCCTCAAGAGGCAAATATAGCAAATGTCAATAAAATCACTTATAAATTTAATGAGGGAGGTCATTTGTCATACAAGTCAGGCTCGGCTCCAAACTTAGAGATTGGATTTAATCTGAATTATTTAGATGATTTCTCAAAAACTCATTCAGATAAAGTTACTGCTGATGAAATATATGGAGTGCTTTGTCATGAGGTTTGCCATTGTTATCAAGGTAGCCCCAAAAATGCAGGCGGTTATTCTGCCGGTACCGAACATTTTGGATTTACCGAAGGCACTGCTGATTTAGCTCGATTACTTACAGGAGGATTTAATCCAAAACGTTATCCTTCTCCAGGAGGAAGTTGGAAAGATGGCTATACTACAACAGCCTTTTTCTATCAATGGATTACCAATACATATAATCCTGATTTTCTGAAAGATATTAATAAAACAACCAAAACTCTTTCAGCTTGGTCGATGGATGCCGTAGCAAAAAGTTTATTCAAAAAATCGGCTGATGAGCTCTGGACCGAATATCATAATTATTTAACAGGCAATACAGCCACAAATGATTTAAAAAAAAAGAATATACAACTGAATAGAATAGATAACTCACATTTTTTTGTTGATAATTTAACTGTCGGAGATGAAATAAACATTTATTCAGTGGATGGAATTTGTATTGTGTCAGGTAAAGCTGATGATACTAATTTTCATTTCGATATTAATTCATATCAAAATGGTGTCTATATCGTAAATGTTTGTAGTGTAGATGTAAATTATAGTCGAAAATTTGTGAAATAAATAAATCCAATTTTTTAATTTAGAAAATTAGTAAGTATCTCAAGCAGACTTACACCAAATGAAAAAGCAGTTAAGAATTTTTTTTCTTAACTGCTTGATTATTAGCTGTGGACGTTGATAGATCTGAACCGCCGACCCTTCCGTTTTAAGACGGAATGCTCTGAACCGGTTGAGCTAAAATCCGCTGATCCCTAAAATCCATACAGAAAATGTTCTTAAATAAAAAAGGTTGCCCCTTTGTGGACAACCTTGTGGGCGTTGACGGATTCGAACCGCCGACCCTCTGCTTGTAAGGCAGATGCTCTGAACCAGCTGAGCTAAACGCCCGAAATATCAATCATAAAATTGAGTGCTTTACTTCTAAAGCGGTGCAAAGATACTATATATTTTTTAATATGCAAAATAATGTTTGAATTTATTTTTAATAAATAACGTGAGTTCGATATAAGAAAAGATCATATGCAAAAAAACTTTCTAAAAACGCTTAACTGCCCCGCATGGGGCAATATTACGCATAACCCCGTACAAGCGAAGCGTAGTGCGGGGTAAGCGAGCCTCACGGTCTCTCAACCCCGAAGGGGTTGTACATCGCTTGTGTTGTTCGACCCCTGCGGGGTCGTGTAGTGTCAGGTGTACATTCATCCCCGAGCTGCGCTTCGCTTGCACGGGGTTACGCACATCAAACCCCTTTCGGGGTTTCAGATTACATTGTGAATCTTTTTCTTATATCGAACTCACGTTAAATAGCATCTTTTATTAAAGCGGTACAAAATATATAACTAATTTTTAATAGACAAATAAACATAATATTTTTTTTATGCTTTATCAATCACTAATCATTGTTTTCACCCTTTGTTATGTTATTATTAGAAAATCTTGTAAATTTGCACTTTATTAAAAAATCAAATGAAGAAAGTTAGAGTAAGATTTGCACCAAGTCCGACCGGACCTTTACACATTGGTGGTGTACGAACAGCATTATATAATTATTTGTTTGCCAAGAAGCACGGTGGAGACATGCTTTTACGCATTGAAGATACCGATTCAGCCAGATTTGTTCCTGGTGCTGAGGATTATATTGTTGAATCATTAAATTGGTTAGGTATCAATATAGACGAAGGTATAGGTGCTAAATCACAAGGAACTCATGCTCCTTATCGTCAGAGTGAAAGAAAAGATATATACAAACAATATGTAGATAAATTGTTGGCTGAGGGCTTAGCATATATTGCTTTTGACACTCCATTGGAATTAGAGGCAAAACGTGCTGAAATCCCTAATTTCCAATATGATGCTTCAACGCGCGATGCTATGAATAATTCTCTTACTTTATCTAATGATATTGTTCAAAAGCGAATAAATGATGGTGAACAATATGTGGTTCGTGTAAAAATTGAGCCTAATCAAGATATTACAGTAAATGACTTAATTCGTGGTGAAGTTGTAATAAACTCCTCTATATTAGACGATAAGGTACTTTATAAATCTTCTGATGGGTTACCTACATATCATATGGCAAATGTAGTCGATGATTATTTAATGGAAATTTCTCATGTTATTCGTGGAGAAGAATGGTTACCTTCCGCTCCTTTACATGTTTTGTTATATCAATATTTAGGTTGGAAGGATAGAATGCCGCAGTTTGCGCATTTGCCTTTGCTTCTGAAACCTGATGGAAATGGGAAGTTGAGTAAACGCGATGGCGACAGGTTAGGTTTTCCTGTTTTTCCTTTGGAATGGCATGATGTTAAATCCGATACAGTGTCGTCCGGATATCGTGAAGCCGGTTATTTTCCTGATGCAGTAGTGAATTTTTTGGCTCTTTTGGGGTGGAATCCGGGTACTGATCAGGAAATATTTTCGATGAAAGAATTGATAGATCTTTTTTCTTTGGAAAGAGTAAGTAAAAGTGGTGCCAAGTTCGATTATGAGAAGGGTAAGTGGTTCAATCATCAGTATTTACAGATGAAACCAATTGATGAAATTGCCGATTTGTTTCAACATCTTCTTATTGAAAAAAATATTATTGAAGATTGGGATAAGGTGAAAAAAATTGTAACTTCAGTTCGCGAGAGGGCAAATTTTATCCAAGATATTTGGGAACAAGCTTCATTTTTCTTTATTGCACCTGAGTCTTATGATGAAAATGCCATGAAAAAACGTTGGAAAGCTGATTCAGCAACACATATGACTGAATTAATTGATGTTCTCGAAGGTATTGAAGATTTTTCAGCGAATAATATTGAACTTATAGTAAAAAAGTGGATAGAAGAAAAAGCTTATGGCATGGGTGCAGTGATGAATGTCTTCCGTATTTGCATAGTAGGCGAATCTAAAGGTCCGCACATGTTCGATATTGTTGACATCATAGGTAAAGAAGAAACAATTGCAAGGTTGAAGAAGGCATTGGAAAAGTTGCAATTATAGTGACGGATGTGGTTATTCACCTCAAAATAAAATTATATCCAATAAACCATTGTAAATTTAAAAAACATGCATAACTTCGCGTGTTACATATTATTCAAGCTTGAAAAACTCCTTGATATCTCTGTAAGAAACATCATATGTGAGATGTAAATTTAGTTCCTGATCCTGCGGGATCCCTTATGTAGGTTCCAGATCCTCATATTTCAGTGTTAATACCGTATAATTAGACTATAAGTTTAATATTAATAGATTAAACCTAAAAAAATGAAAACAACCACTACATTTTTTATTTTACTGAGTCTTTTATTGATTCAAACAGATAGATGCAATGCTGCATCGAATGAAGAATTGTTAAAATTGGATAGTATCGTTATATCCGATTTTACCATGTATGAATATTCATACAATCAACAGGGACAACTGGTCAGCGAGAAGTTTTTTGTAGCGAGAGACAGCACTCATATGATTTATGATTTGATGCATCTCGTTGAACATCATTATGAAAACGGGAAAAGAATTTCTTCCGTCAATTCTCATAATACGGCAGGAAATCTGAGGATTCTTGACAGAACTGTTTATGAATACGATGGAGAAAAGTTGTCTGTCGAAATACAGGAATATTATCATGAGGGTCAATGGAATCCTGTCAGGAAGTCCGATTATTTTTACGAAGATGATGGATTGCTATTGAGGATAGAATATTCTGTCCGTACAAATAATGATTTTTTATTAACCGAACGGGCAGTGTACCATTATGATGAGCAAAATAAAGAGCTTTTGACCATTGTCAGTCAAGTACCCGCATCTGAAGAACAATGGTTAGACAAAACTAAAACCAAATTTGATTATGAGGGGGGAAATTTGATTTGCCAAATTGAATATAACTGGAATGACACCATCAATGACTGGAAAGCAATACTGAAGAAAGAATTTATCTACGACGGATCGAATAATAATGAAGTAATCTACCGGGAATCGAATTATTCGGGAAATGCTTTTGTTATTACGCTGGAACAAGAAATTACGTTGGACATAACTTGTCCTGCGAAAAATCTGATATTGCCTTATGAAAACAGTTTACCATACAAGGTGGAGAGCGAGAATAATATCCATGCTCAAAAATCTTCGAGTTATTATTATTCTTTGTTGACAACATCCGGAGTAAATTCCTTAGATGATTCTGGTCGTGTTTCCCTATATCCGAATCCGGCGAAAGATATTCTTAATATTCGGTCAGATCAACGAATTGATGCTATTGATATCTTTGACATTTCAGGCAGATTGTCGGCAGTTTATTCCGGTTCGAATTATAAATTCGACATCTCCGATCTGGATCAGGGTATCTATTATCTGCAAATAAACATTGCCGGACGATATACAACTTTAAAATTTATCAAAAGATGATTTCTTTCTGCTGAATTTGTTTGATTTTTTATTGATACGTTTGTATTGATTGTAGAGACGTTTGCATTTGATTGTAGAGACGCCCAAATTGGACGTCTCTACGTCTGGGAATTTGGATGTTTATTTTTTTTTAAGGATAATCTTGCTCGGATACAAATATGCTGATTCCAATTTTATCCGATAATCATCAATTGCTATCTCTTCTAAGTCAATATAGTATCCATAATCTATATATTTGCTTTATACGTAAGTTGCATGCATTAAAATCAGCTCCTTACATGTTAAAACTCAAATATAAATCCAATTGATGGTACAATTGTCGCTGTTCTTTGTTGAAGAATTACTGGTATTGCATTGCTTCCTTCTGCTTTAATCGGTTGTCCATCTGTTGTTTTAAAACCCAAATTATCGTCCAATCGTTCAAAAGTGAATTTTGGTAAATAAGGTGTTTTGTAAAATAATATGTTCTGAAAATCTACAAAAACATCTAAACTTACTTTCTTGAAATTGAACTTCTTATCTACTCTCAAATCCAATTGGCTAAAAATAGGAAGTCGTTGGCTGTTTATTTGAGAATAGTCATAAACTCCAGAACCGTTTGTCAAATACATAGCTGTTGATGCTGGAATATCAAAAGGAGTATAAGGTTGTCCGCCTGCAATTCGGTATTTTAATCCAATGTCCCAGTTGTTTTTTATTTTATATCCTAATGTTGTTGATACAATATAACCATAATCCCAAGTTGAAGGTCTGAATTTTCCATCTAATCCCGAAAACTCAGATTTATATAGCGTTGCACTAATAACGTAAAATAAATTATTAATCAATTTTTGTTGTGCATAAGCTTCTATTCCATACACCTTTCCTTTCCCTATGGAGACATAATTATCACCACCAACAGCAGAATAGTCTGTGCCAATATTGGCGTAAGATATACCAGTTGTTAATGAAACAGGATAATTACGGTAGTCTTTATAAAATGCTTCAAAAGTAAATCTCAAATCGTTTCTTGGAATAAATTCGGCACCTATGGTATAGTGAGTAGTGTTTGTATATTTTAAGTCTTTATTGCTTAAAATTCCATTGTTATTAACGAACCCTAACATAGTATAAACGGGAAGTTTATAATAACTCCCCACCGAAGCAGAAATGTTCCATTGATTATTGAGGATATAAGAGAAAGAAATTCGAGGAGAAATAGTTTTGAGTGGATTTAAACCTGTTGTTGTATAAGTATTCATATCTGCTCTTACACCTCCTGAAACTAAAAAATTATCATTAAAAAAATACTTTGAAGCGTGTCCATAAAAACCAACTTTGAAGAAATCTATTGCTGTTTTACTGTTAAAACTAATAGCAGGAGTGATTATATTTCCTGTTGAATCTTTTTCGGTATCTTTAATCGTGTTGAAAATATCAGCATCATACTTCACATATTGAGCATCAACACCATAACTGTATTTCCATCCGTTTACAAATTTATTCATATCAAATCGCAGCTTGTTCTCGGTTTCGTGACTACTCAAAGAAAACAATTTATTCCCTTGTTTTAAAGCATTGTTTTCGTATCTGTCAGCACCGTTGAAAAACATATTTCTGCTTAAAGCAATCGTGAAATACCCATCGTTTACTAATCTTTTTAATGTTCCTCCCACGGTATAATTCCATTGTTTGATGAGTGGGTTTGCACGATTGATATATTCATTGTTGGCATCGCTGGTTTTAGGTGTAGCCAGTTTAAAATTGTCAATAGCACCCAAACCTATAAAATTAAGCTCTGTCTTTGAATTGATTTTGTGATTGATTTTATATTGAAAATCATAATAATCAGGTCGAATAGGAAGATCTAATAATTTGAATAAAAATTGTAAATATGATCTTCTTGCCGAAGCCATAAATGTAGTTTTTTTACCTAATGGTCCTTCTAACATTGCAGCAAACTCACTGCCCGAAAGTCGGATGTTACCGCTTAAATTATCTGGATTGCCGTTTCTTTGTTTTACTACAATAGTCGAAGCCAACGCATTGTCATATTTACTGTTAAAGGCAGAAGAAGTTAATTGAACATCTTGAATAAAGGAAACATTTAAAATTCCTGTTGCTCCACCACTTGCACCTTGTGTTTGAAAGTGATTTAAAACGGGAATTTCTATACCGTCTAAATAATAAACATTTTCACTTGGACCACCACCTCTTACGATAATATCATTTCTGTTTGGAGTAGTTCCTCCTGCTACACCAGGCAAAACTTGAATTACTTTTGAAACATCAAAATTACCTCCCGGATTTGACTTTATTTCCTCGATCGTTAAGCGCTGTGTCGCTAAGGGTGTTACCACATCAGTTGCTCTCACAGATTTGCCATTGCTGATAATCACTTCTTGCAATTCCTGACTTTTTGAATTTAATTCAATTTCTAATAATTGAGCATTCCCCGAACCTACATTTAAATTGTACTGTTCATAAGGTGCATATCCGATGTAAGATATGTTGAAATTGTATTTTCCAACAGGCATTTTTATGTTAAACACACCATTTTCATTGGTAACAACAGCAAAGTTGTCAATACCTTTAAATTGAATTGCTGCACCCATCAATAATTCTTGTGTGTTTTTGTCTTTTACCGTGCCTGATACCGTGCCAGTCGTTTGTGCATATAAATTACTGCTCAACAAAACTGTAATAAGTATATAAAGAAATCTTTTCATTATTGTTTATTATTTATTTGATATTAAATTAAACAGAAAAATGAAATAAAAGTTCATTATTGTTCTAAATTAAAATAAATGTAGTATATTTGTATCCTAAAATGATTCGATTATGGATTACAAATTATTAAAAGACATCATTGATCTAATTGAACAATACGAATCAGAGAGCAATCAGTCTGGTGAGAGTACAATATCTGTCAATGGATTTAAGCATTGGATAGCAAGTAATATTAGTACGTCTGAATTGGAAAATGAACCTGATTGGGAAGGAAAAGATAAAGGTAGAAGTCCTGAGAGTGTTATAAATACGCTGATTGTACATATGAACCGATATGCTAAGAGCTATTCCAAATCAGCCATTTTTGGTTCTGATTTTTCCACACAAGAAGATTTTATTTTTTTAATCAATTTAAAAGCGTTTGGAGAAATGACTAAAATGGAGTTGATTAAAAAGAATGTACAGGAAAAACCTGCCGGAATGCAAATCATCAATCGCTTGATTGCTCAAAAGTGGGTCGAGCAAAAGCCTTCGACTGTTGATAGAAGAAGCAAGGTTATTTCCATTACTCAACAAGGATTGGAAGCTCTGGAAAATCAAATGGGTAAAATAAGACAAGCTACAACCATAGTAACGGGAAATCTCACGCACAACGAAAAAATGGAATTGATAAGGCTTCTCAATAAGTTAAATGATTACCATTTGCCAATTTATGAACAAAATATTGAACCAGAAAATTTATTAAAATCAGTAACAAATGAATTAAAAACAGAAGTATGAAAAAGAGAAGAATTATTTTTTTATTGATAGGCGTTTGTTTTATAAGCCTATCCAACTCCTGCGCTTCCATCCCCAAAAATGCAAAGCCGATTGAGAATTTTGATGCAAAGCGCTATTTAGGAACTTGGTATGAAGTGGCTCGTTTTGATTTTCGTTTTGAAAAAGATTTAGACAACACTTCGGCAAATTACTCCTTAGATAAAAAGGGAAATGTAATTGTTTTGAATAGTGGCTACAATTTCGTGAAGAAGAAATGGACTAAAGCTGATGGATTGGCGAAGTTCAGAGGTGACAAGAATGTTGCAGCACTAAAAGTTAGCTTCTTTGGTCCATTTTATTCGGGGTATAATGTGATTGCATTGGATGAGGATTATCAATACGCTTTAATTGCAGGTGAAAACTTGGATTATTTATGGATATTGTCTCGAACAAAAGTATTGCCTGATGAAATCAAAACAGAATACTTAAAAATTGCAAAAGAAATAGGTTATGATACTTCAAGATTAATTTGGGTGAAGCACGATAAAGATAACAATCCATTTTTGATGGAGATATACTAAATAAACTGGAAGATAAACACGATCAAAGAGTGGATTAATACTTTTGGAAGGTTCGAGAGTGAGTAGTTTTAATAATAAAACCAAAACTACAAAACTAACCCCTAACTTCTTGCAACAAATAGAATTCCTATACATATTAATGCAATACCAATCATTCTTGGTAGTGTAATCTGTTCTTGAAAAAGAAAGTATCCCGCAAGAGCTACAATTACAAAACCTAATGCTACAAATGGGTATGAAAAGCTGACTTCAACTCGTGAAAGCACTACCATCCAGACTATTGCACTTATTCCGTAACAAACAAGTGAGCTCCAGACCCAAAGACTCGATAGCATTTTGGGAATTTCGGATATAAAGTTTCTGTTAAATTCGATTTTTCCGATTTGTAACATTCCTTGACGCATAAGGATTTGTGCGGCTGAATTTAAAAGTACATTGATAAGAATAAGTAAAAGATTTTTCATTTTATTTTTCTATAAAGTTGATTTCGAATAATACAATTATGATTTAAAATATGGTAATCCATGCCTGCATGTTGTGCACATAAACCGTCTTTTTCAAAACGATCGCCTATAAAAATAATATCTTCAACAGGTAAATTCAATATATTTATTATATGTAAAAGTCCCTTTGAATCAGGTTTTAAGCACTGGATTTCAGGATCGCCGGCAGAAAAATATAAATCAGGATTGAAAGGTGACAAGGCTTTTAATTTCTCTTTTAACGGATAATCGGAATACACAACTATCTTAGCTCCTTGTTGTTGCATGCGTTCAGCAATGTTTATCAGTCTTTTATCACGAAAAATACGTATATATTTTTTTGGTCTTTTTTCCATCCAATAAATGATATTTGAATCCGGAGTTTGCAACTGACCTCGCTCATAATTTTTTCTGTATTCATATATCGCAAATAGTTCAGAAAGACGGTTCAAACGAAATAAATAATAAAAAAACAATTCGATTGCCATACAAATACGCACAGGAGAATGATAATAAAGCGTTCCATCCATATCTAAGATAAGTGCTTTATAATCAGAGATTCTCTTTATGTGGAGAGAGGATGTCATTTGGGTACTGTTATCAATGAAGGATCTAAGAAATGTTGCAATGAAGGTATTGTAACAATCATCAAAATTGCTAACAAAATAACAAATAATGTTACATAAATCATTAACCCTTTTTCTCTGAAAAGTTTTTCAGGTTTCTGTGCGGAAGAATCAGGTTTGTAACAGATATATAAATAGTAACTGAACAGTCCACAAAGGAAAGGGATGGCGATGAGGAGTTCTATACGATATTTAATCATAAATATTCCGCTGAAAAACACTGACACCATAGCGTAGAAAAAAGCAGAAATCAACAGTTTCTTTTCACTGTAATATTTAAATGATTTTCTATATAGACCGGCTACATTTTTATCGTCGATCATACGATATTCTGCAAAACGTTTGGCTGTCATCAAAAACGTACCACCCATCCAATATCCGATGATGATACTTACAGGAGGTAAACTCGTGCTTGTTATTAAAAACCAACCGATTAGAAGTCGTAAAGCGTTGTTTACAGACTCACTTAAAACATCAATAAAAGGAATTTCTTTTAATCGAATCGGTGGTACATTATAAATGATACCCATAAACCATAGTGCTGCAACCAAAATAAAAACAGGTACAGAAGTCTGCCACGCCAAAAATAAACCAATTATTGAGAAAATTGCATATTCCAACCAGATAATAGATGATTTTAAATTTTCAGACACAACAGGTCGACTACTCTTTATAGGATGAAACTTATCAAATTCCCTGTCAAGATATTCATTGATGATATAATTTGCGGATGCAATCAGGCAGGTAGAAATAATTCCTAATACAAACGTTGTCAAACTAAATGAAAAGCCCACAAGATAAATTGCGAATACAGAGCCGGGAAGGATGAAAAGTTGCTTTATCCAGTGATCAAAGCGGGCTATTTTAATATAGCCTTTTAAAGAGTTTGATAAAGAGCTTGAATTGATGTTGTTGTTTTTTATTGAGCTGTTCATAACAAATGTTAATTAGTTATATCATTGTTTGTCACAAAAGTAGCGAATTAACAGAAACCTTCAAAACATTTCAATGGACAAAGAAAATTTATTACCTTTGAACGATAAAAAAATACCAATAAAATGAAGCGAAATTACATCTTCTTACTCATCTTAGCAGTTGTTTTTGCATTTGTTTATACGCAAATATTCGATTCTAAAATAGATTTGAACGGAGACAATGCACACTATCTTCAGTTAGCTAATAATATGTCTCAGGGATTAGGGTATACGCATAATACTCCGGAAGGCAATATACCATCAAGCCATTTTCCTCCCGGATATTCTGCCTTTCTATCTATTTTTATGTGGTTAGGATTGGGAATGCACAATATGATATTTTTCAAAGTACTGAACGGCATTTTACTTTTTGCAAGTATTGTTGGCTTATTTTATTTAGTGAATCGCATATTAAAGAATGCCTCATTAGCTTTTGTTAGCGTTTTGTTAGGGTTTTTCTCACCCAAACTCTTAGAGTTTTCTACAATGGTGATGTCGGAAATGTTTTTTCTGGCTTGTTCTGTGGTACTTTTTGTGTCTTTATATGAATATTCCAGAAGAAAAGAAAAAAAGTTCTGGGCTTCTCCTTATTTCTATCTGAGTATAGTAGCGGTAGTGATTGCGTATTATACACGTACGGTCGGATCGGCGTTGATATTCGCACTGCTTGTCTTTTTTCTCTTTCGGAAGGAGTGGATTCAAGCAGTTGTTGCTATGGCTGGTACGGTTTTGTTGATATTACCTTGGTCTTTGCGTAATTCTTATTATGGTATTGAGTCGCGTTATTTTGGTACAATTATGACCGTAAATCCGTGGCGACCCGAAAGCGGTACAATCTCTTCAGTAGGAGAGATGTTTGATAAAATATTAATAAACTTCGACGAATCCATCATTAAAGGATTTCAAGAAACACTATTTCCTTTTATTTCAGTCAATTATGAAGCAACTTCAGGTTTCTTTCAAATTATTGCCGGACTGCTTATTTTAGCTGTGATTTTTTATGGAGCTTGGAAGATGGGAGTACTTAAATGGGCTTTTATTGCTTATTTAACAGCTCAAATAGGATTGCTTTTGTTATGGCACACTGGAAGCGGAAGTCGTTATGTAGTTCCGGTAGCACCGATCTTATTCGTTACTTTCTATGTGGGACTATACAATTTAATTAGGTTAATGTGGAAAAAAGAAAACAAAGTTGCGCAAAACCTTTCTTATACCTTTCTAATATTGGTGTTTTTTATGTATCCTCCTGTGGAATTACAGGCTAAAAGGGCTAAGCAACCACTTCCTCCTGCATATCAAAATTTCTTCTCTATGGCAAAGTCAATGCAAAAACAATTACCTAAGAATACCATTTGTTGCTGCCGTAAACCGGAATTTTTTACTTTTTACGCACCTAATTTATATGCAGTTAATTACAAATATACTTTGAATGCAAATGAGTTAATACAATATTTGATACAAAAGAAAGTCGAATATGTGATATTGGAGCAATTAGGTTTTGGTTCAACAGGAAGGTATTTGTACCCTGCGATAATGGCACATCAGGAGTTATTTCCTGTGGTGTGGCAACTACCTAATCCTGATACTTATTTGTTGAAATTTGAAAGGCAACAGGCAGTGGAAAAACTTAATAATGTTGTGGTAGAATAGTTTACTTTATTTTTTAATTAACGATTAGTGAAAAAAGTACTTATCATAACATATTATTGGATTCCGAGTGGCGGTTCGGGTGTGCAACGCTGGGTGAAGTTTGTAAAATACATGCGTAACTTTGGTTGGGAACCAATAGTTTATGCACCTGAAAATCCTGATTATCCTTTAATTGATAAGAGTTTTGCAGATGATATACCTACTGATGTTGAGGTGATTAAACATAAGATTTGGGAGCCATATCAACTTTATAGAAAATTTACCGGTAATAAAAGCAAAGCAATTCAAACAGGTTTTGTCGTTGAGAAAAAGCAACTTAGATGGAAGGATAAATTCTCAATCTGGCTTCGAGGAAATTTATTTATCCCTGATGCTCGCATTTTTTGGGTGCGACCATCCATTCGATTTCTGAAAAAACATCTAAAAAATCATCATGTCGATATTATTGTAACTACCGGACCACCTCATTCTGTACATTTAATTGGTCAGGGTCTGAAACATAACTTTCCAAATATCCCTTGGGTAGCAGATTTTAGAGATCCTTGGACGAGTATCTTTTATTATAAGGATTTGAAACTAACTCATTTGGCTGATAAGATCCATCGAAGCATGGAGAAAGAGATAATCTCATCCGCTGATACTGTTATTGTTGTTTCTGAGCATATGAAAAGGGAATATGAGATGTTCGAAAATAAAAGAATTGAAATTATTTCTAATGGCTATGATGAAGACGATTTTAAAGATATTGAACCATATGAATTGGAACATAAGTTTGTTATTACTTATACCGGTTTGATGACAGATAAACAAAACCCCAAGGTTTTATGGAAGGTGTTAAGTGAGCTTATTATTGAAATTGATGATTTTAGAGATGATTTATTGATAAGATTGGTTGGTGGCGTAGATAATGAGATTATTGATGATTTAAAAGGTTATGGTTTAGAGTCAAACGCTGAAATACTTAATTATGTTTCACATTCAGAAGTAATCAGATTTCAGAAAAGTTCGCAGATATTGTTATTATCTTTAATGAACGATACAAAAACAAAATCAGTTGTTACCGGAAAATTGTTTGAATATTTAAAGGTCAATCGTCCTATTATAGGTATTGGTTTTAAAGATGGAGATGCAGCAGCATTACTTCAGCATACCGGTGCAGGTGAGATGTTTGATTTTGAGAATTACACTTCTCTAAAAGAAAAAATGACGAGCTATTATCAAGTATATAAACAAGATGGTATTCAAATAAATACAAATCAAATAATTGTTAATCAGTATAGTAGGGAAACTTTAACTGAAAAGTTATCAAATATGATGAATTCTCTTATAGACGAGTAAATATGAAGAAAATAAGCGTAATTCTTACTACATATAATGGAGAGAAGGTCATTGATAAAACTATTCAATCTATCATCAATCAAGAAGGAATTAATGATAAATTTGAGTTGGAATTAATAGTTATTGATGACTGCTCAAAAGATAAAACACTTGAAATTCTAAAAAACTATCCTTGTAAAGTACTATCTACAAAAACTAATTCAGGAGGACCTAATAAAGGCAGAAACATGGGATTATCTGTTGCTACAGGAGATTATTTGTGCATTGCCGACCAAGATGATGTATGGGCAAAAGATAAAATTTTGTATGTTTTACCATTTTTGGAAAGTGTACCTATAGTTTCATCCGGATATACTTTGATAGATTCTTCTATAGGAAAAAACATAGAGCGAGTAAAGAATATAGAGCGAAAATATGTGTATTATTCTAAAAATAAAACTTTTATAACGCGCTTAACTAAGTCCTTATCAGGTCAAAATACTTATTTAGGTTCTTTGATATATAGTAATAAGCTACAAGATATACGCTTTGAAGAAAAATTCGGTGCATTAGATTTTGATTGGGTAGTACGATTATTTCATCAACAAGATTCAATTGAGGTTTGTAAATCGCTATATACGAGGTACGTAGATGGCAATAATTTGTCTTTAGATGAAACGTACCGCAATAATGACTTTTTCTATTCTTTGAAATTTATCGAAACCTATAAATCGGAATATCCCAAAGAAGTTACCAGAAGTTACAAACGCCTTCATGGTAGTTTAGCTCGTTATAATTATCTATTAGGCAATATGACTAAATCTCGATATTATTTTCGTAAAGCAGAATGTAATATCAAGACTATCTTTTATTATATAACTTCTTTTGTGGGAAGTAATTGGGTCAAAAGAAAATTTAATGTATTTGGATAAATCAGTGTGTTATGCTAAAAAAGATTAAAACCATTATAAATTATCATCGATTGAACTTAGAATCTTTTTTTAGAAAGATTGGTCTGTTTTTTCAGTTAGATAGAGAAAAAATGCAACACTTAAAAGTCATTGTTAAATGTAGGAAGAGGTGGTATGGTAATAGTTATGGAGGTTTTTACGTTAACCCTGAGTTGCTTAACCAAGATTCAATCGTCTATTCTTTTGGTATTGGAAAAGATATAAGTTTTGATAAAAAGATAATGTCAAAACACGGATGTAAGGTTTATGGTTTCGACCCTACTCCAAAATCAATCTCGTTTATTCATTCTCAAAAGCTCAATCCTTTGTTTATTTTTCATCCTTTTGGGATTTCAACGAAAACTGGTCCTGAAGAGTTTTATTTGCCGAAAAACAAAAAAGCAGTATCCGGAAGTATGGCTGAACATGCGTTTATCGATCTTTATGATAAAGTTACTGTTGAAATGAAAACTCTTTCTGAAATTATGCAAGATTTGGGACACGAACATATTGATGTATTAAAGATTGATATTGAAGGATCTGAATATGATGTGGTAGAATCTATACTGCAATTGGAAGTTCCTGTTAAACAGATTCTTATTGAATTTCATGATAGATTTTTCGATACGGAAGAATACAAATCTAAAAAGCTTGTAGAATCATTGAGTGCAAAAGGATATAAAATTTTTGCCAAGTCATTAAGCGCCGAAGAAGTTTCCTTTATTACTGAATAATCTCCGAATAATAAGTTAGCATATCAGTAAAAAGCAATGATTTATTGGAAAAGTGTGCTTTTATATCTATCAATTCATCAGAAAAGTGTGTTTTTATACTTGTAAATTTATAGGAAAAGTGTATATTTGCATAGTCAAAATTATCAGAAAAGTGTAAAATGCTATACAGAAAAATCCAGAACTATATAGAAAAACATCTTCAATCTTCATCAAATAAGATATTAATCATAGAAGGTGCACGCCAAATAGGTAAATCTTTTATCAGATGAAATCCAAGCCTATAATCATCTCTTGACTTTACTAAAGTTTTTAAGAGAAGATAACCGTTTTACCTATATTGCAAGTGGTTCATTATTAGGAGTTACACTAAAACAAACCTCATCTATTCCTTTAGGAAGTATTGAAATAAAACAAATGCATCCTATGGACTTTGAGGAGTTTATGATTGCAAATGGTATAGGAGACTTGGCTATTTCTACCATGAGAATGCATTTCTTAGAACAAAAATCGCTTCCTGATACGCTACATACAAAAATCTTGGATTTATTTAAAAAATATCTTATTGTTGGAGGTCTGCCCGATGCTGTAAGTGTTTTTGTTGAAAGTAAGAACGTCATGACTATTCGCAAAATACAAGAAGATATATTAGTATTGTATGGCGTAGATGCTTCAAAATACGAAAAAGAACACAACCGGTTGAAAATTCAGCGTGTGTATAACTTAATTCCATCAAACATGGAAAATAAGAAAAAGCGAATTGTTGTCAAGCAAATAGAACAGAAATCAGGTAAGCGTATGACTGATTATGCAGATGAATTTGATTATCTTATTTCATCAGGAGTAGCTTTGGAAGTGAAAGCTATCAGCAATCCTATTTATCCTTTGTTAGAAAGTAGTGCTAAGAATTTACTCAAACTGTATCTAAATGATGTAGGACTGCTTACAGGGTTACTCTATAAACATAATATTCAGGCAATTATGCAAGATCAAAACAGTGTGAATTTGGGTTCTGTTTACGAGACGGTAGTGGCACAAGAGCTTCGCGCACATGGATTTAATCTTTATTACTATGATAATAAAAAGAATGGAGAGGTTGATTTTCTAATAGATGATGTTGATAATTTAAGTGTTTTGCCTTTGGAAGTTAAATCAGGTAAAGATTATAGAATTCATAGTGCTTTAAATAAGTTTGTAGAAACTCCAAACTATGATGTGAAAAGAGCTTACGTCCTTTCTAATGAGCAGAATGTATATCAACAAAATAGTATTACGTATATACCTGTTTATTATATTATGTTCTTTGAGCCGGGTTCTGAATTAGTGGGGGAGTGGTGAAGTTGAATTTCATGATAGATTTTTCTACACAGAAGAATACAAATCTAAAAAGCTTGTAGAATCATTGAGTGCAAAAGGATATATCTATTTTCCCATTACTTTTTGTATTTTTGCTCTCCAATTAAAATTAATTTTAGCGATATGATTAATCCGTATTATATCATTAATAAATATTACAAAGAAGATACGCCGCTCTTTGATTTACTTGTGTATCATAGTGAAAAGGTAAGAGATAAAGCATTAAATATTATTGAGAAACATCCTGAATTAGAAGCTGATGTGAAATTTGTCTCCGAAGCTGCATTGTTACATGATATTGGAATTTTTATGTGTAAAGCACCAAAAATATTTTGTAATGGAGATCATCATTATATTGAACATGGATATTTAGGTGCTGATATTTTGAGGTTCGAAGGTCTGCCAAAGCATGCATTGGTTTGTGAGAGACATACAGGTACAGGTTTATCTTTAGACAGAATAATCGAAAACAAATTACCTTTACCTCATAGAGATATGTTGCCTGTTTCAATTGAGGAAGAAATTATTTGCTATGCAGATAAATTTTATTCTAAATCGCGTCCTGATAGAGAATTAACTGTAAATGAGATAATTGAATCTATTTCGAGATATGGTAATGAAGGCGTTTCTATATTTAAGAAATGGCATAATAGTTTTCAGTAGGAGATATTCGTTTTGCTTTTAGAATGGAACGCTGATAAAGCAGATGCAAGCAACGCAGATAGCCGCGTATCTTAGAAATCAGCGTTTGAAAATCAGCATCATCCGCGTGCCAAAATATTTATAATGATGTAAAAAATGTACTTACAGATTTTAGAGTAGTCTGTATGATAAGCCTAAAGTCAATAATTGCTTAAATTGAATTTTAGCTTTCTCATTGGTTAACACAGTATTATCATATCTTGGATTGATAGATAAGCGTGTAGATAAGAAGCGGTTAAACTTAAAATTAGTTACAATTTCCCAGTCAACTTCAATTTTTTCGTAATTGGTATAAAAATTTAATCGAGAGTCTATTTGTAATTCTCTAATAGGACTGTAATTAAATTGGGCACGAAACGAACTACCAATCTGACTTAATGTTTTTTCACCTTTCAGTATACCAAATGAATTCTGATTTATTTTTGTAGTATCATTAGCATAAATAAATTTATAGCTAAGAGGAGACACCATTAAAGACAACAGCTTTTTGTATTTATAATCGAGGCCGAAACTAATATTCAGACGTACCGGAGTTAAAAAAGTAGTTTTCATATCGCCTGAGTTAATAGCCTTAAAGCTGTTAAAAAGTTGAGTTGAAAAATCAACAGAACCACTATAAAACCAATTACCACCTGCTTTAATCCCTAATTTGCTTATGGCTCTCAATACATCATCGTTTGTGTTTAAAAGTCGAAGTGTATCACCTTCTACAGAGTTGAAACCTGCCCGCCATTCAGCAAAATTTTCCCATTGAATGTATTTTTTATTATCATAATTGAAATTTCCGTTAATAATTCCAAGGATTGATATGTTATTACTTCCTCCTTGATACCAGTTAGTAGAAATATAGTTCTGAGAAAATTGTAATAAGGCATTAGATTTTGTAGTCCATGGGTTTTGCTTTATTTTTTCAATTGCAAGTTTTTTGTGGTCTATGCTTACTCTATTTCGTAATTTAAGAACTGAATCATCTATTGGTTTGATAGTAAATTCAAAATTGATTAAGTCGGAGACATCAGGTAGTTTGTCGATTTTATAAGGTACTAAATACGGAGCATCTGCGGAAATTTGACGAATAATCGAATATCTCGTATCTGTTAGAAACTCTTCAGCAGTAAATTGATTTAATAAGGAAAAAGGGATGGAAGCATTCAGCTTTTTGATGTTTTTTTCAAGCTGTTTGTCTGTTCTTGTGTATTTGTCTACTTGTAATGGTTTACTGCTATAACCTTTAAATACTAAGTCTATAAACAAAGGATTGGACTGATAGAAACGGTTGTTGACCTCTGATGGTTTCGCTTTTACCTTTTTTGCTTCTATCTCAGCAAGTAATAATTTGATGTCTAATGGGATGTAAACTATTGAATCAGCTATAGTTGAGTCTGGCTTATCATCTTTGATTTTAATTAACTCTTTTTCTGTGTTGTCTTCTTTTATAGAATCTTGCTCAATAAACACCTTTTCAACAAAATCTTCAATTATGTAAGCATTCAGACTGTCATTTAAGTTTTCCGAAATCGAAAAAGCAGAAACAGGAATGATAAATATAAAAAAGTATATAAATAGATGTTTTAACTTCATCTTCAAATAATTATTTTCATTCAGAAATACAGCACCTTAGTCGAATAAAGTTGGTGTATCCTCTTCAAATTTCTTTAATATCGCCTGCATTAGTGTTTCTCTTATAAACTTTGATTTGTTTGAAACACGATATTGACTAATATATCTATTTAATGCATTGTTTTCAGCATCATTTAATATAAATAGATGCTTATGCTTTCTTAATTTGTCTCGTTGCAATTTTACTGCTTTTCTCGATTTGTTCATAATGTAAAAAGTCTTGCAAAAATAATATTAAATGTTTACATGCAGCAATGTTTTAATTAAATTCCATATTTTTGCATCTCATCAAATAAAAATACTTTAGCTATGGCATCACACAATGAACTTGGTCTGATTGGAGAAAAGCACGCCCTCGATTATTTGGCGGCAAAAGGTTACAAAATTCGTACCACTAATTATCGTGCAGGAAAATTAGAAATTGATATTATTGCAGAAAAAGATGGATGGTTGGTAATTGTTGAAGTGAGGACAAGGTCGACCGATGTTTTTATAGCTCCAGAAGAAACGATTGATTTAAGAAAAATTAAAAACTTAGTTAATGCAGCAGGTAGCTATATTAGGAGATTTAATTGGATGGGTGAGACTCGATTTGATATCATTTCTGTAATGCCTGATGGAGAGGACTTTAAAATAGAGCATATAGAGGATGCTTTCTTGCCTCCCGTAAATTGAATTGTAAAAATTGACAAAAACACAATTTAATTTTTAATTATAAAAATGTTTGGTTAATTTTGTGCCTGAAATGAGGATTTACCATTATTTTAAAACACATAGATTATATTACACGAATAATGAAATTATTAGAGAAACAAGTTGCAGAGAAATTGCTGAAGATTAAAGCTATAAAGTTACAACCACATAATCCCTTTACTTGGGCGGCAGGATGGAAATCACCAATATATTGTGATAACCGTAAAACCCTTTCTTATCCGCAAACAAGGACTTATATTATGCTCCAAATAGCACGTGTTATACAGGAAAATTATCCTGATACGGAGGTGATTGCCGGAGTTGCTACAGGTGCTATTGCCCAGGGGGTGTTAGTTGCACAATTATTAGGATTACCATTTATCTATGTTCGTCCTACACCAAAAGATCATGGTCTGGAAAACTTAATTGAGGGCGATCTAAAACCACGACAGAAAGTAGTTGTGATTGAAGATTTAATATCAACCGGAGGTAGTAGTTTGAAGGCTGTTGATGCAATTCGTAAAGATGGCGGACAAGTATTAGGGATGGTTGCAATTTTCTCATATGATTTTCCATTAGCGATGGAAAAATTTAAATCAGCAAAAGTAAAATTGACTACTTTGTGTAATTATCAGTCGGTGCTAAACGAAGCATTGGCAACTAATTATATTTCTCAGGATGATATGGAGACTTTGAAAGAGTGGAGATTAGACCCAGCATCCTGGAAAAAAGAGTAGAAAAATTATGGCAATATATGAAAGTAACATAAAAACCATTTCTTCATCGGAGGAAGTGGTTTTTGACGTACTGAGTAATATGAATAATCTGTCAGTACTTCAGAAGACTGAAAGTATTGAAGGAAAAGTGAAGATTATTGAATTAGATACTGATAGCTGTATTATTGAGTTGGAAAAGTTTGGTAAAATTGAGCTTGAAATTACAGAGAAAACACCATACAGTTCTTTAAAGTATGAGTTTTTTCAACTTCCAATATCAATGTTTGCTGAAATCAAATTAAAAAATATAGTTGAAAATCAAACACAGATGCAGATTATCCTGAATGCAGATATTCCTGCTATGATGAAATTTATGTTAGATAAACAGTTGGAGAAAGGAGTAAATACTTTAGCCGATATGTTTGAAAGTGCATTAAACCGCTATAACCATTAAATATAACGAATATGGCAAAAAAAATATGGGAAAAAAATATTCAAGCCGACGACAGAATCGAAAGATTTACTGTTGGTAAGGATAGAGAAATGGATGTTTTTCTTGCTCCGTTTGATGTTATAGGGTCTATGGCTCATATAAAAATGCTTAATGCCGTAGGTTTGTTGAAGTCTGACGAGCTAACTCAGCTTTTGTCGGAACTGAAGAAAATTTATCAAACTACAATTAATAATGAGTTTGTTATTGAAGATGATGTTGAAGATGTTCATTCGCAGGTTGAGCTGATGTTGACACGTAGTTTGGGAGATACAGGAAAGAAAATTCATAGCGGAAGATCGCGTAACGATCAGGTGTTGGTTGATTTGAAACTGTTTACAAGGCATAAATTGATATTATTAGTTGAAAAGGTAAACGCTTTGATTGAAACTTTAATCAGCCAAAGTGAAACTTATAAAGATATTCTTTTGCCCGGCTATACTCACTTGCAAATTGCAATGCCATCTTCATTTGGTTTGTGGTTTGGAGCTTATGCCGAAAGTCTGGCTGATGACATGCAACAATTGCTTGCCGCATGGAAGATTACAAATCGTAACCCTTTAGGCTCTGCTGCCGGATATGGTTCTTCTTTTCCTCTTAATCGTCAGATGACTACTGATTTGTTAGGCTTCGACAGCATGAATTATAATGTGGTTTATGCTCAAATGGGGCGTGGAAAGATGGAGAGAACAGTTGCAGGAGCGATGGCTTCGGTTGCTGCTACGCTTTCTAAATTAGCATATGATGCTTGCTTGTTTAATTCACAAAACTTTGGATTTATCAAATTGCCGGATGAGTTTACTACAGGTTCGAGTATAATGCCTCACAAAAAAAATCCTGATGTTTTTGAATTGACACGCGCAAAGTGTAATAAAATTCAATCGATTCCTCAGCAGATTTTACTCATAACTAATAACTTACCTTCGGGATATTTCCGTGATATGCAGATTGTAAAAGAATCATTTATACCTGCATTCGATGAATTGTTCGATTGTTTGGATATGACTAATCTGATGTTGTCGAAAATTGAAGTTAATACCGGTATTTTAAATGATCCGAAATACGACTATCTTTTCAGTGTTGAACTTGTAAATAAACTTGCTTTGGAAGGTATTCCTTTTCGCGATGCTTATAAACAAGTTGGCTTAGCAATTGAAGCCGGAGACTTTGCGCCTGATAAGAACATCCATCACACTCACGAAGGTAGTATCGGAAACCTGTGTAACGATAAAATACTTGCCTATAAGGATGAGATTATCAAACAGTTCGATTTTGAAAAGGTGAAAGTTGCAGTTGAGAGATTGTTGATGTAAGCGAGAAGTGCTACTTATAAGAAACAATTTCATTGCAAAAATGCTATTTATAAGAAACAATTGGTATACATTATTACAGGGTAGACCAATCTACAAATAATCTTACTTTTTATCATATTTAATTCTCAGTGCATTCAACACCACTGTTACCGAGCTGATGCTCATTGCGGCTGCGGCAAACATCGGACTTAATTTCCATCCTAAAGTATGATAGAAAACTCCGGCTGCCAAAGGTATTCCTAAAACATTGTAGAAAAATGCCCAAAACAGATTCTGCTTGATATTTCTTACAACTTGTTTGCTTAATTTTATAAAAGTGATAACACTTGTTAGATTACTCTTAACAAGCACAACATCAGCGGATTCTATTGCTATATCGCTACCTGCTCCAATAGCAATTCCCAAGTCGGCACGCATTAATGCAGGCGAGTCGTTAATTCCATCACCAACCATTGCTACGGTTCTACCTTGTGACTGGAGCTTTCTTATTTCTTCTTCTTTGCCTTGTGGTAGAACGCCCGCAATTACCTGATTAATACCGGTTTTATGTTGCAAATGCTCAGCTACACGCAATTGATCGCCGGTTAGCATTACCACATCTAATTTTAATTGATGCATTTTTGAAACTGCGGAAACAGAATCAGACTTTAAAACATCTGTAACTGCTATCAAACCAATAACTTCCTTTTGATTTGCAATTAATAATACAGTATTTCCATCGTTCGATAAGATTAATTCTTCTTCTTCGAACATACCTAAATTGATATTGTTATTTTGCATTAAAAGTGCATTTCCTGCTAAATAAACCCTGTCGTTTAGTGTAGCTTGAATGCCCATTCCGGGAAAAACTTTAAAATCACTCACAGGCTGAGGTTCTACATTTCGAAATTCAGCTTCATCCAAAACTGCTTTGGCAAGTGGATGTTCTGATGGTTTTTCTAAAGATGCGGCAATTTCAAGTAGCTTATTGGCAGGCATAAAACGGTTTGAAGTGATTTTAGTAACGCTTGGTTTACCTTCGGTTAATGTTCCGGTTTTGTCTAAAACTACAGTGTCAATTTTCTGTCCGATTTCCAATGCTTCAGCAGATTTTATTAAAATACCATTGGTTGCGGCTTTTCCTGTGCCAACCATTATTGCAACAGGAGTTGCCAATCCTAATGCGCAGGGACAAGATATTACCAAAACAGAAATTCCTATCGATAAAGCAAATTCGAAAGGATAACCCATTAATAACCATACAGCAGATGCAAGAATTGCTATTGTAATCACTATCGGCACGAATATTCCACTGATTTTATCCGCAAGTTTTGAAATTGGTGCTTTCGAGGCTGATGCTTCTTCAACAAGTCGGATGATTTGAGATAAAGTAGTGTCTTCTCCAACCTTAGTAGCCTTAAATGTCAGATATCCGGTTTGACAAATTGTAGCCGACATTAATGTATCGCCAAGCTCTTTATACACAGGAATGCTTTCTCCGGTTAAGGCAGATTCGTCTATTGACGCACTTCCACTGATAACTTCACCATCTACAGGGATAGTCTGACCGGATTTTATAATGATAATATCACCTACTTTAACTTCGTTAATTGAAATTTCAACTTCTTTAGAATCTCTTATTACCAAAGCTGTTTGAGGCGCAAGATTAATAAGCTTAGTCAGAGCCTCAGAAGTACGACTTTTCGATTTAGCTTCGAAATACTTACCTAATGTTACTAAAGTCAATATGGTAGCCCCCGACTCAAAATAAATATCATGACTATATTTCGTTACTAATGAAAAATCCCCGGTAGAAATGCCATAGCTTATTCTGGAGATGGCAAAAAGTCCGTAAATAAATGCTGCCGACGAACCTAACGCAATCAAAGAGTCCATATTCGGTGCTCTTTTAATCAGACTTCTAAACCCATGTGTAAAATACTTTTTGTTGATAATAAATATCGGTAAAGCAATAAACATCTGAATTAGTGCAGAGTTTATGGAGTTTTCCGTACCCTTTAGGAATGATGGGACAGGTATGCCTACCATAGGTCCCATAGCTATATAAAGCAAAGGAATAAGCATGACTATTGAGACTTGCCATCTTTTTTTCATTTCGAGCAAATCGGAGTCGTATGTAGTTTCAGCCTTTACCGTGCTGTTTTGTTGAGTGATATTCTCAGTCAGTTCTTTTTTTTTTCGTACTACCGCCTCATATCCGGCATCTTTCACTACATCTTCTATTTTTGAAGCAGTAATATCGTTTTCGTCATAACGAACCGACATGGAATTTGTCAGTAAATTCACATTTAAAGCCTGAATTCCCTCTAATTTGCTAACAGCTTTCTCAACGTGAGCTACACAAGATGAACAGCTCATACCTTTTATATCGAATACATCTGATTTCATAAGTAAATAATGTGTTAATGTGCCAATATACTAATATGCTAATGTGTTTCAGAAATATATAATTTGAAAAACAAATGCAAAATTATTGCATATATATGATAAAACCCAACATCATTTGTCATTTTAACATAGTATATACATAAAATGTTTTTATTAATGTGGTTTTTAAATATAGAAGTCGTCTTGACTTTTTAAGAATGGAACTCTTAACCACTGTAAAAAATAGGAACCCGACTGCAACTATACGGGAGATTAACCAACTACGGCTGATTTGGGGTTTCCTCAGTCGCTCTCTTGGCTTCGCCAAGTCGCTCTTTCGGAAGGACACGCTCGTTAGTGGATGGGTGTAAGCCGACTACGACTGCAGAGGAGTTCCCTCAGTCGCTGCGCTCC
>CALFXE010000214.1 GCA_937927845.1 uncultured Paludibacter sp.
CACTTCGAGTGGCGGTATACCCCGCCCGCAATTGAGCGTGTCATCCCGATGGAGCGCAGCGACTGAGGGAACTCCTCTGCAGTTGTAGTCGGTTGGATAATGCGAAGTAAGGGAACTCCTCTACAGTTGTAGTCGGTTGATGTGAAAAGTCAAGATGACTTCAGTAGTAAATAAATACTCCATATCATCCGCATGTATAAAATATTTGATTAATTTATTTATCTTTGAACAATATTTAATAAACAAGAAATTTAAATCAATAATCAATCTCAAAAAAGAAAATCTTATGAAAAAAACTATTTTATCAGCATTCAATTTGTTCCTATTAGTTGGAATTATTAGTTTTGGCATGACATCATGTAAAACGAAAGCATTAACATCTCAAGATTTTGGTGAAGTGGAAGTGACAACTCACTGTGCAGGTTCTGAATTTCAATCGAATAGCAAGGCATTTCGCTATTCAGCTATTGGTGAAAGTATGGATCAAATGACCGCTAAACGTAAGGCTATGAGCGAAGCTCGTGCTGGATTAGCTGCTGCTATTAACACTACTGTTAAAGGTGTTACCGATAATTATGTTAAATCGGGTAATTACAACAACAAAGAGGAATTAATGAATAACTACGAAGGATTAACTCGTGAAGTAATCGATCAACAGTTAGGAGGCACTACAGTGATTTGCGAAAAAACTACAATGACCAAATCAGGTAATTACAAGTATTATGTTTGTATAGAGCTTGGCAGCAACGAGCTGCTGTCTTCTTTAAATAATCGTATGACTACTGATGAAATGTTGAAAGTAGATTATAACTACGAAAAATTCAAAAAAACTTTCGAAGAAGAAATGAGCAAAATGGGTAGATGATATTACCCTATTAATATATTCTCCCCGCTTTGTGAAAAATACAGGGCGGGGAGTAATTTAAAATCTTTACTATAAATAAATCTGATAATTATTTATTACTGTATAGATGAACGTATATAAAGTACATAAATATCAAGCTAACTTATCAAAATTCATAGTTATTTCTCTACTGCTAATAGTATTACCTGCCTGTGTTTCAAAGAAATATTCACGTATTGGTTTGAAATACGAACAAACAGAGATGTATGGTTTGGCAGTTGATAATTATATTACTTCACTTCAAAATAAAGATAAAGGTAATGATGCTGCCCGTATTGGATTGATGCGTTCTGCCAAACGATATTCGGATGAATTAGAACAAAGAATTGACAAAGCATATAGTTCTTTAAATGATAATGAGGTAGTCAGTAGTTATTTAGCTCTTCAGAAATTATCAAATAAAGCAAATTTATTTCAGGTTGATATTCCAATCAGCCCCAAAGCTCAAGGTCAATTTGATGAGTCTAAAACCCGCCATTTGAGGGTACAATACGCAAAGGCTCAGGAGTTGCTTGATACAGAACGTTTCTCTGAAGCTGAAACTTATCTATATGAGATTTTGCAAATAGATAAAAATTATGAACGAACTGCCGAACTTTATAATTTTGCTCGGTGTGAACCTGTTTACAGAGATGCTCAACAGATGTATCAAAGCAAGTTGTATCGTTCAGCATATTTCATTTTAGAGAAATTATTACAAATAAATCCATTGTATAAAGATGCGGCGGCTATGCATAAGGAGTCATTGCAATATGCAATACTCACTATTGCAATTCAACCTCCTGTGAATTATCGCAATTATCCCTTCTTAGCATCATATATTGAAGAGTCGACAAAGTCACTTTTTGTAACAAAGGCAAACCCACTTCTGAAAATTGTATCGCCCGACTATACCCAGCAAATGCTTAATGAGCGGAGACTTGCCCTAACAAATAATCTTCCTTTTGATGCAAGTTTAGTAATCCCGGTCAGAGTGTATTTGGCGGGAAATATAATCAGTTCAAATTATTCGACTTCTAAAGTGCAGACAGTAACGAAACAGGCATATCTTCGGACTGAAGATAAAAATAAAAGAATACAGTTTAAAAAGGTAAATTATTCGGAAAACAGTCAGTCGGCTAAAGCTACAATTGAGTATAAATATGAATTGCTAAGAGTTGAAAATTCAATAGTTATTGGATTTAATAACGTCAACAAAGCATATACAGATAATATTAATTATGCTGTATCGAATTATGATTTTCAAGATTTATACCCATTTGATGTGCGTAAAGGCTTGAGTGATACTATTTATTTAGACACTAATAGAGCTAATTCATTTCGTAGGATATTTCAAGCACGTAACACACTTGTTGATAAAAGTGAGTTTGAAAAAGATTTTGCAAAAATTGTTTCCGAAGATGTATATAACAAAATGAATTTTTATAATCCGGAAAAATAATTGTTGCAAGCAATTTACATAAAATGCTAATATTTCGTTCACTCCATACCGCTTACAAAGTAACGTTTTTTTTTATTCTTTGCTTTGTATTGTTGCAAAATGGGTTTGCACAAGCACCGTCCTATCGTATTATAAAAGATACAACCGACACAAGTTCAATAGTTAATAAAATTCATACTATTCAAGAGGTTGAAGTTAGTTCGATACATCCGCTATCGAACGTTAAAACAGGTTCAATGGGAATTTCATTCGATGTAAATGAACTAAAAATGTTGCCAAGTTTGATTAGCGATTCCGATCCTTTTAAATCACTTCAATATATGGGTGGTATATCTCAAGCAGGGGAGGCGAGTTCAAATATAGTTGTAAGAGGAGGAGATAATGATCAGAACTTAATTCAGTTAAATGGCTGTCAAGTTGAAAATCCCACTCATATATTAGGGTTATTTTCAGTGTTTAATCCGGATTTAATAGATCAGATGAGATTTATAAAATCAGGAGTGCCGGCAGAATATGGCGGTCGACTTTCATCTGTAATTGATGTTAGAAATTTCATTAACACTCCTGAACAGTTGCAAGTTACCGGTAATATTGGATTGATTGCTTCTCGTCTGACCATTAAATTGCCTATTACTGATAATATTTCAATATACGCAGCACATCGCATGAGTTATGTTGGGACTATGATAATTCCTTTGCTTGTGAAAATTGGAATAGATCCTAAACTTGCACAAAATAACTTTGAGTTTACAGATACAAATTTTGGTTTTAATTATAATATTACTTCTTCAACTCGTTTGTCAGGGCATCTCTATATGGGAAATGATGCTGTAAAGATTCAGGATAACACAACATTTGCAATTGAAGAAAACTCCAGTAAATGGGGTAATAAGCTTGGTAACATACAATTAAGCCATGTGTTCTCTGATAAATTCAGTATGATACATTATCTGAATTTCTCACAATTTGAATTGAAATCTAATCTCAACTGGATTAATGCATTATATAAAATAGGAACCTCAAAGTCATTGATGCAATATAAATCTGATTATATTTATTTACTTGATAATCATAAATTTAAAGGAGGAATTGAATTGTCATCCAATGAATTATTACCGGCATCAATTAAAAATTTGAGTGCAGATAGTTTAAATAGATTTGAAAATAAGAGTAAATCATCTGACTTAGGCTTGTATTTGCGTGATGAATTTGAATATGGTCCGCTGTTGCTGAATATAGGATTTAGATCCAATATGTTTATCAAACATCCTGATAGTAATATTTCGGTATCAAATTTCGCAGATAAATATTATTCAGGATTTGAACCTCGCTTTTTTTCAAGGATAATGCTTGATAATGAATCGTCATTGAAATTTTCAGCAACTAAACATTTTCAATATCTAAATAGAGTTCAGTTAATAAAAATCGGACTTCCCACTGAAATAATACTTTCATCATCAAAGCATATAAAACCTTCTGCCATGTGGCATTTCAGTGGTGGCTATTTCAAAAGTTTGTTTGATAATGAGTGGGAGTTAAGTGCAGAAGCCTATTACAAAACTTTCTCTAATCTTTTAGAATTTAAGGGAAATTTGACTGATTTATTCACTGTTGATAAAATCGAAAATCTACTGTATGACGGTTGTGGGTATGCTTATGGCAGCGAATTTATGATAAAAAGGAATGGAGAGAAATTTAATGGATGGATAAATTATGCTTTAGGATGGAATTACAGACAGTTTGATGAAATAAATCAGGGCAAGCCTTTTCTTGCAACTAATGACCGGCGACATGATATAACATTGGTAGGTATGTATACTGTAAATGAAAAGATTAATATCAGTGCAAGCTTTGTGTACGCAACGGGTAGTCGACTTAACCTACCACGAAGCTGGTTTGTTGTTGATGATAAAGTAATTCTCGAATATACTAAATATAATTCATTTAAAATGCCTGATTATCATCGACTTGATGTCTCTATGTCATATAAGTTGAAGGAAATCAAAAAGGTTAAATCGGAAATACATTTCTCTGTATATAATCTGTATAATCGTGCAAATCCATTCCAAGTTTATTTTAGTACAAAGCAAGATGAGAAAAATAAATATGATTATAAAATAAATATGTCGTATTTAATGCCAATTTTACCTTCGTTATCATGGACATTTAAGTTATAATTCAGCACATTCAAATTAAAAATGAAAAGATTATTTTTTATATTAATGTTAGTTTCAATTGCGCTAATCTCTTGTCAAACAGATTTAGATTATGTGGTAAGGGGTTATACTGAGAAAATTATTGTTGAAGGCAAAATTGAATCAGGACAAGATCCTATTGTGTATTTATCATTAAATATCCCTTTGTGGCAGGAGGTTGATTCAGCTTCAATTATAAACTATATCATTCGAGATGCAAAAATTACTATTTCTGATGGTGAGAAAACTGAAATTATGACAGCAAGATGGGATAGAACCAATTTTCCGCCTCATTATTATCGAGCAACAAGCATAAAAGGCGAAGAAGGGAAAACTTATTCATTAGTGATTGAAAAAGGAGGATATACATTATATGCATCTACAAAGATACCTTATGGTTTTGATATACAAGATATAAAGAGTAAACCTGCTGATGTTGATTCACTTCGTACAATAGAGTTAACAATAAATGCAGGAGAAGACAGTGATAAATCCTACAGAGTATTTTCAAAGAAAAAGAAAGATAATAGATTCATAGAAACGCCTGTTTTATTCAACAGTTCATTAACTCAAAGTGGCAATATAAAGATAGATTTAAGTCCGGTTCCAAAGAAGAAAGATTCGTTATTTTATCAGGGAAGATATTTTCTTAAAGGAGATACAGTGGATATAAAAATTTGTGCAATTGACAGTGTATCAACAATGTTTTATAAAGATTTATCGATGTTTTCAGTTAAAGGTGGTAATATCTTTATTAGCGAAGTCAAGCCATTAAATTCAAATATCAGCCATCCTGGTTTTGGAATATGGTGTGGTCAGGCTACGAAAACTGTACGGTATGTAGTGCAATAAAAAGGAGCCATCTTATGACGACTCCTTATTTAGTAAACACATTCGTTAAATCCTTTAAAATAGAACGCAGATAAAATGAAAATCAGCGTTATCCGCGTTCCAAAGTTCCTTTGAGACACTTTCTTGTTTTAAATGCTTTCGGGATATATTATGTTAGGCGTATACTCTTCAGTATAAACAAAAGGCTCTATAATTTCTTCTATTCTATTGAACAGATCATCAAACCCTTGTTCTATATAGCTTTCCGGACTAACTTTAGAACCATCGCTCAAAACAAAAATTGGTTCTGTAGTATAATACACATAAGTAACTTCTACATATTCTTCTTTCTCGTAATCCCAATAAGAATAAGAATCGCGTTTTTCGACAACTTCAACTTTAACATCTGCAAACTTTTCTTTTTCTTTTACAAAATATGCTGTGGCAGTCAGATAGTCATTAAAAGATTTAGCTTCAGCTTCAGTTATCTCTCTGTCTGATTTATCTCCCTTATCTGCATTTTTCATTGCAGTGAAAAATGCTTTCATGTCTTTAATCCCAACTTTAACTCCGATATTCATGACCTGTGCAAAAGCAGCAACATATTCCAAAGCATCTTCAGGACTATTATTATCAAACGCAGTTTCAATTTCGTCCTGAGTTAACTTTCCTCTGACTTCTCCGTTGGTTTTAATTAAGGTTAAGTTACCTTTTTTGAATTCATAAGTTACAGTGGCTTTCGACTGATTATTATCCACTTCGGCAGACCATTCAAAATCGTCAATTTTTAACGAATGATTTACTTTCTTAGGAATACCTTCATTGTAATATGTACCTGCCATATTAGCACTAATCAATGTGTTAGAGCCTACTTTTACACTAAATGATGCTTCTGATGGATAGTATTCTTCACTTTCGGGTACTCTAACATCAGACTCAGTATAATTAAAGGTCAATAGACCATCATTTGTAGTCGCTTCTTCAGATGAAGGGAATTTCACAATTAAACTGTTTGTCAATGTGTTTATTTTCTCCAAAGAATCTTTTTCGAAATTATAAACATATTCGCCCCAGAAATCTTCATTTTCTTCAGAAATAACACGCATTTGCTTATTGAAATTACCTAAAGCTTTTTTAGGTTGTTTCTCTAAATCATTCTTTAGTATTCTCATTGCACCATTAGTAGAAGAGAAGGTTTCTTCTGATAATCCGGCAAAATATTCTACGACTTCAAATAGTTGAGTTTCTTGTAAACCTGCTAATGCATTTACAAACTCAAGTCCTTGCTCTTCAATTTTCTGTTTTTGTGCTTCTACTGATAGTTTTGAGAAATTTAGTTTTTCGTCAAGATCGGTGTCTGATGTAGGTTCACATGCTATCATTGAAAATAACACTAAACTCAAGCTAATAATAATCCAATTTTTTTTCATATTTGAAACATTTAAATAGTTAATAATTTGTTTTGATAAAAGTGATAATATTAATAAAATTCTGTAATTGTTAAAGATAAAGTTTGTTTATTGACTTAAGATTATGTATAAATTAAACAAAGCTAAACACATGATGAGTATATGTTTGAAAAAGTGACAAAGGTAACAATAGAATACAGTATTTAGTTTGTTTTTATTGAAAATTTATTAAAATAATATCTTTATGTATTAATTGTTTTATTATCAAAAATTAAAAGCGTAATTTTGCAGCTTAAAAAATAGCAATATAAAGTATTAAACGTATGAACACAAAACTGCAAGAATTAACGGATAAGATATATCTTGAAGGTGTAGAAAAGGGAAATGCAGAGGCGTCAGAGATAGTGGCAAAGGCTAAAGCAGAAGCTTCTGAAATAATCTTAAAAGCTCAAAATGAAGCTGATAAGCTTTATAAATCTGCAGAAGACAATGCTAAGGAGTTAATTAAAAACACTCAAGCCGAATTAAAACTTTTCGCACAACAGTCAGTTAGTGCTCTAAAAACCGAAATAACCAATATTCTTTGTGGCGAAGTTACATCTGATTCAGTGAAAGCAGCAACGTCAGATAAGGCGTTCATGCAGAAGCTGATAACTATTATGGTTGAGGAATTAGCTAAAAATCAAGCTGTAATTATCGAAACGAAAGATGCGGAAGCTTTAACTTCATATTTTAAATCTAATGCTAAAGAACTTTTGAATAAAGGGGTTAAAATAGAGAAAGTTAATAACATAAAGACAGATTTCACAATTTCACCTGCTGATGGCGGATATAAAATAAACTTTGGAGAAGAGGAGTTTATCGCCTATTTCAAAGAATTTCTCAGACCAAAATTAGTTGAAATGTTGTTTTGATAATAAAGATGCTTAATCAATCTACAAATTATTATTATTTAGTTTCGGGATTACCTGATATTCAAAGGGGTGAGTCTAAAGGTTTACCATCGCTACATGAACTCTTGTCGGAAGTATTGCCGCAATTGTCGTCTGATGATTTATCTCTAATGCGCCTTGTTTTTTCTCATTATGATAATATCAATTTTCTGAATTATCTCAGAAATAAAGAAAGTCAGCTTAATATAAACGGTTTCTTGGTTAAATCTGACTTAGATGAACTTGTGAGTTTGATGAATGATGATGAAAATCCAAAAGATAAACGTTTACTTCCTTATATATTAGAATATTACCGATTGACCCAATTGGAAGATGACTTTCTAAAAGGAATTGAAGCTGTTGATTATTTGTCCGGTTTATATTATTCTTATGGACTTAAATCCGAAAATAAATTTATCAATTCATGGTTTGAGTTCAATCTTAATCTGAATAATTTATTGACAGCGATTTATTGTCGTAAACATAAAATAAATCAAGATAAATATATAGTTGGAGATTCGGAAATATCAAATGTGTTAAGAACTTCGAATGCAAGAGATTACGGAGTAGGAGGATTGTTTGAATATACAGAGGAGGTAATCAAGCTTGCCGATGAGCAAGACATGCTCGAAAGAGAGAATAAAATAGATGCTTTAAAATGGAGCTGGCTCGAAGATAATACATTCTTCAATTACTTTACAATTGAAAAGATTATTGCGTATTGTTTGAAAGTGGAAATGCTGAATAGATGGAAAATGCTTTCTTTTGAAGTGGGATCTGCAATTTTTAGAGATATACTTTCATCAATGAAAAAAGAAATTAATATCAATGCTTAAATATTTTACTTACTAAATAATGTCAACAAAAGGAATAGTAAAAGGAATAATATCTAACCTGGTAACTGTTGAAGTAGACGGACCGGTTGCACAAAATGAAATTGCGTACATTAATTTGGGTGACACCAAATTGATGGCTGAGGTGCTTAAAGTAAACGGCAATAAAACTTTTGTTCAGGTATTCGAAAGCACACGTGGATTGAAAATTGGAAATGAAGTGGAATTTACAGGTCATATGCTTGAAGTTACTTTAGGTCCTGGCTTATTATCTAAAAATTATGACGGACTACAGAATGATTTGGATAAGATGACCGGAATTTTCCTGAAGCGCGGTGAATATACCTATCCTCTTGATAAAGAGAAATTATGGCAATTTAAACCACTTGCTTCAGTAGGCGACGAAGTTATTGCAGGAACATGGCTTGGTGAGGTTGATGAGAATTTTCAGCCACATAAAATAATGGTTCCTTTTACATTTGAAGGTAGTTATAAAGTTAAAAGTGTTGTGTCTGCCGGAGAATATACAATAATGGATAAGATTGCTGTAATTACTGATGCTGACGGTAAGGATATTAATGTGAATATGATTCAAAAGTGGCCAGTGAAAAAGCCTATAAATGTTCATGTTGATAAACCACGACCATTCAAATTGTTAGAAACAGGAGTTAGAATTATCGATACGGCAAATCCTATTGTTGAGGGAGGTACAGGATTTATTCCCGGTCCTTTTGGTACAGGTAAAACTGTTTTACAGCATGCTATTTCTAAACAGGCTGAAGCTGATATTGTTGTGATAGCAGCTTGTGGTGAACGTGCAAATGAGGTTGTGGAAATCTTCGTTGAATTTCCTGAATTGGAAGATCCGCATACCGGAAGAAAATTAATGGAGCGTACCATAATCATTGCAAATACATCTAATATGCCGGTTGCATCACGTGAAGCTTCGGTGTATACAGCAATGACAATATCCGAATATTATCGTGCAATGGGATTAAGAGTATTGATGATGGCAGATTCAACTTCACGCTGGGCGCAGGCTTTACGTGAGATGTCGAATCGTATGGAGGAATTACCCGGTCAGGATGCTTTCCCGATGGACTTATCAGCGATTATTGCAAACTTCTATTCGCGTGCAGGATATGTTCATTTAAGTAATGGTGAAGTAGGCTCGATAACATTTATAGGAACGGTTTCGCCTGCCGGTGGTAACTTAAAAGAGCCTGTAACAGAAGGTACGAAAAAAGCTGCCCGTTGTTTTTATGCACTTGAACAATCTCGTGCCGACCGCAAAAGATACCCTGCCGTAAATCCAATCGATAGTTATTCTAAATATATAGAATACCCTGAATTTGAGGAATATATCTCTAAAGTTATATCTCCAAACTGGACTACTTTAGTAAACGATATGAAAACTATCCTGCAAAGAGGAAAAGAAGTGCAAGAACAGATAAATATTCTTGGTGATGATGGTGTACCTCTTGATTATCATGTTACTTTCTGGAAATCGGAAGTAATTGATTTTGTTATTTTACAACAGGATGCTTTTGATAAAGTTGATTCGGTATGTCCTCTCGAACGTCAGGAATATATGCTGAACTTAGTTATGGATATTTCTAATTCGACATTTGAATTTCATGGATTCTTAGATGTTATGGATTATTTCAAAAGGGTAATTAATGTGTGTAAACAAATGAACTATTCTAAGTTTAAATCAGAACAGTTTTCTAATTACGAGAAAGAGTTACAATCTGTTTTAGCAGAAAGAAAAAGTTAATTCGATAAAAGATATTTTAATATGGCAACAAAAGCTTTTCAAAAAATATATACCAAAATCACTCAAATTACTAAAGCAACGTGTACGTTAAATGCATCGGGCATAGGTAATGAAGAATTAGCTACTGTTAATGGAAAGTTAGCTCAGGTAGTTAAGATTTATAATGATGAAGTTACGCTACAGGTGTTTGGTGGCACCGAAGGTATTCCTACCAATGCGGAAGTTGTTTTCTTAGGAAAATCTCCTTCTTTAAAGGTTAGCGACCAATTGGCAGGACGCTTCTTTAATTCTTTTGGCGACCCAATCGATGGCGGACCCGAAGTTGAAGGTGAAGAAAGAGAGATCGGTGGTCCATCTGTGAATCCGGTAAGACGTATGCAACCTTCTCAATTAATTGCGACAGGTATTGCCGGTATCGACTTGAACAACACTTTAGTTTCCGGTCAGAAAATACCTTTCTTTGCTGATCCCGACCAGCCTTTTAATCAAGTAATGGCGAGTGTTGCACTTCGTGCGAAAACAGACAAAATTATTCTTGGTGGAATGGGTTTGACAAATGATGATTATCTATATTTTAAGAATGTTTTTAATAATGCAGGCGTACTCGATCGTATCGTGAGTTTTGTAAATACAACTGAAAACCCACCGGTTGAGCGTTTGTTAATTCCTGACATGGCTCTTACAGCAGCAGAATATTTTGCGGTTGATAAGAATGAAAATGTATTGGTACTATTGACGGATATGACGTCTTATGCTGATGCACTTTCTATTGTGTCTAACCGTATGGATCAAATTCCGTCAAAAGATTCGATGCCCGGTTCTTTGTATTCCGATCTTGCAAAAATATACGAGAAAGCGGTTCAGTTTCCTGCCGGAGGTTCAATCACAATTATTGCGGTAACAACTTTGTCGGGTGGCGATATTACTCATGCTATACCTGATAATACAGGGTATATCACTGAAGGTCAGCTCTTTTTGCGTCGTGATTCCGATATTGGAAAAGTTGTAGTTGACCCATTCAGATCATTATCACGCTTGAAACAATTAGTAATAGGTACAAAAACACGCGATGATCATCCACAGGTTATGAATGCTGCCGTACGTTTATATGCTGATGCTGCAAATGCAAAAACCAAACTTGAGAATGGTTTTGATTTGACGGATTATGACGAACGTGCATTATCTTTCTCTAAGGATTATGCAGATAAGTTGCTTGCAATTGATGTCAATGTCGATACTAATCAGATGCTTGATATAACATGGGAGTTGTTTAAAGAACATTTTACAAAAACTGAAGTTAATATTAAACAGGAGTTTGTAGAAAAATATTGGAAATAAAGAGAAAATAAAAATGGCAATACAATTTCAATATAACAAAACATCGTTACAGGCTTTGGAGAAAAACCTGAAAATACGTGTGAGAGCACTTCCTACAATAAAAAACAAGGAGAGTGCTTTACGTGTTGAGGTAAAGAAAGCAAAAGATGAAAATTTGAAATTGGAGCAAGAGCTTGAAAGTCGCATTGCCTCCTATGATAAAACGGTTGCACTGTGGGGTGAGTTTGATTTATCTCTGATAAAAGTGGAAGACGTAAAACTCAACGTAAAGAAAATTGCAGCAGTTCGTATACCAGTTTTAGAGGAAGTGATATATACTATCAAACCATACAGTATGTTTAATTCACCAAAATGGTTTGCAGATGGTATTGCATTATTAAAAGAATTAGCTCAAATTGGAATTGAACAAGTGTTTTGTGAGGAAAAAATAAAACTACTTGAGCATGCACGTAAAAAAACTACTCAAAAGGTAAATTTGTTTGAAAAAGTACAAATTCCGGGGTATGAAGATGCCATTTTAAAAATAAAGAGATTTATGGAAGATGAAGAAAACCTTTCGAAATCATCCCAGAAAATCGTAAAATCACGTCAGCAAAAACTCAAAGAGGAGGAAGTATTATGATAGTGAAGATGCGCAAATATTCATTTTTAGTATATCATAAAGTATACTTGGAATTTCTTGAAAAAATCAGGGAAATAGGAGTGCTGCATATTATCGAAAAAGCTGAAGGCGTATCTGATAATGAGGAGTTAAGCAAACAAATGCAATTAAAGATTAAGTTAAATGCTTTGTTGAGACGACTAAAAAACGAATTACCCAAAGGTGCCGAAATAAGAGCAGTTGATTTGAATAGCGATGGAGCAAAGCTATTAGAAGAAATTGAAGCTAAATACAGTTCTTTAGAACTACAAAATCAGAAACTGCAATTACTTGATAGAGAAGCTGAAAGAATGGAAGTGTGGGGAGCTTTCTCGCAAAACAGATTAAATGATTTATACAAGTCGAACATTGAATTAAATTTCTACTGCTGTAATATCAGAAAGTTTGATCAGGAATGGGAGGTGCTATATAATGCTTTTGAAATTGACACTATTGGTACTCTACGATATTTTGTTACAGTAACAAAGCCGGGAACTACTATTGATATCGATGCTGATCCTATTAAATTGAATGATAAGAATTCATTGGAATTAAGGAGTGAGATTGAAGAATGTAAAAGAGAAATTGTTGAAATTAAACAAGAAATTCAGAATTTTACGATTGAACACTTTAATAATATCAAGTTATTCAATGAACAAATTTCAGGAAAAATTGATTTCACAAAGGTTATTTTAAATACCACAAAAGAAGTTGATGATAGAATAATGCTTCTTGAAGGTTGGTGTCCGGAAGAAAATACACAAGCTTTAAACGAATACTTAGAAGCATCAGAAGTTTATTACGAATCGGTTGAACCTGTTGAAGAAGATAAAGTTCCTATAAAGCTGAAAAACAACAAATTCGCAAGACTATACGAAATGATTGGTGAATTGTACGATTTACCTAATTATAATGAGATAGATCTAACACCGTTTTTTGCCCCATTTTTCTTGTTGTTTTTCGGTATGTGTGTTGGTGATATGGCTTATGGAATGTTGTTAGTTGCAGGAGCAATTTATCTGAGGATAAAAGCGTCACCACCAATGAAGCCTGTTTTTTCTTTAGCAATCTGGATGGGCGTGTCTACAATAGTATTAGGCTTTTTCTCGGGTACCTTTTTTGGATTCAGCCTTATGGATGTAAATATTCCCTGGATTGAGAAATTTAAAGCTTATATGCTCGATTCAAATAAGATTTTCTATGCTTCTTTAATTATTGGTGCTGTTCAAATACTGTTCGGTATGATTATAAAAACAGTAGGCAGTGTTATCCGGTTTGGTTGGGCAGCAGCTCTTTCGTCTATTGGTTGGTTGTTGATAATCTTAGGCATGGGCGGTACATATGCAGCATCTTTGACAATGGATATCGAACCACATATTATACAATATTTATATTATGGATTTGGCGGTGTGGGAGCTGTTTTGGTTTTCATTCTGAATAATGTTAAAAGAAATCCATTAATTAATGTTGGTGCAGGATTGTGGGATGCATATAATATGGCAACAGGAATTTTAGGTGATTTGCTTTCGTATATAAGACTTTTTGCTCTTGGAATTTGTTCGGGAGTAATGGGATTTGTATTCAATGACTTAGCAATTAAAATGAGTGGAGATATACCTGTACTTAATATTCTTATAATGATTTTGATTATGGCATTTGGTCATGGAATTAATATCTTTATGGCGGTGTTAGGAGCTTTTGTGCATCCAATGCGATTGACTTTCGTAGAGTTTTATAAAAATGCAGGATTTGAAGGTGGAGGAAAAAAATATAAACCATTTAAGCAAGTATAAATAAATTTTAAAATAATTATAAACAAATAATCTCAATAAAAACAAATTATGGAACCTATTATTTTGGCGTATATCGGAATTGGTTTAATGGTCGGATTAGCCGGCGTTGGTAGCTCGATTGGTGTTACAATTACAGGAAATGCAGCAATTGGTGCATTGAAAAAGAACCCGGATGCTTTTGGTAACTACATGGTTTTAAGTGCATTGCCTGGAACACAGGGTTTGTATGGATTCTTAGGTTACTTTTTGCTACAATCACATCTCGACCCAAATATGACATGGGGAGCAGCAGCAGCAGTGTTTGGTGCAGGATTAACTTTAGCGTTAACAGGTTTAATATCAGCAATCCGTCAAGGACAAGTATGTGCAAATGGTATTGCAGGAATTGGTTCAGGCTATGACGTGTTCGGAAAGACAATGATATTAGCAGTGTTCCCAGAGCTATATGCAATTGTATCTTTGGCAGCAGTATTTATGATTGGCAACGCCCTTTAAAAAATATCTTAAATTGTTAAGAAGCTCAAACATGTATTGTGTTTGGGCTTCTTATTATTGTAATGTCCGCTAAAAAAACTATTTTTGCGTGAGAAAAACTGAAGCAAGAATAGATAACTGACAAAAAAGTGAAGCTGAAAAAAAGTAAATGGAAAAACTTCATGCAGAAGATGCGTTTTCAATATCGTGTGTCGATAATGAATGAAAACACACTTGAAGAAGCATGGTATATACGTTTATCGAGATTTTCAGTTTTTTTATACAGTTCTTTTCTTATTATTCTGACCTTTTTTATCCTAACATCATTGATAATTTTCACACCTTTAAAATATTATCTGCCTGGATATGGAGGTGATATTGAACGCCTTGATGCAATAAATAAATCTATACAGATAGACTCGTTGTTAAATCATATGGAGTTGCAAGCTGCATATTTAGATGTTATAAAAGGTATTGTTTCGGGTGATATAACTAATGATTCAGTTAATGTCAATGATTCAGTGTCTTTAAAGGAAAGGGCTGAAGTTTTAATTGAAAAATCGAAGGCGGAAAAAGAATTTGTTGATCGCTATGAATCGGAAGAGAAATATAATCTTTCTTCTCTACTCGGCAAAGAAACTAAGAAAGTATACGTGTTTTTCAAACCGGTTAAGGGAGTAATTTCATCCTCGTATGATCCTAAGAATAAGCAATATGGAGTGTCGATGGTTACAGCATCACATGAAGCTGTGGTTAGTGTTCTTGCCGGAACTGTTATTTATACATCGTATTCATTTAATTATGGTTGGGTAATTCATATACAACATGATGACAACTATTTATCGATTTATAAATACAATACTCAGATACTGAAGAAAGTTGGAGATACAGTGAAGTCCGGTGAAGTAATTGCATTTACAGGTAACGAAACAGAATTTAAAAATGAAAATCATTTTTATTTTGAACTCTGGAAACAAGGTCAGTCGGTCAACCCTGAAGATGTGATAATTTTTTAACTGATAATAATTAGTGAAATTTGACAACTAATAAGAAGCATATAGCAATTTTTGGATCTACCGGTTCAATTGGAACACAAGCCTTGGAAGTCATAGCATCAAATAGTGATTTGTTTGAGGTATACGCAATTACTGCAGGAAATAATGTGGATTTATTGATTCGTCAGGCGCGTAAATTTCAGCCGGAAATTGTAGTTATTGCTAATGAGTTGTTGTACCCGAAATTAAAAGAAGAACTGTCAGATTTACCGATAAAGACTTATTCAGGGGCAGAGGCAATAGCTCAAGTTGCAGCTATGGAGACAGTAGATATTGTGCTTACGGCTATGGTAGGTTTTTCCGGATTATTGCCTACGATTAATGCAGCGAAAGCCGGAAAAAGAATAGCTCTTGCCAATAAAGAAACTTTAGTTGTTGCAGGTGAACTTATCAATGATTTATGTCATAAATATGGTGCATCGATAATACCGGTTGATTCAGAACATTCCGCAATATTCCAATGCTTGACAGGTGAAGGTGATAATGCCATTGAGAAGCTTATTTTAACTGCATCCGGAGGTCCGTTCCGAACATATAATTGGAGTGATTTAGGTAATGTTACCCCTGCACAGGCATTAAAACATCCAAATTGGGATATGGGTGCAAAAATAACTATAGACTCGGCGAGCATGATGAATAAAGGCTTTGAAGTGATTGAAGCCAAATGGTTGTTTGGAGTAGATATTGAGCAAATTGATGTAATTGTACACCCTCAGTCAATTATTCATTCTATGGTTCAGTTTTCAGATGGATCAATTAAAGCACAAATGGGTCTGCCTGATATGAAACTACCAATTCAGTACGCTTTCACTTATCCCGATAGACTGCAAACGAATTTTCCAAGATTTGATTTTAGTCTATATCCGCATTTGACTTTTGAGAAGCCCGATATGGAAAGATTCAGAAACTTAGCATTTTCATATTATGCAATATCAAAGGGAGGTAATATGCCATGTATATTAAATGCAGCTAATGAGATAGTTGTGTCAGCTTTTCTAAAAGAAAAAATCAGTTTTTTAGAAATGTCGGATATAATAGAAAAAGTTATGGATAAAGCATCATTTATATCTAACCCGGCATACGAAGATTATTTAAAAACGGATTATGAAGTGAGACTTTTAACAGAAGAATTTGTTTAATAGATTTAGCAAATTGAAGAATAAGAATTAATTTATATTTATACAAATGGAGACTTTTTTAATAAAAACATTACAGTTAATACTAAGCCTTTCAATATTAGTTTTCCTGCATGAGTTTGGACATTTCTTTTTTGCTCGACTTTTTAAAGTAAGAGTTGAGAAGTTTTATATGTTTTTCAACCCTAAAATTTCATTAATCAGAGCAAAGAAGATTAATGGTAAATGGGAGGTTAAGTTTTTCGCACCTAATGTTCCATCCAGAGAACGTCAGAAAATTAATTCTGAGGGTGCAGGAATTACTGATTCAAAAGGTAAACCTGTAATGGAAATCATACCGCTTGAAGAATTAAATGATGATGATTGGAGAAAACATCCTGAATCAACAGAGTGGGGTATAGGCTGGTTGCCTCTTGGCGGATATTGCAAAATTGCAGGTATGATTGACGAGTCGATGGATAAAACTCAAATGTCATTACCGCCTCAACCATGGGAATACAGAGCACGTCCTGTTTGGCAGCGATTACCAATAATAATCGGTGGCGTTTTAGTAAATTTCATTTTAGCAATGATAATTTATGCAGCCGTACTGTTTACGTGGGGACAAGAATATTTACCATTTGATAATGCAAAATACGGTATTCAGTTTTCCTCAATAATGATAGAAAACGGATTTCAACAAGGCGATAAAATACTTTCTGTAGATGGAGAACATGTAGAACAGCGAGCAGATTTTATTGAGAAAGTATTAATCGACGGAAAGAAGAATGTCAGTGTTTTACGTGATGATAGTTTACAGTTGACAATACAATTACCTGATAATTTCTCGCAACAAGTACTTGCTTCAGAAGAATTGAATTTAGTATCAGTACGTTATCCGTTTGTTGTTGAAGATGTGCAGTCAGGTACACCTGCTGAAGAAGCCAAATTGCAAAAAGGAGATAGTATAGTTGCAATTAACGGTGAGCAATGCTCTATGTTTCAAGATATTGTTAAAGAATTAGATAAAAATGCAGGAACATATGTAGATGTTTCTTTCTACAGAAATGGAGAAGTGCTGACGACCCAATTACAATTAACGGAAAATGCGAAGATGGGCGTTATTCTGCGACCTGCATATGAATACTTTGAAACAAAAAAAATCGAATATGGATTTTTTGAAGCCATACCGGCAGGTATTTCTTTAGGTTGGGAAACACTGACAAGCTATGTTAAACAGTTTAAATTGGTATTTACAAAAGAAGGCTCAAAGCAAGTTGGAGGATTTGGAAGTATTGGCAAACTGTTCCCATCAAACTGGGATTGGCAGATATTCTGGTCGATGACAGCCCTTTTGTCGGTTATATTAGCATTTATGAATTTCTTGCCTATACCCGCATTAGATGGAGGACACGTAATGTTTTTATTGTATGAAATGATAACGGGAAAGAAACCCGGTGATAAATTTTTAGAATATGCTCAGACTGTAGGAATGATTCTTTTATTGTCCTTGCTGATTTTTGCAAATGGCAATGATATTTTCAAAGCATTCTTTAAATAAAATTTGTTCAATTCCTTAAAAAAGATTAGAACACATTGGATATTAAAACGTTTTGTGTATATTTGCAAAGATTTTTGAAAATTAAAATAAATAATATATCAAATTAATAATCAATTATTTCAGTATGAAAAAGAACTTATTCTTCGGGCTTTCGCTTTTAGTGGCAATCTTCTTCAGCTCTTGTAAAAATATGACTGATTTAGATCCCAGCCTCTTTACATGTACACCTAACCCACTTGAGACTAAAGCAGGTAAGGTTGATGCAACAGTTACCGGTACATTCCCGGTTAAGTATTTTAATAAAAATGCAGTGGTTACTGTAACTCCTGTTCTTAAAATGAGTAATGGTGAGTCAGTAAAAGGACAACCAAGTGTTTATCAGGGAGAAAAAGTAGTAGGAAATGATAATGTTATTGCTTACAAGGCAGGTGGAACATACACATTGAATGCTTCTTTTGATTATGTACCAGCAATGGATGTTTCTGAGTTATTCTTAGAATTCAATGTAGTTGCAAAGAAGAAAACTTATGATTTAAAACCGGTTAAAGTTGCAGATGGAGTTTTATCAACTTCAGAACTTCTTCAAACAGGTAATTTAAGTGCCGCAATTATTCCTGATAAATTTGAGCGTGATATTATGCAAATGACAGATGCTGAAATCTTATTCTTAATTCAGCAATCAACTGTTCGTAAATCTGAAACATCATCCGATGACATCAAGGCTCTTACTCAAAAAATTGTTGAAGCAAAAGATGCATTAAATCAGACTGTAGAAGCATTAAGGATTTCTTCATACGCATCACCTGATGGTGCAGTTTCTTTAAACACTAATCTTGCAGAACGTCGTCAAAAAGAAACAGAAAAATTCTTAAATGCTGAATTAAAGAAAATTAAATCTAATCTGACAGTCGAATCAAGATTTACTCCGGAAGATTGGGAAGGTTTCCAAAAATTAATGGAAGAGTCTAATATACAAGACAAACAACTTATTTTACGCGTTTTGTCAATGTATCAAGATCCGGAACAACGTGAGCGTGAAATCAAAAATCTTTCAGCAGCATTTAAACAAATCGCAGATGAAATTTTACCACAGTTACGTCGTTCACAACTGAAATTAATTGTTAAAGTTACAGGTAAATCAGATTCTGAAATCTCTCAGTTGGCTAAAGATGATGCTTCACAGCTTAATGTAGAAGAATTACTTTATGCAGGTAAAATTGCTCAAAGCTTAGATGAAAAAGCTGCTATCTATCAAAAAGCTGTTAATGCTTATGGTTCTGATATCAGATCACACAATAATCTTGGTGCTGTTAAATATCAACAAGGTAATATTGATGCAGCTGCAGGTTTATTTGCAAAAGCACTTCAAATTGATTCTAAAAATGCCGATGCTAACTATAACGCAGGTTTGTGTGCATTAGCAAAAGGTGATAATGATGCAGCTAATGCTTACTTTGGTAAAGCAGCCGGCACATCAGGTGATATCAAAAATGCTACAGGAACTTATTATGTTGCAACCGGAGATTATGCAAAAGCAAAATCATCTTTTGCAGGTGTAAATTCTAATAATGCAGCTTTAGCTCAGATTTTAAATAAAGAATATAATGCAGCTAAAAATACATTATCAGCAGTAAAAGAACCTGATGCAATGACAGCATATTTAAGTGCAGTTGTTGCAGCTCGTACAAATGATAAAGATGGAGTATATTCTAATTTGAAATCTGCGATTGGTAAGAAAAGCGAATGTGCTTCAAAAGCAGCTAACGATATAGAATTTGCGAAATTTAAAACAGATGCTACATTCCAATCAATTGTGAAATAAGCTCTCTGTAAATTAGATACAATAAAAAATCCGACACAGAACAAAGTGTCGGATTTTTTGTTTTAAAAAGTCGTGTGGTAGGTATCAGATATGACAATTGACTACAATCGGATAACAAGCAACAAATATAAAATATGACAATTTGGCTGATTTATGATGCTTTTTGATTAAGGATTGTTATTTGTATTAAATACACTGTTAAACATTTTAAAACATGTCATTTTAGATGTATATTTGCAACTTTATAAATAGATAGTTTAATTAAGTTTTGAAAGATACTAAAGAGATTGATAACGAGTTGATTGTGAATAATATTGTTTCCGGAATTCAAGAAAAGAAAGGTAAACAAATAGTTATTGTTAATTTGACTAAATTAAAAGATGCTCCATGCAGCTATTTCGTGATTTGTGAAGGGGATTCTAATGTACATGTCAGTTCTGTCGCTTTTTCTATTAAAGATTATGTCTCAGATAAAATAAAGATTAATCCTTTTGCTGTAGACGGTTTTGAGAATAGTGAGTGGATTGCATTGGATTATGGACAAATTATAGTGCATGTATTTCAACGACCTGCACGATTATACTACGATTTAGAACATCTGTGGGGAGATGCAGATATTCATTTTATTGAAAATTTAAATTAATTCCTGTATGGAACAAAAACAAATAAAAACGCCAACGCCAACACCAACGCCTACAAAACCAACCAAGAAAGGTCCAAAGATTAATGTCTCATGGATTTATGGGGTCATTATACTTGTGATCTTAAGTTTATATGTTTTCGGAGATAAAGTTGCCATTAAAGAAATATCATCATATCCTTTGTTTAAACAATATGTTACTGATGGCTATATTTCCAATATTGATGTGTACTCCTCGAAAAAAACTATAGAAGCAACAGTCAAAGATAGTATTCCTGCTTTGAAAGATGTGTTTGGAGAGAATTATCAACCTTATGCAAAAGACAGGAAGATTTCAGTTAATATTCCAAGTTCTGAAAGATTTGATGAGTTTATATCTGAAATAAATTATCAGCAAGTTTCCTATAAAGAAAGTAAAAACTATTTGGAGATGTTCTTATATAGTGTTTTACCTTTCTTGTTATTAATCCTTTTCTTTGTCTTTATGTCACGTAGAATGACAGGACAAATGGGAGGAAGTAGCGGGGCAGGCGGGATTTTTAATGTTGGCAAATCAAAAGCACAATTATTCGACAAAGGCGATACTACAAATAGAATTACATTTAAAGATGTGGCAGGTTTAGCCGGAGCAAAACAAGAAATTGAAGAAATTGTATCATTCTTGAAAAATCCGGGAAAATACACTGAACTTGGTGGAAAGATACCTAAGGGTGCATTGCTTGTTGGTCCTCCGGGAACTGGGAAGACTTTATTAGCGAAAGCTGTTGCAGGAGAGGCTGATGTTCCTTTCTTCTCAATGTCAGGTTCTGATTTTGTTGAAATGTTCGTTGGTGTTGGTGCTTCGAGGGTTCGTGATTTGTTTCGTCAAGCTAAAGAAAAATCACCATGTATAATCTTTATCGATGAGATTGATGCTGTTGGTCGTTCGCGTGGTAAAAATCCAAATATGGGCAGTAATGATGAACGTGAAAATACACTAAACCAATTGTTGACTGAAATGGACGGTTTCGGCTCAAACAGTGGAGTTATTATTTTAGCTGCAACAAACAGAGCCGATATACTTGACAAAGCACTACTTCGTGCCGGACGTTTTGACAGACAAATTCATGTTGATTTACCCGATATTCATGAACGTAAGCAGATTTTTAATGTTCATCTCCGACCGGTTAAAATTAATGAATCTGTTGATGTTAACTTCTTAGCAAAACAGACCCCCGGATTTTCAGGTGCAGATATAGCTAATGTTTGTAACGAGGCTGCACTTATTGCAGCAAGAAAAGGTAAATCATTTGTAGAAAAGCAAGACTTTTTAGATGCAGTTGACAGGATAGTAGGTGGATTAGAGAAAAAGACGAAGATTATTACTCAAACTGAGAAAAGATCTATTGCATATCATGAAGCCGGTCATGCTACAATTAGTTGGATGCTTGAACATGCGAGTCCGTTAATCAAAGTTACAATAGTTCCGCGCGGTGAAGCTTTAGGAGCGGCTTGGTATTTGCCCGAAGAGCGACAGTTGACAATTAAGGATCATATCTTAGATGAAATGTGTGCTACTCTTGGCGGTAGAGCTGCTGAAGAACTCTTTCTGAATCAAACATCTACAGGAGCTATAAATGATTTAGAAAGGGTGACAAAAAGAGCCTATGCAATGGTTGCATATTTTGGAATGAGCGATAAGCTACCTAATTTAAGTTATTACGATTCATCAGGAAATTCTGATTTCGGATTTACAAAACCATATAGTGAAAAGACCGCTGAACTAATTGATCTTGAAGCAAAGAAGATTGTTGCAGAGCAGTATGAACGAGCAAAAGAGATTTTACAGAAACATGCCGAAGGTCATAATCAGTTAGCTGAATTATTATTAGTACGAGAGGTTATATTCTCTGAAGATTTAGAGAAGGTGTTTGGTGTGCGTCCATGGTCATCTCGTCATGATGAATTGATACTTCAAAATGGTAATGACGAAGAACCTAAAAATATTTCAGAAGAAAGCGAAGTTTCAATATAATTATTTATATCTTTGCTCAGAACATTAATAATGTCTAATGCCAAAATATGAGTAATTTTTTAAAGCGTACTTTAAGCGGATTTCTTTTTGTAATAATAGTTGCCGGATCGATTTTATTGAGCCAGTATTCATTTGCAGTTGTATTCGCAATTATTGCAGCATCAGCAGTTTATGAATTTCATAAACTCACAAATAAACAATCTGAAGTTGAAGTTATTTCATGGCTGTCAATTGTCGGCAGTGTGATTTTATTCTTTACATCTTTCTTTTTTGCTTCCGGCACAATAAAATATCCAAGCTATTCTGTATATGGACTTTTTATTGTTATTGTCTTAGTGATTGAGTTGTATCGTAAGAAAGTAAATCCTATACATAATTGGGCTTATTTTATACTTGGACAAGTAATTATTGCAGTTCCGTTTGCATTACTGAATTACATCTATTACATGGAAGGATTTAAAGCAACTCTGCTTATAGCAATGTTTGTAACCATATGGTTGAACGATACCGGAGCTTATTTAGTAGGTGTTACCTTTGGTAAGCATCGTATGTTTGAACGTATATCTCCAAAAAAATCATGGGAAGGTTTTATCGGTGGAGCTGTAACAGCTTTAATAAGTGGTTATATTTTCTCGCTAATTTTCCCTGAAATATCATTACTATCATGGCTTTTGTTTTCTGAAATAGTTGTTGTGTTCGGTACATTTGGTGATTTACTTGAATCCTTGATGAAAAGAACTATCAGTGTCAAAGATTCAGGAGATGTTATACCCGGTCATGGTGGTTTGTTAGATCGTTTTGACAGTACGCTATTAGTTGCCCCTGCAATTTTTATTTATTTAAGTTTCCTTTTTAAATAAGATTATGAATTACGATTCGATACGTTGCTATAATCAGGATGAAATTCCTGCAATTCTTGAAAGATTAAGTAATGATAAACAATTTATAAATGTTCTCAGTACTATTTATCCCCTTCTTCCAAAGGATGTTTTGAAAAATAAGTTGCTTGGTTTTCGAAATGTTGAAGAATTGCAGACTAAAATGATTTATCCGTTTATTCAGAACATTATCGATACTGTAACTGATGGTGTAGATTTGTATGGTGCTGATTTATTGGAAGATGGAAGATCTTATTTATATATTTCAAATCACAGAGATATTATCCTTGATTCAGCATTTTTATGTATGAAAATGCTTACTGTCGACAGAGAAACTGTAGAAATAGCAATAGGAGATAATTTATTGATATTCCCCTGGATTGAAGATTTAGTGCGAATAAACAAGAGTTTTATAGTTAGAAGGAATCTTGGTGCAAAACAAATACTTGAGAGTTCGAAATTACTGTCATCATATATTGCACATACCATAAACGAGAAGGGACAGTCTGTTTGGATTGCACAACGTGAAGGAAGAGCGAAGGATTCAGATGATAAAACACAGGAAAGTTTGTTGAAGATGTTTAATATGGGAGGTTCAGGTACTTTTGCCGAAAATCTTGCAGAGCTACATATTTGTCCGCTAAGCATTTCATATGAATATGATCCTTGTGATTATTTGAAAGCTAAAGAGTTTCAGATGAAGAGGGATAATCCAGATTATGTCAAATCCTCTGATGATGATTTATTGAATATGCAGACAGGTTTGTTTGGTTATAAGGGTAAAGTCGTATATAAAATTGCCGGTGAAATAAGTAAAGAAATTCTTGAGTTAGGTGAAAAGTACTCTAATCGAAATGAATTAGTATCATCGATAGCCTCATTGATAGATTCAAAAATATATTCAAATTATAATATCTTTAAGGTGAATATGATTGCATATGACATACTTAACTCATCTACATCTTTTGAGTCAGAATATTCGCTGATGGACAGATTAAATTTTGAAAAGTATATAATTAAGCAGATTAATAAAATTGATATTGAAGATAGAGATGATGATTTCTTAAAACTGAAAATATTAGAGATGTATGCAAACCCGTTACGGAATGCCATGTTACATCGTGAAAGTTTTGAAGAAGTTTCTCAATCTTAATATGCTAATTTCCTGATTAATACCCCAGAATTTTCAACATTGACTTATAACTCTGTTCCTTTGCAAATAATTTTGTGAAGTATTCACCGTCTTCGTCTTTATCTATAATAACTAATTTAGGTGCAGGTATTAAACAATGCTGTATGCCACCAAATCCACTCAATGATTCTTGATATGCTCCTGTATGAAAGAACCCTATATACTGCTCCCTATCTTCCTGCATTTTAGGTAAAAAGATAGCATTTGAATGAACTTCCGCATTATAGAAATCTTCGCTGTCACATGTCAAACCACCAAGATTGACACGTTCATATTCCGAATCCCAATTGTTAATTGCAAGAAAGACGTAACGCTGATTTATTGCCCAAGTGTCGGGTAGGGTAGTCATGAATGAGGAGTCAATCATATTCCACAACTCTCTATCATTTTGCTTTTTCTGGTTTACTATAGAGTAAAGCATAGCTCCACTTTCGCCTACAGTATAAGATCCAAATTCAGTAAATATGTTTGGTTCAGGTACTCCATGCTGACCGCATATATTTTTAATCTGTGCTACTATTTCTTCAGCAATGTACTCGTAATCATACACCATATCTAAATGAGTTTGAATTGGAAAACCTCCACCTATGTTTAAACTATCTAAATCAGATGATATTTTTTTGAGTTCACAATATAGATTGATAGCCTTGTTTAATTCATTCCAATAGTATGAAGTATCTTTAACTCCGGTATTAATAAAGAAGTGAAGCATTTTAAGCTTAACATTCTTGTTTGATGCAATATAGTTGTTGTAGTAAGGTATGATGTCTTTATATCTTATGCCTAAGCGTGAAGTATAGAAGTCAAACTTAGGTTCTTCTTCGGCAGCAATACGAATACCTACATTGAAATTATAATCAAAATCGTTTAGGAGTAAATCGAGTTCAAACTTATTGTCTAATATAGGAATAACGTTTGAGAACCCTTGTCTTATTAGATTCTGGATATTCTCTACATATTGAGGACGTTTAAACCCATTACAAATGACATATGTATCTTTTTTGAATAAACCTTGTTCGTATAAGGATTCTATAATATTTATGTCGAAAGCTGATGATGTTTCGATATGTACACCATGCTTAAGTACTTCTTCGAGAACGAAAGAGAAATGCGAACTTTTGGTGCAATAGCAGTAATGGTAGTCACTGTTATAGTCAACTTTAGCCATAGCTACATTGAACATTCGCCTGGCTTTCTGTATATTTTCACCTATTTTAGGAAGATATGCAATCCTTAGTGGAGTGCCGTATTGTTTAATAATATCCATTAAAGGGATATCACACCATTCTAAGTTATTATCTTGAACATTAAATTCTGAGTTAGGGAATTCAAATGTTTGTTCAATTAAATCTTTATACTTATTCTTCATCTTACAGGATATTTTATAATCCAATTGAGTTGGATTGATTAAAAATATATAAACTAACTCAGTTACTTTTCTTTTAAGTGGAAAAAGTATGCAAAAGTAATTAAATTATTTTGAATATTGATGTAAGATGAATATTAAAATAATATATAGATAACGTTTGGTACTAATCTCATCATGAAACATTTGGTTATGGATGTTATTTATAGTCGTGCACATAGTGGTTATGTTCCAACTGAAATGTTTCATGATGAGATTAATATTAGAATTTTAAATATCTACTTTATATTAAATTTATGAGTGTTGATTTTTCCGCTATCGTCTGTCCATTTTACAATATATATTCCTGTTGTAAGATTGCTGATATCAACACTTTGTTTCATATTGTTTGTACGAATAAGCTGTCCTGAAACAGAATATAGCTCAATAGATTGTACCGCTTGAGAAGAGTCAATTATTAGTTGACCGCCTATTTGTTTAAAAGCCGTTGTTTTATTTACGACTTGAGATATACTTGTTTGAGGATCTACTCCACAAATAGAAATATTCGATAGCGTAATATCTGTTTCCTCAGCATTACCACCGAAATCAAATAAAATCTTTGAAATTTGTGTTAACCCGGCAGGACACGCAATATTATTTACCATAATTCGTTTACCTGGTGTATTTACAGTTTGCTTAGGTATTTCCATAAATACATTATCGTTGCCATCGAAGAACTTCGCATAGAAAGGTAGATTTTTTGAAGTTTCAACCTCCACTATCAATGAATATTTTTCGCCAGAGGTTACTACAATAGGCTCATCAGGAATTATAGGGAATTGTGCCTGCCACATTTCCCAAGTTCCTACATTTAAGCCTAAAGAAACGACATTGCCTTCACTTATTTCAAAAGAGTAATTGTCTGTTTTAGTCCATCCTGGAGCAAAGTAAACACCATTACTACCATCATTTGGATCAACATATTTTGTCAATATATGCGTATCCAATAAGTTATAACATACGAACTTTTGTCCGGTTATTTCTACAGTTTTGGTGTTGCTTGCGTTACCTGAAAAGTCGATTGCCTGAATGGTAAAGTTATAATCCACACCATCTTCGAGAGTGATATCTGCCGAATTAGAGAATACAACTTCTTTATAGCCTTGTGCATCATCAGTAATATAATAGAAATAATCGCCGGAATCGTCTGTTGCTGATAAAGTCAGACTTAGCAAAGTGGCTGATTGACCTTCGATTACAGGATCGGCAAGTATAGGTGCAGTTTGATCTGCTTCGTCGGCACTGTTAGATAAGGTGTAATCATAGTCGAAATCATCCGTTTCGCGAAATACCCATTCTCCGGTAATGTGTTGAAAAATAGTAACAATGAGAGGGTTTACCGAAGGAACAATTGTCGTGGAACCATAAGTCTGCTGAGTTCCTGCAACACGACCCAATAGATTATTTTCAGTCTTATTAGTGCCATTCCACCAGCGTAATTGCGATGACCAAGCTTCACCCATGATATTAGTACCTGCCAATTCTGTCCAAGCCCAGGATTTATTGTCAATGGTTACTAATTTAAAGCTCAATGTTTGTCCTTCAATAGGAGTTTCAGCCGGAGCACGATTATCTCTTTGCGGATACAAAGGAGCGTTTTTTACTATTAAAGAGCCATGTTCCAAAGCAAGCATAGAGCTTGTTACTGATGTTAGTAAAAATACTAAAAGTAAATTTTTGATTTTCATATCTGTAAATTTAAAAAATTAATAAAAGAGAAAATTTAAAAGAAATGTCTTATGACGGTTAATTGATAATATATTTTAATGTTTCATACGCGTTATTAATTTTGAGGGTTATAAAATAAATATCTGATTGTAAATGCATAACTATAATTTGAGAATGACTCAATGCACCTTACAAAGTTTTTAAACTATAAAAATTAATGTAATTGAAAAGATACCGGCTTTCCACTTTGGCTATTGGTGGAAACCCATACCTGAAATTCACCCTTTTCAGGGCGTTTAACCTTGTCGGCATTCCAAAATGCCAACTCATTCGCTGTTATAGAAAATTCTATGTTTTTAGTTTCTCCTGCTTTAATTTCTACTTTTTGAAATCCTTTCAGTTCACGAACCGGTCGTGCCAAGGAGGCTACCACATCGCGTACATACAGTTGTACCACTTCCTTTGCATCGAAGGTACCGGTGTTTGTTACCTTACATGTTACTTGCAGTTGTTCGTTCATGCCTATAGCAGGTTTGCTAAGTACTACATCACCATACTCGAAAGTAGAGTAGGAGAGTCCGTACCCAAACGGGAACAAAGGCGAATCTCCTGCATCTAAATGATAGCTGGTAAAGCCGATGGAAGTTTGAGCAGCACCTACCGGTATATCATCAATTAAGGTGATATTATTTGCCGGTCGTCCTGTGTTTTTATGTGCATAGTATACAGGAACCTGCCCCACCATACGCGGTATAGTAACCGGAAGTTTGCCTGAAGGAACAGCCTTTCCAAGAATCAAATCGGCAAGAGCCGGACCCGTCATCGTACCTCCATGAAAAGCATAAATAACAGCATCCGATGCTCTTACTTCTTGTTCAATCGTCAGTGGTCTGCCTGCCATTACTACCATCACCACAGGCTTTCCCGTAGCCTTTAATGCGGTAAGTAGCTGACTTTGTGCTCCGGGTAAACTGATGTCGGCACGGCAACGCGCTTCGCCGGATAATACCGCTTCTTCACCTGCAAAAAACAGAACTACATCTGCTCTGCGTGCTGCTGCTACAGCCTTGTTGATTCCTGCCTGACTTTTATCACGACTGTAGGTAAGACCCAATTCAGCAATTACATTTACTTTACCTTGCAATGCTGTTTGTAAAGCTTCCAAGGGAGTGATGCTATGTTCCGGTTCAGCATCGAAACACCACGTTCCCACCTGATCAAGTTTAGAATCAGCTAAGGGACCCACTACGGCAATCGACTTGATGGAAGAAGATAAGGGCAGCACGTTATTTTCATTTTTCAGCAATACCGCACTTTCAATGGCTGCCTGCTTTGCCTTTTCCAATGCATCCTGTGCATAAAATTCCGGACTTTCCTTTATTCCTGCATACGGATTGTCGAACAAGCCCAATCTAAACTTCATGCGAAGAATATTGCGTACATATTCGTCAATTAATTTTTCGGATACTTCGCCTGATTTTATCAATTCTTCCAAATTATTCATATAAGCATATCCCATCATATCCATATCTACGTAAGCATTGGCAGACAAGGCAGCAGCTTCTTTTAGATTGCTGACAACACCATGTGGAATCATTTGTTCAATAGACCCCCAATCGCTTACCAATACACCGTCGTACTTCCACTCATCACGCAAGATAGTTTTATTTAAGAATTTATTGCCTGATGAGGGTATGCCGTTTATATCGTTAAACGAACACATAAAGGAGGCAGCACCGGCATCAGCTGCTGCTTCAAAAGGCGGAAGATACACCTCTCTCAATTGCAGTTCGGGAATCCAAGTCGTGTTGTAATCCTTACCTGCTTCGGTAGCTCCATAGGCTGCAAAATGTTTGGCACAAGCTGCCATGGAAGTAGCATTGGTTAAATCATCTCCTTGAAAACCTTGAATCATAGCTACACCCAATACCGAAGTTAAGTAGGGATCCTCACCTAAAGATTCGGCGATACGTCCCCAACGAGGATCGCGCGATACATCAATCATCGGAGCGAAAGTCCAACGGATACCCACAGAACTTGCCTCTTCAGCAGCCACTCGCGCACCGGCTTCCACCACTTCGAGATTCCAGCTTGCAGCCTGTCCCAAAGGAATAGGGAAGATGGTTTTGAACCCATGAATCACGTCACGTGCAAAGATGATGGGAATACCGAGACGACTTTCTTCTACGGCTATGCGTTGCAGTTCGGTTACAGTTTTACCGTCAACCTCGTTTAAAATCGACCCTACATAACCGGCTCTAATCATACCTGTCATGTCGTCAGACAAACCGGTACCTGTAAGTTGATTCAATTGACCTATCTTCTCTTTTAAAGTCATTTGAGATAGAAGTTTGTCGATTTTTCTTTCAACTGAATTGTTATTTGAGTTAGTACAACCCAAGAAAATCGCTATGGATAAAACTATTAAAATATATTTTTTCATTTGATTGTTATTTTGATACTTAAAATATGCATCCAATTCATTTTATAATTTTCTGTGAGTAATTGTGTTTATTGTCAGTTAAAGTAACCATATACATACCTTTAGGTATACTTGATATATTAAAAATCGAATCTCCCTGAAGATTATGTTTCACCAAATATGCTTGTCCAGATAATGAATATAAATACATATTATATGGTGATATATTAGATGATGACACCCTTATTTCATCATTTGAAGATAAGTTGATTTTAAATCCGATGTCTCCTTTTAAAGGTTGCACAGCCGTGTTATCTTCAACTTTCTGATATGCTCTGACATAATCTATCAGAAACTCTTGAGGCCATATTGTATCATCAATACCTTGTGCACCACCCCAATCGCCACCCACGGCAAAATTGAGTATCACATAGAAGTTTTGATCGAAGGGCCACTGTTCGTATCCGCTGAATGCATTGTTATAGGTATGTAACAGTACATCGTTAAGATACCATTTGATGTAGCCGGGTTCCCAGTCGATACGTATAGTATGAAAATCATTTATTTTGCCTTGAATGCTGATGTTGTTGCCGTTCCCATTTCCTGCGTAGCCAGCTTGCCGGTGCACTGTACCGTGAATTTTAGAAGGATCGTAACCTACGAACTCCATAATATCGATTTCTCCACTTTTGGGCCATCCTCCATATACGCTACTCTGCGGCATCATCCATATAGCAGGCCATGTTCCACGTCCCTGAGGTAACTTAAAACGTGCTTCTACACGTCCGTATTTAAAGTATTTCAGACTTTGTGTCCAAAGTTTTCCGGAAGTATAAGCATGATTCTGATAGCTTTCTTTATATGCTTTCAAAACAAGATTACCGTCCCTGATGAAAATATTCTTTTCAGCTCCGGTGTAATATTGCTTTTCATTATTACCAAATCCACCACCGGATATCTGTGGCTTCCAGATTGACTTATCATAACTTGACCCATTAAATTCATCAGCCCAAATTAATTGATATTGTCCCGGCAATTCGATTTCATTTTCACCGACTGTTGCATTAGGGTCTGTCTTCAAGATTATATCATCGATATAGATTGTTATATCTTGTGTCAGATTTGGAGTTTGGTCGGGCATAATAAAATAATCGTCATATGTATTACCGGTTGCTCCGGCTAAATCGAATATTATTTCTTGCCAATCGTTAGAATTTGGATAATCTTTAGTTGAAGAAAATGACCCTGAGTCTCCATTCTTTTCAAATTTAAAAGTTACTTTTCCTGTAGATTGTTTCATAAATTTAACATGAGCATATCGATATTGGTTTGGTAAAGCACCTAAAGTTAAATTAACCTGATTTCTAAGAATTATTCCAGCCCAATCTTGTGTGCCTGATTTTCGTGTAATTTTCATGACCTTAGAGCTGGAGTTTACCTGGCTTATTTTTGGATTTGAAACTATTTCAAAATCTACCCAACCTTGGTTGACTTGCACCCAGCCTTTATCGCCAGATTCAAAATCGTCGATTATTACAGTGTCTTGTCCGACTGTTAAAGTCGTAAAACCAATTAAAATCACGAATATTATAAGCAATCTACGTTTTAAAAGAATCATTTTATTATAAGTTTTACATGTTTTGATATTTGTTGATTTTCATCATTGATGTTTATAAGATAAACACCTTGCTTCATACCTTTTAAAGGCAGTTGAATGACTCTATCAGAAGCATCTGTAATTGGATAGGTCATAATTTGTTTTCCCTCGATGGTAGAAATATTAACAGCTTTTGTGTTTGATGTAATACTCACACGCACAAATTCTTGAGCCGGATTAGGGTAAACAGAGATTTTAGAATCATCATCATAAGAAAAAACACCGGAACTAGTTTCTTTAGTTAATTTCCACCAGTTAATTTTTAACCCACCACGTTTAAAATGAATTTTAATTTTTTGTTTTCCGGCATCAAAATATCCTGTACAGCTTTGAGTTGACCATACATCAATGCCTTTGTTTTCAAATAACATGGATGCTTTTTCATCATTATTGACTGAAACTATCACCTCAGAAGCATCTCCGTATTGATCAACGTATCTAAATACAATATTATATTCGCCTGCTTCAGCTATATCGACATTATATTCAACAAAATCATAAGTAGGATCAAAGTCTAAAATATTTAAATTACCTGATATATCGGCAGTAGGCTCCACCATAATGCCCTTCATGCTGATATACTGCTCTGCAGGAATTTCTTGTTCTGTAGTATGATAAAAATCATTATCGTAAGATGACATATAGGTGAATACCTTGCCTAAAGGAAGCAACTCGCCTTCTTGCCGTTGACTTAGCAACTGCATGTATGGATGGGCACCAGCCCAGCCACGCTCTTTAAACCACGCATAGCGATATACATCGGGATCGGTTTCTAAATAGTCAATAGTGGTAAATAGAAAGCGTAATTGAGAACTTGCTGTGGTATTATCGTCCCACGCACAAAATTCCGTTAGCCAGATAGGTTTACCATATTTTTTAAATTTTTCGATATTGGATTTGATGGCGGTAGCCGATGACATATATAGATGTATGGCTATATGATCTACACGACAATCGGGACAAGCGGCAAAAAACTCATCGTACCATTTTACAGGATCCTGATAAGGTGCATCCGGACTATAATTGACTGCAGGTCCAACAATGGTCAATCCGTACTCATCTGCAATTTCTTCAATGTCTTTCCACCGTGATGCTGCAACTGTTGGAGATAGGTTTGCCTGATCTTTAAAGTTTGGTTCATTGAAACCAAGTATATATTTTATTTCCGGATGGTTGTTGAGCAGGTTACGAATGGTTGTTTTATTTAATCCGTTCCAAGCCATAGGAACAAATTCGATATTATAGGTGTTGAAAGCAGCATCATTACTCGATCCTGAATGTCCCCAATTATATCCCCAAGATAAACCGGGAGAAAGTGCCTCCACATCTTCTGTCATGAGGTTGTTATAACCGACACCACGTTTAAAACTACGGGTTTGAGCCGTGATTGCTGCTAAGCTTAGACTTCCGATACAGAGTAGAATAAGAAACTTTTTCATTCAAGTCGACTTTAATAATTATTTTCTTTTGAAAAATAGATGAGTGATGGCATGAGGCTGTCCCAAAAGCGAGGCAGCCTCCATTCCTGATTTTATGCTGATTATTTTAATACTACCTTCGAGAGAGCGTCGCCGGATTTAATGATATAAATACCTTTGCCTAATTCTTCTCTGCCGAAAACAGGTTGTTCCGAACGTTTTACCAAACTACCGGTAATGTCGTACACTTCAATCGGTCCGCGTGCATTTGTTACTTCAATGATTTGATTGGTAATGAGTACACTTAACTTATTTTCCTTGACAGTATTTACGCCCGACGATGCATTGGGGTTGTAGAAATAGACAGCATCGATGGCAATATTGTTTGGAGAGGGACCGCTTAATACTACAAAATAGTTACCCATAAAGGTCGTACGATTCGAGAATCCTAATGATTTCATTTGGGATACCGGTATGTCAACAATGTTCCACTCATTTGCTTGGAAATTTGGAGTAATATTGGGTTTACTATCCATTTCACCAACGCCAACTGAAAACATTGCAGCCTGGTCTGCCGTGGAACCACCAAACACTTGAATCGTGTGTGCTTTCGACATGCTGGATTTAAAAGCCAAGTGAAACCTATAATCATCGGTAATCTTCGTGTAGTCGATGGCAAATGCATTCGGAGCATCAGTTCTCATCGTAAAACTTAATCCTGACCAAGTACTAATTACGTTGAAGTTCAAGAATCCACCGATTTGTCCTAAAGCACCCTTACCTACTGCAGATTCGGAAGCGTAGGTGTTGTCCCATATATACAACGCTTTTTCGCCATCGGGATAGGTATTGTAATCCCAGTTTACACGTAAATCTTGAACTATCTTATCAGTGATTTCAAATTCTGCCTCCGTATCGGCATCCAACCAAATTAAATAGTAATTGCTGCCTTCTAATGAAGAGAAATCCTGAGCTTTAACATTGAAACCAACCATGATAGCCAATGCCATGATTGATAGAAAGGTAATTGTTTTTTTCATAATGATAAAATATTAAAAAATTAGTAATTTGTAAATTGTTATTAGTAATTAGTAAATCGTAATTTGTAATTTTCATTGTCCATTGTCCATTGTCCATTGTCAATTGTCAATTGTTATTGGATTGCTACTCCATCATATCCCGGATTTTGATCCATCGGACTATTCAAATCTCGTTCTTGCAGCGGAATGGGGAACAGTTCATGCTTGCCCTTTACAAAAGGATCCATATAAGTCGCAATTTGAGGTTTGGTAGCTGTTCGATAGTAATTCATTACATCTGCCAACAGATCCCAACGTTTCAAATCAAACCAACGGTGTCCTTCCATAGCTAATTCAACCCTTCTTTCGTGTTGGATGGCCAAGTACAAATCATCGGCATTATCAACGAGCTGATGATTTCCACTTCTACCTACACCCTGAAGAGGAATGCTGTAGTTAGGAAATTCAGGAAGGATATCATTTCTGCCAGCGGTGTTGCGTGCACGTTTTCTTACTTCTTCTAGTGCCCACTTTGCTTTATTGACATCCGAAGCACTTTGTTTCAGACAAGCTTCAGCATACATCAACAGTACATCAGCATACCGTATTTCCTTACGATTTATTTCACCGCGTGTGGCGTGACCTAATGGAATCCAAGTTGTGTCTGCATTCATCATAGAATATTTCCGTGCAGTATATCGGTTTCCTAAATAAACATTGATGTTGTTAGTATTGTCATCGCTTGCTTCTACCTGATCTAAAGTAGGAGCGTAGATGGCTGCATCACGACGAGGATCATCATTTTCAAATTCATCATACAACTCTTGTGAAGGTCGATTGAAACCCCAACCTTCTTGTGTAGCCCAACGTGGACGGGTCATGGTAGGTGTTAAGGTGCCACGTGAAAATCCCATACCTTGCCAAGCATCGCTAGTGCCTTCTGACACAAATTGTATTTCAAATACCGACTCTGAATTGTTTTCTCCATCGACTGTAAATATATTATTGTAATTAGCCACTAAAGTATATTGACCTGAATCAATTATGCTATCTCCTTGTAATTTAGCTTGATTGTAGTCATGATTATTCATATATGATTTCATCAACAAGGCTCTGGCTGCACCTTTTGTAGCTCTACCCAAATCTGCTGCATCGTAGCCGTTTCGTTCCGGAAGATACTTAACGGCAAAGTCAAGATCTTCATATATTTGTGCATATACCTCTTGTTCCGTAGCACGCAGTTGCTTCCAGTCTGCTTGTGCTTTAATAATATTATTGACAATAGGAACACCTCCAAATACACGTACCAAGCGGAAATTATAGAGTGCTCTTAAAAAGTGTGCTTCTGCTAATATCCTTTTTTGTAAGCCTGCCTTTTCATTTTTGAAAAGATCTTCCTCCATCATTGGCACGTATTCGAGAACTAAATTACAACGGAAGATACCTATGTATTGACATCTGTAAAACCATAACAGTACATTATTGTCTGATTTGGTCTTGAAGTTTTCCATGTCGTATACCAAGTCCATATCACTTAATCCGGAACCACCTTTAATGGCATCATCCGAACATACGTCACCTATCCACCATTCGGAGAAAAACGTACCTCCGGCATTCTGATATTCCCATGTTAATGGAGCATAGCAAGCCGTTGCAGATTGAATTGCCGATTGGGCATCAATAAAGGACTCATCTATATCAATAGCACCCTCTTTTGGAAATGATAAATAACTGTCGCAAGCTGAAAGTATAGTTGCGATAGATAAGAGAGTAATAAAAATTTTACTGTATTTTTTCATCTTCTTAATTTAATACTGAATGAGTTAGAAATTTAAATTTAATCCCACTAACCAAGTTCTTGCTTGTGGAAAGTTACCGTAGTCACGTCCATTGTTACCCACTTCAGGGTCGAAACCTTTATATGAAGTGAAAGTCAGTATATTGCTGCCTCCAACATAAAAACGCAATCTGTTTATGCCTATGCGCGAAGTGAGTTTGGAAGGAATGGTGTATCCTAATTGAATATTCTTCAATCGTAGGTAGGATGCGTCTTCTACAAATCTGCTTGAAACAAGCTTGTTTTCTGTGCTGCCGGTTGCCGTAGGGTTAGGTATAGAACCATTTGAACCTTCTAACCCATTTACCCACGGACTGGTTGGGTCGGTCAGATCGGAATGTACAGGGAAAAATGTATTACGCATATCTGTACTTAACACCGACTCTGTACCGTCAAATTCAAGTTTGTTCTGACGTAGTCCGTTGTATACTTTATTACCTGCCACACCTTGGAAGAAAGCTTGAAAATCGAATCCAAGATAATTTGCTGTGAAGTTAAACCCATAAGTTACTTTAGGAAATGGATTACCTGCATCATAGCGGTCTAAATCCGTTATCTCTCCATCGTTGTTGATATCTGCATAGCGTGCATCACCGGGTTTTGCATTGGGTTGAATAAGCTGGGAAATATTAGTTTCCGGATTTATCCAGGTGTAATTGTCAATCTCTTCTTGAGTTTGGAACACTCCATCATATTTATATACAAAAATTGTATTTAAGGCATATCCTTCGTCACTCATGATAAAGTCATTCCAAATACGTTCTCCTCCATTCACGTCAGTTAGCATGTTATGTATCAATGAGAAATTACCTCCTACGGAATATTTAAACTTTCCAATGTTATCTCGATAATCTAAATTTAACTCAACACCTTTGTTTTGCACTGTTGCTGCATTTGCAATCACATCATACCGATAACCTATATGAGCAGGACCTTTAACTGTCATGTGCATACCTTGTGTGTATCTTAAAAACAAATCAAGGCTTCCGCTTAATTTTCCACGTAATAATCCGAAATCAACACCTATGTCAGTTTGATTAGTACTTTCCCATTCGATTATAGGAGGGAAACTACCAATAGATAATCCTGTTTGCAAAATGCTCGGAGTTCCAAATGGATATCCTACCATCCAGTTTGCAGAGTTCCATGCTGCCGGAAAAGCTGCATTTTCACTCAACGAACGCTCATTACCTAATAATCCCCATCCTACACGTACTTTTAAAATATCAACGGTAGATTGCAGTGGTTCGAAGAACTCCTCTTCACTCACTTTCCATGCTCCTGCAACCGAAGGGAATGCTCTCCAAAAATGTCCTCCCGAAAGTTTTGATGAACCATCATATCGTAAGTTTGCCGTCATTAAGTATTTGTTGTCCAATACATAATGCAAACGCCCGAAATAGGATGCCATCCTACCTTTAGCAACGCCATCTCCACCGCTACGTGTTGGTATCCATGTATTAGAACCAGCATCTAATATGACAGTATTTAATGTTTTGTTTACATACCAGTTTTTCTTATCATCATTAAGTAAATAATCTCCGCTTGCACTTACCGAATAGGAATTATATTCTTCCATAGAAGCCCCAATCATGGCTGTGATTTCATTTCTATCGTTCCACTTCGTATTGTAAGTAGCTGTAGCTTCGTAAGTTAATTGTTGTGAACGCGACATAGACGCTGAAACGCTATTTTTAGTAATTGCATTGTAAATAACGTCCAATGCGGGGGTATAGGTTCTACTCATACCATTCCAAAGCTTCATATTGACATCACCGCGAATAACCAATCCTTTAATAGGAGTAATTTGAAGATAAACATCACCTACCCAGTCATCGTTATTATTATTTGGCTTTGAATTAAACACCTGATTGTATGGGTGTGTAACGTTTCTAAATAGGGAAGGAGTAGAATAATCACCACTTAAATCACGCTGATCTTGTGGTCTTGGGCGTGGATGACCACTCAAACTGCCTTCGGGATACATAACAGGATCCCATGGAGCCATAGATAGGGCACTTGATAGTAAAGCAGTGTTTCCATTACCTTGTACATTATAGCTGTGAGAATTGGTAAATGATAAATTTTGTCCAACCGTCAACCACTTATTAACATTAAAAGATGTGTTCAATCTTAATGTAAGCCTTTTATAATACGATCCTATTAAAGTTCCTTTTTGATCAAAGGAGTTGATACTCATTAAATATTTTGATTTTTCTCCTGCGCCATCAATTGACAGATAATAGTTTTGAATCATTGCGTTTTTAACAAAAACTTCATCTTGCCAGTCAGTATCATAGTTGGTATAATCGATACCCGGTGTTAAAACGCTTCCATCCGGATTCAATTCTACTATGCGAGGATAATAAGTGCTATTATTAGGTGTGTAATTAGAACGTATCCACTCATTCAAACCTTTTGTTTCCAATTCATTTTTGGTATTACCGAATATAGATCTCATTTTTGCAAATTCGTCTCTTCCCATAACATCAAGCTTTCTCCATCGATTTTGAGATCCTATATAAGATTCAAAGTTGATATTTGCCTTACCTTGCTGACCGCCTTGTTTTGTAGTGATTAAAATTACACCATTTGCCCCACGCGAACCATATATAGCTGCGGTGGAAGCATCTTTTAATACTTCTAAGGATGCAATATCGCTTGTACTCAAAAAGTTTATGTTATCGGTAATTACACCATCTACTACATAAATAGGACTTGCTACTCCCACTGTACCGACACCACGTATGCGAATAATGGCATCTGCACCGGGCTGACCTGAATTGGAGTTAACAGTAACGCCTGCTATGCGACCTTGTAGTGCCTGATCGACACGGGCAACCGGAGACATGCGCAAATCCTCACCTTTAACAGAGCCTACTGCACCGGTTAAATCGCTTTTTTTCATTGTTCCATAGCCGATAGCAATTACTTCATCTAACATTTTTGAATCACTTTCCATCGAAATTGTCAAGTTCTGATCTTTATTGACTGTGATTATTTGATTTTTGTAACCGATAAAACGAAATTCGACTATAGATCCCTTTGGGATTTTTAATGAGAAGTGACCGTCCACATCTGAGATAGTGCCAATTTTGTCATTATCTCTAACTAAAATATTTACACCGGGCATAGCACTACCATCTGTCTTATCAACTACAATTCCGGATAGTTGAAAGACCTGTGCAAAAATCACATTACATGATATTAGTAAAATTAGAATTAAGAATATAGTTCTTTTCATCATAAATAATTAAGTTATAATTGTTGAAGAAAATTCACACAACAAAAATAAGTTCAACATATTTATCATGCAAATTTTTTACTTCACAAAAACTCACTATTACTGTAAATTTACCACAACAAAACCTCAATTTTATATGTACTATGTTATTGTATATTAATGACATAGCAATTTGTATGTTTTACAACATATTTTCGCTTCTTATTTCAATGTTTAAAACAGCTAAAATTGAATGATTTTTTATTTTAATATTTATTAATGTAGATTATTTTTAAAATTTTATCGTCCTTTTATCGTTAATAGATCAATGCTTTTAAATTATATATTTTATTATAAATACAACAACAAGATATGAAACGATTTTTTGTATTATTTTTTATATTCTTTTGTAGTGTAAATTTAATTTTCAGTCAACATTCGCCGGTACGTAATTTCTATAGCAAGCAGACCGGTAGCGGTACTCAAAATTGGGATATTATACAGAGAAAGAATGATTGGATGTATTTCGCAAACAACAATGGATTGCTCGAGTTTGATGGTACTACTTGGTCTTTATATCCTATTGGCAACTATACTAATGTTAGATCTTTGTTTTATGATGAAAAGCAGGATGTTATATATGCCGGTGCATTTAATGAATTTGGATATTATTATACAAATCAAAAGGGCTTAATAACTTATAAATCATTATTGTATTTACTCGAACCTGCAGATAAAAATTTTTCTGAGATATGGCATATAGTTAATGTAGATAATAATCTATACTTTCAGGGTAATAATGAAATATTTAGATTAAAGGATAATAAAATAAAACGTTTTAATTTAAAAGATAAAATCGAATGTGTGAATAATATTCATAATTCATTAATTATTGCTTGTGCGAGCGAAGGAGTCAAGATAATGAACGGTGATATTTTTATTCAGTTACCAAATTCCGCAGTTTTAAATAATAAAAAAGTATGTGCAATTTTACCTTTTGAAGAAAATAAAATATTATTTGTAACGGATTTCTATGGTATATATGTTTTTGATGGTGAGAAAGTAAATCCTTATAAAACTGATATAGATAAGTTTCTGTCTGAGAATCAAGTCTTTTGTGCATCTTTGAAAAATAACAAATTGGCTATTGGCACCGTAAGGAATGGTTTGGTTGTGAAAGATCTTTCGGATAATTCAAACGTTTTTGCCAATGTTAATTCAGAATTACAAAATAATACGGTGTTAAGTTTGTCTTTCGACAATAAACACAATTTATGGTTAGGACTTGACAAAGGTATCGATTATGTCATGATAAATTCTCCCTTAAAAGAATTAATGGAAAATAATCGTTTGTTTGGCTCGGGCTATACTTCAAAGATTAAAGATAATCTGTTATACTTAGGCACTAATCAAGGATTATATTCAACCTCTTTTCCCTTGAATGTAAATTTAAATCAATTGAAAATCAACCTTGTACCAAATATGCAAGGTCAGGTTTGGTGTCTCCAGTTGATTGATAATACTTTGTTTTGCGGTACGGATCACGGTGCATATATAATTAATGGTACTCAGTCAATCCAATTGCCTAATATTAATGGTACGTGGAATTTTAAAAAGTTGAAACATCATCCTGATTATATATTAGGTGCTTCATATAAAGGCTTTTTTCTGCTGAAAAAAGAAAATAACAAATGGGTCTTTTCTAACTATGTTGAAGGTTTTGATGATTCAGGTGGTATGTATGAAGAAGACGAAAATGGATACATTTGGTTTGCTCATTGGATAAAAGGTTTCTTTAAATTAATGTTTAATGAGACTTTAGACAAGTTCACCGTAGAACATTTTGATACATCTAAGGGTTTTTATACTGAAAGAAACAGCGTGTTGTTCGTTGTTGACGATAAATTGGTGTTTTCGAGTGATGGTGGTTTTTTTGAGTTTTCTAAAGAAACAAATTCAGTAGTACATCATGATAAAATTGAAAAACTATTTGGAGTATTACCTTATTCTTTGAGATTAATTCAATCACAAAATGGTGATATATGGAATGTGTCTTCAAAAGGAGTTGAAGTTGCTTTTTTGCAACCCGATAATACTTATAAAATAAAGAAGGCATTTTATTCATCTTTAAATAATAAACTAATACCCGGATTTCAAAATTTGAATTTCATTAATGATTCTGTTGTAATTGTAAGTACGGAGAATGGATTTGCCTGGTTCGATTTTTTAAAAATGAATGAATATACTAATGATTCGCTTAAAGTCTCGATCAATCGTATCATTTTTACTAACGAACCGGATTCTGTATATGGTGGGATGATTGAGAATAATAATGATATTCCAAAATTCAAATACAAACATAATTCTATACATTTTTCTTTCTCTGCACCTGATTATACTGATGAAAATTCAGTTTTATATAGCTGTTTTTTAGAAAATTATGATTCGGATTGGTCTGCTTTTTCTTCTTCTCATTTTAAAGAATACACAAAGCTTCCAAAAGGAACTTATAATTTTAAAGTCAGAGCTAAAAAAGTTTCTGATGATAATGTTATGGAAACCGGTTTCAAGTTCGTGATTCTACCTCCATGGTATGAAACAAATATTGCTTTACTTATTTATTTTATTCTTGCGACATTAGCTTTGTTTAAAACTTTTATTGTGTTGAAAAAACGCTCAGAAAGGGCATTAGTTGCAGTTAAAGAACAAAAAGAAAAAGAATTACGTGAGCAAAAGGAAAAATTTAAAGCCGATACGTTGGAAAAAGAAAAAGAAATAATTGAACTTAAAAATCAGAAAATGCAATATGAGTTACGTAACAAAGCTCGTGAACTTGCCGGCTCTACTATGAATCTTGCACGAAAGAATGAAATTCTATTAGATATAAATAGTAGTATCGGAAAAATTACCGATGATGTTAAAACAAATAAAGACCAGACAATCATACTTAATAGACTTCATAAGATCGAAGTTGAAATAAGAAAAAATATCGAAAGAGACGATAACTGGAAGAAGTTTGAGGAGAATTTTGATTTAGTGCATGAAAATTTCCTCAAACGTATTGGAGATAAATATCCTTCTTTGTCGGTTAGCGACAAAAAATTATGTGCATATTTAAAAATGGGTTTGCGCTCCAAAGACATAGCACCTCTTCTGAATATGTCGTATCGTAGTATTGAAATGGGACGTTATAGATTGCGTAAGAAGTTAGATTTAGATGGTGATGAGAATTTATCCGAATTTTTACAGGGCTTTTAATATGTTGATTTTAGTTTGGAACGATTGAGTGTGTTTAACTGCTTTTTACCTTTTCTACATTTGTAATACTATCGACTTTCCTAAAGACATAACACATCTTAAAGCTTATTAGATGTACATTGTGATTTGATAATTAATTTTTAACGAAACAATTCTCTTTTTTTAACTATTGTATGTGTATAAAAATTCATGGAATATTCCTATATTTGCGACAATGAAAAAATATTAACTCATAAAAATATTTGAATATGAAACATCTTACTTTTTTAAAAACAGGGCTTCTTGCTGTCGCGTTGATGGTGGGAAGTGGGAGTGTATGGGCGGAAACTGTTACTTACGAAATAACAGCAAAAAATACTTTAACAACTACAGGGACTGCTCCTTCTGGCTCTAGTGCAACATTAGTAGAAACGTATGGCACATCGAAACAGATGACTTCTGGAAATTCTCAGACGGTTACGCTGTCAGGTTATAGTGGATATAAAATCACCTCAATAACATTGAGCATGAGATCAAATGCTAGTGCAGGCTCAGGTAATTTTATTTATAAAGTTGATAATGGTGTTGATCAAACAATAATCTCAACTAACACATTCAATAATGCTGCATGGTATGGAGCATGGAGTGCTAGTTACGTTAATGTAACAAAAGCAGTTGATATAATTTGTGGTAATACTTCTACCGTTTTGAAAATTTCAGCTACTGTAAATTCTCTTTATTGTACATCATATTCTTTAACATATGAACCAATAATCTTAGACTGTGAACCTTCCAATCTTGCATTTCCAAGTGATGAGTCGGTAATCAAATCAGTAACTGATGCTTCGTTTATCATTTCTGCTAATTCTCTGAATGAAACTACAGATATTGAATACAGTAGTTCTAATTTAGATGTTGCTACTGTAAATATAGCTACAGGTGAAGTAACTATTGTAGGTGAGGGTAATACTATTATTACTGCGTCACAAGAGTCTGGTACATACAATTCGGTAGAGTATTGTGCCGGTACCGATTCGTATGAATTAATTATTGAACCTTTAGCTGCCCCTGTTGCTGTTGCTGCAAATGCTATCTCTCAATCATCATTTACAGCAAATTGGGAAGTGATAACGGGAGCTGAAGAGTATGAGTTGACTGTATTTACAGGAACAATAGCTTTAAATGAAGATTTTAATGGTTTTACTGCTGGAACTCCTAATAGTGGTGCTAATAGTTCAGATGTTTCTACTTCTTTGAATACTTATACAAAAGTTGAAGGTTGGACGGGAGATAAGATTTATCAAGCAGGAGGCACAATTAAAATGGGCGGTAGTAGTGCTTTAGGATATATAGTTACACCAGAGTTGGATTTATTAGGAGTTGATTATACTCTAATTTTCAAAGCTATGGCTTGGAGTGGTGATGAAACCGATTTGAAAATTTATTTAGATGACACTTTGATTGAAACAGTATCAGAGTTGAATAATGATGCAAGCTATACCTTAAAACCATATTCAGTTACTATTACAGGTGGTACAGCTACTTCTAAAATTAAATTTGAAGGCAAACAGGCATCAAAAAGTCGTTTCTTTTTAGAAGATGTGAAAATATCAGACTTACAACAAATCTCCGGCTCTCCATTTACAGTTACCGGCACATCAAAAGATATTACCGGTTTAACAGCTGATACTGATTATTATTATACAGTAAAAGCAATATCCGGTTCTCATGTGTCAGATGAATCTAATGAGATAAAAGTAACAACAGGTCCTCTTACATCTCTCGAAAACGCCACTGCTGATTTTGCTATACGTGTGAATAATAGTAAAATTATGTTCAATGCCACTGCCGGTGAGCTTATTGAGATTTACAATATTGCCGGTCAAAAGATTATTAGTCAAATTGCAAATGATGGTCTGAATACTATTCCTGTGACAAACAAAGGAGTTTTGGTTGTGAAAGTAGGAGAGACAATTGCGAAAGTGGTGAATTGAGTTTTAGAATATAAAATGTAAAATATAAAACTACTTGGAACGTGGATGATTATCAATGTCATCCACGTTCTAATTATTATGATACAATTACAAGGGATAACTTTACAGTACTTTACACTCTTAAATCTGTTTTTACAGATAAATAATAGACTTTATTAAGTTTGTCGGGATGACTGGATTCGAACCAGCGACCACTCGCCCCCCAGACGAGTACTCTAAACCGGACTGAGCTACATCCCGTGAGATTTCATTGCGGATGCAAAAGTAATAAAAACTATGAAATGTACAAATTACTTTTGTGAAATGTTGTTCATTATTGAATAAAACGTTTTATATCATTAATAAAGTTAAAAAGTAACATAAAAAAATTTTTTTAATTAACTTTGCAACTATCAAAATTTTGATGCAATACCATATATTTCACATTGTTATTTTATTGATACTCTTTGTTTAATAGATGTCGTGATAAAAACAACACACTACTTCTGTCTTATTTCTGTTTTGCTGATTTTTATCGGATGCTCATCGTCGTCTGACAATATCCCAACATATAAAGTTGAAAGAAATGATTTTGACGACTTCGTTATTGTTGAGGGTACTGCCGAACCTATGACTTCCACAGCTTTATATGCTCCTGATAATGTTCAAGGTATAGCGATTTATCTCCTGACTTTGTCAATGCGACACCTTTTTAAGTTTCGCACCAAAAATCAC
>CALFXE010000215.1 GCA_937927845.1 uncultured Paludibacter sp.
ACAACTGAATAACAACCGAATAACAACTGAATAACAACCGAATAACAACTGAATAACAACCGAATAACAACTGAATATGCAATACAACACACAAATGAAAAGGCTGACACTGCCGGAATATGGACGCAACATCCAGAATATGGTAGATCATTGCGTGGGCATTGAAGATGCCGAAGAACGAAAGAAATGTGCCAATACTGTAATTGATATTATGGGGAGTATGTTTCCCCACCTTCGTGATGTCAACAATTTCAAACATATTTTGTGGGATCATCTGGCCATTATGTCGGATTTTAAGCTCGATATTGAGTATCCCTATGAGGTGATTACCCCGGAGGAATTGAATACTCCCCCGGGACATCTTGATTATAGCCGGCCCACAATGCAATACCGTCATTATGGGAAGATCATGGAAAGGATGATCAAGATTGCTGCCAATATGGAGGAGGTTGAAAAGAAAAATTACCTGGTGAAGTTGTTACTTAGCCAGATGAAGCGTTCCTATTCGCAATGGAACAAAGAGGCGGACGACCGGAAGATATTTCATGATCTGTATGCATTGTCGGATGGCAAAATAAAGATCGAAGCCGAAGAGTATGTGATTCCCGAGGTGAAAGTAAATGCCAGTCGGGACAAATTGAAAAATATCAAGTCTCAACGTAGAAAATAAAAAAGAGTGATTTCCGGGAAAGATATCCTTCTGGTGGGAAGTACACAGAAACCTTACGGGATAAAGGGTGAAATTATTATCCGGTTCCGTAAGGCTGAGTATGCCGATATAGATACAGAATACTATTTTCTGGAGATAGAGGGTATTCCCGTCCCTTTTTTTGTGGAAGAGTTTACTTATTCAACCGATGTTACAGCCAGGGTGAAGTTCGAGGATGTCGACGATGAGATAGCGGCGGCACGATATGTCAACATGGATATTTATCTTCCACGCGAATTGGTGAAATCCCGGGCAGAGAAAGAGATGTCCGATTGGGATTACTTTACAGGTTTCACCGTTATTGATCAGCATGGAGTAAAATTAGGCATCATAGAGGAAGTGGATAACTCCACTATGAACGTACTCTTCGTTGTGAAAAATGATGAAAAGGAATATTTGATCCCGGCTACAGAAGATTTTATAGAGGCTATCGATGAGGAGGGAAATCTGATAGAGATGTTTCTACCGGATGGACTGATTGAAGAGTAAAATGGAAGACGGAAAACGAAATATTGCGATTTTAGGTTCTACTGGTTCGATCGGGACGCAGGCGCTGGACGTTATATCCTGCCACAGTGAACGGTTCGGGGTTTATGCCCTGGTTGCCAACAACCGGGTTGAGTTGCTTATAGAGCAGGCGAGGAGATATCTCCCCGAAGTAGTGGTGATTGCCAACGAATCGAAATATGAGCAATTGAAAGATGCGTTGAATGACTTGCCCATCAAGGTGTGGTGTGGAAGCAAGGCCATAGAGCAGGTGGTACAGGATGAACCGATCGATATGGTGCTTACGGCGATGGTCGGTTTTTCGGGCCTGCAACCTACTATAAATGCGATAAAAGCCGGGAAGACTATTGCGTTGGCCAATAAGGAGACATTGGTCGTAGCCGGGGAGTTGATCACTTCGCTGGCACTCAGGCATAGAACGCCGATCTTACCGGTTGATTCGGAACATTCGGCTATCTTCCAGTGTTTGAACGGTGAGGGTGATAATAAGATAGAAAAAATATTACTTACCGCTTCGGGAGGACCTTTCCGCACTTTCTCAAAAGAACGGTTGCGATATGTCACCCGGAAAGAGGCGTTGGCCCACCCTAACTGGAATATGGGGGAGAAAGTGACCATCGATTCCTCTACCCTTATCAATAAGGGATTGGAGATGATCGAGGCCAAATGGCTGTTTGGAGTGGATCCGTCACAGATAGAAGTACTTATACATCCTCAGTCGATCATTCACTCCATGGTGCAGTTTGAAGACCACTCTGTAATGGCCCAATTGGGGAATCCCGATATGCGGATGCCTATCCAACATGCCTTTTCGTATCCTGCCCGGTTGAAGTCGGATGTGAGACCATTGAACTTCATGGAGTTATCACAATTGACATTTGAAGCGCCCGACACCGGGAGATTTCCCGGCCTTTTGTATGCGTATGAGGCGATTTCCGTGGGAGGAAATATGCCCTGTATATTGAATGCCGCCAATGAGGTGGCGGTGGAATTGTTTTTAGAGGAAAAAATTGGCTATATGCAAATGAGCCGTTTGATAGAAAAAACCATGCAGAAAGCATCAGTCGTGCAAACACCGTCGTTGGACGACTACCTGCAAACAGATGCCGAAGCAAGGGAAATAGCAAGAGCGATTGCAAGAGAACAAATAACAGAATTTACTAATTGATAAAAGCAACCCACCGAATGAGGTGTGTGTGATAATAAACTGAATGGAGACATTTTTAATTAAGGCGTTACAACTCATTTTGAGTTTGTCGATACTGGTGGTTGTACACGAGTTCGGACATTATATTTTCGCGAGGATGTTCAAGATCAGGGTAGAGAAATTCTATCTTTTCTTTGATGCCGGATTCGCGCTCTTCCGCTACAAACCTAAGAACAGCCATACCGAATACGGTGTCGGTTGGTTGCCCCTGGGCGGTTATGTGAAAATAGCCGGCATGATCGATGAGTCGATGGACAAAGAGCAGATGGCACAACCCCCGCAACCCTGGGAGTTTCGCTCCAAACCCGCCGGACAGCGTCTGATGGTGATGGTGGCCGGCGTACTGTTCAACCTCTTACTGGCATTTTTTATCTATTCCATGGTACTTTTCACCTGGAATGACACTTATTTACCCCTAAAGAATGTGTCGCAGGGGATGGAGTTCAGTCAGGCTGCACACCGGGCCGGATTTCAGGATGGGGACATTTTACTCAGGGCAGATAATAAGGAACTGGATCGTTTCGGTGTGCGTACACTACTCGATGTGGCCGATGCCGAAAGGGTGACCGTATTACGTGACGGCCAAGAAGTGAAATTGACCATGCAGGAAGGACTGATGGAAAACCTGCTGAAAGATAAAGAGGGGTTTGCAGCCTACAGGGTGCCTGCCGTGGTATATGAGACGATGGAAGGAAGTGCTGCCCAGAGGGCGGGATTAGTTGCTGGCGATAGTATTGTGGGGGTAAATGGAATAGCTACCCCGGCATTCAGTGACCTCCGGGAGGTTCTGGATAATAGCCGTAACCAGCAGATTACCCTCGATTATTACCGGAACGGATCGCTGCAATCAACAGCTATCGGGGTGGATTCGGCAGGTACTTTAGGCTTTTATGCGATGGGTGTATACCAGGTCTATCAGACCGTCACGCTTAAATATGGCTTCTTTGAATCCTTCCCCGCAGGTATTCAATTGGGCATACAGACATTGAGAGATTATGTGGCACAATTTAAATATGTGTTTACCAAGGCAGGCGCCTCATCTTTAGGTGGATTCGGAGCCATCGGAAACCTCTTCCCTGCACAGTGGAACTGGCAGGCTTTCTGGATGATGACCGCGTTCCTGTCGGTGATCCTCGCCTTTATGAATATCTTACCCATACCTGCGCTTGATGGAGGCCATGTGATGTTCCTTATTTACGAGGTAATCACCCGGCGTAAACCCAACGAGAAATTTATGGAATATGCCCAGGTAGCCGGGATGATCCTGCTTTTGGGCCTGGTGCTATATGCCAACGGTATGGATGTGGTCAGGGCTATTTTTAAATAGTTTGGATGGTATAGTGAAGACGGACTTTATTACATGAGTTTGATAAAAATGTCTTTATTATTTGTTCTTTACTCTTTATTCTAAGAAAATGAGCGTTTCGGAATTAATCAACAATACAGGGAAGACTGCTTTTTCGTTCGAATTGTTGCCCCCACTGAAGGGAAACAGTATTCAGCAGGTATATAATGCAATAGATCGTTTGAAAGAGTTCGACCCGAAATATATCAATATTACAACTCACCACAGCGAAAGTATCTATAAGGAAGATGAAAACGGTACTTACAGGAAAGCGAACGTGCGGAGGCGTCCCGGTTCGGTAGCCATTGCTGCTGCCATACAAAACAAATATGGAATAAGGGCCGTTCCCCACATTATTTCACAGGGTTTTTCAAGGGAAGAAACCGAGTATGCGTTGATTGACCTCTCTTTTCTGGGGGTTACCGACCTGTTGGTATTGAGAGGTGATAGTAAGAAACTGGATGCCGACCAACGGAAAATGGATAGCCATCCTCATGCTACCGGTCTTCAGGAACAGGTGAATAACTTCAATAAAGGAATTACGTTCGACGGATCCTCGTTCACTCCCCCCGAAGAGCCTTTCTCTTACGGCATGGCTTGTTATCCCGAAAAACATGAAGAGTCGCCCAATATGGAGTCGGAGATCTATTATACCAGGATGAAGGTAGATAACGGTGCAGAATATCTTGTAACCCAGATGTTTTTCGATAACAGTAAATATTTTGAGTTCGTGAGACGTTGTCGTGAAGCCGGGATTACTGTACCTATCATTCCGGGGATCAAACCGATCCATCTGAAGAATCAGCTTACGGCATTACCCCGAATTTTCAGATCCGATATTCCCGAAGAACTGGCTGCAGCGCTTCGCAAATGTAAAGACGATGAGGACGCGAAAGAAGTGGGTGTGGAATGGTGTACCGGGCAGTGTAAAGAGCTGATCCGGAATAATGTGCCAAGTATCCATTTCTATTCATTGATGGCTACCGAAAGCGTTCGCCGGGTAGCAAAGGAGATATATTGATGTATTTTCGCGATGTCATAGGCCTCCACGACGTAAAAGAACACCTGATTAATTCGGTGTGCCAGGGTTTCATTCCGCATGCCCGTATCTTTTACGGTCCGGAAGGAGTGGGGAAATTGCCTTTGGCTATCGCATATGCCAGATACCTGAATTGCAGCAACCGTGGAGCTGAGGACGCTTGTGGCGAATGCCCTTCATGCCATAAGTTCGATAAGTTGGCTCATCCCGATCTCCATTTTGTTTTTCCGGTGGTGAAATCAAAAGTGAGCGACCAGTATTTACCTGAATGGCGTGAGTTCCTGTTACAACACCACTATTTCAATCTTAATGACTGGCTCAACTTTATTGACGCGCAAAATGCGCAGGGGATCATCTATTCGAAAGAGAGCGACGAGATCATCCGGAAGCTCAATCTTAAAGTGTATGAAGCGCCTTACAAGATCATGGTTGTATGGCTGCCGGAGAAGATGCATGAGGCATGTGCGAATAAACTGTTGAAGTTGGTAGAAGAGCCGCCAGAAAATACTGTCTTTCTCCTTGTTTCGGAAGACAGGGAAAATGTGCTGCAGACCATCTGGTCACGATGCCAGCCATTGCATATCCGGGCCATAGAAAAAGAGGAGATGGAGGGAGCGCTGCGGCAGAAATTCGGATTGAATGCGGAAAAAGCACATTCTACAGCCCATATAGCTAACGGTAGTTTCACCAAAGCTGTCGAGATCATACAGGCATCGGAACATACCGACTATTTTTTTGAATTGTTCAGGCAAATGATGCGGAATGCCTTTTCCGGTAAAATCAAAGCTATAAAGGAGATCGCCAGCGAAATAGCAGGCATCGGACGGGAGATGCAGAAAAGTTTCCTGCTTTATTCGCTAAAGCTATTCAGGGAATATTTTGTGAGTAACCTCCATGAACCGGAAATGGTCTATCTGAATGGCGACGAATGGCAATTCGGTGAACGGTTTGCCCCTTTCATTAATGAAAAAAATATAGAGGCGTTAAGTGATGAGTTCTCTCTTGCTTACCGTCAGATTGAACAAAATGGCAACGCAAAAATTATTTTCCTCGATCTTTGTCTGAAAGTGACTATGTTTTTAAGAAAATAATTTTGTAACTTGCACTCTGTTTTACTTAATAATTTTTTACAAGCCTCGTCTGCCGGGTGCGGCAGGACGATTTAATATATATGGACAAAGAACAATTAGCAGATAAAATGGCGGATATCACACCATTGAGTGCGACAACCGTACGAAATACGAAGAGTTGCCGGGGATGCACCCGCCACAATAATAAACTCCACGTCTACGACTGGTTACACGACTTCCCTGAATTACAGAAAGCCACCAAGATGGTGGAGGTGCAGTTCAAGAATACCCGTAAGGGTTATTATATCAATAGTAACGACCTTCAACTCGAGTTGGGCGATATCGTGGCTGTGGAAGCATTCCCGGGACATGACATAGGTACTGTGACGCTGACCGGAAAGCTGGTGGAGTTGCAGATGAAAAAGAATAACTTCAGGGATGATGCTAATGGCGGGCTGAAGCGGATCTACCGGATAGCGCGCCCTGCTGACCTGGAGAAATATGAGCAGGCAAAAGCGCGTGAACAGTCCACCATGATCCGTTCCAGGGAGATAGCCGAAGAACTGGGGTTGAAGATGAAGATCGGCGATGTGGAATACCAGGGCGATGGAAACAAGGCCATCTTCTATTACATTGCCGACGAGAGGGTTGATTTCCGTCAACTGATCAAAGTGTTAGCAGCGGAATTCAGGGTGAAAATTGAAATGAAGCAGATAGGTGCACGCCAGGAAGCGGGTCGCATTGGCGGAATTGGCCCCTGTGGGGGAGAACTGTGTTGCAGTTCCTGGATGTCGAGTTTTGTATCGGTCTCTACCTCTGCTGCCAGATGCCAGGATATCTCCATTAACCCCCAGAAACTGGCCGGACAATGCGGAAAACTGAAATGTTGCATGAACTACGAGGTGGATGCTTATGTGGAGGCGCAACGGGCACTGCCTTCGCGGGAGATCGTACTCGAAACGAAAGATGGCAGCTATTACCATTTCAAGACTGATGTTTTTGCGGGTAAAATCACCTATTCTTCAGATAAGAACAACGGAGTCAATCTGGTGACTGTTTCTAAAGATCGTGTATTCGAGATTATCCGGATGAATAAGCAAGGGGAGAAACCGCTGAAGCTGTCTGTGGAAACGGAGGAGAAATCCGGCAGTAATGGGGCGTATCTTGGAGATATTCTTGGAGACCAAAGTATTACCCGTTTTGACCAGGATAATCAGGCTAGGAGAAGGAGGAAACCCCGTAAAAACCGTCCCGATAATTTATCAGAAAACAGAAAATCCAGAAACAGAAGATCTCCGGGTGAGAACAATGAGTAATATCTTTTTAGTATTTACCGGTCTGCTTTTCGCTATTTTTGCCTCCTGCTCGGGGAAAGAGATCTATTCCCGGTTTCATTATCTTGAGGGCGGAAAGTGGTGTCGGGATTCTGTGCTTGTTTTCACGATGGATTCTTTGGGATATTCCTTCGATGCGGAATATATGGTGACGGTGGAACTGACGACCAATCGCAGTTATCCTTACCGTGACCTATGGTTGATCATTGATCAAAATCTGACTGATTCTCTTGTATGTACCGATACACTTCGCCTTTTGTTGGCCGATGAACACGGAAAATGGCTGGGAGGTGGCGTTGGAGGGTTGAACCAGTTGTCCCTGCCTTACCGCTCTTTTATCCCTACTCCGCGGGATTCAATGCACCACTACCGACTGACAATTCGCCACGGGATGGATGAAGAGCTGTTACGTGGAGTGGAAAAAGTGGGGATTAAGATGTAAATTGTTTGTGTCATGGAAATTGTAATTGTCGGGTCGGGCAATGTGGCTACCCACATGGCAATGGCGCTGAAAGGAGCGGGCAACAGGATTGTACAAGTATACAGCCGGACGCTAAAGAATGCGGAGTTGCTCGCCGGTAGGGTGGGAGCCGGGCCGATTGATGACATTGGCGCGGTTCGTTGCGATGCCGGACTCTATATTTTTTCAGTAAAAGATGATGCCCTGGCGGATATTGTGTCCCACATGCCGCCCACCACCGGCTTATGGGTGCATACTGCCGGTAGTATACCCGTTTCAGTCCTTTCTCCCCATAAGGAGAGAGGGGTACTTTATCCGTTACAGACATTCAGTAAGGAGAGGGAGGTGAATTTCAGGAATATTCCGCTCTTTGTGGAAGGGGATTGTTTCGAAACAGTGGCACGATTGAAAGAAGTGGCGGAAACGATCTCGGAAAATGTTCATATCCTTTCCGGTGATAAGCGGCGTATCTTGCATCTTGCGGCAGTTTTTGCCTGTAACTTTACTAATCACATGTATGCGCTTGCGTCGGAAATAGTGAGTGACGAGGATATCCCGTTCCACCTGTTAACCCCCTTGATCACAGAAACCGCAGAGAAAGTCACAGGGATGGATCCTCATACTGCCCAAACGGGGCCGGCCGTCCGGTTTGATGAAAAAGTGATTCAAAAACACCTGGAATTATTATACGATCCCCTGAAAAAAGAGATTTATTCCCTTTTGAGCAAAAGTATTTATAAAGTTTCCACTCAACAATAGCACTTTTTATCTGAAGGCTTCCGCTTTAGTTGCAATGTCGGGCCGTGAAAGTCCAATTATAAATATAACGTGAAAAATTAACATAGAAAAATTGAGTTCTTGGAAAACAACTGTTACTTTTGTAACAGACAATTAAAAAACCACATCTAATAATGGGAAAAGTCAAGGGTTATGTAGAGGTGAATACCGGTCGCTGTAAAGGCTGTAATCTCTGCGTGGTATCATGTCCTACCGATACATTAGATTTACAGCCTCGGGAAGTGAATGACCGCGGGTATCATTATGCCTATATGAAGAGTCCCGATGATTGTATCGGATGCGCGAACTGTGGATTTGTATGTCCGGAAGGATGTATAACGGTCTATCGGAAGAAGGTGGTGTGACCATTTTTCGAAAGAAAATAGTAACAAAACTAATATTATGTCAGAAGAAATTTCTTTGATGAAAGGAAACGAAGCCATTGCCCATGCAGCTATCCGCTACGGGGTAGATGGTTATTTCGGCTATCCCATCACTCCCCAGTCGGAAATAATAGAAACTCTCATGGAGGCAGCTCCCTGGAAAACGACAGGAATGGTAGTGTTGCAGGCCGAAAGTGAGGTGGCTGCCATCAATATGGTGTATGGTGGCGCCGCTTGCGGCAAATACGCCATGACCAGCTCTTCCAGTCCGGGGATCAGTTTGAAGCAGGAAGGCATCTCCTATATGGCGGGAGGAGAGTTACCCTGCCTGATCGTAAACGTGCAACGTGGAGGACCGGGGTTGGGAACGATCCAGCCTTCACAGGCCGATTATTTTCAGACGGTGAAAGGGGGTGGACATGGTGATTACAAGTTGATTACGCTTGCTCCTAATTCTGTCCAGGAGATGGCCGATTTCGTGGCACTTGGCTTCGACCTGGCGTTTAAATACCGGAATCCGGCCATGATACTGACCGACGGGGTGATCGGGCAGATGATGGAGAAGGTAAGGCTTCCTGAATACCGGCGCAGACGGACCGATGAAGAAGTCAGGCAGCAATGTCCATGGGCAACCCTGGGAAAAACACCGGACAGGGAACCCAATATCATCACTTCCCTTGAACTCGATTCGGCGCTAATGGAAAAAAATAATGAACGGTTCCAGGCGAAATATCGTGTCGTGGAAGAAAATGAAGTCCTTTATGAAGAGGTGAAATGTGACGATGCCGAATATCTGCTGGTCGCTTTCGGGTCCGCTGCCCGCATCTGCTTAAAAACGATTCAAATGGCGCGGGAAGAAGGAATCAGGGTCGGACTTCTCAGGCCCATTACCCTATGGCCTTTCCCTACCAGGATATTGCATAGCTATGCGGACAAGGTGAAGGGTATGCTTACTGTAGAACTGAATGCCGGCCAGATGGTAGAGGATGTGCGCCTTGCAGTGGACGGAAAAATACCCGTGGAACATTACGGACGTCTGGGCGGGATCGTACCTACTCCAGACAATGTGCTCGAAGCTTTAAAAGAGAAAGTGGTCAAATAGATAAATGCTACAATATGGATCCCAAGATAAGAAATATTTTCATGATATTGTTCCTGATCGCTTTTGTGGGGACGATAATAGTCTATTTCTCCTCTAATCAGAATATGAAACTTACCTGGTATTTTGGTGGAGCGGCTATCCTGTTCTATCTGATATTCAGATTTGGTAAAAAGTGAATTTTCTTAGGAACGAGAGCAGAGTCAAGTTTACTTGAAAGTATGCCGAGTGACGACAGAAAATCTACGAAGTGAAAAACTAATAGTGAAAAGTTAAGAGCAAATTTCCAACTTCTTAGTTTTTAGTTCTCAGTTTTTAGTTCTTAGTTCTTAGTTCTCAGTTAGTTCTTAGTCCAAAATTCAAAAAACAATCATATGAATGCAAACGATATAGTAAGTCCTGAAAATCTGGTGTATGCAAAGCCGGAATTGATGAACGACAATCACATGCATTATTGCCCGGGGTGTTCGCATGGGGTGGTGCATAAAGTGATTGCAGAGGTGATCAAAGAGTTAGGCTTACAGGAGAAGACTATCGGTGTTGCTCCGGTGGGATGTGCCGTTTTTGCCTATAAATACCTTGATATCGATTGGCAGGAGGCTGCTCACGGGCGTGCTCCCGCGGTGGCGACAGCTGTCAAGCGGTTATTACCCGACAGGATGGTATTTACTTATCAGGGCGATGGAGATTTGGCCGCTATCGGGACAGCAGAGACTATTCATGCTGCCAATCGTGGAGAGAATATAGCCATCATCTTTATCAATAATGGTATCTACGGTATGACCGGTGGTCAGATGGCGCCTACCACCCTAAGTAATATGGTAACATCGACCAGTCCCGACGGACGTGATGTGCAAATGATGGGAAATCCTTTGAAAATCCTTGATATGTTGGCATTGCTCGATGGCGTTTGTCTGGCTACCCGCACCAGTGTACATACGGCAGCGGCGGTTAAAAAGACAAGACGAATGATCAAACTGGCTTTTGAGAATGCCATGGCAGGGAAGGGAACTTCCATCGTGGAAGTGGTTTCTACCTGTAATGCCGGTTGGAAGATGACACCGGCAGCCGCAAACGACTGGATGGTGGAGAATATGTTTCCAATGTATCCCATTGGTGATTTGAAAAACATCTAATGCAAAGAGATATCATGTTACAAGAGATCGTTATTTCAGGTTTTGGAGGTCAGGGTGTGCTCTCGATGGGGAAGATCCTTGCCTACTCGGGAATTATGGAAGATAAAGAAGTATCGTGGTTTCCGGCTTACGGGCCGGAGCAGCGGGGTGGTACCGCCAATGTGACGGTCATCATTTCAGATGAACCTATCAGCTCGCCGGTGGTAAACAAGTATGATATAGCCATTGTACTGAACCAGCCTTCATTGGAGAAATTTGAGGATGCGGTGAAACCGGGTGGGGCGTTGATCTATGATGGATACGGTATACACAAGAAGGTGGAACGGAGCGATATCAACGTTTTCCGTATCAACGCGATGGATGAGTCGATGAAGATGAACAACACCAAGGTGTTCAATATGATTGTCCTCGGTGGCTTACTCAAAATATCCCCTATGGTGGAAGTGGAAAATGTGATGGAAGGCCTGAAGAAATCTCTTCCGGAGCGACATCACAAACTTTTGCCGATGAACGAAGAGGCCATTCTTCGGGGTATGGAAATTATCCAGTTGGAGCAAAAAGCGGTGTGATCACTTCTTAAACGGCCACCAACTCCATCTTTTTGATTTCTTTGTATCAGTGGCCTGTCCTGCCGGAGTCGGATCAGGTGTATGAGGAGTGGGCATTCTTTTTGTTTCCAGGAAGTTCCTTGTAGAAGATTCTCTTCTTGAAGGTTCTGTTGCAGGAGAATTGGAATCCCTTGCAGGTCTTGGTTTACGGAGCCTTTCAGAGTTTCTTTGTTCCCGCTTTAATCCCTGTTCTCTTTCTCCGGACATCCCTTGTTTTGCTCCCGGTTGTTGGGGAGTTCCTTCTCTTTTAGGCCCATGCTGTTTCTTGTGCGCATTTTGTTTCGGGGGTGCTTGCCCTTCTTTCGGCTTTTTCCCGGGGCTGAGTAATTCTTTTTGTTGTGAGTTGCCTTCAGGATGTGGTATTTCATTTTTTCCTCCGGGCAATTTTTCACCTTTCTTATTTGAACCCTTCCCCTTTTTCCCGCCTCCTTTTGAAGAACGACTGGATCCCCCTCTTCTGTTGTCACGCACAGGGTTATAGTCGGGGGTCTCACCCAATTCTGCGGGTACCGGAATACGGTAAATCTTTTTGCCAAGAAACTCTTCTATTTTAGAGAAACGGTACTGCTCATCGGGTGATACGAAAGTGATGGCCATACCCGAATCACCGGCACGGGCAGTACGGCCGATACGGTGTACGTAATCTTCCGCATCATAAGGCACATCGAAGTTGATTACTAAGGAAATATCATCAATATCGATACCGCGGGCGACAATATCCGTCGCTACCAGAATATTCACCCGCTCATTCTTGAATTCATGCATTACATGATTGCGCTGTGTCTGGTCGAGATCAGAATGCATCTCATCAGCCGACAATCCCATGTGTCTTAATATCTTGGCGATCTCTTTCACTTTCTGTTTCGATCCTGAGAAGAGAATTACCTTATTGGGTGCTTTCTCTTTGAAGAGAAATTTTACTATATTGATCTTCTGGCCTTCGTGACAGATATAAGCCGATTGCAGGATAGTTTCCGGTGGACGGGAAATAGCGATGGTAATGTCGACCGGATTTCGTAGTATACTCTTTGCCAACTGCTGTATCTTGGGCGGCATGGTAGCCGAGAACATGATAGTCTGCCGTTCTTTCGGGAGCAACTTTTCAATCTTCATGATATCGTCATGAAATCCCATATCCAGCATCCTGTCCGCCTCATCCAAGATAAAGTATTTTATCCCCGAAAAATCGATGTTATAGAGATTGATATGCGACAAGAGTCTTCCCGGGGTGGCAATCACCACATCGGCACCGCTCATCAGTCCCCTTTTCTGTACATCCCAAGCCTCTCCGTCATTACCTCCATATACCGCGACCGAAGAGAAGGGGGTGAAATAAGAGAATCCCTCCATCTGCTGGTCTATCTGTTGTGCCAGTTCCCGTGTGGGAGCCATCACTATGGCGTTGATCTTTCCTTCATCGTGCGCATCGGTCTGCAAGTTATTCAGCAAGGGAAGCAAAAAAGCGGCAGTCTTTCCTGTACCGGTTTGGGCGCAGGCAATCACATCCTTTTTCTCGAGGATGACAGGAATAGCCTGTTCCTGTATGGGTGTGGTCTCTCTGAAGTTCATCGCCTGCAGGCCTTCCTGCAGGGTTTCACAAAGGGGAAGTTCGTTAAATAACATGACTCATTGATAGTTTACGCAAAGATACGATGAATAATTGATTTTTTTGAAATCAATGAAAAATAATGTGACATAGCTATTTTTTCTTTCCGAAAATAGTTTTACCTTTGCACTCGCATTTTCAGAGAAATAGCAAGGAGAGATGGCAGAGTGGTCGATCGCGGCGGTCTTGAAAACCGTTGAAGTGAGAGCTTCCGGGGGTTCGAATCCCTCTCTCTCCGCAGAACCTACTGGACAAACAAGGACAGTAAACGGACAAAAACCTACAAATCAGCGATTTGTAGGTTTTTTTATTGCCTATAAGTCTTGTTTCCAAGACAACAAAAGGACTTGAAAAGACAGAGTATCGTTACTAAATCGTTACCCTTTCCTTACCGGACAAAAACGGTAACGATTTGTCTGAAAATGACCTCAGAAAGTCCGAATTTGTCCACCGTCTAAATATCTCACATTTAATTAGTTATCATTAGATTTGCAACTTAAAAAAAGTGAGATTATGAAGAGTACATTCAAAGTCCTATTCTATTTAAAGAAAGGTTCTGAAAAGAAGAATGGTGAGGTTATGATTATGGTACGTATTACTATTGACGGTAAGTTGTGCCAGTTCAGTACAAAACAAAGCATTCAGCCTGAAAACTGGAATGTGACGGCAGGCAAAGCCAAAGGTAAGGATGCAGGCAGAATTAATGCCTTGTTAGAGGATATAAAAGCATCCCTGAATAATATCTACCACGAACAGCAACGGCGGGACAACTATGTGACAGCCGAAAAGGTGAAGAATGAATTTTTAGGGCACAGCGAGAAGCACGAAACAGTTCTTACCCTTTTCAAAAAGCACAATGACGATGTTAAGCAGTTGGTCGGCATTTCTAAGACGATTGCCACCTACCGCAAATATGAAGTGACCCGCCGCCATCTTGCCGAGTTTATCCAAAGCAAATACAATATATCAGATATTGCCATCAATGAAATTACTCCGATGTTTATTACTGACTTCGAGTTGTATTTGCGTACTGCCTGTAAATGTGGTTATAATACGACTGCCAAGTTTATGCAGTTCTTCAAACGCATTATTCTGATAGCCCGTAATAACGGCATCCTGATAGGCGACCCGTTCGCCAACTATAAAATACGTTTGGAGAAAGTGGATAGAGGGTATTTGTCGGAGGATGAAATTAAAATCATCCTTAAAAAGAAGATGGTTTCCGAACGGCTGGATAACGTCAGGGACTTATTTATCTTTTCCTGTTTCACTGGTTTGGCTTATGTTGATGTTGCCAACCTTACCCAAGAGAATGTACGCAAATCATTTGACGGCAAGTTATGGATAATCACCAAACGGCAAAAGACCAATACGGACGTAAATGTTCCCTTGCTGGATATTCCTAAAATGATATTGAAGAAGTACAAAGGCAAGTTGCCGAACGGTAAGATACTTCCGGTAATCAGCAATCAAAAACTTAACGCCTATTTGAAAGAAATCGCTGATGTTTGCGGTATTAAAAAGAACTTGACATTTCACCTTGCAAGGCATACATTTGCCACCACAACCACGCTTGCAAAGGGTGTTCCCATTGAAACGGTTAGCAAAATGTTGGGACACACCAATATAGAAACCACGCAAATTTACGCCCGCATTACCAATAATAAAATAGGTAACGATATGCAGGGACTTGATAAGAAATTTGTCGGTATTGAGAAGATTTATAAGGAAGCCCAGTAACCATTCAAATAAAGAACTTACCGTGAAAACGGTAGGTTCTCAACCTTTTATTCATTTACTTAAATAATAGAATTATGGACTTGCAAATTATCCAAAACAAGATTTTTGAAATCAGGGGTTGCCGTGTAATGCTTGATTTCCATTTGGCTGAACTTTATGGAGTGCAAACCAAAGTTTTGAAACAAGCGGTGAAACGTAATGAAAAACGCTTCCCACCCGATTTCCGTTTTACCATGACGAAAGAGGAATGGGACGAACTGGTCACAAATTGTGACCAGTTGCCGGAGAGCCTGAAACACAGCTATGTACTTCCCGACTGTTTCACAGAACAGGGTGTGGCGATGCTTAGTAGTGTGTTGCGTAGTCAGACCGCAATCGACGTGAATATCTCAATCATGCGTGCTTTCGTCCTGATGCGCCAAATGGTAATCGGGTACGAAGAATTGTTGAAGCGCATCGAGGAACTGGAAGTGAGCACAGATGCACAATTCAGCGAAGTTTACCAAGCACTTACCCAGTTACTAAGCAAACCTGAACCTAAACCACGTAAACCGATTGGATATAAGACCTATGACGAATAACGGTCTAAGGTATTCAGTTGTCTAAGGGGTGTCACCAGTGATACCCCTTTTTCAGTTCCCTAAAGTAATGTACCTCAATCACAAATTTTAGCAAAGTTACAGCCCGGCGGGGACAAATACCAAATCCGAACCGTCCCGGTTTTCTAAAAAATCTCCACACCTACGGGTCGTATTTTTTGAAAAGATTTGGTTGAAGTCCCCGCCAAACTGTGGGTGTCCGGCAAAATTTCTTATTGTTTAATTTAAAATTCAGTAGTCATGAAAACAACAGAATTTACCATGCCGGAAATCACTATCTCTTATAAGGACAATGTAAAAGCATCCGAAAGGGTGAAAATACTCTCTTCCGAAACGTCCTATTCTTATCTGAAACCGTTCTATGCGGAATGTATGGAGCACCACGAAGAAAGTTATGTAATGTTCCTCAATCGGGCAAACAAGGCTTTAGGCGTTTCCCTGATTTCAAAAGGTGGGATGGCTGAAACAGTAATGGACGTGAAGATAATCCTGCAAACCGCCCTGAAAGTCCACGCTTCGGGGATAATCCTCTCACATAACCACCCATCGGGCAACTTGCATCCGAGTGAACCGGATAAACAAATCACCTCAAAAATCAAGGAAGCCTGTAAATTCTTGGACTTACACCTGTTAGACCATATCATCCTAACAGAAGAAAGCTATTACAGTTTTACAGACGAGGGGCTTATCTAAGCCCTTTTTTTGTTACTGGCAACAAAAACGCAATATCCTACTTTTAAAATAAAACCTTTTTCCCTGTTTCTCCTATTGTAAATCTTCCTCATAAGCAGTCACCAATCGCAGCAATCATTTTCGTATCACATAGGCAAAGGTATTTCCGTGTTCTTAACGGCTTTGCAAGGTCAAGCCCTAAAGGGTTAAAACAAAAATCTTCCTGCTGTACTTCGTCCAGAGAGTATTTTTCTTTAAAACCTTGCAAAGCCTAAACACTACCCTTTAAAGCCTATATGAAACGAAAACGACCGCCCCGACCGGAAACGCATAAAAAAAAAGTCAGATTTACGAGAAACAGGAAAAAGGTTATGAAACTAAACTCCCTTACCTCTCAAATCCGCATAAATTTTAAAAGACACAGAATTATGGAAACAGTAACATTATCAGAAGCAAGAGTTTATGTAGGCACTTACGCCAAGTATAACAACGGGTCACTTTTCGGCAAGTGGTTAGACCTGTCCGACTATTCGGATAAGGACGAGTTTTTGGAAGCGTGCCGGGAACTCCACGAGGACGAGCAAGACCCGGAATTTATGTTTCAGGACATCGAGAACGTACCCGAAAGCCTGATTTCCGAAAGCTGGCTGTCTGAGAAGTTCTTTGAGGTACGGGACGCCATCGAGAAGCTAAGCGAAACCCAGCAGGAAGCCTTTTTCGTATGGTGTGACCACCACAACCACGATATAAGCGAAGAAGATGCGGACGACCTTGTTTCATCCTTTGAGAATGACTATCAGGGAGAGTATAAAGACGAGGAAGATTACGCCTATGAAGTTGTAGAGGAATGTTACGACCTGCCGGAGTTCGCAAAGACCTACTTTGATTATTCGGCTTTTGCCCGTGACTTGTTTATGACTGATTACTGGATGGATAACGGTTTTGTTTTCCGTTGTGCCTGATTACTAACCGGGTGGAGCAATCCACCCACAACACACAAAGACAATGAAAGTATATAATAACATAAAGACCGTTTTAAGGTGGGTAATACTGGCTTTTATTATCTATCAGGTTGCCACCAGCAGCACCGGAGCGTGGATAGCCCTAATCGTAGGCTTTTATATAGTCCGATTCTTTCTCCGGCTGTTTATCTCCGCCGTTTACCTGTTTTGCATGGCATTTATTTTCATTGTATTGCTTTCGCTTTTAATTATCTGATAACTCATTTTAAATTATAACGATATGGAAACTTTAAACAAGAACGGGGTAAGTATTACCCAAACACCGGGAGAGGAAAAATATGTGAAATGCTGTTTAGGCGCATTCAGGGGACAGATTTATTATCAGTACGATTATCGCCATACAGATATGGAACTGTTCAGCACAGTGGCTAAAACACTGGAGGAATGCCGCCGCAAGCGGGATGAATGGGTAGCGAAGAAAGAAAAGAAACAATAACAATTAAACAAGTACATTTATGAAAACGACAGAAGTAAATAACAAGATTATCGGCAGACGCTGCAAGTGCATATTTACCGGATTACTGGTAACGGGTGTTATCGAAGCCGTAGAGGAAAACGAATATTCCGTGCAGGTGAAAGTACGTTTTGACACGCCGCACCAATGGGGTGATGAACTTTATTCTTATGACTGGTCTTTCGGGCGTAAATCGGACGGTTTCGGCTCCTTGAAATATTTGGAGTTACTGCCGGACAAAACGACATTCGATGCAATGATAGTTACTTTCGGGGAACCCATCGGCACACTGGACGCCATTTTTGAGGATGTGAAAACGTGGGGTGTCTGTTCCCTGAAAGGATGGATAGACAGCTACGAAAGCACCCGTTTCACTCCCGTAGGCATAGATAAGGCAGTGATAACAAGTGAATATAACATAGACTGTGTTAAAGAATGGCTGGAACATAACACGCCCGTCAAGGATATTGTAACCAGTTGATGGAGAACGGCGGCAAATTTGCCGCCGCTACTTTCTTTCAGTGAGCTAAAGCGGACAAAGAAAGATAGCAAAGAAACCCTTGTAGTTCCCTATAAATAAAGACAACCCGCCGGATATTACCCAGCGGGTTGTCTGTCATAAAATTACGCTTTTCGTATCATTCCAATTCTTCGCCCCATAGTTCCTTATCGGTTGGAGCGTGTTTCATTTCATACCAGCACCAGCAACCAGCCAGCAGGTAAAAGGCTGCCAAAGCCACAAGGAAATTAAACATCATAAAGATAGCATGAATGAACCCTGATATTATTCCTCAAAGCACAGAAAGGCTACTTTCAGAATACACACCATTTCTTCATCTTCGGAATCAAATTTCCAAGTCCGCTTTTTGACAACCATTTCCGTATCATAGTCGAAATAATTCAATGCCGGAGAATCATCTTCTTCATCCGCCCATTTGAAAGTCTGATTGGACGGTGTTTTTCTCAATTCTACCCGGTCAAATTGGGAAATGCTTTCTTTATCCACTATCACGATGTCACCCACTGCCGGAACTGCATCGGTTTTCCATACGGTACTTACATAAAAAGAAATACCGTTTATAGCCAATTCTATTTTAACCATATTCTTTTTGTCTTAATTATTTTCTTCTTCCTTGTTATTATCGTTATTGAACGAAAAGGTAAGCTGCACCAACTGTCCGAAGCTATCCTGAAAATACACATCTACCGTCTGCTGGTCGGTCGATGCAGAGGTATAGTAAAGCCGGAATGTTTCACCCGGAAGCGGGTACAGGTCATTCGGCAGTAATACCGTCCCGTCCGACATTTTCAGTGTTCCCGCCCCGTCCGGTTGGAAATAGCGGATGAAGTACTTTGTTTCCTCATACCGTCCATCCCGGTGAAGCTGGCAGCGTATTTCCGCCGTTTCACCCACCTTTAACTTTTTCGGTACAGGCATCGTTTCGACAGTGAACGAGTAAGACTGCTGTATATCCACATTGTCATTACAGGCACTCACTAACAACAGGGCAGCCACCATGTAGCACCCTATCAGCATCTTATAAATTACATTTCTCATATACATTATATAATAGGTTAGTTTATCACATGATTATCTTTAGTCCGACCCCGAACTGTGTATGGAACTTACCAACGGAAGAACCGAACAGGCATCTTTCCCGTGCGTTAATCAGCAGCACCACCCGGTCGGTAATATAGCTTTCCAGTTCCAGCGTCAGCGCACCGCCATAGACAAACCCGTCTTTATTCGTCAGCATCGAGCCATCGGGCAGCAGCTTGTCGCCCCAGTTACTTGTTTCGTACCCGGCAAGGGCAGACAAGCCCAACGAAAGAAAAAAGGTTTTCTTCCGGTCGGAAAGGAAGTTCAGGTAGTAACCGCCCTCTCCTGTAAACTGGCTCACGGGTATTTGCAAATCCTTTAGTGAACTGTGGAACGGTGTACACGGTACGGACAGTACTTTTACCACCGATAACCAGTATTTCGTTATAGCTCCTTACCGGGTCAATAACGGTTTCCTGAATAGCCGTTCTTTTAGCTACCTTTTTATCCACAATCTTGAAGCGGATAAAATCGGTATCAAACGGCACGTTTGAACTATTCTTCACCTGTGTATGAAAATAGAAAAGCCCGTTATGCGAATAAATCCCCTTTACCAAGAACTGCACCCCGAAACGCTTGCATCCCAAATGCTTTATTTCCCGGTCATTGTTCTTGTAGACGGACTGCATAATCAGCTTTACCAAAAGCGGGCTTTCGCTGCCCAGTTCCCGAAAATAAATATTCATCCGGGTATGGCTGAAATCCGTTGTGTCCTTATTCTCCAAGAAATCTTTCATTTCGATGTTCAGCATTTCCGGTTCGTGTGCGTATTTCGCATTAAATGAATAAAAGCTGCCATCCTCACAAATCACGCTGAAATTGGTTTCACCGGGAAAGCCCTCTGTCGTAGCCTTGACCCGGACAACGTTTTCCGCACCGTCCGCTTTTCCGGCGATAATGTAGTTACTGCCCAAGTCCACGTACTTGACCGCAGACGGGAAAATGATATGAACCGTTTTGGCAAACGTCACCTGTACGCCGTAAGGTGTCACCATTTGGCGGTAAGGGAGCTTCTTTGTAATGCCCTGAAACAAATCGTTACTTTGTGCTTTCACTGAAACCACGCCCAAGATAAGAGCGAATAAAATCATTAACTTTTTCATTTTGGATTGAAATTTTTATGGTTGATAATTGATAAATGGATTATTGTTGTTTGGCGTAAAGCATCACCTGATAGTTCGCTTTCAGGTGAACCTTTACCGTGCGGAACTTCTTTGCGAGGTATTGCGAACCGCCCTGCATCAACCCCCTTGTTATATCCATTGCGACCTGCTGCCCGGCACTTTGCGCAAAGGAAATACTCGTTCCCAGTCCCGCACCGATGTTCGCCATCGCTTCTTTTGCCGCTTCCTGTTCCAGTGACGAGGGAACGGAAAGCCCCTTTTGCCCGTCACTGTCGTACACGGCAAGTTCCACCGGAATGATATTTCCCGCATATTCGAGCGAGGAAACCAGTATGTCGAGCCGTTCCCCCTGCACTTTGGCACTTCCCGATACAAGGCTGTTTTTCGGGACAATCACATTTCCCGCCTGCAACGGTTCCAACAGCCGAAGTTTGACGGTCTGCCCGTCCGTCAGTGTTTGGTCGTGATGGATGCACGCCCGAATCGTATTCTTTCCCATCGAATAACCACTGCCGACCGCCGTATTAAACCCGTAATTGCGTGGCTTGCTGTATTCGGCGATAAACTCGGCATTGCTCATGGGCTGCTGCAATCCTGAAACCGTCCTGTCCGATACCGCTTTTACAGGTGTGGCGTTTCCGCTTCCCTGAACGGATGCGGACGGTGTGACCTGTGCAATCTGTCCCGATTGTGAACTTTGCCCGTTCTGTCCGTTCATATACTTTGCCGCCAGTTCGTAGGACTTTTCCATAAGCGCCACCTGTTCATCCATGCTACCCGCCCCGTTTTCTTTGGCATCGAGCCGGGCAGTAAGTTCTTCCACCTGCCGTTTGAGTTCCTCCTTTTCCTTGTCCTCTTTCGGCGTTTCGTAGAAACTGCCTAACTGTCGGTTCATGTCCCGGTAAGCCGCCGCCGATGATTGGATGGAAGAACGGCTATTGTTCGGTGCACCCGCCCCGAAGTCTATTACATTGGTTTTCGGTTTTTCTGCCGGAGCATCATCTATCAGGGTCAAATCTTCCCCGTTCCCGTTTTCCTCTCCGAGCGAAAAGGCAAAATCCTGCAAGGAGCGCATCTTGTCCGCCTGCTTGTTCTCCATCTGTTCCTGTTCGTAGGCGGTCTTTTTATCGCTGATTATCCCGTCCCCTTTGGGTTGCGGAATATCGGCGTTAAAGCCGCCCACGTTTTCCACTCTTGCTTCGTCCTTGTCGGAGGGTGCAAAAATCAGGTACATACATCCTAAGAATACCAGTCCCATAAGCGGGTAAACCAGCATCTTTTTCCGTTGCTGTATCTGCTGCGGGGTCAGTTCCTTTTTTTCCTTTACCTGTCTTTCAGGTTCTTTCTTCCTGTCCGTTTCCGGTGCGGGAACTTCATTCTTTACTTCTTTTTCTTCCATTGTCTGACTGATTAAAAATGTTCGTACTGTCTTTACCTTGTAGCTGCAACTGCCTGATGTGTTCTATCCGTATGGTTTCGCCGTCCTCTTTTCCTATCCGGTAAATGGATGATACCGTAAAGTAGATGGATAGCCCGCCGAAGAACAGGAACATAAAAAGGATTACCGCCAGCCTTATTTCCGGTGTCATGCGCCCGCACAGGCGGCGGAGTTTTTCATCCGCCCAGTCCTGTACATGGATAATTGCCTGATTCACCGGAGAGAGAATTTTCCGCATCATGGCTTACCGCTTTATTGTGTTCAAGTCCTTGTTTTCCGTTATCTCGAAACTTTCCATCATAAAGCCGTGCGGGTTATTATCCGAACGCACAGCGTTCAGCAACCGGCAACGGCTGACAAGGCTTCGCTCGGTCACGCTGCTTTCACGGATAATCATTTGGCGGGCATAAGTCGCCACCGCATACGGGTACACATCGAAATTGCATGAAACGCTGTCTATCTGTATCGTCTGGCTGATATTGCCCGAAATGATACGGTTGTAATACCCTTTTTCCGACAGGTCACGGTAATAGTTGAATGCGCTCTTGTCGGCGAGGAACAGCGACCGTTTGATATTGCTTTCGATAGCGTTCTTATCGGGTGAGAGCGTGAAAAAGAGTTCGTGGAAACGTTTCACGTGTTCCCTTGCTTCGACCGGACGGTTTTGTGTCAAATCTTGCGAAAGGGCAAGCATCAACGACTTGCCGCCGTCCAGTACATAAATCTTCTGCCGTTGCGCTTCGGCAAACGTGTAGGAGTTCCAAACGGCGTACCCCGTTATCAGGGTACACATGACGACAAACACAATCCCGAAAAGCCGTATCTGTTTGAAACTGGTTTCAATGTTCTTTAAACTTTTAAATTCCATCTTGATTTTTGTTTTTAATTACCTTTGATTAGTTTGCCGCCGACCCTGCCGCCTGCGTTCCCGGTGGCTGCCCCGGCTACCGCACCGACACCGCTACCTGTTTTGTTAGCCGCACTGTTTATATTCCGGTTCATGTTACCCATTCCGCCCGCCTGAATAATCCAGTTCGATACGGTGGGGATGGTGAAGTAACCGATGATACCGATTATCATAAAAATTATGTACACACTGTTGCTGCTGTCAGGTACGAAATTCGGGTCTGATAGCTCCTGAATATCCTTTTGCAGCATAAGCACCTGTATGCGGGCAAGTATGGAACTGAACAGGTCGGAAACAGGCAGCCACAGGTAAACGGAAATGTACCTTGTTATCCATTGGGTCAGGGTCGCCTGAAAGCCATCATACACGCTGATGGCAAAGGCTATTGGACCCAATATCGCCAGTACGATAAGGAAAAAGGTTCGGATGGTGTCAATCACAAGGGAAGCCGCCTGAAAGAGAAGTTCCAGTAATTCCCTGAACCAGTCCCGGACGGATTGCTTGATATTGTGTGCCGCCCTGTCCATATACATACCGCCCATCGTGGCAATATCTTTGGCAGACCATCCCAGTTCGTCTATCTGCTTGTCGAACGCTTCATCCGAAACAAGGTACGCCGTTTCCGGATTGCGTACCATCGCTTCATATTGCAGTTTGTCCTTTTGCTCCCGGTAGGCGTTCATATCGAAAGTTTGCGTTTCGAGCATATTGTTACACCCCTTGACTACTGGCGACATCACACTGTTGATCGTACCCAGTACGAACGTGGGAAAGAACATAATGCAGAAGCCAATCACAAAGGGACGCAGGAGCGGGTAAACGTCTATCGGTTCGGCATTGGATAGCGACTGCCACACTTTGGCAGCCACGTAGAACAAAGCCCCCAGCCCCGCTATCCCTTTGGCTACCCCCGCCATGTTTCCGCACAGCGGCATCATTTCCGTATATAAATTGCGGAGTATCTGATGCAGGTTATCAAATTCGATTGCTAATAACATATTATCTGTTTTTTAGGGGTTACCAGTAACGTTCATCCGCCGAGCCGTAAAGAGCCATCACCCGGTCGGTGTCCTTTTTCTTTTTCGCCCGCAGGTAGGAAACGGAAATGTTCTTGCGGGTATAGTAACTCACCAAGTCCCGGTAGTTCCTGATGGAGTTATACGTCCGGTCGATAACGTCCATCCGTTCCTTGTCCGACATGGAAAGCCCGTTGATGTTCACCACGCTTTTCATCTCTTCCAGCACATCGGAACTCTCCTGCAACAGTTGGGTATAGCCGTAGGCAATCGCCGAAAGCTCGTCCGGCGTGTAGTTTTCATCCGAAAGCATCTTCTGAAAACTGTTCACGTAGATGTCTGAAATCTCACCGATAAGCAGGATGGACTTTTGCACCTTGCGGGCATCTTTCACAAGGTTATGCACGGATTTAAGCCTGTCGTAGTATTCCTTACCCTGTTGGTAAATCTTTACGGTTTCCTGAAAGTTCTTTACCATATTCTGTGCGGTGGTGGATGTCTGTACGATATTCTTTGACGCATTGATAATCCCTTGCGCCAAGTTGCCGGGGTCACTCACTACCCATTGTGCGTTCACCTTTGAGGCAAACAGGCTGCATATTACGAGCAGCATTATAATCTTTGTTCTCATACGCTTACTTCTTTAATGGTTGGTTACTCCGTTTGTATTCTCCGCCGGGTGAAAGCAGAATCCGGTCGTTCTCCTTGTCGTAGGTCAAAAGGACAGCCAGCCCGGTTTCGATGAACAGGTTTCCGTCCTTTTCCGAAATCTGATAGGTTTCCGTTTGGATAGTTCCCCGGTAGGTCTTTCGATAGGTTGTTACCCTGTAATGTCCGTTTTCCTCAAAAAGAGAAAACGCCGGACGGTTCTTCACGCTCTCCCAATCGCCACGCATCGCCCTAAGACGGTCGGCGTTCGTTTCCTTACAGGAGGAAAGCCCCAGTAAGAAAGTGCAGAGCAGCACCGGGAACAGCATTCTTAAATGTTTCATACTGATTGATTTTTAAATTGTTTATTGATTATTTTTTAGGATTACGCTTGCTTTCGGCAAGCCGTTTGATGGCAAGTTCGAGGTTGCCGCCCAGCTTTTCAGACAAGGCGAATAGTTCCATCTTTTCCGTTTCTTCAGTCGTGAACGTATAATATTCTTCCAAACTCACTTCTGTGGCATATACGGCGGACTGTGTACCGCCTAAGCCTATCCAAACCTCCTTGTATTTCCGACTGGGATGGTTGGCAAGGTTGATGGAAAGCACCTGTGAACGTTCCTTGTCGGTCAGCCCCAAAAGGTTCTGTATGCTGTCGAACTTGTTCAGGTATTTACGCTGGTCGAGCAGTATCTTACAATCCGAATTGTTTATAATACTCTCTTTTACAATGGGAGAAGAAATAATATCTTCCACTTCCTGTGTAACTACAATCGCTTCACCAAAATACTTTCTAACGGTCTTGTACAAATATTTGATGTAATCTGCCATGTTCGCTGATGCAATCGCTTTCCACGCTTCTTCTATCAATATTAATTTCCTGATACCCTTTAGTTTACGCATCTTGTTGATGAATACTTCCATGATGATAATCGTAGTAATCGGAAACAGGATTTTGTGGTCTTTGATATTATCCAACTCAAAGACAATGAAACGTTTATGCAGCAAATCAAGCTCCTTGTCAGAGTTCAGCAGGTAGTCGTACTCGCCCCCTTTGTAGTAAGGCTCCAAGACATTCAGGAAGTTATCTATATCGAAATCCTTTTCCCGGACGTTCTTTTCTTGCAGGTGCGCCCGGTAGTCGGTTTTCACATACTCGTAGAACGTATTGAAGCAGGGAGTAACCGAACTGTCCTTAGTAATCAGTTCGATATAGGAACTAACGGCATTCGACAAAGCCACTTCTTCCGCCCGTGTGGGTGCTTCATCGTCCCTTTTCCACAGCGTCAGGATAAGCGTTTTGATACTCTCTTTCTTCTCGATGTCAAACACTCCATCTTCCACATAGAAAGGATTAAACGCTATCGGGTTTTCAGTGGTATAGGTAAAGTAAATCCCATCTTCCCCGTGCGTTTTCCTATTTATCATTTCACACAGTCCCAAGTAACTGTTTCCGGTATCGACCAGCAGGACGTGCGCATTTTGTTCGTAATACTGGCGCACCATGTGGTTGGTAAAGAATGACTTGCCGCTACCACTCGGCCCAAGTATGAACTTGTTGCGATTGGTTATGATACCTCGCTTCATGGGCAGGTCTGAAATATCAATATGCAGCGGCTTTCCAGTAACCCTATCCACCATCTTGATACCAAAGGGAGAAAGCGAACTTTTGTAGTTCGTTTCTTCGGTGAACAGGCAAAGAGCCTGTTCGATAAAGGTGTAGAAACTCTCTTCCGCAGGGAAGTCCGCCTGATTGCCGGGTATTCCCGCCCAAAACAAGGTCGGCGTGTCGGTGGTGTTGTGGCGTGGCTTGCACTCCATAAGTGCGAGCTGTGACCCTACATCATTTTTTATGTGCTTTAATTCGTCCCGGTCGTCACTCCATGCCATGATATTGCAATGGCAGCGCACGGAGATAAGCCCCTGTGAATGCGCTTCGTTCAAATATTCCTCTATCCAAGCCTTGTTTATCTGATTAGCACGGCTGTATTTGGAAAGCGAGTGCATATTGCGAGCCATCTTTTCAAACTGTTTCAGGTTCTCCGTATGGTCGTCAATGAAGATGTACTGGTTATAGATATGGTTACAGGAAAGCAACACGCCCACCGGAGAAGCAAACGAAAGCCTGCAATCGCTCCGGTCGGTGGATAGCTTTTCATAGCGGGTGTCAGTTCCCACCTTGCCCGGCATATCTTCCGCATCCGAAAGGGTATGCAGGCAAAGGATATTGTCACCAATCTTCATTTCGTCAGCACCCAGTGAAATATCTTTCAGTGTGGTGGTATCGGTCTGCGAGAGGGAAAAGTATTTTTCCACGATACCCGCCGTTTCCCTTGTCCCGGTTATCTCGTCCGAAGTCAGGCGGGTAAGGGTGACAAATCCGCTATCGTTCATAATGCTTTCAAACTGTCCCACCGCTTCGAGGAACTTTGTAACCGTTTCCTTGTCCCTTATCTCTTTGGGAACAAGGAAGCCCCGGCAGAGGGTGGAGAAATTGCTTTGCATCCGGCTACGTTCCTTTGTCGTTTTTGTCAGGAACAGGTAACAGGTATGATTCAGGAACGGTCGTTCGTTGAAATGCCGTTCAAAGGAACGGGAAAGGAAACTCAAATCATCCTTTTGGATGTCAGGCGCATAGTTCTCTTTGATGAACCAGTCCTGTTTGTGTACGATACTGTAATCGGGCAGCACCTTTACCGCCTTGTTCCAAGCGGAATGTATCGCTTCGTACTCGGCTGCCGTGACGGTGAACAGTTCGGGCAGTTCCACCCGGAACGCCACCGTTATGTCGGCATCTTTGGAAACGATGCACCCGTTTTCCACCGTGAACAGTGGAAACTTATTTTCCAGCGTGGTAGCTTTTAATGTATTTCTCATTTCGATGCTTGTTTCTGATTTTTAGTGAATAGTCGGGATATGGCTTTTCGGTTGATGATATGGAAAGGGTGGCTTTTGCGGGCGGATAATTTCATTAACCCGTGTGTCCCGTACTTTTCGTTTAACCGGAATGTCCCCCATACAAGCAGCGTTGCCGAAGTAACGCCGAAGATGATGCACACCCACTGGTTGATACCCACCATGTATATGATGATGAAAAGCACGAACAGGGCTAACAGCCCGCCCGCAAAAATGAAAAGATACTGACTTTTCAACCCCTTAAACTCAACTGGCTTGCCTATTCCCCTGTTTATCGGATAGTCTGCCATTGTACGTTCTTTTTATAGGAAGAATGAACGTAGGATGGTGGCAGCCACAATCAGGAAGATACAAGCGCCGAACCACGAAGCCGCCGTTTTACTGGTATCGGGGTCACCCGAAGAAAACTTGCCATATACTTTTACCCCGCCAATCAAGCCCACGACCGCCCCGATAGCGTAAATTAATTTTGTCGCCGGGTCGAAATAGGACGTTACCATATTGGTAGCTTCTGTAATACCCGCCATACCGTTTCCTTGCGCAAAAGCGGAGGATGCAGCCAAAAGAACGGCTGCCGAAAAGAGAACTTTCTTTTTCATTATAAATACATTGATTTTTAAATTGCCGGACGGGTGGATAGTCCACCCGGCGGAGTGATTAATAATTGATTTTTGTGGTTGCAGGGAGTGTTCGCCCCTGTGTGCTGGAAAGGTTTTATCCTAACCGTAATCTTTTTGTTTCATCATCTTATTATTTAAAGTTTACCATTAAAGAAAATCGTTCATGTCAAAGGCTGCCATTTCATCATTTCCGGCAGCCGGGACGGTGGCGGGTACGGGTATCTCATGCTTTTGTAAAAGTTCCGCTACCCGTAACCTGCCCCCGTTAATCTGTTCCACCAGCGAGTTGAACAGGGTTGTTTCCGTCCGGCAGATGGTCTGAACGGCTTGCCGTTCCTCTCTTTCGGATGCTTGTTCCACCTGAATGACCTGTACCATTTGCGCCAGTTCCCCCAGCGTGATACCCTGTGCCATTTCCGGTTCACTGTCACCCATGTAGCAGGCGATTTCTTCCGCTTCGATTTCATCCGCCGAAACGTCCGTTTCTTCCGTTTCTTCCGCTTCAAATTCCATCTCAAATTCGGTTTCAATCGCTTGCGGGGTAAGTGTTTCGCTCACCGCTTCATCGCTTTGCGGGACAAATATAGAAGCATTATCAACCCCTTTTGAAAGGTGTCCTAAGATGTCCCCGTTTGTCCTCATTTGTCCTAACCTGTAACGGCTTTCACCTACGATGCAGCCCTCTTTGTCCGTTTTCACGGTCGGTTTGCTTTCGGGCTGTTCCGGCTCTCTTTTTCCGCCTGTGAACCATGTTCCCAAGCTGTCCCGGTATCGCCATAACAGGATGGCGTAATACAGGAGCGTTCCGATAATAAACCACTTCAACATATCAGAACGGTTTTTCAAATTTACTCTCGTACAGCTCGTTTATCTCGTCCTGAAACTGGTCGAAATGACGGAGCAGGATATTTTCTACATAGCTGCTCACGGTCGCTTTGCGCCCGCCGATAACGGTTACTATCTTCATCAGCTTTTCGTGCGTTGCACGGCTGACATATAACGGTTGGCGGTCGGTCAAGTCCACCCGCATGAAGTAGGTTTCCCGGTAGTCACCCGGAGCGTTCTTTTTCCGGCGGGCTGGCTCTTTCACTGGCTTTTCTTCCTTTGCCGTTTCCGGCTTATCCGCTTTGTCCGTCTTTTCATCCGGTCTGTCCGGTTTTTCCACATTTGTTTCCACTTTCGCCGATGGCGTTTCCTGTTTCTTCACGGGCAAGCCCTGTGAGATAATCTCTTTCATAAAATCCTCGTCAATTTGCGGTTTCCCGCTGCTTTGCTTTGCCATATCGTTACAGTTTTATAAGGTATGCGATTTCGGTTATCAGTTCTTCCATGTTGCTGCCCTTTACCAGCCGTTTGTCCGCCGGGAACAGCGTAGAGCGGAACACGGTTTTGCGCTGTGCGTCCAGTTCCTTTTTGAATCGTTTCGTGTCGGGGATAAATACTTTCATCAGGGGCAGTTCCAGTTCCCCGATGGTCTGTTCGTACAGGGTGTACAGGTCTGTCTTTTCCCGTCCATCTACCATGTTCCAAAACAGGTGCAGCCCTTTCAGGCGGCACGCTTCATTTTTTACCAGCAGTTTATGGATAGCCACCGCAAAGGAAAGGCTACTTTCCAAGACCACCCGGTCAGCGGCAATGGGAGTGAAAATATAATCCACCCCTGAAAGGGAGTTGATAACGCCCTCACTGTTCACCGTTCCGGGCAGGTCGAAAAAGACCACATCGTAGTCCATCCCGACAGATGCAAGGTATTCATCCGCCGTTTGTATCGCTTCGTCCGGTGAACTGCAAAGCACCGGGTACGCTTTCTTCCCCAGTGTCTTGAACTGGTTGAAAGCAAGCCGTTTGTAATAATCATCGCCGTTCACCTGTTCGGCATCCCGTTTGCGCATGGCACTGATACTGTGTTGCGGGTAGTCGCAATCCACCACTGCCACGTTATAGCCTTTCAGGTAATACAGGTAACTTGCCACCAAGACGGTGAACGTTGTTTTGCCGACCCCGCCCTTTTGGGTGGAGAAAGCCACATACAAGGTTTCTTTCTTCATTGTAATACAGAATTATTGTGATACATCTTTATTGCTTTCCATCCGTACCGATGGACGGATGGTTTGCTTTCGTTCCAAACTGAAAGCACGAAAGAGGGAATGACTTCTTTCTTGCTTCTTTTCTTTCTTCTTCATTTTCAATCTTTCCACCAAGACGGACTGCCATCTTTGCAGACAGTTTGCTTTCCCGATTGAAAGGCTGTTTCCTTTCAATCATTCCATCCCGTTTGTTTTCCTGCTTTCTTGAAAGATTGCAATCTTGAAATCTTGTTTTCAAGTTTTCAAAACCGCTTTCTTTCCGTCCGCTTGCCGATACATATTTCCATCCGTCCATATTGCTTTCTTGCTTTAATCCGGCACAAATAAACACAGAAAAGCAGTCCGTTTCGAGAGGTGTCCTCAAATGTCCCCGTTTGTCCTCATTTGTCCTATAAGACACTGTTTCACAGTAATTTTAATACCCGTTACTTTGCAGCCGAACGGTATCGGCAAGGCTAACCATGCCCCCGACACCGGGAGCGTTCCAATATCCGCTAACTCCAATCCGTCCGTAGGCGGATTTTTATTTGCACTGGCAAATAGCAAGGTGTGTTCTCAGCAGCTTGAAATTCTTTCAGCAGCTTTGAACGCCTTGCCCGGACGAAGCCGGGACATGGGTCACTCCGAAGTCGTAACCCTTTAAAGAAATGAATCATGAAACAGAAAAATGAAAATGCGCCCCGTCCGGGTGGCGCAGGACGAAAGCCCAAAGCAGACCCGGCAGTGTTCAGGTACTCCGTCAGCTTCAATGCGACAGACCACGCCCGTTTCTTGGCGTTGTTCGACCAGTCGGGTATGCGCACCAAAGCGCACTTTATCACCGCCCGCATCTTCGGCGAGCCGTTCAAGGTGATTAAAATCGACAAGGCGGCAGTCGAATATTATACCCGGCTGACCGCTTTATATTCCCAGTTCAGGGGTATTGCCGTGAATTATAATCAGGTGGTAAAGGCTCTTCATACCAATTTTTCAGAGAAGAAAGCACTCGCATTTCTCTATAAACTGGAAAAGGCAACGATGGAACTTGCCGACCTGAACCGCCAGATTATTGAACTGACCCGTGAATTTGAAACGAAATGGTTGCAAAGATAAGCGTGGGAAGCTCCCTGTTCGGTACGCTCTCCTACAACCAAAACAAGGTGGATGAAGAGCAGGGAAAGGTACTTCTAAGCAACCGGATGTTTGAGAGCGAGGACGGCAATTTCAGCATCCGGCGGTGTATGGAATGCTTCGATATGCACCTGCCCGCAGACCTGAAAACGGAAAAGCCGATTATCCATATCTCCCTGAACCCGCATCCGGAGGATGTGCTTTCCGACAGCCAGCTTGCGGATATTGCCAAAGAGTATATGGATAAGTTGGGGTACGGCAACCAGCCGTATATGGTGTACAAGCACTGTGATATTGCAAGACATCATATCCATATCGTTTCCATCCGGGTGGATGAAACGGGCAAGAAGATAAACGACAAGTTCGAGCACGTCCGCAGCAAGCAAATCACCCGTGAACTGGAACAGAAGTACGGACTGCATCCGGCGGAGAAGAAACAGGCTGCCGAACGTCCCGAACTTAAAAAGGTGAACTATCGGGCAGGGAACATAAAGCACCAGTTATCCAATACGGTGAAAGCCCTTGCCAGTAGTTACCGCTTCCAAAGTTTTACGGAGTACAAAGCCCTGCTATCTATATATAATGTACAGGCGGAAGAGGTGAAAGGGGAAGTGAACGGTAAACCTTATAACGGTATTGTCTATTCAGCAACCAATGACAAGGGAGAGAAACAAGGTAATCCGTTCAAATCTTCCTCTTTGGGTAAGTCGGTAGGTTACGAAGCCATCCAGCGGCATATCAAGAAATCCGCAAAGGACATTCAGGACAAGAACCTGAAAGATCGTACCCGCCGGACGGTCGCCGCAGTAATGCAATCCGCCCGCAACCGGGAACAGTTGGTTGCAGATCTGAAAGCGAAAGGTATAGATGTACTGTTCCGGCAGAACGATACAGGCAGGATATACGGGGTAACATTCATCGACCACGAAAGCCGTACCGTCCTGAACGGTTCACGATTGGGAAAGGACTTTTCCGCCAATGTGTTCAACGACCTGTTTACCGGCTCCCGTACTTTGGTGGGAAACAGCAAACAGGACATTCGGGAGCATTCCCCCAAAGAAAGCCATCCGCACCAGCAGGTCGGACAACTTTCAGAGAGTACGGGTAATGCCATTGCCGGAATGTTCAGCCTGTTATCCGGTGGCAATGATACGCCACCTGACAACAGCCAAGTTCCGCCGCCCAAGAAGAAAAAGAAGAAGAAACAAAAACGAATTTAGTAATCCTAATAATTTCAATTATGCAGAATGAAGATGATTTAAGAGGTCTTGCAAAGGTCATGGACTTTATGCGGGCAATCAGTATTTTATTTGTAGTGATAAACATTTATTGGTTTTGTTACCAGTCGTTCCGGGAGTGGGGTATCAATATCGGAGTAGTCGATAAAATCCTGTTGAACTTCCAGCGTACCGCCGGGCTGTTCTCCAATATCCTGTACACCAAACTTTTTTCGGTGGTATTCCTTGCGCTTTCCTGTTTGGGTACAAAGGGAGTGAAAGAGGAAAAAATCACATGGAACAAAATTTATGTGTTCCTGACTATCGGTTTTATCCTGTTTTTCCTGAACTGGTGGCTGCTGGCTCTGCCCTTGCCATCAGTGGCAAATACAAGCCTGTATATCTTTACCATGACAGCCGGGTATCTCTCGCTTTTGGCTGCCGGAGTATGGATTTCACGTTTGCTAAAAAACAACCTGATGGATGATGTGTTTAATACCGAGAATGAAAGTTTCGCACAGGAAACCCGGTTGATAGAAAACGAGTTTTCCATCAACCTGCCGACACGGTTCTACTACAAAAAGAAATGGAATGACGGATGGATAAACGTTGTAAACCCGTTCAGGGCAAGCATGGTATTGGGTACGCCCGGTTCGGGAAAGTCGTATGCGATAGTCAATAATTACATAAAACAGCAAATTGAGAAAGGTTTCGCTGTTTATATTTATGACTACAAGTTTGTGTGACGTGGAAAGTTACGCCAGTAGCTGTCTGTCAATCGTTCATCGA
>CALFXE010000216.1 GCA_937927845.1 uncultured Paludibacter sp.
CCGGTGCCCACATGGCATATTTCAACCATTTGACTTCAGAAGTATCAATTATCCTATGATGTTTTGTCCAGTTAATCAAATCTTTTGAAGAAAATGCATCTAAAAACACCTGTTTTTCATACTTATCTGAATAAGTAGGAAAAATCCAATACTTTTTATCGAAAATTACTCCTTCAGGATCAGCATACCAACCCTCGAATATTGGATTGCCGGAAAAATTATCAGAATTACCACTTAATTTTGTAGTTTTACAAGAGCCTAAAGTTAGTACTCCAAATAGAAAATAAAAAAATACATGTTTCATTTTAATATATATTTTACGAATTTATACCCCATTTTTTGTTAGGCTTTTTTCCCATAAATAGTTCAAGAGTCCCTCCTGCAACAACTTCTGAAAAATCTATATAACAATTAGAGTATTCTTTCCCATTCAACAATGCTCTTTGAATATAGATGTTCTCTTCATTATTATCATGTACAATTATAGTAAAATTTTTTCCTGCAAAATACTCTTCATCAAGTTTTATTTCAATCTTATCAAACACGGGACTCGTTATCTCTTGCCTTGTATCACCAGGACATGAGGGATGTAGTCCGATAGATGACAAAACATACCAAGCCGACATCTGACCTACATCTTCGTTACCAACAATGCCTTCAACTCCATCTTTATATGCATTATCACAAATAAATCGAGTCCATTTTTGTGTCAACCATGGTGTATCAAGCTTATTAAATAGAAACGGTACAAAATGTACCGGCTCGTTGGCATGATTATAATAATCATTCCAAAGCATGTGAGATGGTGTATTCTCAAAAAAGGAAATTAAATCTATTATTACATGTTCTTTACCTCCCATTAAATCAACCATACCTGACACATCATGTGGCACAAACCATCCTTGCTGATAAGGATTACACTCAATTGTACCATACCATTCCTTTAAACGACCCTCTTTAGGTAAAGGCTGCCATCTACCATTTTCCATCCTCGGACGAAACCATTTTGTTTGACTGTCAAATATATTCCTGAAAGCTTGAGATTTCTCTCTAAATATTTTAATATCATCTTTCTTATCCAATTCTTCAGCAATTTGCGAAATACACCAATCTGTATAAGCATATTCAAGTGTATGAGAAATACTAAATGGATTTGCAGAATAACCTAATTTATCGTTTCCAAATTTTGCAGAACTATTTTTGGCATAAAGATATGCTTTTTCTACGTCATATGTACGAATACCCTTTTTATAAGCATCAGCCAAAACAGATAAAACGGGATTGCCTATCATACATCCTGAATAAGAATTTAACAACTCCCAACGTTCAAAATATTGATTATTAGTTTGTTCTGCTAATGTAATTAAAGAGTTGAGTTGATCACTCACTAATTTTGGATTGATTATAGTTTGTAAAGGAAACTGACTTCTAAAAACATCCCAGCCACTGAAAATAGTCCTTTTAGTAAATCTGTCATCCTTGTCAAAAATGACTCCTTTTCCTCCAACATATCTTCCATCAACATCAGTAAAAATTCGTGGGTCTATCATTGTGTGATACAAAGCCGTATAGAATACTATTTTTTGTTCTTTGGTGCCTCCCGCGACTTTGATTCTGCTCAGCTCATTATTCCACAATTCTTTAGTTTCTTTCTTAATCTGGTCAAAAGTTTTATCAGCAATTTCTGCATTGTAATTTTTTTCAGCACCATTCATATCTACAAATGAAATCCCGACTTTCAAAGTTACCTCTTCATTGTTTTTAGTTGGAAATTCAGTATAAAATCCAATATGCTTACCCTCAATCTCTTTTATACCTGTAATTGTTGGTGAATTTGCTATATTTCGTAAATAAGACCTGCTTACTATATTTTCTAATTTTCTTTTTGCATGATCATGAATATTCGCACTCCAAAAACCATAATTGGTCAGAGGTTTGTCAAATTTAGCATAATAATATACTGTATAATCTGCTTTTCCATCTCCATTTCCCCAACCTCCTCCATCAGGAGTACATTTCATCCATCCTTTTATTGTATAATCATCTACAACCTCAACAAACTGACTTGTTGACGTACCTCCTACTCTCCTCGCCAGATCAATTTGAATTCTGGATTGTTCATGCTCAGGGAAAGTAAACTTTAAGATTCCGCATCTTGGAGTAGCTGATGCTTCCACTTTAATATTATAGTCAGTCAGTTTTACTGAATAGTATCCTGCTTTTGCTGTTTCTGTTTTTTTATCATAAAAAGAACGATATCCTTTTATATTTGTATTTTCTTTCCCTGCAATCTTATGCAGAGTCCCAGTTGTAGGCATCACCAAGAAGTTTCCCAAATCTCCACCCCAACCAACTCCACTCATCTGAGTAAAAGCAAATCCTTCAATGGTCTTGTGCTCGTAACTATATCCGGATCCATTATCACCTCCTGTAATAGTATTCGGACTCACTTGCACCATACCGTAAGGAGTTGTTACGCCAGGAAAGGTTTTCCCTAAACCATGATAAACACCGGCAGCACCAACACTTGTGCTTGCCCCAATAAATGGATTAACATAATCAGCTAATTCTTTTTCTTCATAATTTGAAGTACTTACCAATAAATATATTAAGGTGAGTGCTACTCCAATGATACCAATATTTATAAAAGCTTTACGCATATCAACAAAAAAATAATACTATTTGATTAAATAAGTTTTTAAACCAAAGCGAGGCATTTTAACATAGAATGTATTAGCTACATCTGTCTTTAACGGCTTAATATTTTGAATTGAATTATTGTTTAAATCGACTTCGGAAATTTCAGACAATGGGAAATTTAGATTTATTTGTTGTTCATTATCATTGCCACTTGCATTGAATAGGCGCAATAATAAAGAATTATTAACTACCTGAACAGAACTAATTTCATATCCTGATTTTTCAATATCAATAAATGATTTATTCTCAAAATCTATATCTGTTACAAATGTTGCAATCAATTTTTCATTCCAGTTTACACTTTCTTCTGCTATATCTGCCTTATCCCATTTGTTAGTATGAGGGATTATTGCATATTTTATGTTTGAAGAACCGGATATTTTATAGTTCCATCCCCATAAACCTATACCTGAATATTGTACAGTTAGGGCTAAAGGGAAATCCTCTCCATGAGAATAAGATGTAGTATGGTCGGTTAACAAAGTAAAGCCATATTTATCGTCTTTGTCAACTACATCAACCCAATTAAGTATAACATTGTGTTTTATTGCATCCCAAGAGCCAAAGTGAGTATTATCTAATTTACTTTCACACACATCAAACGGAGCGTTTTTATATAATTTAGTTTTTCCTAAGTTTACTGGTAACAGTACATTTAGCTTGTACCTATTGTCACAAAAAGCCCTTCGATTATCTCTCCAGTTATCTTTTTGTTCATATTCTCCTATACCGACATTATGTTTCCAATCTATCTGAAGATCGAAATCAATATTTCGTTGATTATTGGCGATAGTTACCAACTGCTTAAAAGGATGATTAGCAATTTCTCCTTCAATCAAAATCTTAGTAATATTCGAATTATTTAGGATTGTTGTTATTTTAGCAGGAGTGTCTTTTGACGAATAGAATTTCTTATCCTCATAAAAATAACCTCTTAGTTCACCTAATAGATACTCATTATCATTTTTCACAAACTCCTTATTATCAGATTTTAGAATCAAACTTTTGATTGTTCCTCCTTTTGACACATCAAAAATGATTTTATACATCTTATTTTCAAATAAGAATTCATCCTGATTTAAATATTGAATCTTAGGAGCTTTCTGAAAAACAGTTTTTCCTTTTTCGATTTTATATGTAGCATAACCAAAAGCCGGTACGTCAGCAATAAAACCAATCCATAATTGATTATTTTCATTTTCTAAAAAATATGGAATATTCTTTTTATGTATATCGATTATTTTAAACTCTACTCCTTCGTAATTAGCAGGTAATTTAACTTTTACCAATTCACTTCTTTTTTGTCCTTGAGCATTATAGACACGAAAAAAACCTGAAGTATTATTCTTTTTAGTTGTTTTATGTATACTGTTTAAAGCACCATTAATAGCATCATCAGCGATATTATTAGTATTGTCTGTCCATATCGTTATTTCTTCCGCCCAGTTTCTATATTTGTTTAAACGATTATATGGAACAATCCACGAATCGTGATGTTGAGCAAGCATTAGAGTTCGCCAAGCCTCTTGGAATCTATCAGCATCATAAGTGTTTTTGTTAATGATAAAACTCATACCTGCCATCTTCTCGGCTTTCACAATATTATTTTCAGCAGAGCGCACTTCTCTTGATAATTTTTGCATTACCTGTGTACCCCACATTAAATTAACCAACATGTCTTCCTGACTGAAATTCAGGTTATCTTCAGTATTGCCTATACTAATATTTTCAAAATACTCTTTCCATGTAACATATATAGATTTATTTTTCACTTTATCTCCAAACCCAAGCCATGGACCGTTTTTCCAACCGGCATCTTGAAAACACATGCCAATAGGATTCTTAATACCATAATTAAAACACGCATCTAAATATTCTGATGAATTAGCCCATGCTTTTGTCTGCCATGTCGAATTATCCTCCAACTCTTCAACTGCATAACGAGGTGATGTTAATATGCTACTTCCATCAGGTCCAATCCAGTTCACCAATTCGCCACCATAAGCACGAGTATATCCTCCCCAACATGTATTAGGACATTTTAATACAGCATATTTATAGCCAAAACCATTTAAAATTTGAGGTAAACTGCTTGTGAAACATGGTTCTTCTGCAGAATAAGTTGAGAATTGAACATCAGGGAAATGTTCTTTTGTTTTCTTTATGCCGTACTCAAATTGTCGAATTATACTCTCACCTGAGATATTGTAGCAGTATGGCTGAGCATAAGTTGGATTAGTTATTTCAATACGGTTGTCTGTTATTATGTTTTGTAACTGATAATAGTGTTCAGGAGTATTTCTTCTTACACTATCCCAAGTCTCCGGTTCAATTTCCAAACTGATTTTCCACTCAGGATGTTGGTGAAATTGATCCACTATAAACTTCGTTTTCCATGAAATTGGATAATGCCCATATATTCCGCCATGATAACCATCTGCAAAATATACTTTATGTGCATTCGACATAACACATAAACTGTCAAGAACTAAAAAATGAATAATAATCCAATGTGCTTTCTTTAATTTCATTTTTCTCTATTTTTGCAAACATCGAGGCTTGTATGAAAAACCAAACAAGCCTCAATGTTATTTACAATCTATTCTAATACCTATTTAAATTGATTGTTAACTATTACTTTTTATACCTTTTTCTGATTGTTTATTAATATGACGATTGAAAGTGTTTTTTACACTAATTATGCACACAAATAATATTTTAATTGCTTTCTTAATTTTTTTAAGGCTATACAGATTTGAACATCTACAGTGTTGATTGACAGACCTAAACGCTCTGAAATTTCTCTGTATTTTAGTCCTTCATAACGACTTAATAAAAATATTTCCTTGCATTTAGTTGGTAATTTATCTATAGCTATAAACAGATTCTTCTCTACAGATTCTTCCGACTCTATATGATATTCATATTCATTATAACTAAGGGCATTGTCAAGATAAACATCTAATTGCATATCTGATATATATTTTTGTTGTACAACTTTATTTTTCAGAAAGTCTATACATTTATTTTTTACAGATCTATAGATATAAGCATTAAAATTTTCGACACAAGACAACATGTTATTTTTTTCGATAATACCTAAGAATACATCCTGCGTTATGTTTTCAGCATCTTCTTGGCATACAACAAATTCTTTAGCAAATTTTACCAACCTAGAGTAGTACGTGCTGTAAATGGTAGAAATATCCATGATGATATAAATTAAGGGTTTTACTTATTTTAATCCACCATTAATTATTGTAACATGAATTTTTCACCTATTGTAAACAAATAAAGGAAAATGCTCTTCATGATTCAAAAATTTATGATGTTTATTTATTTTCAGATTCAGATTTTCATTGAATCTAAATTCAAAATATCCATCACAAATATATGTAGCAAAAAAAATCAAATAACCATGAAGTAAAGTGAAAAGTAGGATTTTTTATTAATTATTTTTATCATATGCCTGTATTACAGCCACTTGAGCATCAACATGAAAAGGTATTTAGTAAATGAAGTAGAATTTATTTTTTATTTTAAAGAGCCAATTTTTTTGATTTCTTCTTCAAATTGATCTCGGTCGTATATAGATTTCCCTTTAACTTTGCTACGATAATTATAAACAGTTTGTGCAGAATAATGTAAGAAAACTGCTATCTCGCTTACATCAGTAATACCTAATCTTATCAGAGCAAAAATTCTAAGTTCAGTATTTAATCGCCCATCTTCTTCTTTATGATAATATTCCTCCGGCTTTAACAAAGAGTTAAACTCTTCAATATAATTTGGGAAAAGTTTTAAAAATGCTTTATCAAAATTGACACATAGTTCCTCTATTTCTTTCTCTAATTCTCCGGTAGATGACTTATACAGACTCTCGACCTGTCCGGTTTTAATTTTCCTATTAACAGTTTTTCTGAAATCATCTAACTTCTTAATATAAACTGCACACTGATTCATGAAATAACCTATATACTTTTCTTTCACAATATTAGCTTCATCTAACTTCACATTTAAGCCTAATAAACGCTCATTGATGTCTTTTAATTCTTTTCTTGCCTTTGAAATTACTTTGACTTGCCTATAGTTAATGTAAAGAGCAAAAACCAAAACAATAACAATAAGACTTATTAGTATTGAATATAATCTCAGATTCCTTTGTTGTTGCTCAATTTTTTTAACATAAGTATCTTCTATAATCGGTTGTAGACGAGCAATTACTGAGTTTTTGTATCTGGCGTTGTAATATATGGCATCCTCTAAGGCTACTTTTATATAACTATAAGCTCTGTTTGTATCTCCTTGATTATATACATTAATAGCAAGCGATAATAATGCTTCATTCTCTTTCACAGCAAGCTTAAGGTCGGTAATAGCCGCGATGGTCAAATAATACTGTTCCTCTTTCAATCTATTTTCTAACTTATATACTTTTGCAAGACTCATTGCAGCCATAGCATAACCATGTGTACCTGCTTGTTGCTTATTAAATATTGGTGTCAACAATTCAATCGCCTCCTCGTAATCCTCACTCTGCTGTAATTTAAATGCATATTCTTTTCTAAATTCATCCGATTGATCCCATAATAACTCCATTACAATATTTCTATAATAATCAATTTTCTGATTATAAACTTGAGAAAACCTATTATCATCAACGTAGTTCTTTAGATTTTCATAGTAACGCACACTATTCCAGCAATACCAGGCTTTAAAATGATTAGGGAGACTTTCGAAATTAATAGAATCAAATAACACTGCTGCTTCTACAAATAATCCAGATAAAGAATATATATAAGTTAAATGTAATTCATTTTCAAGGATAAGTTCAGGATCGTTTAAGGTTTTAGCAATATTCAGATTTTTATTTATATAAAATTCAGCAGAGTCACAAATAAAGCTATCATATTGGTTGATAATTTCTTTATTGATATTGTATCTATCAATCAATCTTTTAGTAGACCTTGCTCTCTTTTTTAAATCAATTATTTTATCTTCACGTATCTTTGTATATTTGTGTCGCTGAGCAATTGTTTCATCTAATACTTTCAACAATGAATCATTTACGCTTATATTTGCAAGAAGAAATAAAGGGAAAAAAAGTGATATTATTATTATACTATATTTTTTCATTGCATATCTCTCTTGAATTGAATTAGATTATATTTTGAGCTTACAAACATATAAAAAATTATTTATTCCAACAATTTTTATATTACTAACTATAAAATGACTTTTAAAATTAGTGGTATTCTCATATTTACTCGTCATATGTATAAATAATTTTGTTAAGCGAAAATAAAGTAAATTCATTTGTTTGTAAAGTACAAAATTATTAAACGAAATTATTAAACGAAATTCAACATTATTTTTTAATATGACGTCAAGAATAAAAACATTAATTACAACTTGTTTTATATTGGTATTTAGTTTTTCAAATTCTAATGCCACTACAGTATCTCTCAACAGTTCAAATACTGATATCATATGGCAAATAAAGCCTCAAGATGAAATAACCAGCAATGGATTTCAACTGTCTACTCCGGGTGTTAATATCCCTGATTTTGTAAAAGGTGTCGTTCCCGGTGTTGTTTTTACAGCTTATGTTGAAGCCGGATTAGAAAAAGATCCTAACTATTCTGACAATATCTATAAAGTTGATGAGACATTTTACAACAGACCTTTCTGGTATAGAACTGAGTTTGAACTTCCAAAATCATATACTAAAGGACAAAAAGTCTGGCTTCATTTTGATGGAACTAATCGTTTTGCCGACTTTTATTTCAATGGAAAGAAAATTTCAGGAGATGATAACTCTACCAAAGATGTAAGCGGGCATATGTTAAGAAGTAAATTTAATATTACCGACTTAATAAACATAGATAGTAAAAATGCTGTTGCAGTATTAATTACTGATGCCGATCAAAAGAAAACTAAAGATGCAAAAGGATCATTCGGCATAGCAAGTAGCCCGACATATCTCGCAGCAGCCGGATGGGATTGGATGCCTTATGTACCTGGTCGTCTTGCCGGTATTATCGGTAATGCTTATGTAAAAATCACTGAAGATGTAACTATGGAAGATCCCTGGATTAGAACTGATTTAATGAGTCTTAATACTGCGGAAGTGATAATATCTTCAGATATAAAAAATTCATCTTTTACAGCACAGAAAGTTATTGTTTCCGGTACAATTCAACCTGGCAATATTAAATTTTCAAAACAATTTAATATTGATGCCGGCGAAACAAGAAATATCATAATAAGCAAAAAAGATTTTCCAAACTTCATTATCAACAATCCGAAATTATGGTGGCCCAATGGTTATGGTGAGCCTAATCTGTATTCATGTAATATCAGATGTATAGTCGATGATAAAATATCTGATGAGAGGGATATTAATTTCGGAATTAAAAAATATGAATATCAAACTTTTTATAATGCATCAGGATGGCCTGTTATGACATTTTATATTAACGGTCAGAAATTATTTCTAAAAGGTGGAAACTGGGGAATGAGCGAATATCTTTTAAGATGTCAAGGCGAGGAATATGAGCAAAAGATTATTCTTCATAAAGATATGAATTACAATATGATTAGACTTTGGACCGGTTGTGTTACCGATGATGCATTTTATGATTATTGCGACAAACATGGCATAATGGTATGGGATGATTTTTGGCTTTATGTGGCTCATAATGAGGTGGAACAACCTGACGCATTTAAATCAAACGCAAGAGATAAAGTCAGGAGATTGAGAAATCATCCGTCAATAGCATTGTGGTGTGGAGCTAATGAGACACATCCTAATCCTGACTTAGACAGTTATCTTCGTTCTATGGTTGCCAAAGAAGATAATAACGACAGGATGTATAAATCATGCTCCAATCAAGATGGCTTATCAGGTAGTGGCTGGTGGGGAAATCAACCTCCAAAACATCACTTCGAAAATTCGGGAAGTAATCTGGCATGGGACAAACCTCCGTATCCCTATGGTTCTGACAGAGGTTATGGCTTGAGAACTGAAATAGGCACAGCAACATTTCCAAATTACGAGAGTGTTATTAAGTTTATTCCCGAAGATAAATTATGGCCATTGCCAACTGATAAACAATTAAAAGAAGAAGATGATAATGTATGGAATAGGCATTTTTTCGGGAAAGAAGCCTCAAATGCAAATCCGATTAATTATAAGACTGCTGTTAATACACAATTCGGAGAATCAAATTCATTGCAAGAGTTTTGTGAAAAAGCACAACTGTTAAATATTGAAGTAATGAAAGGAATGTACGAAGCTTGGAATGATAAGATGTGGAATGATGCTACGGGTATATTAATTTGGATGAGTCAGTCTGCTTATCCGTCATTTGTATGGCAAACATATGATTATTATTACGATGCAACAGGATCTTATTGGGGAGCTAAAAAAGCATGTGAACCTATTCACATTCAATGGAATTCATCTAATAATAGTGTGAAAGTTGTAAATACAACATCAAGTGATTTATCAAATCTTGTTGCTAAAGCTACTATCTACGACTTAAATGGCAATAAAATGTCGGAGTTCGGAAAAACCGCAATTGTAGATGTTAAATCCAGTGATATATCTGAAGCATTCAAACTCAATTTCAATATCAATAATTTAGCTAATTTCAAAAAGGCTGTTGCTTCAAGCTCCACCCAATCAGGCAATGCTTCATTAATTGTTGATGGAGGAGCAGGCAGTCGTTGGGAAAGCGATTATTCCGATCCACAGTGGATTTATATCGATTTGGAGAAAAAAGAAAAAATTGATAAAATAGTCTTAAAGTGGGAGGCTGCACATGCTAAAGAATATGAAATACAATTGTCTGATGATGGTAAAAAATGGAAAACAATTTATCAGGAATCAAACTGTCAAGGTGGAACTGAAATAATAAAACTGAAACCTATAAAAACTCGATTTGTGAAACTCAATTGCAAATCAAGAGCTACAAACTTTGGTTATTCGATATATGAATTGGAAATTTACAACGACAACAAAAACACTCCGGTTTTGACTCCACTACATTTTATTAATTTAGAGCTTACGGATTCTCAAGGTAAGGTACTTTCTGAAAACACTTACTGGAGGAACGGTGAAAAAGATCAAAATTTCATAGATTTAGCAAAATTACAAGAGGCAAATTTATCATGCAAAATAACTAATAAATCAAACAAAGGAGATAACACCATAATTACATTAGAAGTTACGAATAGCTCAAATTCAGTTGCATTTGCTAACCGTTTGCGATTAATCAATAAAAAAACTCAAGAACGTATACTTCCAATAATTACTTCTGATAATTATTTCACTTTAATGCCAAATGAAAAGAAAATAATTTCAGTCGAAACGAAATCGGAATTTCTAAAAGATGGGACTGATATCCTACTAAAACAATACTCAAAAACCGAAAATAGAGTTATTTCTATTGATTAATAAGCTTAAAAATACAAAAATTGTAAATTTCATTTTCCTTATTATCATGCACTTATAAATTATTTTTACAAAATTGTAATCTCCACATTGCAATTAATGAACTTTATTTAGGATAGTTTGTTAGATAGTTAAAACATTAACGCTATTTTAAAATGAATTCAGACAAATTAATTCCAAAAGAGATTGAAGAACTTGAGAATGAAGAGTGGCTTTATTCTCTCGATTATGTATTGCAACAGTGGGGTCCGGAGCGTGTTGTAGATTTGCTGCATCAATTGCAAATCAGAGCACACAAAGCTGGTGTTGATTTACCTTTTACGGCTAACACGCCTTATATTAACACGATAAACAGAGCACAACAACCACCTTATCCCGGAAATCGCGAAATCGAAAGGATAATAAAGAGTGTAATTCGCTGGAATGCAATGGCAATGGTTGTTAAGGCAAATCGTAATTCACACGGTATTGGTGGGCACCTTGCTTCTTATGCTTCTGCTGCAACTTTATTGGAAGTGGGTTTCAATCACTTCTTTAAAGGTAAAGATGCCGAACAGGGTGGTGATATTGTGTTTTTTCAAGGACATATTGCACCGGGACTATATTCTCGTGCTTTCCTTGAGGGTAGAATAACAGAAGATCAACTTCATAATTTCCGTCGCGAACTTAATCCGAAAGGTGGTTTGTCATCTTATCCACATGCATGGTTGATGCCTAATTTCTGGGAATTTTCAACAGTATCTATGGGTTTAGGTCCGATTATGGCTATTTACCAAGCTCGTTTTAATAGATATTTGGAAGACAGAGGACTGAAAGAAACATCGAAGAAAAAAGTTTGGGCATTTTTAGGTGATGGTGAGACTGATGAACCTGAAACATTAGGAGCAATTACTTTGGCTTCTCGTGAACATTTGGATAACCTGATTTTCGTGATTAACTGTAACCTTCAGCGACTTGACGGTCCTGTTCGTGGTAATGGAAAAATCGTTCAGGAATTGGAATCTGCTTTTAAAGGTGCAGGATGGAATGTCATAAAGGTTCTGTGGGGCAGTGAATGGGACGAATTACTTGAAAAAGACAAAAAAGGCAAATTGGTAAAAAGAATGGGTGAAGTGGTTGATGGACAATCACAAAAGTTCTCTATTGCTCCAGGCGATTATGTACGTAATGAATTCTTCGGAGCAGACCCTGAATTACTTGAAATGGTAAGTCATCTGACTGACGAACAAATACGCAAAATGAAGCGTGGAGGTCATGATCCGGAAAAGGTTTACGCAGCTTATCAAGAGGCAGTTAACCATAAAGGACAACCGACAGTTATTCTTACAAGCACTATCAAAGGTTATGGTTTGGGTGAAAGTGGTGAAGGCAAAAACATAACACATCAGCAGAAAAAATTAAATGAAGATGAATTAAGAGAATTCCGTGTACGTTATGGCATTCCTGTTTCGGAAGAAGAAGTTGCAAATGCTCCATTCTATAAACTGCCGGAAAATTCTCATGAAATGCAATATCTGAAAAAACGGCGTGAAGAATTGGGAGGTTTTCTACCTGAACGTAGAGTAGAAGTGCGCCCGATTAAAACGCCACCTGAAGAGATATTTGCTGAATTCTACACAGGTTCTGAAGGTAGAGAACTTTCTACAACAATGGCATTTGTCAGATTACTTTCTAAGCTTTTGAAAGACAAAGAAATAGGTAAACTAATAGTACCAATTATTCCTGATGAGGCACGTACTTTCGGTATGGAGGCATTATTCCGTCAACTTGGTATCTATTCGCATGTGGGACAGCTTTACGAACCGGTCGACAAAGAATTATTATTATATTATAAAGAAGCCAAAGACGGTCAGATTTTGGAAGAAGGCATTACCGAAGCCGGCTCTATGTCGTCTTTTATCAGTGCAGGTACAGCATACGCAACTCACGGCATAAACATGATGCCATTCTTTATATACTATTCAATGTTTGGCTTACAACGTGTGGGAGATTTGGTATGGGCAGCAGCCGATATGCTTGCAAAAGGATTTATGGTTGGTGGAACAGCCGGTCGTACTACCCTCGCAGGTGAAGGTTTACAACACCAAGATGGTCATAGTCACCTACTTGCCTACTCGGTACCGAATATGATAGCTTACGATCCTGCATTTGCTTACGAGATAGCAGTGATAGTACGCGATGGTATACGTAGAATGTACGAAGAGCAAGAAAACGTGTTCTACTACATTACAATAATGAACGAAAACTACGCAATGCCTGCTATGCCGGGTGATGTTAAAGACGGTATCTTAAAAGGAATGTATCGTTTCAGTAAAGGAAAAGATAAGGCATCAGGACTGAAAGCTAATTTATTAGGTAGCGGTACAATTTTGAATGAAGTTATAAAAGCTGCCGAAATTCTTGAAGAGAAATATGGTGTATCTTCTGATGTTTATAGTGTTACAAGTTATAAAGAATTAAGAAGAGAAGCATTGGATGTAGAACGACACAATTTATTAAATCCGGGAAAAGAACAAACACCTTATGTATCAACAGTGATTGATAATGATGGAGTTATAGTTGCAGCTTCCGATTATGTCAAGACTTTGCCGGATTCAATTGCGAAGTGGTTACCTAACAGATTGTATGCTTTAGGTACAGATGGTTTTGGACGTAGTGAAGCCCGTGAAGAATTACGTGATTTCTTTGAAGTAGACGCAAAACATATTGCTTTTGCAGCTTTACATGCACTTTACAAAGAAGGAAAATATTCTTTATCAGATTTGAATAAAGCAATGAAAGGTCTCAATATCGACCAGAAGAAAATCAATCCTATGCATGCTTAATTGTCGATAGTCGATAGTCGATAGTCAATAGTCAATAGTCAATAGTCTATAAACCATAGACCATAGACAATAGACAATAGACCATAGACAATAGTCTTAATTAAAAAAAGAAAAAAACATGAAACAATTTGTTATTCCTGAATTGGGTGAGAATATCCATTCAGCTACAATAGTAAAAGTACTTATAAAGCCGGGAGATATTGTTGAAATAGAACAATCGGTTTTAGAAGTTGAGACAGATAAAGCTACTATCGAAGTTCCGTCTGATGTAAGCGGAAAGGTCGTTGAGGTGAAAGTAAAGGATGGTGATCAAGTTGAGATTGGTCAGGCTATTTTTTCTGTAGAAGATGCCGGTGGTGCCAGTGTTGCATCAGAAGCACCTAAAGCTGAAGAACCTAAAGTTGAAGAAAAAACAATAGTTGAGGAAAAACAACCAACACCTCAAGAACAGGCAGTGCAAGCAGAGAAGCCTGCTGAACCTGAAGCTAAAGCTCTTGAACAACCGACTGTTGCATTATCAGGCAATCTTCCATCCGATTCGCCGAAAATCATCAAGATTGAAAATCAGCCGCCATTATCAGCACAAGCTGCACCGGCTGCTCCATCGGTACGGCGACTTGCACGTGAGATTGGGGTTGATGTGAATGAAATAAAAGGTACAGGTCCCGGTGGAAGAATTTCGTTAGATGATGTTAAGTTTCACAGCAAACGACTACATCAGCAACGTAATGAGATTCAGCATATTCGTGCAGAACAACATCAAGAACCACTACCTGATTTCTCAAAATATGGTGATGTGGAAACAGTAGCGATGTCGAATATACGCTATAAAACGGCTGAGCATTTAAGCTATGCATGGCACACAATTCCTCATGTTACTCAGTTCGACAAAGCTGACATAACTCAACTTGAAGAATTCCGTAAAGGATATGCAAAAGCAGCAGAGAAATTTGGTGTTAAGCTGACAGTTACAGCTATACTCGTTAAGGTTATTGCATCGGCAATGAAAACATTCCCACAGTTCAATGCAAGTGTAGATATGCAAAACAAATCAATCGTATATAAGAAATATTTTAATATCGGTATTGCGGTTGATACAGAACACGGATTGATTGTGCCGGTAGTTAAAAATGCCGACACGATGAATATCATTGAGATAACAAAAGAGATAAATGTTCTGGCAGAAAAGGCAAGAAACAAAAAGATTGGTGTAGCCGACATGCAGGGAGGATGTTTCACTATCAGTAATCTTGGTGGAATCGGAGGTACTTCATTTACACCCATTGTCAATTCCCCTGAAGTTGCTATCTTAGGCGTCTCAAAAGGAAGTATCGAACCTGTATATATTGATGGTAAATTTGAACCTCGTTTAATGTTGCCTCTTTCATTATCGTACGACCATCGATTAATTGACGGTGCAGATGCAATCAGATTTTTAAGATGGGTAATCGAGGCATTGGAAAATCCATTGAAATTAATTATCGAGGGATAAAAAATAATATAAATAAATATTTATGGATAAAAATATTGTAGTTATAGGAGGAGGTCCCGGTGGTTATGCAGCCGCATTTTACGCCGCAGATTTAGGTATGAATGTTACATTGGTGGATATGGAAAAAAATCCGGGCGGTGTATGTCTTTATCGTGGTTGTATTCCTTCAAAAGCTTTATTGCATGTTGCAAAACTGATCAATGAAAGTAAAGAAGCTAAAGAATGGGGCGTAGATTTCGGTGAGCCAAAAATTGATTTGGATAAACTAAGAGCATTTAAAGATAAGGTTGTCAGCAAGTTGACAGGTGGTCTGGGTGTTTTGTCGAAGCAAAGAAAAATCAACTTTGTTCAAGGACGTGCTTCTTTCACATCTTCCACTTCAATTGAAGTTAAGAAGAATGATGGCAGCACCGAACAAATATCTTTCGACAAAGCAATTATCGCAACCGGCTCGGTAATAGCAACAATTCCATCGTTACAGATTGAGAGCAGCCGACTGCTAAATTCCACATCTGCATTAAATTTACCTGCCATACCTAAAACTTTATTGGTAGTAGGAGGCGGATATATTGGTCTTGAATTGGGTTCGGTATATTCTGCACTTGGCTCTCAGGTTTCTGTTGTGGAATTCATGGACAGATTGTTACCCGGTGCCGATCAGGATTTGGTATCACATCTTCATAAAAGACTTAATAAATCTTTCGATAAGATAATGCTTCAATCTAAAGTGGTTGAAATCAAGGAAGAAGGAGATGGTTTGTTGGTGAAAATTGAAAATAAAGACAAGCAAATCGAAGAACATAAGTTTGATTATGTATTGATGTCGATTGGTCGCAAGCCTCAAACTACAGGTTTAGGTTTAGAAAACACCAAGGTGAAAGTCAATGAAAGGGGTTGGATAGTTGCCGACAAAACGCTAAAAACCGATGACGACAGTATTTATGCCATTGGAGATATAGTGGGCGAACCGATGTTGGCACACAAAGCATCACATGAAGCAAAAGTCGCTGTAGACGCTATTTCAGGAAAGAAAGTAGCCTTTGAACCTCTTGCAATTCCGGCAGTTGTGTTCACAGATCCTGAAATTGCATGGGCAGGTATCACCGAAAATCAGGCTATTGAGCGAGGAGTTAAATTCGAAGCAACAAAATTCCCGTGGGCAGCAAGCGGTAGAGCCACCACACTCGACAGAAGCGATGGTGTAACCAAGATCATTGTAGATCCCGACACAGAACGTATTTTGGGAATAGGTATAAGCGGACCCGGTGCAGGCGAATTGATTGCTGAGGCTACATTGGCAATTGAAATGGGCGCAACAGTTAAAGATTTATCGCTGACCATACATCCACATCCGACTTTATCGGAAACAGTAATGGAAGCAGCAGAGCTGTTCTACGGACATGCTTCGCATATGTATAAGCCGGTGAAGAAGTAAGGTTTTGTTAATACATAGCAGATAAAAAACTCCGATTCTAATTGTTTCGGAGTTTTTTTGTATTCTATAAAAAGTATGTTGGCTCGCGGATAACGCTGATTTTCAAACACTGATTTCCTAATCCAACGTGAGTTCGATATAAGAAAATAGTAAAAAGGTTAGCATAATTCAGATATAATTATTATCTTTATAGTGTTGAAATACAAATAAATAACTAAAATTCATCACTATGCTAACCGTTGACGAAGTTACTGAAATTTTCTATTTATGCGATGATTTTTCAAAAGAATTTGACAAATCATACAAAAAACATATTTTGGTTGCCGATAGTGGCAAAAGAACCAGGAATAAGCCAAACAGGCTGTCGCACAGCGAAGTCATGACTATTCTGATCTCATTTCACTTGGGAGGATTCAGAAATTTGAAACATTACTATGTGTTTTAACGTGAGTTCGATATAATAAAAAGATTCACAATGTAATCCGAAAACCCCGAATGGGGTTTTATGTGCATAACCCCGTGCAAGCGAAGCGCAGCTCGGGGATGAATGTACACCCCACACTACACGACCCCGCAGGGGTCAAACAAAACAAGCGATGTACAACCCCTTCGGGGTTGAGAGACTGTGAGGCTCGTTTACCCCGCACTGCGCTTCGCTTGTACGGGGTTATGCATATTTTGCCCCATGCGGGGCAGTTAATCGTTTTTAGAAAGTTTTTTTGCATATAATCTTTTCTTATATCTAACTCACGTTAATTATTGAAGTCATCTTGACTTCTTTCTTTTGCTCATTTCCTCCATTTTCATTTCATCCGTCAGTTCGCAGGTATATGTTCCACCAGTTTTCAACTTCGTTTTTCCTTCATTGGCAGTTTGGAAAAACGGATGAAAATGCGTGTGTTTTCGAGGAGAATTGTTTACCATCTTATTCCTGTCCAAAAAATAAGCTGTAAAATTAACCGTATATCTGTCTAAATATTTCTCAATAACGGCAATCGGACTGCCCATGTTGATTTTTTGTCCGGCAGAAACCAGAGGTTTGCCAATGAAGATATATCCACTGAAACTTCCATCATCGTGATACAGAGTGATTTGTGATATATCACCGGCAGGTTTAAAATTTTTACCAGCCTGATCGGTCAAATTATCGTCGCACATCACGCCGCCTCGGCATGCATAAAGCGTATCCGAAGGTAAGTTAAAATATGTTTCCTCTCAAATTCCCAATACTGTTGCTCCTATCGTGTCTTTGACCGCTACCGGCAGCGCATAAATGAAGTCGGTATTTGATTTTTTTGTAATGTTGCCCCGATATATTTCTCTACTATATCTATAGGTAAAAGGGTGTGATTTTACCTTGAAAGTTCTAATTTCTAATTTTCCACGGCCAACTGTGGTTGATATAAATTGATTATGCGATATTCCCTCAAATCCGTTGGCTTCAAGAAATTGAATTCTAACATAGTAATCGCAAAAATCTTTATTGTGTGTATTAAAAGATAGCCTCTCTCGTCCTCCGTCTATATATGCCGAAACCTCAACGGCAGCATTTAGTGGGACGACTTGTGCATTAGCTTTCCCTACGGTTAACAGTATAACAACTAATATATAAATCTTCTTATACATTATATATTTGATTTTATAAACTTAGAATTGCTCGTCTAATAAATCCTACTTGATTATAAGTTGGCATGATCACAGAAAAAGATTTTAACATAAGAGTATGATTTATCGTATCATTATTTGTTGTTTTCTTGGTTTTTCGAGTTGTATTTTTATAAGATTTAAGTGGATATTTGAACTCCAATTGTCAAATCTTTTGACTGAAATTTGTTTGATTTGCTTATTGTCTATTACGAAAGCATCATAATCAGGTGTTTCAATTAATTCATTTTCTATGAAAAATAAGCATGGGACAGAATCTATATTGTTGATATGTTTCTTCTGTATTTCACTAAGAGAGATAGTTTGTATTGTATAACCATCTTTCAAAGTAACATGAATATCTCCATGTATATTTTGTGCTGAAGCGTCTTTTACAATCCAAACTTTTGTGATAATAGAATCATTTAATGTTTTAACAAGACTGAATGGGAGATTCTGATTATTTATATATAAATTTGGATCAGAGTTGTTTGCGCTCACATTCTCTAATATAACAGCAATCTCTCCATTTCCATTAACATCCTTTAAAGATGATGCTACAGAAAATCCAACACATACATATAATGATACTATTAATAAAATATTTTTTTTCATAATTGTTTATTTTTTGGGATTTATATTTTTTAAGATGTTTATGTGTTTTATTTATCCTTGAACCAAAAAGTACCTTTAAAGTCTGTAAGATATTTATCAAAGTCTTTGATGCCGGTGTCTGACATTATGAAATATAAAAATATATCCATTCCATCTTTGCCGATTACCACGCCTCTTGCGCGAGTTAAGTTTTCCTTGCAAACCATTCCTGCCATGTTGTATGGATAAGACAACATATAATCAGCGTTAAATAATGACCGGGCCTCTTCTCTCGGATAATAATGAAGCATCATTTTCAAATCTTCAATGTCTTGCTCCGAAGCTGCACTTAAAAGTTTCCCATATTTAAAGTTACTTTTGATACGATTGTATGACATATTCATTGGCTCTGTAGCTCCAAATAAATCAGGATTGTCCTGAATAACTTTACCATATTTTAAAACAGCCGATCCAGCCACATAAGGATATACTCTGCATTGTCCGTCACTGTGTATTAGCTCAGCATGAATTATGGTTAGTTTCCATAGTGGACAATTTTTGTCGTCACACGCATAAGTGCCAAATTTACTATCAGAGGGAGTTACTGTATATTGTTGATTAGGAGTAAATTCCACATTTATCATTTTTAGATTTTCTTCCAATGATGGCGGAATACTTTGTCCATTGACACCTGTAATAATAGAAATGAAACAGATGATTATTGTATATCTATATTTCATTTGATTTAATTATTTAAAATTAACTATAAAAACCTATGCAAAGGAAAAACAAAAAGTCGATATTTGCAAACAAATCTTAACTTTATTGTAGATAATCATTTAGTCATCAAATTTTAGGTGTTTTTCTAATATTGATTCATATTCACATATATTCTTATATCCATTTTCTGTATAAAAACAATACAGCCTGAAATATCCATATTTGCTTTTTTCTATATGCAACACTTTCCCCTTACTATATTTCTCAAAGAATACATCTTTATTTAAGTTAGCCAGATAGTAATAATAGCCAAAATCAGCATTGAATACCCTTTTGACATAATCTACCGGAAATCTGAATAAGTGTGATTCAAATTCTTCCTGTGTCAACGCTTTGTATGAAGTATTCAGGGCTACAGCAATATCAAATTTGAATTGTTCGAAGTAAGTCCAGCAAGTTGTATCTCTCCTTAAATCAGGATAGTACAATGGCTGCAAATCAAAATAAGCGATAAAATTACTGTCATTTGAATATACCATCGGGTGTAAATGATTTCTAGTATCATCAAATCCACTTGTCATAGATTTAAATCTTCCCTCTTCAAATACCAGATTGAGTTGAGTATTCGACGTAAATGACAAATGTAACTTTTCCATGGCTTCTCTATCTATCTCTTCGAGAGTTCTGACGGGTAAATCCTTTAAAAAGAGAATTATTTGTTTTTGATGATCGTTATATCCTGTGGTATCCACGATATCCCATAAGACTTTTCTCTTAATTGTATCATTAGTTTGGGATATTATTATTTGTCCCAACACAATAACACTTAAGAATATGAACATTATTCGCCTCATAATTTTAATTAATAGCTACAATCCGGTATTTTAATTAGATTACCCCATCCATCTGTCTAAGCATTTCGATTACTTTAAGCGTTTGGAGCTTACGTCAAACCTTCAAATCATTTTCTTCATAATTGTTTATTTTTATTAAATTTTCTGATTTCTCTTTTACTCATTTCCTGCATTTTCATTTTATCCGTTAGTTGGCAGGTGTATGTCCCTCCTGTTTCAACCTGTATTTTTCCTACATTGACTGTTTGAAAATAAGGAATAAAGTATGTGTACTTTTGAGGAGAATTGCTTACCATCCTGTTTCTATCCAAAAAATAAGCAGTAAAAGTAAGCGTATATTTTTCCTTGTATTTTTCAATGACGGCTATCGGACTTCCCATGTTGATTTTTTGTCCTGCAGCAACTAATGATTTACCTATGAAGACATATTCACTGAAACTTCCATCTTCATGATATAGAGTTATTTGCGACACACCCCCCGCAGGTGTATAACTGAAACCGGCATGGTTAGTCAAATCATCGTCGCACATCACACCGCTACGACAAGCATAAATTGTGTCCGATGCTAAGTTGAAAGATATTTGTTGGCTATCGGGAGTTCCTATTGTTGATACTCCTACCGTGTCTCTTATTGCTACCGGAAGCGCATAAATTAAATCGGTGTTTGGTTTTTTTGTGATATTGCCCCGATATATTGAATAATGAAATCCATAGTTATGGGGTGGGTCTTTTACCCTAAAACTTCTAATTTCTAACTTTCCGCGACCAACTGTGGAGGATATTATTTGATTGCCCGATATTCCCTCAAATCCACTTGCTTGATGAAATTGGATTCGAACATTGTAGTCGCAAAAATCTGTGTTATGTGTATTAATGGATAGCCGTCCTCGTGACCAATCTACATATCCCCAGACCTGAACAGCAGAATTAGTGGAAGGGATTTGTGCATTAACTTGACATACGGTTAACAGTATAACAACTAATATATAAATCTTCTTATACATTATGATTTGATTTTCATTTGTGAAGTATCGTTTGCAAACTTAAAAAATTAAAACGATATTTTTGCACAAAATGTAAAAACTTTTCATCGAAGTCGTCTTGACTTTTTAAGAATGGAACTCTTAACCACTGTAAAAAATAGGAACCCGACTGCAACTATACGGGAGATTAACCAACTACGGCTGATTTGGGGTTTCCTCAGTCGCTCTCTTGGCTTCGCCAAGTCGCTCTTTCGGAAGGACACGCTCGTTAGCGGATGGGTGTA
>CALFXE010000217.1 GCA_937927845.1 uncultured Paludibacter sp.
CTCTTTGACAGAATAGTAATTGCGAATATAACAGGTGCATAAACGGATAATCAGAAAAAACAAACCCTTAATTCTAGTCACCAACGATGACGGTATCACTGCTCCAGGTTTACGTGCCTTGATAGATGTGATGAACGAAATAGGAGATGTAATTGTAGTTGCCCCTGATAGCCCACAGAGTGCTATGGGACACGCCATTACGGTAAACTCAACCTTGTATTGTAGCCCTATTACGATTTCTGAACAAGACATACAATTGGAATACAGTTGTAGTGGAACACCTGCAGATTGTGTAAAACTTGCTGTAAATGAAATACTCAATCGCCCACCTGACATTTGTATCAGCGGTATAAATCACGGTTCAAATTCCTCAATTAATGTAATTTATTCAGGCACAATGAGTGCAGCGGTTGAGGCTGGAATTGAAGGAATCCCGGCCATAGGGTTTTCATTATGTGATTATTCTTGGGAAGCCGATTTTGAAGCTGTTAAGCCCTATGTCAAAACCATTACACAAAACGCCCTTAAAAATGGCATACCCAAAGGTGTTGTACTAAATGTCAATTTTCCGAAACTCAAAAAAGATCAAATTAAAGGAATTAAGATTTGTCGACAAGCCAAAGCGCGCTGGGTAGAATCATTCGATAAGCGAACAAACCCAATGGGACGGGACTATTATTGGTTAGCAGGTAAATTTGTCAATCAAGACAAAGGAGAAGATACAGATGAATGGGCCTTGGAGCATGGTTATGTATCGGTTGTTCCTGTACAGTTTGATCTGACGGCTCATCATACTATTCAAGACCTTAACACCTGGGATCTGAATGATTAGAAAGGAAATTATTACTGGTTTTTTAGTTGGAATCATTGCTAATATTGTCGGAACCCTAGGTTATTTATTATTATTTTCAGACCTTTCTATTGCCAGTAGTTTGCAAATTGCACAGAAACAGGGTCATATTGGAAGCATATTAGCCCTGGGCGCACTTCTAAATTTAGTCGCCTTTTTTGGTTTTATTAAATTAAAACGTGACCATAGAGCAAAAGGGGTGTTGATCGCTACATTTTTAACTGCAATAATAATCCTACTGTTAAAGTTGTTTTGAAATTAAATTAAAAGACTGTGAAATACTATATCATTTGTGGAGAAGCATCAGGGGATCTGCATGCATCGAATTTAGTAAAAGCACTTAAAACGGTAGATAATAAGGCTGTTTTTAGAGCCTGGGGTGGTGATTTACTCAAAGCAGAAGGCGTAGAATTGGTCAAACACTATAAGGAGCAAGCATTCATGGGATTTTTCGAGGTGCTTTTGAACCTGAGAAAGATTTTTTCTAACATACGCTTTTGCAAGGAAGATATAGAGAAGTTTAATCCTGATGTGCTGATATTTATAGACTATTCCGGTTTTAATTTGCGGATTGCCAAATGGGCAAAACCAATGGGATACAAAACCTTCTATTATGTGTCACCACAAATATGGGCCTCTAGAGAATCAAGAATAGAGGCCATAAAAAGAGATATTGACCAGATGTTTGTTATTCTCCCTTTTGAAAAGGAATTTTACGAAGATAAACACAATTATCCTGTTCATTTTGTCGGTCATCCTCTTCTTGATGCTATAAATAACTTTGAGCAAATCACCCCTGATCAATTCAGATCCGAGAACAAACTCGATCAGCGGGAGATTATCGCGCTATTACCCGGGAGTAGGAAACAGGAAATTTCCAATATGCTAAGTGTTATGCTCAGTATAGTGGATGAGTTTAAGAACTATCAATTTGTGATCGCCGGCGCTCCTAGCCAGGACTATCAATTCTACCGCCAGTTCATCAAAAAAAGCAATGTGCATTTTGTAAGCGGTAAAACATATGAACTCCTTAGTGTTTCCAAGGCTGCTCTGGTCACAAGCGGAACAGCTACTCTGGAGACCGCATTATTTAAAGTTCCTGAAGTGGTTTGTTACAAAGGCAACTGGATCAGTTATCAAATAGCCAAACGCATTATCACACTCAAATATATCTCTCTGGTAAATTTGATTATGGATAGAGAGGTTGTTAAAGAACTCATACAATCAGAATTCAATTCCAAAAACCTTAAAAGTGAACTAGAAAGGATACTCAGTGAGCCGGTGAGAAAACAAATGTTTCTAGATTATTTTGAATTGGAACAAAAATTAGGTGGGAATGGGGCAAGTTTAAAAACAGCGCAATTGATTTACGATAAAATTTCTTAATTTGGCTGAGGTACCCAAAAAAGCATCATGAAAAATATATTTTTAGCATTTCTAATTATAAGTCTTATCGGATGTAAATCCAAGCAAAAATCAGTTTCCGTAAGTGGATCAAAACCTCATATTGAAGTAGAGGGTAAGCAAACCAACACAGAGACTAACTATAATAAAAGCAATCGTAAAGGCTCGAAAAAATCCAATGCAATTATAAAAACAGCCATGGAATATAATGGCACCCCCTACCGATATGGAGGCACTACCAAAAGGGGAATGGACTGTTCTGGACTTGTCTATGTATCCTTTAATGAAAACGGCATTCCATTACAACGTATTTCTTCTCAAATGGCAAAACAGGGCAAGAAAATAAAACTAAGGCAGGTTGAAAAAGGAGACTTATTATTCTTTACTACCAGCAAAAACAAACGAAGAATTAATCATGTTGGTTTGGTTGTAAGCACTCGTGGCGGTGATATTCAATTTATCCATTCCACTACCTCTAGAGGAGTTTTGGTATCATCCCTAAGTGAAGGTTATTGGAATTATGCTTTTAATCACGCCAGAAGAATACTTTAAACTAACTTTTAGGTAATTTCAGTCGTTAAATTATTTTATCGAAAAATAGCTTGTATTTTGTAACTTTACTAAAATGTATCAACTATGTTTTCCAAAAAAGATCCAAGACAGCTAAGTGAGATTGATATTGATCAACACGAACTTATAGAAACGGCCCAAAGTAGAATACGACAAAAAAAGAGGCTATACTACCATTTTATACTTTTTCTCCTAGGAAGTATATTTATGATCATTGCCAATAAATTTTTAAACTACGGAGTCCAATACAATTGGTTTGTATGGGGAATAGGCGTATGGACCTTTATATTCTTAATACATTTTATCAATGTTTTTATCACCAATAGGTTCTTGGGTAAAAAATGGGAAAGAGAACAGCGAGAAAAACTAGTAAACATCCAAAAAAACAAATTAGCAAAAATCCAACAGGAGATCGAGAAGGCCAAGTCCTCAGAAACTTCTACAAATACAAACCCTGATAACGCATTGACTTAAATGATTACCATCATAGCTGCAGCAGCCGAAAATAATGCCCTTGGAAAGGATAATGACTTAGTATGGCATCTACCTGATGATTTCAAGAGATTTAAAGTACTTACAAGTGGGCATTCGATCATCATGGGACGAAAAACATTTGAGAGTTTACCCAAGACCTTACCCAATCGCACCCATATTATTATCACAAGGAGCCAAGATTATAAAGCTGTAGGGAATTGCATTATAGTCCACAGCCTAAAAACTGCATTACAAGCAGCTCAAAACGATGATCAACCCTTTATCATCGGTGGAGGGGAGATCTATAAACAGAGCATGGATATAGCAGATAAAATAAAACTGACCCGAGTTCATACCCAGGTAGAGGCCGATACCTATTTTCCAGAAATCAACCCGGAACAGTGGGAACTAATATCACAAGAATATCATCCTGAGGATGAGAGACACAAATACGCATTCACTTACCTTACTTATATACGAAAAAAGAAGGCTTAAGATCCTAAAAATCTACTTTTGCAATTGTTTTATCAGCAGAAAGAGACCCCAAAAAACTTTCAAGTACACCAAGGTCTTTGTTGGTATAGAATCTAAAATTGGGTATACTTTTAACCTGACTGAGCAGACCTCTTTGATCTAAGATATTTTTAGTTTGCTTAGCCACCGCATCAGCAGCGTCAATAATCTGAACCCCAGCGGGCAGTATGGCCTGAATTTGAGAACGCAGAAAGGAATAATGCGTACAGCCTAATACAAGGTAATCAATCCCAGCTCTTATCATAGGGGTTAAATATTCGGTGAGTAGGGCCTGCATTTGCTTTGACTCGATTTCTCCGGATTCAATAAGTTCAACCAAACCATCACCGTATTGCTCAATGACTTTACGATCCTTTGCATATAGAGCAGCTGTTTTAGCAAACAAACTACTGGCCAGAGTTCCTCTGGTGGCCAGAACTCCTACCACCCCGGTTTTAGAATTTAAAGCCGCCGGTTTTATAGCCGGTTCTATTCCTATAATGGGAACACTATAGGATTGGCGTAATACATCAATCGCATTTGTTGTAGCGGTATTACAGGCCACAACAATGATCTTACATCCATGCTCCAATAGATAATCCACATTCTTTCTACTAAGTTGGATGATTTCACTCTGAGGTCGCCCGCCGTAAGGTGCATATTTACTATCTGCCAAATACAGTACAGACTCTCCAGGCATCAAATCATAAATAGCCTCCCATACAGAAAGTCCTCCGAGTCCAGAATCAAATATACCTATAGGCTTTACGCTCATCCAATTAACAAATAAAAACTGCCTATAAAGATAGGCAGTTCATTGAAAATTATATTAAAATAACCTGATTCTCCGCAAACACACCTAATATTTTTAGTATATTAGCGCTCAAAAAGCAG
>CALFXE010000218.1 GCA_937927845.1 uncultured Paludibacter sp.
TCCTTGTAATTGCGTACATTCTGATAGTAACCTGTTACCGCATTGTATGCCCCGAACACAGTTCCTTTGGTAGTATTCAACTGTTGTGTATCTGACATCATTGCGTAGGCAAAAGCATCTTCAACGGTGTTTTTGAATACGGTTGACAGTTCATCCTCTGCACCCTTTTTAAGTGCATCCAATGTTTCCTTATTGGGGCAAAATGCCAGTTGAATAAGTTTCTTTACTTCTGCATCACAGATACGCACCTGTGTCCATTGGTTAAATATTCCTTCCAGCTGGGTACTAAGCTGATTAGCCAGTCCCATTACCTTATGAGCATTTTCCAAACGCTGTTTTGCACCTGATGTATGGCGGATGCGTACCACATTGGACATATTACCCAATGCTGCGTTAAGGGTGTTTTGGCATACAATGCGTACAGGTGTAAAGGCTGCGGTAATGCTTCCCGTACCATCGTGGGAGGTTGTCAGAAAGATGTACTTCTCTGTAATATCATCACCATTGCCCACACGGATATAGTCAGGAAGTTTAGCGGTTATAAATATCCTTTCTCCGCTCCCTAATGCTCCTGCTGTTTCGTACAGAATGCCATCACCACCACCTACGATAGCATCAAAAAATGCAAAGGCATCTGCGTTCTGTACTATCTGATAATCCTTACCTACTACGCCAAAAACCGTATTAGTATCGGTACGCATGGTTGCGAAATTGTCAGGCAGTAAGATGTTGCCACCTTCTTTAATTTCACCATCATCGCCTATGCTGATACCTGCACCACCACGAGTATATAATGGTGATTTGATAACCTCAAAATCAAGTCCTGCATATTTAATAGCCTCGGCACTTGTGGGATATCGTTCTACTACCTGTCCCAAGTTGTGCCAAGCCTTTTGCTGTACACTAAAGAAGCTGTATTTGCCTGTTCCTTCGTTATAATTAAGATTATGTGCCATGATTGTAATTTTTAAAAGTTGATAAATGAAAGTTGATTGTTAGAAAGGCAAATCGTCTTTGCCATTGTTAGCAGGTACTGCGGAATTGTTACTGATACCACCTGCTACGGTTTCAGGTCGCTTGCCACCTCCGTACAATTTGATTTGCGAAGTGTGAAAATTGAGTGCTGCATGTGCTTCGCCATTGCCCCCAATCCATGCCCTTGCACTTACTCTGCCCGTGAGTTCTACTAATGTTCCCTTAGTAAGAACCTTAGCTACATTCGTTGAAACCCAATAGGCACAGTTGAAATACTCGGTGTGTTCCACCCGTTCACCCTGTTTGTTACGGAAGCTGTCGTTTACCGCTACGGAAAAGTTCACTACCTGTTTGTCGCTCGGCAAGGTGCTGATTTGTGCGTCCCTCGTTAATCTGCCAATGATGTTCATGATTTTTAATTTTAATTGTGAAACCATTTTGTTTTTTTTTTCACCCGCCTGCCCTAAAAGCATTTTTCCAAAAGAAAAAACGGGAAAAAAGAAAGCAGCGATAGAGTGGAGACGAAGGCACGGAGAGCTATAAGTCCCGAAGGGTGCAAGCGAAGCGCAGCATTATGCGCTCGTAGTAACGAAGGCGTAACTATCTTAGCTGCCTTTTTACCCGTTTCGTTGGAAAATGCAATAGCAGGCTGGATGGCAGTCTCAGCCAATACAGCCTTGACGGTAGCTTCTATCATAAAGCATGAGGGGGGTGTAAGGCGGCGAGGAACGAGCCGGTCACGATGAAAGAGTGACGGAAGTGAAACGTACCCTGGAATGACCCGGCCCGAAGGGACATGCCATAAAAAAACCGAAGACTTCGCTTCGGTTTAATACATTACAGTTACACAAACTATCCTTTCTTAACAACCAGGTGAGCCAATCCCGGATCATTCAACAGACGTTCCATTTCAGAGTGAATAATATCCTGTATATCCTGCTTTATTTGAAAGTAGTTACGCTGTACCATACTGGTATCGAGCTTACGGATAACTTCTATATCCTTATAGCCTTCTTCCTCTCTTTTCAGTGCCTCATGGTCGTTAATAATTTCACAATGGAAGGCTTTCAGTTCAATTTTGTTGTCCGGGTCGTCAGCTACCATTCCCACAAATTCACCGGAACTCAGTGCAGATATTCTTGAGGGAGGTATAGCAGTTTCCAATTGCTTTGAACGACTAATAGATGTGTCACCACTATTGATAGAATAGCTTTCCCTGTCCTGCATGATTTTACCGAAGCGTTCTGAAAGCTGCTTTGCTGTATCTCCTGTTACTTGTCCAGCTACAATATTTCCTGTGATATTCATGATTACATCGGCCTGTTCCCTGCCATAATCCTTACGAAGCTGGCTGAAATCCTGAATGCCTAAGCACGTAGAAACCTTATTACTCCTCGCCGTTGCAATCAGGCTATCCATGTTGTTCAGATAGATTGTAGGAAACTCATCAAACACTAGGCTGCTTTTTAATTTTCCTTTTTTATTGACCTGTTTTACTAGACGGGTTACATATAGAGAAAGCACCGCTCCGTAGATCTGTATCTTCTGCGGATTATTACCCATGCACACGATTTTGGGGTCGTCGGGATTGTTTACATCGAGGTTGAAATCGTTGCCGGATAGAACATAGTATAGTTGAGGCGAAGAAAGCCTTGCCATTGCCACTTTCGCGGATGCTATCTGGCCTTCAAGCTGTTCCATTACATCGTTCAGGTAGGCATTCAAAAAGGGATTAATCAATACCTCGCATTCTTTGGCGGCTTCTGTTCTGAACAGCGTAAACAAGCTATCATAGTCGGCCTGCATCAGCTCGATAACGTGTGGCAACGTGCAAAATTCACCGTCCTTGTATTTCTTCAGATACCATATCACCGCAGTCAGGAAATTTATTGGTGATTCCACGAAAAAATCGCCCTGGCGTTTTATCCACTCCCTGTTTAGTCCCATTAAAATTGTACGTGCTGATTCTGCGGCATCGGTAATGTCCGTCATGGCAGACGGCTCTAAAGGATTGCAGCGATGGCTTCTTGTCAGGTCGTCAAAATTAATAACAAAAAATCTTGGTGGTTTAGGATACCTGTGCTTGTTTTTTAACCACGAATTATAGGCGATCCTGGAAAGGTCGTCAAACTTGAAATCGTACACGAACATCGTAAATCCTTTGCGGATATGTTGGGTAATGACGTGCCTGATCACAAAGTAAGATTTACCTGCTCCTGGTGTGCCCAATACCATGATCGCGCGGAAGGGATTGATGATATTTATCCAGCTATTGCGTACCTTATTTTTCAGCCTGTAACGTGCCGGAAGATTGATCGAAAACTCATTCTCCAGAAAGCGTTCTTCCTGCGGAAACGTCTCGTTTTCCCTATTGAAGATGTCCTTGTTGTTAAACTTGCTCTTGATAATACGTGAAAGCAATGTGCCGCCTGAAAGCACCAGCAAAAAGCCTATTGAAGTTATGCCTGCGTAAACGATTGTTTTCTCCTGTGCCTCTAACTGAAGCAGCAGGGAAAGATAACTGGCAAAGTATAGCAATAGCCCTGTAATGAGATAGGCGAATGCTGTTTTGTAGCTCAGTTTTTCATCTTTGCGGCCTTTTGCTCCGAGCAGGGAGATAGCCAAAAAGCCTAAAGAAATCAGCTTGCTTTTAACGAAGTTGCTGAATATGCCTGTGCGGTAAATATTACCTAAAATCCGGTCGCTGAAACTGCTTGTCAATCCCCATTCATGGAATGCAGCATAACAATAATAATAGAAGTGTATCACTAAAATAACGATACTGATCAACCTGGTCATGTCCAGAATTTTCCTCAGCGCCTGTTCGTTTTCACCTGTCTGTACTGCCATAGCTTTATGGTTTATTGGTTATTGGAAATGTTCTTTCTTCTTTTCTTTTTTCTGCCCTTTTTCTTTAGCTGGCCGGGTATATAATCGGCTGCCTGTTCCGACTGTATAAGGGCATCCAGCATATTGTCTTTAGGCATTTTATCAGCCGGATTAGTATTGTTGTGTAAGGTGGATGGAAGACTTGTGTTAGTATTGTGGGCAGGCAATGAGGATCGTCCTGTTTTTTGACCTGCATTTGGTAACAGGTCTTGTTTGAGAGCTTCCGGGGAACTGCATCTTTCCTGTATGGCTTTGGCACTGTATTGCTTTCCTAATGCGCTACCGTTAAAGACACACCTGGTCTGGTGATCCACGTAAGTTATCCCGTAGATTAAACCTGTATCGCTCCTGCGCAAAGCAATGTGAATGCCCTTCTTTTGAAGTTGTGCGACTAACTCATCAAGCGTGGGCGTTTTGCCAACAAACAACCTGTCTATTTCAGTTTTTACGCGGGCTTTGAACCGCTGGCGTTGGGCATCATTAGAATTGTACTTTTCTTCCAGAAATTTCAGTGTAGGCTTGTTGTAAAAGTCGCTGGCTTTTATAGGTACACCGATAGGTTTTCCTTCTTCATCGAGTATCCGGTAAACAAGTCCGCCTCCCTGAAAAATCCTTGATTCTTCACTGCCACGATCAGCCATTATGTTGTACTGTTTCAAAACCGAATTCAGTTCCGGCAAGCTGGTGTATTTGTATTTATCCAGCACCGCATCCAGCACATTTGTGATGGCTCTTTTAGTTTCAGTACGTCCGTATTGTACCTTCTTTACATTTACCGGCTTTAACCTGAACGCCTCCCGTCTTGCGTGTGCATCGGCTACTACAAGACCGAAAATTTTTTCAATCTCCTTACGTGCCGGTTCCGACTTGCGAATACCTAAGTGATGCAGGTCAATTCGCTTGCCATCGGGCTGAATATTGGTGGTAACTACGTGTATATGGGGGTGGCCTGCATCGTGGTGCTGATAAACAAGATAAGGCTGCTGCCCAAAGCCTAATTTTTGCATATATACATTGGCAATTTGCATCAGTTTTTCTTTGCCCAAATGAGCTTCAGATGGGTCAAAGTTGAGCGAAATGTGTACGCTGTTTCGTTTAACATTCTCGTTCAATTCTGCCCTTTTCAGCAGGTAGCCCAGCTTAATTTTCAGGCTCATTTCATCAGCGTTCAAAGGGAAATTTTCTGCCCCGATGCACTCCGCTACACCTTCCTTTACCTTGTTTTCATTGTAGTTGAAAATACGGTGCATTGAGTGACCGGCTTTGATCACAGCAACCATATTTCCAGTATTTTTTTTACGTTACTCCTGACCTCATCCACCTTATTGCTAAGGATCTTTTTCTCTACTTCGTAAGCAATCAACCAACTCCTAAATTCAGCGATCTGACTAAGCGTATGCAGCTTTTTAACGGCCTGGTTGAAGTTGTTTCCAACTGCGTTTAGCTCGTTGCGAAGCCGTGTAAGTTCTGCCATTAAGTCATCCTGTGAGGTGTTACGGTAGGTCGTAACAATGGGCTTGTCGAAGATGCTGCGACGTACATAATCGCTTAGCTTACGACAGGTAGAAGCCTTCCATTTCTTTTCAATTTTTGCATATTCATCGGGCGTTAAACGCAAGCCGATAATGCGTGTCCTGTTTGAATTTTGTCCTTCCATCACTAATCATTTTAACGTTTTCAAACTCATTTTCACCTTTCAGACGCCCTGCCCACGAGTTCCGAGTGTTGGGCAGCCAGATCCGGTTGTTTAACAACCGTTCATCTGGCCGATTGCGGGAAAGTTGCAATCTTTCAGCCCTGTGAACGTCTTTAAGACATTTCAAGGGCTCCGGAGTATGTAAGGAAACAACAGTTTCAAATGAACTAAAGCCTGCCTTACAGATTCATTATTACTTATCTAAGTCTGTGTCTTATATGCTTCTTCTCAAACTTACCGAAATTCATTACCCAGTCGTTGAAGTCCTTATGGTTTTGATAAAGGCTGCTTTCATCTTTGTATTTGGCACTTAGGGAAAGTGCATAGCGGCTGCAATTTTGTCCGGTTGCATCCCTGTCCAGATAGAGCTTGATAGCTTTATGTCTTTCCATAAAGGGACGTGCAGTTTCAAAGAAGGAAATAGAGTTCAGCACTACAAAATCAAAGCGGTCTTCGGGGTCTTGTTGATGGATGGCCGTGAAAGAAAGGAAATCGGTAAAACCTTCAAAGACGATGACCTCATTGGCATTGTTATCAAAGCTCGTAATGCCTTTAGGGGAACTGCTGGCCTTAAAGTAAGGATTGCGTATTTCAAAACCTCCCAAATCATTTTTGAAGCCGATACCATAATAGACTTTTCCGCTAAGTTCATAACGGACCTCCCGGCAGTAGTGGTCAGCTACATCAATGGGTATTTGCCGTTGTTGCAAGTACCTTAAAAGGGCGCTGGAAGACAGAACAAAATCGCCTAAAATCTTTATCTGCTTTTCCTGTTCTTCTCTCGCAAATGATTGTTGGAAAACGGGCTTTTGAAGGGAAAAATTACCGTTTAAATTCTGGAGTAATTCGGACACGGTACACCCGTGAAATAGGATACCAAAATCGACCAGGTTGCCACCTTTGCCAAGACCGTGATCGTACCATCGGTTTAGCCTCCTGTTAACTTTAAATGAAGGTGTCTTCTCATCCCGTAAAGGGGAGTGATACCAATAATCGTTGTTCCTGATCTTCGCTGGTTCATAACCTAAGCCCGCAAGGAAATGAACCATGTCTATTTCTTTGGCTTCGCTAACCGAAAGCTTGTTTTTACTGAAATCCATAACCACGCATTTATCAAACACACATTCAGTTCTTCTAAGCGAAGTTAAACAGGCGATATGGAATTCACATATCCTCATCATATTTTGATGAGGATGCAGAGAGCCGTGTTATTTACTTTTGTGCAGTGAGTATTGTTTAATTAAAATCGTGTGATTATGCTAACGACAAGTGATGTAGCCAAAGTGTATGATACTATTCTCAGTATCCCTGGCATGAGTGAAACAGTGAAGATTGACATGAGAATCTCCCGCAAAAATGTATTGTTATTGCACAGTGTCCTCAAACGTGGGCTGATGGCGAAAGATGATGATAAATCGTCTGCGTTGCTGGAAAGTATTCCGCAAGAAGCATTGCAGGAATTGCATGTAATTGCTGATGATTATCTTACAAAAGCAGGCTTAACCGAACTAAGTGAAAAACTAAAAGCACTTAGTACCAAATAGGCAGGGGTAACGTCAGAAAGCTACTTGGAGAGAATGGATGTTTAAAGATATAAACGCTGATCCTTCAAGTGGCTTGTTTATGTTGTAATTTAAAAATGATGTCAATAATTGCGTTTTACAATAATAGTAGTAACAGTTACCTTTTTACCAAAGTGCGGTTTTCACCACTTCGGTTTTCAGGTGTTCCGGCAGGCTCGTTAAAGAATACGGTAGCAGTGCCATTAAAGCCTTCAGGTAGCAGGTATATATCTGCCCGCTTTTCGCAATATGTCGTAATGAAAATAGTTGTAGTGAACAGTAATACTACGCTGGTCAAAATGAGCGGTATTTTGTACGAATCTTTCAATAAAAAAAACTTGCTTTTCATAAGTACGGTGATTTTTGCTTAGCATTTTGAATAGATGGTAGTTGGGAAGTAAATGGGGCGTAGTTGCTGCGGAATATTGTAGCAGTTCTTATGTTTTCTTAGTTATGACCCATCCCTGCTCTCCTCTGATGTTTGCTATATTATTCTGCTCTAACCATTTTTTGAAAGCAGGCATGTCTTTAGGGGTAAAATGAACGATGTCACCATTTTTTAGCATAATGGTGAAAAAGTCGCTTGCAGCAAGAAACTTCGATAATTGTCCCGCAGGGTATTGAAATTCGGGGTAGTGATCGGCTGAAGTCATGGTCTGTTGCTTTTAGTTAGTTTCCTCTGACTGTTGCCTGCACAAAAAAGAGCGCAGGCAACAGCTCACCGCACTGAGGTCTTAGGAAACCCGGCAACGATAAGTGCGCCCACGCCGTAGCATGAGCGTTCTCACTTATGTCCCATTGCCATTTGAAAGTTCCTAAGTTTCAGTACGGGACTTAAAGCTTAAACGCTTCAAGAATATCTTGTTGCAAAGGTATCAATTTCAGGTAGTAATTCACTACCTAAAATGCACATTATACACAGTATTGGAAATAATTTACAGGCCGGAACTTCTTCATGATTTACTTTTTCCCTTCCAACTTCCAAGTATCGCATCAAAGCAAATTACTTTACCAGTTGCAGTTATATTAGACTTAACCTTCTGAATAATCCTAAAAAGGCCACTGAATCCTTAGCTTTATGCTTTTGGGAGAAGGTATCGGGTTCAGCCGCCTTTCAGCCGCGCTTCGATGGCCTTTCTTGCAAGTTCAGATCACCACAATAGATTTATAGACATTAGGTTGTAAATTATATGAGAATATATTTTGTGAGCACCCCCTATGATATTTGATATTTGCAAGTTAAAGTAACAATATGCTACCAAAAGAATTAATCAAGGATCTGCAAGTGCGGCTTAGCTCAATACAAGGCCAGATTGGAGGCATAATAAAGATGCTTGAAGCAGATAGTGACCCGGATAAGATACTCAACCAATTCAAGGCTGCCGACCAGGGATTGCAAAAAGCTCACTACCTGATGATGGATGAGGTATTCAGGAAAAGTCTTGCTTTAAAACTTGTTCAGGTTATGAATGCCTGTCCGGGTAATTGTCAGGATGCAGAGAAAATAGAGTACATGAAAAAACAGTTCCCGATGCTTGAATTTGACCAGCTTACGACGAATATGAAAGAAATAAATGCCATTGATAAACGGCTGGAAAAACATAATAAAAATATTTTGAACAAAGATTTGGAAGACACCCCACCTGCCGGTTGACCTTTACAGTTCAATAAAAAAATAAACGGTGATGGAAACGATAAACAAAAGAAAAATTGAACTGTTCACTGCCGGTTGTGCTGTTTGTGAACCTGTAGTTGAAATGGTTAAAGGAATGGCTTGCAGTGATTGTGATGTTGTGATTTACAACTTATCCAATCCTTGTGAAACGAAAGAGTGCCTTGAAAAAGTTAAGACGTATGGGATAAAAGCCTTGCCTGCTATTGCAGTAAATGGTAGGCTGTTATCTTGTTGTCAGAATAGAGGTATTTCGGCTGAAGAACTTCGGAATGCCGGGTTGGGGCTGCCTGTGTTAAATTGATGTGATGCTGCTTTATTTTTAATCACTCTTTTTATTCAAATATTATGGCTATAGAAAGTGTACAAATGAAGGTTTCAGGGCTGATGTGTTCCTTCTGCACGATGAGTGTAGAAAAGGCTTTGAAACGTTATCCTGCCATTAAAAGTGTTATGGTAAATCTTGTTCATGGAGTCGTATTGGTTGAAGCTGACACTGCTAAGATGAACCGTGAACAATTGGCTGATGCTGTAGAGAAGCTGGGTTATAGTGTATCTGCTACGGAAGTGCAGCAATATAAGACGGATGAAGAACTGTTTGGATTGATTAAGCAACGTGGTACAATTGGAATGTTGGCTGCTACTATTGATTTGCTTGTTGACCCGTTGAACCTTTTTGGCTTGCCTGGGCAATACCGTGCTTACTTTAGTTTGGCTGTTGCTGCCTTCGTGTTGTTTTGGGTGGGTTATCCAATCCTTCGCAAAACAATCATGGCTGTAAGGCAAAGGGTAATTAATGCCAATGTATTGTTATCTGCCGGTGCATGGGGTTCTTTTATTGTTGGTGTGTTCTCTCTCTTTAATCCGGCATTGCCAAACTTCCTACCTGTTGCTGCATGGCTAATGTCGTTGCATTTATTCTTTGGTTACTTTAAGTTGGATACCCGAAAAAAAGCATCGGATGCTGTACGCAAATTGATTAACCTGCAACCTGCGAAAGCAAGGGTGTTGAGGGGTGAGCAATTTGTTGATGTATTGACGAAAGATGTATTGGTAAATGAAGTTGTGGAAGTAAGACCGGGTGAACGCATCCCTTTGGATGGTGTTGTATTAAATGGAAATGGAAGTGTTGATGAAGCAAGTTTTACAGGTGAAAGCACACCTGCCAATAAAGAAGCTGGTTCTACTGTAATCGGCGGTACGCTAAATCTTGATGGTGCTCTACAAATAAAAGTTACGAAGGTTGGTCAGGATAGCTTTCTTAGTCAGATAGTAAGTTTAATGAGCCGCATTGCTGAAAAGAAACCGCCTGTTGAACTGCTTGCAGATAAGCTAATGAATTATTATGGTCCTGTTGTTTTTGTTGTCGCTGCCATCGCCTTTGTAGTATGGGGATTGGTCACTGGTAATTACATTCAGGCAACACTTGTGTTGCTTACTACTATCATCATGGGTTATCCTTGTGCATTGGGTATTACAACCCCCATGCTTGCAGCCATCGCAGGGGGTAAAGGAATATCTATTGGACTTCTGGTAAAAGCAAGTGAAGTGTTTTACGGATTGTCAAAAGTTGATACGATTGTATTTGATAAAACAGGTACATTGACTTATGGCAAGCCTACCGTTACTGATGTTCATGCACTAAATGGGAATGCTCTTGAACTATTATCTGTTGCTGAAGCATTGGAAAGTAAGTCTGAACATCCGTTAGGACAAGCGATTACCTTTTTTGCTCAAAAGGAAGATGCTAAGAAATTATCAACAAATGATTTTAAAGCGGTTCCTGGAAAGGGTGTTACTGGCACGATTGACCGTGAAGTTGTTTTAGCCGGTAAACCTTCGTTTATTGAACAAAGCGGTGTGGTTGTTACTGATATTATTAAACGTTCAATCAATGATTTTGGCAATGATGGTAAAACGGCTGTTGTGATAACTAAAGGTGGTGTTGTGATTGGAATAATTGCCTTACAAGATACACCACGTCCTACCGGCAAGCAGGTTGTTGAGAAAATGAAACAACGGGGCATTAGGACTGTGATGCTTACCGGTGATGCAAAACAGGTGGCGGAGCCAATTGCAAAAGGGTTAGGCATTGATGAAGTGCAGGCTGAATTATTACCGGGTGAAAAAGCTACCGCTATTGATGGATTGCAAAAGAAAGGATACAAGGTTGCAATGGTTGGTGATGGAATAAATGATGCTCCGGCTTTGGCACAAAGTGATGTAGGCATTGCCATAGGTGCAGGAACTGATGTTGCAATAGAAGCTGCCGGTGTTATATTGATTGGTGACAGGTTGATTGATGTATTGAATGCAGTGATATTAGGCAAGGCAAGCTATAAAACCATGACAGGAAATGTGATTGTAGCCGTACTATTCAATATTGTGGGAATGCTGCTTGCTACACTTGGCTTCATTACTCCTATGCTGGCTATTGCCGTAATGATTGTAAGTATTTTTGTTATCTTAATCAATACGATTCGTATAAGAGCCTTAAGGCTTGAAACGATAAACGTTGAAGCAACAGCATCTTTGACGGAAGCAAGATTTAAGGTAACCAATATGGTATGTGAAGGGTGTGCTGAAAAGATAACTACTGCTTTAACTGCCATGCCTGGTGTGAAGGAAGTGAAGCCAAAAGTAATTTCAAAGCAGGTGCAGGTCAATTACTATCCCGATAAAGTGAAGCAGGAAGAGCTTAAAAAGATGCTGGAAAAAGAAGGTTTTAATGCGGTAGAAGTATAGTATCAATCAATATAAATAATAAAATACTTAACTCATGTTCATTAAGAAAACAACGATTATGAAGCTATCCATTTCAATGGTTATGGTAGTTGCACTTGCCATTACGTCCTGTGCCCAGGATAACAAGAAAACAGAACAAAATACTCCGAAAGAACAAACGAAAGCTGTAGCAATGCAAAAAGTGAAAATGCCTGTTGATGGTATGGTGTGTAATGCTTGCCAATCGAATGTAAAGAAAACAATCAAGTCTGTAGATGGTGTTGCAGATGTAGAAGTAAACCTTGAAAAGAAATTTGCCTATTTCACTTATGACCCCTCTAAAGTGAAACTGGAACAAGTGCAAAAAGCTGTAAACGACAAAGGATTTACTGCCGGAAAAACAGTTGAAGTAAAGCAATGACTTTAGAACAATTTGTACAACAATTCAGCGAAGCATTGGCAAATGGTTCTGCCTATAGCTTGCTGATTGCAATGGGTGCAGGGGTTGTTACTACTGGTGTATGCCCCTGCACTTTACCTGTTGGACTTGGCATTGCGGGGTTGGTTAGCAGCAATACTGCAAGTAAGTCAAACAGAGGTTTTATGATAGCACTTGCCTTCTTTGCAGGCATTGTTGTTTGTCTTTCTATTTTGGGAGCTTTAGCAGGTAAGTTAGGTGTGTTTCTTACTGAAACCTTTGGGCAGTATTGGGCTTTAGCTATGGCTGCCATATCTGCTTTGGCTGCCCTGTTTGCTTTTTACGGTCCAAGACTAACGACAACAAAACTTGCGGCTTTGCGTAAGCCGGGTGTAGGCGGTTCTTTTGCTTATGGATTGATATTTAGTTTGGGAACATCTGCTGCTCCTTTGTTGTTACTCCTGTCTGTTGCGGCTGCAACAGCTAATCCTTTTTATGGTTTTCTCCTTGCCTTTGTATTTGCCATTGGTCGGGGCTTGCCTTTCTTAATTGTAAGTGCCTTTGCCGGTGCAGTAACAAAGTTTGCTCAACTAACGTGGTTGAGAAGAAGTATTCAAATAGTAAGCGGTGTGGCTCTGCTCTATGTATGCTACTATTATGTCAGGGTGTTTATTGACTTGCAGTAGCAATAAGGATTATAAAAAATCAGGCTACTTTGCATTAATAATACCAAAATCCCCTGTTATTCTCCTGCCTGAAGCACCATTGAAATTGTTGTCTAAGTACAAATTAAACGTCCCCCTAATTGCTTTATCACTTATTTCCGTTATTGACAACGTACCTGAAATGGCATAGGGTTGAAAATCTAAACCATCCGTGTAATAAAACTGCATTAATGTTAATGGATTAACATTGCCCAAACCGGTAATGTTTTTTAGATGAATGTTGCAGCGGTCAAAATAATAGCTGGTAGCTTCCAAATCTGCATTTCCTAAGGTGTCAATCCATTTAGCTATTACTGTTTCCCACTTAATGTCTTCTTCCTGTCCTTCTATTCTTAAATTTAAAAAGCCATAGGGTTTTGTTATATTCTCCTTGCTGCATCCTAAAAGGTTGCATATGAGGAACAAGCCTATGGCAATTCGCAATAGCATATTGCTACTTATTGTTTTAACTAACTAAACTCTCGTATGCTTTAGCATCCATCAACGTAGTGGCTTCTGAAGCATTTAATTGCTTAATCTTTATCATCCATCCGTCAGTAAATGAGGCTGTATTTACTAAATCTGCATGGTCTTTTAAAGATGTATTGACTTCTAATATTTCACCGCTTACCGGCATAAATAAATCTGATGTTGTTTTAACTGCTTCTACAGAACCAAACACTGCATCTTTACTGAATTGCTTGCCAATGTTGGGAAGGTCAATGTAAACAATCTCCCCTAATTCACTTTGTGCAAATTCGGTTATGCCTACTAATGCTTCGCTGTTATCTAAAACCTTTAACCAGGTGTGTTCTTTTGAGTATTTGTAGTCGGCTGGAAATTGCATTTTATTTAGTTTTGATGGTTAATAACCTTTCCGCAACATATCAGCATATTCGTTTGGTAAAGGGCTTTCTTCAACTGCTTTTGCTGCTTTTTCTACATCGTAGTCGAACCTGATAAATTCTACCTGTACTGCATCTTTGTTCGTTATGCTGCTGTCCGCATTGATGGTCAGCATTACATAACAGCCTTTTGGGTTCCCATCTTTTGGCTTGCCTACTGAACCGGTATTAATTGCATGACGGTAATGTGTGTTTTCGGTTGGCTCTGTTGGCAGTATTCTGTGATAAGGCTTGTGTGTATGACCGAAGCACATAATATCTGCATCTGCCTGTTCCATTATCCGCAATAAACTTTTCTCGTCTCTATCTTCAAACAGGTATTCGTTTATCTTTCTTGGACTGCCATGAACTAACAACAGGTTGAGCTTATCGTTATTCAACTGGAACTCTACTTTGATGTGTGCCGGTAACGTTCTTAAATATTTTCTTTCTTCCGGCTTCACAATAGAGTTGGTGAAGCTGATGGAGATTTTGCCCATGTCTTTTTCAGGCTCGGTCTTGTAGGCACAACCACATTCATCACTCATTAAACCAATGCCCTGGTCGTAGTTGCCTGCAATGGTTGGTATGCCCCTTCTTCTTATGTCATTTACTACTTCGTTTGCCCAAATGTTATACCCTACTAAATCACCCAGGCAATAAATAGCATCGGGCTTTTGTTCTTCAATGCTTTTTAAACAGGCATCCAAGGCGGGAAGGTTTGCATGAATATCTGAAAAGAGTGCAATTTTCATAATGATAGATTATTTTACGTTTGAAATGTTGAAGTAATTCAGAATAATAAGTTTCTCATCCTGATTTAGAGTTTTTTGCTTTTGTTCTGCCCATTCTAAAACTTCTTGGGATGTATTGTCGGCGTAAAAATTAAACGTAGGTAATTTCAGGTCTGCAATCTCAAAGGCGTGTACATGTTGGTCGCCTGACTGAATTACAAAACTTATGTACGTTTTAAAAGTTTGCATATCTATAAGATTAATTTAGTGAGATAATAAACAAAGGCTGATAAAAAAGAAGTAATCGGTATAGTAATAATCCAAGCAATAATTATACTTTTTGTAACACCCCACCTTACAGCACTTAACCGCTTTGTGAGCCCTGCGCCAATGATTGCACCTGTAATAGTATGTGTGGTACTTACAGGGATACCTAACATGCCTGTTGCGAAAAGTGTTATTGCCCCACCAGTTTCGGCACTAAATCCTTCAAAAGACCGAAGATGTGTTATACGTGTACCCATTGTTTTTACAATTCGCCATCCGCCCATCAATGTTCCAATTGCCATTGCACTTTGACATGAAAGAACAACCCAAAAAGGAATATGGTCTGTGGCATTTGCCATGTTTGCTGCTATAAGAGAAGCGAAAATTATCCCCATTACTTTTTGGGCATCATTAGCGCCGTGCCCGAGGCTATACATTGCAGAAGAAATTAATTGCAACCTTTTAAAAATAGAATTAGCCTGCCCGTAGGCAAGATTTCTTGAAAGCAGGATTACAATACCTGATATAAGTATAGATGTCATCATACCTATTACGGGTGCAAGAAATATGAATGCAATTATTCTAAGCACTTCACCTAAAAAAATAACTGAAAACCCTGCATGAGCAACTGCTGCACCCACAAAGCCACCTATTAGTGTGTGGGATGAACTTGAAGGAATACCGAACCACCATGTTACTAAATTCCATGTGATTGCACCTATTAACCCTGCAAGCACTACCTGCAGCGTAATGGTTTCCGGATGAACTATGCCTTTGCCGATAGTATTTGCCACGTGGAGACCAAAAACCAAATACGCGAGAAAATTGAATAATGCGGCCCATGCTACAGCCTGAAAAGGCGTTAGTACTTTTGTTGATACAATAGTAGCTATCGAGTTGGCGGCATCATGAAAACCGTTGATTAAATCAAAGATTAGAGCTAAGGCGACAACTATAATTAAAAGTGTCATATAGTGACTCGTTGTTTTTTGTAATATTTTCTTTTCAGCCAAAAAGCCACATTGACCAAACCAATGAGAACAGGCACTTCTACTAATGGACCAATAACCCCGGCAAAGGCTTGACCGCTGTTGATGCCAAAGACACCTATTGCAACCGCAATAGCTAATTCAAAGTTGTTACCTGCCGCCGTAAAAGCTATTGATGCGTTGGTTGAGTAGTCTGCTCCCATTTTCTTGCCGATAAAGAAGCTGATAATAAACATGATGGCAAAGTAGATGACTAAAGGAATGGCTATTCTAATTACATCAAAAGGTATCTGGACAATCAATTCCCCTTTGAGGCTAAACATGACAACGATGGTAAATAGTAATGCTATCAATGTAATTGGGGAGATAGCCGGAATAAACTTCTTTGTGTACCACTCTTCACCCATTGCTTTGCGAAGAATGAGCCTGGTGAGAACTCCGGCGGCGAAAGGAATACCTAAATAGATGGCAACACTTTCCGCAATTTGTCCAATGGTAATATTAACTTCTGAACCTGTAATGCCAAAGAGTGGCGGCAGTAAGGTTACAAAGACATAAGCATAAACGCTATAAAGCAAAACCTGAAAAATGCTGTTTAATGCTACTAAACCCGCTGCATATTCTCTGCTACCTTCTGCTAATTCGTTCCATACAATCACCATTGCAATGCAACGAGCCAAACCAATGAGTATAAGCCCAATCATGTATTCAGGATAGCCATGTAGAAACACGATAGCAAGGATGAACATGAGAATTGGACCTATAATCCAGTTCAGCAGTAAGGATACTCCTAAAACCTTTGTATTTTTAAATACTTCCCTCAGCTTCTCGTATCTCACTTTTGCAAAAGGAGGATACATCATCAGTATTAATCCTACGGCTAAAGGAAGGTTGGTTGCACCTGTTGAAAATGAATTAATAAATGTTGAAGACGAGGGAAAGAAGTAGCCAATGGCTACTCCTGCACCCATCGCTAAAAATATCCATAGGGTTAAATACCTGTCTAAGAAACTTAACCGCTTTCGTTCGTTTGCCGGAGCACAATTGTTTACTGACATAGATTTTTTAATGTGAATTGGATTAATTACAACAATCAGTACCGCAGCAAGCTTTTTCTTCTTTTGTAGGCTTTTCTGCATAAACCGTAATGCTTCTGATACCTGTGCCCGATTGCTTAAATTCTGCAATTTGGTCTGCTGTCAGGTAGTTGCTTAAAATATCATCAGGGATAATGATTGCCTTGTCTTTTTGCATTGTAATGTTTTTAAAACCGTTTGCTTCTATCAGTTCTAAGTACACCTGTTTTTGAATAGCACCAGCTACGCAACCTGCATACATTTCGGCAGCTTCCCTGATTTCTTTAGGTAACTGACCTTCTAAAACAATATCAGAAATGGAGAAGTGACCAGCTGGCTTTAGCACTCTGTATATTTCCTTTATTACTCCGTCTTTGTTGGGTACAAGGTTCAAAACACAATTGCTTACAATCACATCGGCGGTATTAGCAGTAACAGGCATCTTTTTAATATCTCCCTGCCTAAATTCTACGTTATTAAATCCCCTTACTTCATTGTTCTGCCTTGCTCTTTCAATCATTGCCGGTGTAAAGTCAATGCCGATTACTTTACCTGTCTCACCTGTTTCATGTCTGGCTATGAACGCATCGTTACCTGCTCCGCTGCCCAAGTCAATAACAACATCGCCTTTTTTGATTTTGGCAAACTGTGTTGGAAGCCCGCAGCCCAAGCCTAAATCAGCATCAGGGTTGTAACCTTCCAGTTGTGTATAATCGTCAGCCATGATGTTGTAAACTTCGGTACTACAACCACCAGCCCCACAACATGAAGACTGGTTGGTTTCTTTGTCCTGTAAAGCAATCTCTGAATACTTCTGCCTTACCAGTTCTTTTACTTGTTCGTTAGTTTCCATTGTACTTATATTTTTTATATTATCGGAATATTACGATGATTATAAGCAAAAAAAAGTCAACAACAATTGCTGCCGCCTTTATAACTATCAAATAATTGATTAAGCCAAGCCTGTGCAGTCTTCCACTCTTTCTCCTCAATGCAATAGCAAACTTTTGCTCCTTCAATTTCCCCTTTAATCAGTCCTGCTTCCTTCAATTCCTTTAAATGTTGTGAAACGGTGCTTTGGGATAGCGGTAGTTCTTCAACTATGTCTCCGCACTGGCAGGTTGCCTTTGTCGCCAATAGTTTCAAGATGGCAATCCTTGCCGGGTGTGCCAATGCTTTAGCATATTTGGCTAACCTGTTTTCTCTTGTGCTGAACTCGTATGATTTAGTTGCTCCCATAGTCTTTGTATCGCAATATTACGATAGCATTTTAAATCAGCAAAATTATTTTTCAGTAACGCAGGAGCCGGCTCTTTTACTTTTATTGCCTTTCGGCTTGCTTTAGGAGAGAAATGATGAAGGCTATGCTTGTGATTGCAAAGATTGTGATGCCTACATAAACTTGTGGTTCGTTGAGAATGGGTAATGCAAAGCCGAACATTGCACAATTAAATGCTTTTGTAATGATGACTATTGATTTTTTAAATTTTGAACCGCCCCTGTCTATTGCAACAAGGTTAAGCAGTCCTGCAAATATGATAGCCATACCTGCATCGACAAACCAAAGTGTATCGGTGTTGATGTGTAGAGGAAATGCAAAACTGATATTCACTATTCCTAAAAGGATAATAATGTATGATACTATTTTAATGAATGCTATACACAACAAGATTTGTTCATTTGTATTGGTGGACAAGCTACAGTAGCATAGCTACAAAATACGCAACAGTCACCTTGCTTTGGTTTTAATACTGTTTCGCAGTTGGTACATTTATAGAAGTATTGGCAAGCATCTGTAAGCATTGTTTCTTCTTTATCAAAACCACAATTAGGACAAGTGATTGTTGACTGAAGTGTTAGTGTTTTTTCCATGATTAGTTTGTCGGAGTAACGGTCTTATAATCTTTTACTGTGTAGCCTGTTTTATTAATGGCTGCTTCAATTGTATTTACATCAACTTTTGATTTATCAAAAGTTATTAAGCTGTTCCGGGATGCATAGGAAGTTTTATAAGCCAATACGCCTTTTACTTTAGCAAGTTCATTGTTTACATGCTCTTCGCAGCCTTCGCAGGTCATGCCCTGTATAGTGAACTTTATCTGCTGTTTGTTATCTACTGCTGCAATAACTGCACTTTGTACTTTCGGCTTTGGGTAAAACGTTTTTGCATACAAAGGAAATGTTATCATCAGTATGGCAAATACTGTTACGATGCCTAAGAATGTTTTTGTTTGAAGGAATGAAGCCTTCTTAGTCGTTTCGCAATTGCAATCCAAATCGTTTGTTTTAGCGGGTTTTAGTTTCTGAAACCATGCAAATACTAATACAGCAATTGACAATCCTATCAGATAAGGTCTTGCAGGTTCTATCCACGAAAAGTTAGGAGCTATGCTGTTGCTGCCGGCAAGTAATGCTATCCCAGGAGTTATACAACACAGCGAAGAAGCAAAGGCTGAAAGAAGCCCTGCACTTGTGAATGTACCAGGTGATTTTATACTTACCATACTGTTTCCAGTTTTTGAGTTTGTACATTAATGTGTTTAAAGAACGGCTTTAAAATCTTCAGGTTCTCCTGTGTAAGAGAGTAGTAAATTGTTTGTCCTTCCTTCCTTGTTTCTACAATGTTCCCATCTTTCAGTTTCCTAAGATGTTGTGATATGGCTGGAATACTCATGCCTAAAATGTCGGCAAGGTCGCATGGGCATAATTCCTTTTCTTCTTCTAATAAGTAAACAATCTTTAGCCGTACTTCATTACCTGCCAAAGCCAATATGTACGAAAGGCTTTCAAATGACTTCTGTGCTTTCTTTAGCTTGTCTTTACAATTTGTTATCTGCTCCTGGTCTGCAAAAAGTCTTATACAGGTGTTATTGTCCATGTGGCAAAGATAATTGGAATAAGTATTTAAGCAAATGCTTAAATAAAGTTAAACTGCATCTAACATTTTGTGTCTATAACGGTGAAAAAGAAAGTCGAGCAAAAAGCAAGTCCATGAGGAACGAGTGGCTTTTGCTGTGGTGAAGCAAACCTTTAATCTCTTTTATACTATCCGTTAGGGATTGAAGCGAAAATTCCTTCAAAGAAGATTGAAGCGGAAAGCCCGGCCCGAAGGGTAACGGCAAACAGAATTACTTTTCAGATTAGGTAACTTGCCAAGGAATAAGAAGTAACTTAAAAATCGTCATATTTTTTAACTGAATGCGCATTCGCTACTGTAAAGACTTAAGTAAAGTCATAAATTATGAAGAAGCATCATTCAACGGGTAGAATTAAGCAAACACATGGGAGACCAAATGTTCCGGGAGTTAAAGTGAAACCGAAAAAGAAAAGAATTTCCTTTACCTGGAAAGACATTCTCCTTTTTATCTTCTGTTTCATAATTTTTGTTGCAATGGTTCTGTTTATTTATGAACACGTCAAGCTTTTGTTTAAGTAGGTGCCTGTTATGTTATGGAAATGAATTAAAAAATGTTTGAAAAGAAACGCCTGATAAAAATTATAAACAAGACAGGCCAAGCTAAGCAGTTTTACTTTGTCATTGCACTTATTTGATACCCAGAGGAACAACGCCCTTGTTTTAAAAACAGATAAAACTGAAAGTATTGTAAACGAGTTGGTTAATTTCTCCTATATTCGCAGATGTTTTAAACATCCTTTCAAATGGCATAATGAAGATAATCAGGCACATAGCTTTCTTTTTATCCCTCCTGGTAATGATGGGGCATGACATTGTACCTCACCTCCACCAGGATGAAATGGAGCTATGCGATCACTCGGCTACAGTGCCTTTATCTTCAACTGCTCCGCAATCGGGCCTCGACAACTTTTTTAGCCATTTTCAGCACAGCCCTGCGCAACGCCATTTAGTTTATTTGCAATCTGTTGAAAAGAAAGCAGATTTCAAGATCAAAACTGCTCTTCCTTTCACCTTTGTTTATTCTTCCCTGTCGTCTTTGTTGTGGTATGCCAATTATAAAAAGCACCGCTTTCGTGAAAATAATATACCACCGCTACATCACTACTTAGCATCTTCTTCCTTTCGAGGTCCCCCTTCCTGTTAATTCCTCATCGTACTATTGCAATTACTTCAATAAGGAGTGCCCGCATTCCTGCTGTTTTTTCATGCGGCATTGCTGATGTAATTACATTTATTTCCTGCCTTAGTACGTTAGCGGCAAGTTAGCCGCATGATTTAGGCTGCGCATAGCTGAATAATTATTTTTTGTACACCGAGCAGGTATTAATAGCTGGTGCTGTTTAATGCCAATTTCACTCCGTTAACTAATAAGTGATGTTAGATAAAATCATTCAATTTTCCATAAAGAACAAACTAATCATAGGTCTTTTCACTCTTGGTTTAATCATTTGGGGAACCTATTCTGCTTCAAAACTGCCGATAGATGCAGTGCCCGATATTACCGATAACCAGGTGATGGTGATAACCGTAACACCCTCCTACGCCGCACAAGAAGTAGAACGGCTTATTACATTTCCCGTCGAGCAAACGATGGCCAGCATTCCTGGCATTAAGCAGATACGCTCATTTTCACGGTTTGGCTTATCGTTGGTAACTATTGTATTCAATGAAGACGTAGACATTTATTGGGCGCGACAACAAATCAATGAACGCTTAGGAGATGCAGCCAAACAAATTCCAGAAGGTGTAGGCACACCAGAAATGGCGCCTGTAACAACAGGACTGGGCGAAATTTACCAATACGTAATTCATCCAAAGCCCGGGTATGAGCAGAAGTATGATGCGATGGAACTGCGCACTATACAGGATTGGATCATTAAAAGGCAATTATTGGGTACGCCAGGAGTGGCAGAAGTGAGTGGCTTTGGCGGGTTTGTAAAGCAATATGAAATCGCCGTAAACCCTGACCGCCTTCATAGCATGAACGTCACGATTTCTGAAATTTTTGACGCTCTCCAAAAAAATAACCAAAATACCGGTGGTGCATACATAGATAAAAAGCCAAATGCCTACTTTATACGGAGTGAAGGGTTGGTGAAAAGTGTAGACGAGATTGGGAAAATCGTTGTTAAACCTACAGAAAGTGGTGTGCCAATCCTGATAAGGGATGTGGCAAAAGTTCAGTTTGGAAGCAGTGTACGTTATGGTGCGGCAACCAGAAATGGGAAGGGTGAAATCGTGACGGGTATTGTAATGATGCTTAAAGGAGCAAATTCTTCTGAAGTCATCAAAAACGTAAAAGAAAAAATTGAGCAGATTAAAAAAACACTGCCTGAAGGAGTAGAGATTGAGCCTTTTTTGGACCGTAAAAAGTTAGTGGATAATGCCATCAGTACCGTGGAAACAAATCTAATTGAAGGCGCCTTGATTGTAATCTTCATATTAATTCTCTTTTTAGGGAACTTAAGAGCGGGCTTGGTGGTGGCCTCGGTCATCCCTCTTTCGATGCTTTTTGCCATTGCTATGATGAACCTCTTTGGAGTATCCGGCAACCTAATGAGTTTGGGGGCAATTGACTTTGGTTTGATTGTGGATGGCGCCGTAATTATTGTAGAGAGTGTATTGCACGGCATATATCACTACCGCCAAAAAAATATTGACAGGCTCACGCAAGAGCAGATGGACAAACAAGTTCATGGGGCTGCGTCCCGGATGATGAACTCTGCCGTCTTCGGGCAAATTATTATCCTCATCGTCTATCTGCCTATTTTGGCATTGATTGGTATTGAGGGAAAGATGTTTAGACCGATGGCACAAACAGTTATGTTTGCCATTTTGGGTGCTTCAATACTATCGCTTACTTATGTCCCAATGATGTCGGCCTTGTTCTTAAGCAAGAAGACACAGCACAAAAGAAATTTTTCAGATAAAATGATGGATTTCTTTCAAAGATTGTACAATCCATTAATCGTAAATGCTATTCGGAAAAAGCTATTGGTCATTGGGATTGCCGTTGCACTTTTTGCCGTCAGTATTTTCGCTTTTACCCGCATGGGGGGTGAATTTATCCCTCAGTTAGACGAAGGTGATTTTGCCGTAGAAACTCGTGTCTTGCTGGGAAGTTCCATCAGCCAGATACTGGAAGCTTCCACAAAAGCCCAGAAAATTATTCTTGAGAAGTTCCCGGATGAAGTGAAGCAAGTAGTGAATAAAATCGGCTCCGGTGAAGTGCCAACCGATCCGATGCCGATTGAGGCCGGTGATATGATGATTATCCTAAAAGATAAAAGTGAATGGAAGAAGGCAAAAACGAGGATTGAACTGGCAGAATTAATGGCTAAGGAACTATCGGTGATACCCGGTGTCACGTTTGGTTTTCAGCAGCCTATTCAAATGCGGTTCAATGAACTAATAACGGGTGCCAAGCAAGATGTGGTGTTAAAAATTTACGGGGATGATCTTGATGTGCTGACAGACGAAGCGGCTAAAGTAAGTGCGTTAATCAAATCTGTACAGGGTGTAGAAGATCTTTATGTTGAAGAAGTAACGGGCCTTCCGCAAATTCAAATTCAATATAATCGGGACAAAATCGCTCAATATGGTTTGAATATAGAGGATATTAACCGTGTCATCAAAACCGCCTTTGCAGGTGAAACGGCCGGCATCATGTATGAAGGCGAAAAACGCTTTGATATGGTTGTGCGGTTAGACAGAGAAAGCCGCCAGCGATTGCAGGACGTGCGGAATTTATACTTTCCAACACCCGGTGGCGAGCAAATTCCATTGGATGAAGTGGCAACGGTTGATTTTAAAAGTGGTCCAAATCAAATCCAGCGGGACAATACTAAAAGGCGTATCACTATTGGTTTCAATGTCCGAAACCGGGATGTAGAAAGCATCGTAAAAGATATACAAGCGATCATAAATAGCAAGGTAAAATTCCCTCCCGGATATTATGTTACCTACGGCGGACAGTTTGAAAATTTAAAAGCAGCAAACCAGAGATTAGCCATAGCAGTTCCAGCCTCCCTTTTACTCATCTTTTTGTTGCTGTACTTCACCTTCAGTTCCATTAAACAAGGATTGCTGATTTTTTCAGCCATACCGCTTTCTGCCATTGGTGGAATTTTTGCCCTGTTGATAAGAGGGATGCCCTTTAGTATATCGGCAGGGGTTGGCTTCATTGCTCTTTTTGGTGTTGCTGTATTAAACGGCATTGTGTTAATCGCAGAATTTAACCGCTTGAAAAAGGAAGGCATGACCGACATTAATGAGCGGGTTCTCACAGGTACACGAGTAAGGCTCCGGCCTGTTTTACTGACGGCTGCAGTGGCTTCGCTTGGCTTTTTGCCAATGGCATTATCCAATTCCTCCGGAGCAGAAGTACAAAGGCCGTTAGCAACCGTAGTAATTGGCGGCTTAATATCAGCCACCTTTTTAACCCTTGTGGTGTTGCCGGTGCTTTATATAATGTTTGAAAAGAAGAATAAACCTAAAAACATGAAATCGGTAACCACTGTAGCAGGAGTGATTATATTTTTTATAGCCGGAAGTTTATTCCCTGCAAAATCTATAGCGCAAATTACAAATCCCGATGTTCTAAATGCAAGGTCAATTACGCTTCCCGAAGCATTAGACCTCGCATTAAAGAACAATCTGAACATAAGAGCTTCCAGCTACGAAGTAGATCTCCAAACAGCACTTAGAAAAGGAACGAGGAACCTGGATAAAACCATAATTACCACCAATCAAGGGCAAGTAAATAGTATCAGTTGGGACAATTATTTCAGTGTGAGCCAGCGCATAGAATTTCCCACCGTGTATAAAAATCAGGCACGCTTGTCCGATGCACGCATTGAAAGCAGCAAGCAACAGTTAGCTGTTCGTCAAGCTGAATTAAAAAGAAGTGTAAAGGAGGTTTATTACCAACTGGTCTATCTAAAGCTAAGGCGCTTGTTATTAAGCGCCCAGGATACCTTGTATGCCAATCTTGTGAAAGCAAGTGATCTGCGCTATAGAACCGGGGAAAGCACGTTGCTTGAAAAGACAACGTCTGAAACACAATTCCTTGAAGTAAAAAACAGTCTTGTACAAAATGCTGCGGACATTAACATTGCCCAACAGCAATTACAAACACTGCTGCAGGTAACGGAACCTGTTACCGTTTCCGATACGGCATTCAACAGGAAGGAAACAACGATGTTTGTTGACAGTGTTGCTTTAGCACAAACTCCTTATCTCCGCTTTTATCAACAACAAATTGAAGTAAACAAGAGAGAAACAGAACTGCAGCAGTCCAAAAGGTTACCCGATTTTATCCTTGGCTATATCAATCAATCATACCGGGGCTATATGAATGTCAACGGAGTGGAACGAAAATTTTCCGGCACGGATCGTTTCCACGGTTTCCAGTTGGGTGTGGCAATACCTATTCTTCCCTCTGATTATAAGGCAAGGATTACCGCCTCTAAAATCAATGAGCAGATTGCAACGACCAATTTTCAATATCAACAGGTTAATCTGCAAAGTCGCCTGAGAGTACTGATTTTTCAGTATCAGAAATATAAAAGTGCCCTTGACTATTATGAAACGAGTGCTTTGCCACATGCCTATCTGCTGATCAAAAATGCGGAACGGGCTTTCCGGAGTGGAGAAATTCCTTACATACAATATCAGCAAAATCTGACACTGGCCATTAAGATTAAGACGGATTACCTGGAGGCAATGAACCAGTTTAACCAAACCATTTTATCCATTGAATACCTACTCGGCAATTAAGTTTTCAAACTCAAATAAAAAATGATAATGAAAAGTTCTTTAATTATAAGCATGTTAATGGTTGCAGTCTTCCTGATGGCAAGCTGTGGTAATACCAATAAGCAAGAAACGAAAGTTGAAGCAGAAACGAAAGATTCTGTTATTGTAAAAGATGAAGTTGTGTTAACAACGGAACAATACAAGGTAGCAGAAATCAAAATAGGCATCGTAGAACAGCGTAATCTAAGCAGCCTCGTTAAAGTTAATGGCGTGTTGGATGTGCCACCGCAAAATGCGGTGTCGGTTTCCGCTCCAATGGGAGGTTATTTAAGAAGTTCTGGATTACTACCAGGACAAGCAGTACACAAAGGGCAGGTGCTTGCTGTTATCGAAAATCCGGAGTTTGTTGATATGCAGCAAGAATACCTGGAAAGCAAAAGCAGAATGATTTTTTTGGAGCAGGAATTAAAACGCCAACAGGAATTACGCAAGGAAGATGTGAATGCTGCCAAAACACTTCAACAAGTTTCGTCCGAGTATAATATGATGGTTGCAAAAATGGCAGGGCTTCGTCAAAAGCTGGCACTTATTGGTATTAATGCCAACTCGCTTACACCGGGAAAAATTGCCCGTACTGCCAATTTGTATTCTCCCATCAATGGCTTTGTCACTGCAAGCAATGTCAACAGAGGCAAATATGTGGCACCTACAGATGTGTTATTTGAGCTTTCCAATAAAAGCGACATGCATCTGGTATTGAACGTCTTTGAGAAAGACGTGCGCCAACTACGAGTAGGACTTCCCATACGGTTTGCTTTAGCTAACGAAACCGAGTATAATAGGCAAGCCACTGTTTATTTAATTGGCAAGGCTACGAGTGCAGACGGCACCATACCGGTACACTGCCATTTGCCTTCATCAACTGATCCTTCCCTGTTGCCCGGCATGTATGTAAAGGCATTGATTGAAACCCGCACGGATAATGTAAATGCGTTGCCTATAGAAGCAGTAGTAGAGTCAGATGGCAAAAACTACATTTTTGTTCAAAAAGATACTGCCCAAGGCACAGTCAATTTCAAGATGATCCCTGTGGTGAAAGGAACGGAAGAAGGCGGATATGTCGCTGTTACATTTCCGGAAGGGTTTGACGCTTCTGCCGCTCGGATTGTAGTGAAAGGTGCGTATGCTGTTTTATCTGCTATGAAAAATGTAGAAGAATAGCACCTACAAAGCATATTAAATGAAAAGCCAATCCCCGGTAGTTTAAACGTAAAACTATTTTAATGTCATTCAATGATATTCTAATAATCAGGAGGTCATTCTCCTGCCGGGGACCACAAAAAAAGAGAATGAAAGCTATCCCTGTTTATTGTTGTATACTACTGGCTTCTTTTGGGTTTACAATTAAAACCTATGCCCAAGACACTACGGTCAAAGCATCCTACAAAACGCAAAAAAAGGAAAAAGTACTGCTGTCTGGCAAAATCATCAATGGCCAAACAGGCGAACCTTTAGCAAGTGCCTCAATTTATTTTCCTGATTTAAGAATGGGAGCCACTTCTGATACACTGGGTGTATATACAATAAAAAATCTTCCTCAAGGCCGATATTTGGTAGAGGTTAGTTTTCTTGGTTTTAGTTCTATATTGGAATCCGTTCATTTGCAGGGAAATGTTCAGAAAGATTTTGCCCTGTCTCCAACTTATGCCGAAGTTGAAAATGTAACGATTACAGGTGTTTCTGCTGCTACATCTGTAAAGCGAACGCCAATACCTGTAAATATTATACGGCAGCAGGAATTAAACCGGGGAACGTCCACCAATCTCATAGATGCGCTGACAAAAACTCCAGGTGTCGCTCAGGTGTCCACAGGTGCCGCTATTTCAAAACCCTTTATCCGGGGATTGGGTTATAACCGGGTAGTGGTAGTAAACGATGGCATACGCCAGGAAGGCCAGCAATGGGGAGATGAACACGGTGTTGAAATTGACGAATATAATGTTAGCCGGGCAGAAGTTTTAAAAGGCCCTGCGTCTCTAATGTATGGCAGTGACGCATTAGCGGGTGTCATCAACTTCATATCCATCGTTCCGGTAGCCGAAGGCACAGTGAAAGGCAATTTGTTCGGCAACTATCAAACGAATAACAGGCAACGCGGCCTACATGGAGATATTAGCGGAAACACCAACGGATTTATTTGGGGTGCATATGGCTCTTATAAGGTGGCGGCGGACTACAAAAACAATTATGATGGTTATGTTTTCAATTCAAAATTCAACGAAAGGAATTTTGGTGCTTACGCAGGACTGAACAAAACCTGGGGCTTTACGCATTGGTACATTTCTCAATTCAACCAGCGGGTAGGATTGATTGAGGGCGAAAGAGACAGCACCACCGGCAATTTCTCTAAAATCGTGAATAATAATGGAATGGAAGACGTAGTGCTGGCAACTGCAAAAGATTTCCGTTCTACTGAACCATATCATCCTTATCAGCAAATCAAGCACTTTAAAATTGCCGCTGACAACAACTTTCATTTAGGCAATAAACGGCTTACCCTTACCCTTGCTTATCAACGAAATCAACGACAGGAATTTGGCAATGTGCTCTCCCCTAAAGAAAGGGCTTTATACTTTGATTTACATACCATTAACTATAATTTTCAATTTCATTTAGCTGAGAATGCTGGCTGGAAAACTTCCGTTGGTGTAAACGGAATGCAGCAAGAAAACAAAAATAGAGGAATGGAGGCGCTGATTCCGGAATACTCCTCATTTGATGTGGGGGTCTTTTTATACTCCCAGAAAAGAATGGAAAAGCTCACATTAAGTGGCGGTATCCGCTTTGACAACCGGTCAATTAATTCCCAGGAACTACAAGACGCCGGCGTGGTGAAATTTGAAAAGTTTAGGAAAAACTTCTTTAATATTTCAGGCAGTGCAGGGCTAAGTTATGAAGCGTCAAAAGCGGTTACTCTAAAATACAATATAGCAAGAGGTTTCAGGGCACCAAGCATCCCGGAACTCTCCAGTAATGGTGCGCATGAAGGTACAAACCGCTACGAGTATGGAGAGCAAGACTTAAAATCAGAAACCAGTTTTCAGATTGATGGCGGCATAGAAGTAACGTCACCGCACGTGGTATTTTCAGCTAATGTCTTCTATAACGGCCTCAAGAATTTTATTTATTACCGACGATTAAGTTCCTCTTTTGGAAGTGATTCAATTATCATAAATGGCACAGAACAATTTTTTGCCTTTCGATTTGATCAAAACAAGACAAGCCTATTTGGTTCTGAATTTAGTATTGACATTCATCCGCACCCTTTGGATTGGTTACACATTGAAAGTGTTTTTTCCCATGTAAGAGGAAGACTGAATCAGGAACAAGACGGCAGCAGAAATCTTCCTTTCATCCCCGCTACAAGATTAATAAATGTACTGAAAGGAGAATTTGCAAAAAAGAATAAAAACTTCAAAAATGCTTACGCAAAAATAGAATTAGACAACTCCTTTGCCCAGAACAACCCTTTTACAGGGTTTAACACAGAAACAAGCACGTCTGGCTATTCCATATTAAACGCTGGTTTGGGAGGTGATGTGCTAAGCAAAGATCGGACTTTATTTAGCTTGTATTTGTCCGCCAACAATATTGCGAATGTCACCTATCAAAATCATTTGAGCCGATTGAAATATACAGCGGTAAACAATGTAACTGGCAGAAGGGGAGTATATAACATGGGGCGGAATTTTAGTATAAAAGTGAATGTTCCCCTCACATTTAAAAAATGATTTGATGTGAGTGTGCGGGATGTTTTTTGGTTGAAAATATTAATGGTTACGCTTATTGAGGCAAATATGAAAGTATATAAGAGAATAACTTCTGACGATCTCAGAAGTCTTGTCGTCAGGCCTGTTACAAGTTTAGCTGAATTGGAGGCAAAAGTCAACCCAATAGTAAGCGCCGTTAGGGAGCAAGGTGATGCGGCCATCCGACACTTTACAAGAGAATTTGATCAGGTGGAATTGAACTCATTAGAAGTTACAACTGAGGAAAAAATCCAAGGACCATCACAATTGGATGAAAGCTTAAAAGGTGCAATCAAACAGGCAAAAGAAAATATTCAACGCTTTCACGAGGCGCAAAGAGAAAAACAAGTTGATATAGAGACCATGCTGGGTGTTCATTGCTGGAGACAATCTGTTCCCATAAAAAAGGTGGGGCTTTACATTCCTGGTGGCAATGCGCCTTTGTTTTCTACGGTTCTTATGTTAGCCGTTCCTGCAATGGTGGCAGGATGTTCGGAAATTATCATCTGTACACCGCCGCAAAAAGACGGAACCATACACCCTGCCATACTGTATGCGGCGGAAATTTCTGAGGTGCACCGGATATTTAAAATAGGCGGAGCGCAAGCCATTGCTGCAATGGCCTATGGAACTGAAACTGTTCCCCAGGTATTTAAAATATTTGGACCGGGTAACCAATATGTAGCTGCCGCTAAACAGTTGGTAAATAGAGATGGGATAGCCATCGATTTATTTGCAGGTCCTTCCGAGGTTTTAATCCTTGCAGACGACAGCGCAAACCCTGCCTTTGTAGCAGCGGATCTGCTTGCGCAGGCAGAACACGGGACAGACAGCCACTGTTTATTGGTAACAACGTCAAACGCTTTATTGTATCAGGTTCAGCTTCAGATTGAGAAACAGCTAACATCTCTTTCAGGAAACAGACACTTACAAAAATCAGTAGATAACTTCTGCTTGGTTTTGGTGAAAGATATGGAAGATGGCATTGCACTGAGTAATTTATATGCACCCGAGCATTTAATTATTTCAACACATAATGCAATGGGCATTTCAAGCAAAGTAGAAAATGCTGGTTCGGTATTTATTGGGCATCATACGCCAGTGTCCCTTGGTGATTATGCTTCGGGAACCAACCATACGCTGCCCACAAACGGTTCAGCGGTGGCATATAGCGGGGTTTCCCTGGACAGCTTTCTCAAAAAGATCACCTTTCAGCAAGCAACAGTACAAGGCTTACAAAATATTGGTGGTATTGTCACGCAAATGGCAATTGCGGAACAATTGCCTGCACATGCAAATGCTGTGGCGGTCAGGCTCAAGAGTGGAGAATGATTAGCGTTTGGACAGCACGATGCTTATTCAGTTTGATTTAACCTTTATACTATTTATCATGAATTACGCTCAAACCTTTTTCTCCCGCCAATTTCTCTGGGAAATCGTTAGAATCCTAACCGTAGGAATAGCCAGCCTTTTATACTATTTGAATCTGATCCCGCTTCCTGTTTTATTAGCCGCAATGGCTTTTGGCCTTTATTCGCTGGTACAGACAGCCGCAAGCGATCTTATCCGAGAGCGAAAAATAGGAACCGAACTGTTTATTACCATTGCCGTAGTTATTTCCGTCCTCGGCAAGGAGTATTTGGCAGGCTCTGTTGTATTAATGATTATCCTTATTGCCGAATACATCGCCAGTGCTAGCGGTGAGCGGGCAAGAGCTTCCATTAAGGAATTGATTGGCTCTGTTCCCAAAACGGCTATTGTAAAAAGAGGTGATAAAGAAGAGACAGTTCCAATTGATGACCTGAAAGTTGGCGATATAATTCTTGTAAAAGCAGGAGAAAAAATTCCTGTTGATGGGAAAATAATGAATGGCTCCGGCTCCGTTAACCAGGCTCCTATTACCGGCGAGAGTGTGCCCCAGGAGAAGATAGCGGGGAGTGATGTTTTTGCAGGAACAATAGTTGAACTGGGAGCACTGGATATTCAGATGACGAAAGCAGGGAAAGACACTGTTTTTTCGCGCATAATTTCTCTGGTTGAAGAAGCTGAAAGCCAGCAAGCGCCTATCGAAAAATTTACAGACAAAGTGGCCTCTTATCTTATTCCCATTGTATTCGTTTTTGTGGGTGTCGTGTATTTCTTCACCCGCGATGTTAGGATGGTTATTGCATTGCTCATATTCATGTCACCCGCAGAATTAGGCTTAGCCACTCCCCTTGTAACTATTGCAGCTATTGCCCGTGCTGCACGGGAAGGCATTCTTGTAAAAGGAGGACTTTTTTTAGAGGAACTGGCAAAAGTTACCACGATTGTTTTTGATAAAACTGGAACGCTCACGGTTGGAAGTCCCACCGTTAACAGTATTGAAATCATTGATAAAAAATATACCGAGAGCGAGTTGGTGCAACTAGCGGCGGCTGCCGACCGGCGTTCCAGCCACCCGTTGGCAAAAGCAATTTTGAACTATGCTGGAAAGTCAAATTTATCGTTTGGAAATCCTACGCAGTTTGAAGTAATCAAAGGAAGGGGGATTAGTGCAGTTGTTGATGGCAAATTACTTTTCTTAGGCAATAAGGCTTTAATGGAAGACCGTGGCGTATCGGTACTAAGGGCTACGAATAACTTAACCGACACCTCCATTTTCCTTGCAATAGACAATAAGCTTGCAGGTATCTTCTATGTTTCGGATGCTATACGTGAAGGCGCTAAAGAAATGGTTGAAGAATTAAGAAAAGGAGGAGTGCCCAATATCCTTATGCTGACCGGCGACAATCCCGAAACGGCCAAGCATGTCTCCGAACAGGTAGGTATCTCAGAATATAGAGCCAACTTACTACCCGAAGATAAAATCAAAATGGTTCGGGAACTACAGGGGAAGGGCAATAAAGTAGCGATGGTTGGTGACGGTATTAATGATGCCCCGGCTTTGGTACAGGCTAACATTGGCATCGCTATGGGCGCTATGGGAACCGAAGCGGCAATGGAAGCAGCCGATATTGTGTTGATGCAGGACAAATTGGAAAAAATAGCCAGGGCAAGAGCGATTAGTAAAAGAGCTTTTCGCACCATCAAAGAAAACATTATCGTTGGTGTTGGCGTGGTACATGTGGTTGGAATTACGCTTGTATTACTCAAAATACTTGGGCCTGTGGAAGCGGCGGCCATACATTTGTTGCCTGACACACTGGTATTCCTGAATTCTATTAAATTATTACGAGTAAAAATCAATTAAACGGTTTATTAATTTTAAAAATCAACAAAAATGAAAAGAATCAAAACAATCATTGCCTCATTCGCCATTATGTTTGCTGGTTTATCTTCAGCATCTGCTCAACATTCTCACGATGCTCCACATGGAGGAACACTGCAAGAGGCCGGTGGTTATCACATCGAGATGGTAAAAACCAAAGACACACTTAGTTTTTATGTAATGGATGGTAGTAATAAAACCATTTCTAAAGCAGTAACTGGTAGCCTTCAATTTGAATTCAGCAACAAGACCAAGTCTACCACTAAACTTGTTTCCTGTAAAGCAGGTGGCTTATGCACACCGCTTCCAAAAGCAAACATTTTTGAATATTGTACGGCGACGTTTAAGGTAGACGGCAAAACATTTTCAACAAAATTCAAAAACTCAGTTTCCGATGCTCAAAAAGCGCATGGACACGAACATTAATCAGCCTAGATTTAGGCTGTGGTTTTGATTTCGATTGCAGTGGCTTTCGCCTTCCACAGGCGGGAGAGAGCCCCTTAAAAAAATTAGACAATGACTATAAAAAAAATATTGGCTGTTTTTATAACACTCCTTTGCTGCTGTATCTGGCAAACTGTTCAGGCACATGGAGTAGATGACGACACTCAGGCGTTTCTGTCCGGCAATTCCGGAATTGCATTTGGGCCGTTTTTATACATTGGCGCCAAACACATGCTTACCGGGTATGATCACCTGCTATTCCTGGTCGGAGTAATATTTTTTCTGTATCGCACGAAAGAGATATTACTTTACGTAAGCTTCTTTACTATCGGACATAGCACGACCTTACTGTTAGGGGTGTTAGCCGATATGAGTGTCAACGCTTATCTTATCGACGCAATTATTGCACTTTCCATCGTGTATAAAGGTTTTGATAACCTTGGCGGTTTTAAGCGTTTCTTCGGAACACAACCCAATACCAAAGCTGCTGTTCTGATCTTCGGACTATTTCACGGATTTGGTCTTGCTACCAAATTACAGGAATTCAAATTTGACAGGGATGGACTTGTTGCAAATTTGATCGGTTTTAATATAGGTGTGGAGATCGGCCAGTTTATCGCATTGGCGCTCGTGCTTTCTCTTATTGCTGTATGGCGAAAAAAACGCAGCTTCTTAAAATTTTCAACGCTTACGAACACATTGTTAATGGCGGCCGGATTCGCTTTACTGGGCTATCAATTAACCGGTTATTTTCTTTACCGCTAACTCAACTTAAACAAATAAAAAAATGGCAGAAATATATCATCCCGTTTTAAGCAGCAGAAAAATTATCAGAGCGGTAATCATAGCATTATTTCTTGGAGCCTTACTGGTATTTTGCGCTATCCTCCCCGCCGAATACGGCATAGACCCTACAGGGGTCGGCAAGGCTCTCGGATTTACCAGGCTTCACGCTTCCTCAAGTGAAGCAGGTGCCTCTACTGTCCGGATGTCTTATCCCCGTTTGAAAATGGAAAAAGCAGGATCTGATCCAAGCGTTAAAAAACCTATAGAGGCAGATAATCCTCCTCCCACCCAACAATATGACGTCAGAGAAGATAGTGTGCAGGTGACGGTACCGGCAGGTAAAGGAATTGAATACAAGGTCTATATGCTTAAGCACGGTCAAATGAAGTATGAATGGTCCACGGAAAAGGATGTATTATATATCGATTTTCATGGAGAAGTGAACGAGGCCGAACCCGCTAAAGATACCTATTATGAAAGCTATACGCTTGCATATGCCGATAATATGGTTGGGACCTTTCTTTCGCCCTTTGAAGGTAAGCATGGCTGGTTTTTTCGAAACAACGGACAAAATGATGTAGTGGTAACCATCCGGCTTAAAGGACAGTACAGTTTGTAACCGATGGCTCTATATACATGCCTGGCGGATAAAAAAACAATCGATATAATCCGCCAGCATGTGCAAGAGCAGACCTGCCGCTACCAGTCTTGTTAACTTAGGAATAAGCAACAGGATGTATAAAATCACCGCAAAATAACTGTGCAAAGGATGAAAACCGATACTGCATCTGCAGGCATCAAAGATCGGCGAGGTCAGCAAATGGTCAATGTCCACGAGCATGGTAGCAAGTAAAATGAAGTATATACGAACCCATCGATCCTTGTTAATAAACAAGGCCAGTACAGCGGGGAATACCAAGTGAAGGAAGTAATGTACAAACTGTTGCATGCAGCCTGCAAAACTAAGACAATGTTAGTTTTTATGAACGGGGTCAATACAGGAACCGAAGCGGCAATGGAAGCAGCCGATATTTAAAATACTTATTCATAATTAAAACGGAACGTATGTCATCACTACTCGTCGCGAATTTTTGTCGCATATAGCAGGAGCTACCATTCTTGGATTTGCAGCCTCTTGCGCTTCCGGTAGAAAAACCGCTGCTGCACCTGTCGGAACCGGAACTTCTTTTTTTGATACCTCAATGGAGTTTCCACCGTGCCCTGTTTGCAAATAAAATGTCCTTTCTTCTTTTTAGTGGTATAAAAAGCCCCTGTAGAAACAGGGGCCGAACCAAAACTAACTGCTTATGAGAAAGTTTAAATGATTTCTCGTTCGGATTAAAGCGTTACAATAGTAAGAAATTATCCTTTACAACTTTATTTGCTTCTGGCAACTGCAGTAATGGCTTCAAGAGTACCACAAAATCTTATAACTCATTTCCATAATTGTGTAACAACCAGAGGTTAACGCTATAGTAGCTTTGCTGTATCAAAATATATTAGATATGGCAAATGAAAATAACCATTCTGTTTACTTACCCCTTGAAGGTGTTGAAAGTGAACATTGTGCCTTAATAGTTAACAAAGGGTTGGGAAAAGTAGAGGGAATTACTTCGCATAAAATAGAACTTAATAATCATAGGGCAGTCATTAGTACATCGGATGAAGTAGAGGTTGTACCTAAAGCGGTAAAGGCTATACGTGACTTGGGCTATGATGTTGATACGGTAAAAAAATCTTTTCCTGTCCTTAACATGACCTGCGCCTCTTGTGCCAGCAGTGCTCAAAGCATATTAGAAAATCAACCGGGTGTGGTAAATGTTGCAGTAAACTATGCCAACACTACTGCACAGGTAGAATATATACTTACTATCACCGACCCACAAAAGTTAAAAGCGGCTTTACAGGCTATCGGGTATGATTTAATGATTGATGAAACCGATGAGGCAAAAGATGCGTTAGAGGATCTGCACAAAAAGAAGTATCAAATACTGAAGAATAAGACGATTGGTGCAGTTTTGCTATCCATTCCCACGGTTGTTATAGGTATGTTCTTTATGGATATGCTTTATGCCAACTACATCATGTGGGCATTGGCTACTCCTGTGGTTCTCCTCTTTGGTCAGCAGTTTTTTGTCAACGCCTGGAAGCAAGCCAAACATCGTTCTGCCAACATGGATACGTTGGTGGCTCTGAGTACCGGTGTCGCCTACTTATTCAGTGTATTTAATACTTTGTTTCCTTCTTATTGGCACAGCAAAGGCTTGCATGCCCATGTTTATTTTGAAGCGGCGGCAGTCGTAATCGCTTTTATCTTATTGGGCAAGTTATTAGAGGAAAAAGCCAAAGGAAACACCTCATCGGCTATAAAGAAGCTGATGGGCTTACAACCCAAGACAGTAACGGTCGTTCATGAAGGCGGTCATCAAATGGAAATACCTATTGCAAACGTAAAGGTTGGTGATACACTTCTTGTAAAACCGGGTGAAAAGATTGCCGTAGATGGCACGGTGAAGTCAGGCAGTTCTTTTGTTGACGAAAGCATGATAAGTGGTGAACCGATACCCGTTGAGAAAAAGGCGCGTGAAAAAGTATTTGCTGGCACCATCAATCAAAAGGGAAGTTTTCAGTTTGAGGCTGACAAGGTAGGCGGTGATACGGTATTGGCGCATATCATTAAGATGGTGCAGGAAGCTCAAGGCAGTAAAGCACCAGTGCAAAAGCTCGTAGATAAAGTGGCAGGTATCTTTGTTCCTGTCGTTATTCTAATAGCTATTCTTAGCCTTATTGCCTGGCTGATGTTGGGTGGAGAAAACGGCTTAACACAGGGCTTGTTAGCAATGGTTACAGTATTAGTGATTGCCTGCCCTTGTGCTTTAGGTTTGGCTACGCCAACCGCCATCATGGTAGGTGTAGGCAAAGGTGCTGAAAACGGCATCCTGATTAAAGATGCCGAAAGCCTGGAAGTGGCTAAAAAAGTGAATGCCATTGTTCTTGACAAGACCGGCACTATCACGGAAGGCAAGCCGGTTGTTACTGACATACTTTGGCTCAACAATGATAAAAACGGCTTACCGGCTTTAGCTTCCATTGAAAAAGGCTCAGAGCATCCCTTAGCCGAAGCGATTGTAAAACATTTGGGCAATATAGAACACTTGCCTGTACACAACTTTGAAAGCATTACAGGTTTTGGTGCCAAAGCACAGGTAAACAATCAAATTTTTTATGTAGGTAATGCTTCTTTACTGCGTAATAACAACGTCACCATTGTCGGTCAATTGGATGAAGCTGCCCAAAAATGGTTAGCAGAGGCAAAGACAGTTATATACTTCGCAAATGATAAGGAAGCCCTCGCTGTTATTGCCATTGCAGATAAAGTAAAAGCTACTTCCATTGATGCGATAAAACAATTACAACAATTAGGTATAGAAGTTTATATGCTTACAGGTGATAATCAGAGCACAGCAAAAGCTATTGCAGAACAGACGGGTATTAGAAATTTTAAAGCCGAGGTGTTGCCTGCAAATAAAGCAGCGTTCGTAAAGGAATTGCAGCAAAGAGGCAAAATTGTTGCAATGGTTGGTGATGGCATTAATGACAGTAATGCTTTAGCACAAGCTGATGTAAGTATTGCAATGGGAAAAGGAAGTGACATTGCAATGGATGTAGCCAAAATGACTATCATTTCATCCGATCTCTCCAAAATTCCGCAAGCCATCAAGTTATCAAAGTACACAGTGACGGCAATCCGGCAAAACTTGTTTTGGGCATTTATTTACAACATTATAGGCATCCCCATTGCTGCCGGCATCTTATATCCTATCAATGGGTTTTTACTCAACCCCATGATAGCTGGTGCAGCTATGGCACTAAGCTCAGTAAGTGTAGTAAGTAACAGCTTACGTTTAAAATTCAAATCAATTCTTTAATCAATAAAACAGAATAAAATGGAAACTCTAAAATTAAAAACAAACATTAATTGCAGCGGATGTGTTGCCAAGGTTACGCCTTCGCTAAATGAAACGGTAGGTGAAAACAACTGGAAGGTAGATACCCAAAACCCAAACAAAATATTGACTATTTCGGGCACGGGAGTTAATAAAAATGAGGTAATTAAAGCAGTTGAAAAGGCAGGTTTCAAGGCGCAGGAAGCAGCCTAAAATTAGAGGTAAGCCGGGTCAGGTAAACTGATCCGGCTTTTATTAGGTGTAAAAAATTAACTTTGTTGTAGGTATCGCATAATGTTACCCCTAACAGGGGAAAGGCTTTTGCAGTGAAAAAGTGCTTAGTAACCATATTAGCAGTTCTATTCTTCATAACCTCCACAGGAGCTACTATTCACATGCACTTTTGCATGGGCAAGATGGTTTCCTGGGCATTATGGCATAGCCACGAAGAGAAAGATGAATGTGATAATTGCAGCATGACTAAAAAGGAAGGCTGCTGCGAGGATAGACACCAAACTATTAAGATTGAAAGTAAGTACAACTTTCAGACAGCCACTTTCCATCCTTTAAAAATATTTATTGACCTCCCACAATATGATTGGAATAACTACACCTTAATCGCGTATTGTCATCCAATCATCAATTATCCGCTTACCAACTCTCCGCCGGGTACGGGCAAAATTCCAATATACATCAGCAACTGCGTTTACCGTATTTAATTAGCTTTTCTCCTCTGTCGCAGGACCTTCTCTGTCCATCCTATCTGCCTCAACGGCTTGATATACCTTAATTGTTATTCGCTTTTTTGTTGTGCTACATCTGTTAGCACTATTATTACGTCTTATTACGTGTAAAATAATTCAACATGCTTCTATGAAGTTAGCTATAAAGAACATGGTTTGTAACCGCTGTATATTGGTAATAAGCCAGGAATTGAAGAAGGTACGATTAAAAGCTACCGCCATTTCACTTGGCGAAGTGGTATTAGCGAAAGACCCAACTCAAAACCAATTGGAGAAGTTTAGGAACAACATCGCTGCCCTTGGCTTTGAACTGCTCGATGACAGCAAAAAACTGGTAACTGAAAAAATTAAAAACATCATAATTACTGAAGTACACCATAGTGATAAAGTAAGTAAATACAACTTTTCACAAATACTTTCCGAACAATTAAAAAGGGATTATTGCTATTTGAGCAACCTGTTTTCAGAAGTGGAAGGCATAACCATAGAAAAGTATATCATCAACCAAAAAATTGAGAGGGTGAAAGAGTTGCTTGTTTATGGGCAGTTATCGCTGAGTGAGATTGCTGACAAATTAGGTTACAGCAGCATTGCACATCTTTCTGCTCAGTTTAAAAAGGTAACTAACCAAACACCCAGTCATTTTAAAAACATTGGTAAAATCAGGCGAAAACCGCTTGATGAGGTTTGATGTTAGTGATTTTTCGCACTTTCTTTAGTGAAGTGCAAGTTTGTAAAAAGACTATTCTTCTTTTTTGTTTTAAGCCGAATTAAATATTATGAAAAACAGCAGAACCATTGAACTATTAGGAGATAAAGCAGAGGGTCTTTTAAATAATACCTGTACCATTGATAAAGAAAGTATTCACCTTCCTTCTCCTGATATTATAGAAAACATTTGGGTTAACAGTAACCGAAATAACCAGGTATTGCGAAACTTTCAATCTTTATTAGGTCATGGACGTTTAGGAGGCATAGGCTATTGTAGTATTTTTCCCGTTGACCAGGGTATTGAACACAGTGCAGGTTCTGCATTTGCTCCTAACCCTATCTATTTCAATCCCGAAAACAGCATTAGGCGGGCAATGGAGGGCGGCTGCAATGGCGTTGCTTCTACATTTGGAGTTCTGGGCATCATGGGCCGTAAGTATGCACACAAAATCCCTTTTATTATAAAGATCAATCATAACGAATTTCTAAGTCTTCCAAACACATATGACCAAACCCTTTTTGGCACTATTAAAAGTGCCTGGAACATGGGTGCTATGGGCGTTGGCGATACTATTTATTGGGGAAGTTCGGAAAGCAGGCGTCAATTGAAAGAAGTAGCTGAAGCTTTTGAAATGGCACATGAACTTGGCATGGTAACTATCTTATGGTGCTATACCCGTAATAACGGTTTCAAAGTAAATGAAACAGATTATCATACATCTGCCGACTTAACCGGACAAGCAAATCATTTAGGCGTTACTATACAGGCAGACATTATACAATAAAATAAAAGCTGCCTACTAATAATGGAGGCTATTTAGCTACCAAACATGGTAAAACCCATAAGCTGGTATATGAAAAACTAACCTCCGATCATCCTATTGATTTAACCCGTTATCAGGTGTTGAACTGCTACAGCGGGCGGGTAGGTTTAATTAACAGCGGTGGCGAAAGCCTGGGAGATAGTGACTTGCAGGAAGCGGTCATTACCGCCGTGGTGAACAAACGTGCAGGAGGTATGGGGCTTATTCTCGGGCGCAAGGCATTCTAACGTCCATTCAAGGAGGGAATAGATATGCTTAAGACAATACAGGATGTGTATTTGGATAATGAAATAACAATAGCGTAAATCCTTAAGATAAGTTAAGGTATTCGATAATCAGATTATAAATCTTTTCCAAATTTGTGTAAATAGTTTTTCTTGATTTATTACCTTTGCATCACAAGCTGTGAAAAAGTTTCTTGCAACCATATTAGCCATTCTGTACTTAGCCGCTACCACTGGGGCTACTGTACACCTGCATTATTGCATGGGCAAGCTGGTTGAACAAAACCTTTGGTACACTGAAAAAGAGCAATGCGGCAAATGCGGAATGGATGACAGCCAGCAAGCCGACAAACGCTGTTGCAAGGATGAACACAAGCAAGTGAAGGTCGAAAACGACCATTACACATCCGATATTGCTTTTCAGGCAATGCAATTGGCTGCCGTAACTATACCTGTTTCTTTCATCGAAATTCCTCAAATAGCTTTTTCTTCTATTACTGAAGAAAATCCCACCAGCAATGCGCCACCCCGAAGTAGCAGCATCGCCATCTATAAGCGCAACGGCGTTTTCCGTATTTAAAGTTTACCTCTCTTTTTGAGCCGGGCAGCACACTGTCGGGCTAAAGGCATTTCTGTATGCCTTTGTTTCTCGTTTATTTCTATTACAAAAATTTTATGAAATCACTACAATTTATTCTCATTGCGCTATTTGCAATAGTAACATCTTCTTCGTTTGCCCAACAAACAACACAGCAACAAACAGATACCATAAAAGTGTATGGCGAATGTGGCATGTGCAAAAGCCGTATTCAAAATGTTTTGAAACTGGATGGCATTACTGCTGCCGTATGGGATATGGAAACAAAGTTGTTAACCGTAACCTACAACCCAAAAACAATCAGCAACGATGACATTCATAAGAAGGTGGCTGCCGTAGGGCACGATACCGACAAGTACCAGGCTGATGATAAAGTATATGATAAGCTGCCCGGTTGTTGCCAATACGAAAGAAGAAAGGTTAAAGCAAAAAAGGATCATTCACAGCATCACTAATAAGCAAGTAAGATTATGGTACATCGTATTATAGAATGGTCGTTGCGCAACCGCTACATTGTTTTGATAATGGTGGCAGGCTTATTTGTTTGGGGTGCTTTTTCTGTAAAAAACAATCCCATTGATGCCATTCCCGACCTTTCAGAAAACCAGGTCATTGTATTTACCGAATGGATGGGGCGTGGACCCCAACTGATAGAAGACCAGGTAACTTATCCTTTGGTTACAAACCTCCAGGGCTTACCACGCATTAAATATGTAAGGGGCACGTCCATGTTCGGCATGAGCTTTATTTACGTCATTTTTGAAGATGATGTTGATGTGTACTGGGCAAGGGAAAGAGTGCTGGAACGGTTAAGCACCATTTCCCGCAACTTACCAACAGGCGTAAGCCCGCAGTTAGGTCCTGATGGAACAGGCGTAGGGCATATTCTCTGGTACACATTGGATGCTCCTGGAATGGATTTGGGCGAGCAAAGAGCCTTGCAGGACTGGTACATCAAGTTTGGTTTGCAAAACGTAAAAGGCGTAAGCGAAATCGCTTCCTTTGGCGGCTTTCAAAAGCAATATCAAATCACACTCGATCCCAACAAGCTTTTATACTACAAACTCTCTGTAAACAATGTTATCAGCGCTGTTCGTTCCAATAACAACGAAACCGGCGGCAGCAAATTTGAGTTGAGTGATATAGGCTATGTAATTAAAACCTCCGGCTACTTAAATTCCATAGAAGAGATCCAAAACATTCCCCTGAAAACCGATAATGGCATTGCTGTAAGAGTGGCTGATATAGCCAGTGTGCAAATGACCGGTGAAACAAGGCTGGGCATTTTTGACCAGAATGGAGAAGGCGAAAGAGTAGGCGGCATTGTGGTGATGCGTTATGGCGAAAATGCCGATGAAGTGATTGACAATGTAAAAGCTAAAATGCTGGAAGTGGCAAAAGGTTTTCCTGAAGGTGTAAAATTTGATATTGTTTATGATCGTGGCGAACTGATTAATCAGTCCATTTCTTCTATCAAAACCACCCTCATTGAAGAAATGATTGTGGTATCGCTTATCGTTATCATCTTCCTGTTTCACTGGCGCAGTGCCTTTAGCATTGTTATCCAAATTCCCATCACCATTGCCATCAGTTTCATTTTGCTTAATGCCTTTGGCATTTCTTCCAATATCATGTCCCTAACCGGTATTGCACTGGCAATTGGGGTCATTGTGGACAATGGCATTATCATGAGTGAAAATGCTTACAAACACCTGGCAGACCGCTATGCACATTGGCAACAGGAACAAAAAAACAAAACCGAATTATGATCTGGCGTAGAAAAAATAAAAAGATAAAAGAAAACTGGATTACCGAAGAAGAACGGCTTGCCATTATTGAAAAATCCAGCAAGCAGGTATCCAGGGGCGTATTCTTTGCAACTGTTATCATCATCACTTCATTTCTTCCGGTGTTTTTACTCACCGGTCAGGAAGGAAAATATTTCCACCCGGTAGCCTATACCAAAACATTCATCATGATAGTGGATGCCTTTCTGGTAATTACGTTGGCACCGGTGCTGATTTCCTTTTTTATGAAAGGAAAATTCAGGCCCGACAATGCCAATCCGGTAAACCGGTTTTTGGAAAGAGTTTATACCCCAATTATCCATTGGGTAATGAAATGGCGAAAAACAACGCTTGCCATCAATATACTTGCACTGCTCATTTCCATTCCGCTGCTACGAAGCCTGGGTACTGAGTTTATGCCGCCGCTCGACGAACAAAGCGTTTTGTTTATGCCGGTTACATTGCCTGACGTTTCCAATGCGGAAGCAAAGAGAATATTGCAGGTACAGGATAAAATCATCAAATCTGTTCCTGAAGTGGACAAGGTATTAGGCAAGGCAGGCAGAGCCAGTACGGCAACAGACAATTCCCCCATCAGTATGATTGAAACCATCATTACATTAAAACCACGTGAAGAATGGCGGGAAGGCATTACGAAAGCCGGCATCATTAAAGAACTGGATGCCAAGCTGCAAATTCCCGGTGTGGTAAATGGTTGGACACAGCCCATCATCAACCGCATCAACATGCTATCTACCGGCATCCGTACCGATGTGGGTATTAAAGTGTATGGGCAAAGTCTTGATACGCTTGCCGCCGTTTCCGAACGGGTAAAAACAGCCCTTGAAGGCACTGCCGGTGTTGCAGATTTATACGTTGAACCTATAACCGGCGGTAAATACCTTTCTATTGATGTTCGTCGTGCCGACCTGGGTCGTTATGGCTTGAATGTGGATGATGTAAACCAAACCGTGGAAACTGCTTTAGGCGGCGCTCCTATTGGACAAACGGTAGAAGGCCGGCAGCGTTTTTCAATCAATGTACGTTTAGCGCAGGATTATAGAAACAGCGTAGAGCAAATCAAAAGAATACCGCTTCAATCAGCAGGTTTTGGCGAAGTGCCTTTAAGTGCTGTAGCGGATATTAAGTTTGAAGATGGACCGCCGATGATTAATTCTGAAAACGCTTTGTTGCGTGGCGCTGTCTTGTTTAATGTAAGAGACCGTGATTTGGGCAGCACGGTAGAAGAAGCAATGGAAAAGCTCAACCAGCAAAAAGGGATTTTGCCTGCCGGTTACTTCCTGGAATGGAGCGGACAGTACGAAAACCTCATTAGAGGACAGCAAACACTCATGTGGATTGCACCAATTGTACTGGTCATTATTTTCTTCTCCTTATACTTTGCTTTTCATTCCATTCGTGAAGCATTCCTAAGCCTTATCACCGTTCCGTTTGCCCTGATCGGCGGCGCTTACATTATCTACTTCTGGGGTGTCAATCTTTCGGTAGCAGTAGCCGTTGGTTTCATTGCTTTGTTTGGCATTGCAGTAGAAACAGGCATTGTGATGGTTATTTATTTGAACGATGCCATGCAACAACTCATCAAGCTAAAAGGAAATTCAAGGGAAACCATTACAAAGGCGGACCTGCAGGAATACGTTATTCATGGTGCGGCAAAAAGATTACGTCCTAAGATCATGACGGTTTGCGTTTCCCTGTTTGGTCTGGTCCCGGTGCTATGGGCAACCGGTGTAGGAACGGATGTGATGAAACCGGTGGTATTGCCGATGATTGGCGGCGTGTTTACTTCCGCTATTCATATCCTGCTGGTAACGCCGCTCATCTTCTTAATGGCAAAGGAATACGAATTACGCAAACACGGAAAATTGGAGGTGTACGATGTGCAACATTAAAAAATATCTCTTCTTGCTCTTACTGCTTCCGGTTAGTGCATTTGCACAGCAAAAAGAAGTATTGAGCCTGCCGGAAATCATACAAAAGATAGACAGCAATAATATTCTGCTTAAAACTTACGGCTTACGGGCTGAAGGTTACAGATACAGCGCTGATGCGGCCACTGCCTGGATGCCGCCAATGGTAGGCGCAGGCACATTCATGACGCCTTACCCGTTTCAAAAAGTGATGGACGGCAGCGATAAGGGTTCTGTAATGCTCCGGCTGGAACAGGAAATTCCCAACGGAAAGAAATTGCAGGCAAGAAAAAACTATATCCAGTCGCAAGGGAATATTGAAAAGGCTACCCGTGCGGTTACACTGAATGACTTAAAAGCACAGGCAAAGGGGCAGTATTTTAACTGGCTGGTAGCGGCGCAAAAAATCAAAGTAATTGAAGCCAATGAAAAGATACTGGAAATGATGAAGAAAATTGAAGAAGTGAGGTATCCGTACAATCAGTCGCAGTTAAGCACAGTCTATAGAGCAGAAGCCGAAATACAAAAGAACCGCAACATGCTACTGATGCCACAGGGCGACATTGCGCAAGCAAAGGCTTATCTCAACTCATTAATGAACCGTCCGGGCAACGCTGATTTTCGTATTGATACCACTTACGAACCACGCTTTGTCGCATCAGTTACTTACGATACGGCAAGCCTTGCTACCCAACGAAAAGATGTGCTGCAAATGAATGAAAGCATCCGTTCCATGAAGCTAAATATTCAGTCTATGGCGCTGGATCGAAAACCAACCTTCCGCATTCAGTTTGATCACATGACGCCGCTCACCGGAATGATGCCGAAGGCATATAGCGTAATGGGCATGATGTCTATTCCCATTGCACCCTGGTCAAAAAAAATGTACCAGTCCGAAATTAAAGCTATGCAGTCAAACATCGGTGCAATGGAAAGCGAAAGGGCTGCAATGCTCCAGGAAACGCAGGGCATGTTATACGGTATGCAGGCGCAAATACAAACCATGCAGCAGCGTATCAAATCATTAGAACAGAAAGTGATACCTGCCTTGCAAAAAACCTTAGATGCCAGCTTTTTGTCGTACCAGGAAAATAAGCTTACCCTTACCATTGTCCTTGACAACTGGGAAGCACTGAACATGATGCAGCTTGATGTGTTGGACGAGAAACAAAAATTATTTCAAATGATTATTGATTATGAAAAAGAGTTATTCAGGTAAACTGCTCATACCGCTGCTGACAGTTCTGTTGTTGTTTTCCTGCAAGGAGAAAACAGAAACAACCAGGACGACAGAAACAACGCATAACCACAGCGAAGCAACTAAATATACTTGTCCCATGCACCCACAAATCGTCCGGCATCAACCCGACAAATGTCCTATTTGCGGCATGGACTTAGTGCCTATGAGCAGTTCCCACGAATTGCATGTTGACAGCAGTTTATTGCCTTTATTAAAACCGGTAAATGAACAGGTGGTTTCTTCCATGCCAACTATTAGAGCGGAAAGCGGCTCAAGGATTTTCTCTTTGCCGGTGCAGGGTATTGTTACCTACGACACCAGGAGCCAGGAAAGCATTTCCAGTCGTGTTGCCGGAAGAATTGAAAGAATGTATATCAAATACAATTACCAACCGGTAAGCAAAGGACAGCTTATCATGGAAATTTATTCTACCGACTTGGCTGCTGCTCAAAGGGAATTAATTTATATCAGCAGGAGTGATAACAATCCTTCGTTACTGCAAAAAGCCAGGCAACGCCTTAGCCTTTTAGGTATGCAGCCGGCACAAATTAACCAGGTAATTAAAAGCGGAAAGCCGCTATACCGGGTGCCGGTTTATAGCAGCGTTAGCGGTTATATTGTAGAAAAAAATGTAGCAGTAAATGCTGCCTCTTCGGGTGTTGCCATGCCTTCTTCATCTTCAGCTTCTTCCGTTGGAATGGGTGGCATGGGTGGTGATGCTTCCGCTGCGGCTACCCCTACACCCCAGGCTGCCCCCAGCCCCACACCAGTGATGATTAGGGAGGGGCAATATGTAGGTGCAGGAGAAACGGTTTTTACCATTTACAAGGATAACAGCATGGTGGCAGAATTTTCTTTTGCCCCTTCATTGGCTGCTGAAATCAAACGAGGGCAAAAGCTGGTGTTTCATACCGTTGCCAACCCTAACGATGTAAAAACCGGAAGTATTGGTTTGATTGAACCAAGCCAAAGAAATGGTGAAAGCTTTACGGTTGCCCGTGTGTACTTATCTGGTACCGACTTAAAACCGGGACAATTGCTTACTGCAAATATACCTGTTGTAAAAAACGGAGCGTACTGGCTGCCTGAAAAAGCAGTGCTACAATTGGGAACAAAAGCCGTCGTTTTCAAAAAAGAGAATGGTGTTTACATTCCGAAACAAGTACAAACTGGTATTAAAGTAAATGGCATGGTAGAAATAATAGACTTCATTGGCGACTGGCATGTAGCTAAGAATGCCAGCTTCCTGGTGGACAACGAAAGCTTTATCCGACTGACTTCAAACAATTCAAAATGAAACAGACACTAAAAATACTTTCCGTTATTCTGCTTGCCGGCACAGCCCTTTTGGGCTTTCCTTCCTGCAACGACGGAGAAAAGGAACAGCATACGGAAACAACGCACAAGCAAACCTATACCTGTCCTATGCACCCGCAAATCATTAGCGACAAACCGGGCACCTGCCCTATTTGCGGAATGGATCTGGTGCTGTTTGACAAAAGCAATGTTTCCGATTACCTCACATTAAGTGAACCGCAACAGGCATTGGCAAATGTTACGACCGATACCATTAAAACCGGTTCGTTCTCTTCCTTCAAACAATTAAACGGAAGGCTTACAGTGGACCCTTCGCAAACCGAAGCCGTATCGAGCCGTGTAGCCGGAAGGATTGAAGCTTTGTATGTGAAACAAACTGGTGTTCCGGTTCGCAAGGGACAGCCCTTGTATAAAATTTACTCGGAACAATTAGCGGCGCTGCAACAGGAATATCTCATAACCATAGCGCAGGCAGCCCAATTTCCGGACGACAACAAGTTTCAACAATTGGCAGATGCAGCAAAGCAAAAGTTGCTTTTATATAGCCAAACAGAAGCGCAGATACAGCAGCTAAGAAATAAAAAGCAAACCAGCCCTTATGTTACATATCCTGCTCCGGCGGATGCCGTTGTGTCTGAACTATTTATTACAGAAGGTCAATACGTGGCAGAAGGTTCTTCCATTATGAGTCTTGAAGCGTATCATACCATTTGGGTGGAAGCCGATTTATACTCTGGCGAAGCAAGCCTTGTAAAGAAAGGCGATGTAGTAAACGTAACCGTAGCAGGATTTGAAAACGAACCCAAAAAAATGCGGGTTGAATTTATGGCGCCGGCGCTACAGGCAGGCAGCCAGTTGCTTACTATCAGGGGCAGCATACCTAATTCTAATAATCAGCTCAAAGCAGGAATGCAGGCAGTTATACAATTGCCTGTTGCCAATACTTCCAAAGCCCTTACGCTACCGGTAGATGCAGTTATTCATGATGGTAAAGGGGCCCATATTTGGGTAGAAACAGGCGAAGGAAAGTTTGCACCAAAAATGGTAGAAACAGGCGCTGAAAACTTTAACCGCATAGAAATAACCAAAGGTGTAGAAGAAGGTGATGTGGTAGTGGTTTCCGGTGCCTACCTACTATACAGTGAGTTTGTATTAAAAAAGGGCAAAAACCCGATGGCAGGGCATAATCATTAATAAACATTCAATCATACATCTAAAAACAAAAAACAATGCAACATTTATTGAAAACAGTAATTCCTTTCGCAGCAGCCCTTATTATTTCCTCCTGTGGAGGCAACAGCAGTTCCGAAAACAAGGCCGGAACAACAGACAGCCACGATCATGCTGCCACAGAACAAATGCAAAGCACCGCCAGTTCAACACCTGTTCTAAAAAACGATAAGCTCAATGCCGTTTACCAGCATTACATTCATTTAACAACCGCGCTTACCAATGATGATATGGCAGAAGCTAAAGTTGCTGCCAATGCAATTGAAGCCGGTGCAAAAGATATAGATGGCGCAAACACTATTGCATCAGCAGCTTCAAAAATTACTGCTGCATCAGGCATCGAAGCTCAAAGAGCTGCCTATGAAACATTGAGTAATAATATGACTGCCTTAATTAAGAAAGAAGGTTTATCCAGTGGTGAATTATATGTGGCACATTGCCCAATGGCTTTTAACGACAAAGGCGCTTCGTGGATCAGTGGCAGCAAGGAAATTCGTAATCCTTACTTTGGTGAAAAGATGTTGGGTTGCGGCGAAGTGCAGGAAACGATTAAATAAGAATGTTTTTGGGATTTAAGAAGAAAAGCACTATGAAGTCAAAAAATTCGGCATAGGATGAGTTTGCTAAGGCAGAGATAGAAGCTTACTTATTTCGGCAAATCTAAAAATTATGTAAATCTTAATAAAAATAATATAACAGTGGGCAGCTTTCGACTGGCTACCTTTGTATATGACTTAGTCTTGGGCAAACTGTGATGAAAGAAAATCAATCCATACAGCTAAAAGCAGCATTTCTGTTAATCGTGTTCTCACTAAATACGGTTATTGGATTTGCTTGTTCTCTTGGTTTGGATTTAGGTTTTAACGCTACTCATCACCATGAGGAAGCAACTCAATCTTCAACACATGTGCACGGTGATGGTAAAAAACATCAGCATCACCATCAACATAATCATCAAGAGAAAAACCACAACCAAACAAGCCATCAGCATAACTCAAAAGATGGTAAAGACAATTGCTGTAATGAAAAAGCAACGAAATTTGCTCATCTCGAAAAAACCGTCCCCCAATCCGTAAATGCTGTAATTAATCCTGTATTCTTTGCAGCATTTCTTTCTATATACTTTGATGTTGACCTTTTATTTACTTCGCAGGCTGTTCCAAATATCAAGCATTTTGTCCGAAGTTACCATCCTCCCATACCGGACATTCGCATAGCCATTCAGAGCTTTCAGATTTGATTTAATGTTTCATTTCTGCATGGCATTATTTGCCCATGCCTGCACTTATTTTTTGTAAACATTAAATCATTTCAAATGAAAAAGCTAATCGTAATAGCAACATTATTTTGCTTTATTTCAGTGTCAGCATCTGCTCAACACGACCATGGCAGCCATAAGACTAAATCTTCAACTTCGACTATTAATGCGGGTGATAATCAAAATCTCTCGCAATTACTTACTTTCTATTATAACATAAAGGACGCCCTGGCTGCGGACAACGCCACTGTCGCTTCTGCTAAAGCAGCAGAATTTGTAAAGACTGCCAATAGCATAGATTATAAAGTAATTTCGGAAGGCAATATTCACGCTTTGCTTAAAGATGCTGGGCGGATTTCCGAAACCAAAGACATCAAACAGCAACGTAATCTATTTGCCAATCTCTCCACCAATATGTCTGCCGTAGCTAAAGCGGTAAAACTCACTGACCAGCCTGTTTTTCAACAATATTGCCCAATGAAAAAGGCATATTGGTTAAGTAGTGAAAAGACAATCAAAAATCCATATTACGGTAGCAGCATGCTTACCTGTGGTAAGGTAACAGAAACTTTCAACTAACTCTTTTTCAAAATCAAAGCACTGTTGAGGTTGCCTTTTGTAAACCTCAAATTTATTCACTTTAAAGTATTACAAGAATGAAAACTATAGCAATCGCCTTAATGATGTCCTCTGTTGTTTTTACAGCCTGTGATAATGGCAATAACAAATCTGATGAAAACGCAGAAACCAACAAACGTTCCGCTTCAGAAACAACACCTTCTTCAAACCCAAATGCAGAGGCAACTCCTATTGAAGGAATTGTAAGTGGCTACCTCAGTCTAAAAAATGCGTTAGCTAACGACAATAGTAAAGATGCAGCTAATGCGGGAAATGCAATTGTGGAAGCAATGAACAAGATAGATAAATCATCTTTAACGGAAGATCGAATGAAATTGTATGCTGATGTAGAGGAAGATGCCAAAGAACATGCAGAGCACATTGGTAGCAATGCCGGTAACATCAAACATCAGAGAGAACATTTTGATATGCTTAGTAAGGATATGTATGACCTGGTAAAATCATTTGGGACGGGTCAAACCTTGTACCACGCCTTTTGCCCGATGTATAACGATAACAAAGGAGCCTACTGGATTAGTGAAACAAAGGAAATAAAGAACCCCTACTTCGGCAAAGAAATGCCTACGTGCGGTGAAGTGAAAGAGGAAATTAAACAGTGAGCATGAGCCGCATAAAAAAGATGTTGTTAGCTATCCTAATTATACTGATTGTTATTCAATTTATACAACCTGCCCGCAATACAAGCGGGCAGGTATTGCAGACGGACATCGTAAAGGTTTCTAACGTTCCGCAAAGCGTACAAACTGTTTTAAAAACAGCCTGCTACGATTGTCATAGCAACAATACCCGCTATCCCTGGTATGCCAATGTGCAGCCTATGGGATGGCTTTTAGCGAGGCACGTTAAGGAAGGCAAAACTGAATTGAATTTTAGTGAGTTTGGCGCATACTCAACAAGGCGGCAGGCTAACAAGCTTCGTGCTATTGAAAATACTATTAAGGATGGTACGATGCCCTTGTCATCATACCTCTTGCTACACAAAGATGCCCGGCTTACTGAAACAGATAAAAAGGAAATCATTAATTGGGCACTGCAAGCAAAAGACAACCTTGAGCAAAATAAACCGTAATGAAAAAAATACAAAAAGTAATATTCACTATTCTAAAGGCAATTTTTCTTCGCAAGAAAAAGTGTTGTCAATAAACTTAATAAAATGAAAAAGATATTACTCCTCACAATGCAATTGGTTTTGCTTGTTGTTTTTGCACCTGATATTCAGGCACAAAAACAACAAACACAGGTTGTGTATACTTGTCCAATGCATCCGGAAGTGAAAATGGACAAGCCCGGTAACTGCCCTAAATGCGGAATGACATTGGTGAAAAAAACAATTAAAGCAACGCAGCCAAAAAATGGTAAAAAAAAGGAGCAGCCTACCAAGCAGGCAGGTACCCCACCCGTTAAAAAAGAAATGAAAGAAATGCCGGGCATAGATGAGAAGAAAGATATGAATATGAACATGCCCACGCATGATAAAATGCAAATGGATCATACGGAAGGGAATGCCATTAACCAGATTGGAGGTAAGGTAATCATCAATGGGGGCAAAACCGTTCGTTACGATTTATACGTAACCGATACAATGGTGAACTATACCGGTAAGCCAAGACATGGGCTTGCGGTTAATGGTTCTATTCCTGCACCACCACTCATTTTCTTTGAAGGGGATACGGCTGAAGTTTATCTGCACAACAGGCTGAAAACGCAAACATCTTTCCATTGGCATGGTATTATTTTACCAAACGAGCAGGATGGTGTTCCGTTTTTAACCACTTCTGTCATTCCCGGTGGCACTACCCATTTGTATAAATTCAAAGTGGTACAAAATGGAACCTATTGGTACCACTCGCATTCAGGCTTGCAACAGCAGGTGGGCACCTACGGCGCATTGATATTTAAAGTGAGGGAAGAAGATACTGTAAATAAAAGTGAAAATGAAATGAGAAATATGGACAATTCCTACACGGCGGAACTGCCCCTGGTATTAAGCGACTGGACAGATGAACACCCTCACCAGGTGCAACGCAGACTAAGAGCTGCCAACGACTGGTATGCCATTAAGAAAGGAAGTGTGCAGGGCTACGCTGAAGCCATTCGCAAAGGGTATTTTACCACAAAACTTGCCAACGAATGGAAGCGAATGAACGCAATGGATGTGAGTGATGTGTATTATGAAAAATTTTTAAGCAACGGCAAGCCCGAAGCCGAGGCGTCCCAGTTCAAGGCAGGCGATAAGGTCAGATTGCGTGTGGTGAATGGCGGTTCATCCTCTTATTTCTGGTTGCAATATGCCGGTGGTAAAATGACGGTTATTGCTAATGACGGAAACAATGTAGAACCCGTAGAAGTGGATCGGTTGATAATAGGCGTGGCAGAAACGTATGACGTAGTTGTAACCATTCCAGACAACATGAGCTATGAATTTCGGTCCACACCAGAAGACCGTAGCGGCTATACATCTCTGTGGCTGGGAAGCGGCATGAAAATGCCTGCACCAACCCTACCAAAGCTGAAATATTTCGAGGGTATGAAAATGATGAATGGCATGATGAAGATGAATGGCGATATGAAGCCAATGCCGGGCATGCAAATGAGCCTGCAAACAATGGATATGAATAGCGTAATGTATCCTGAAATTACCGGCAGTGAAGAAGAAAAAGGCAGTAATGGAATGCATGATCTGCACGGCATGAACATGGATGGAATGAAGGATAAGGAAGCTGATACCACTACCTCCGGAAAGATGCATGACAGGAAGGCTATGGACAACGGCAAAATGGATACTTCAAACAGCATGAAGATGCATGACATGCGCGGTATGAATATGGGCAGTAGCACGGGCATCGTAACCCTTAATTATGCCATGCTTCGTTCACCAGTCAAAACAACGATGCCGGATATGCCCACCAAAGTTTTGCATTTTACATTGGAAGGAAACATGAACCGTTATGTATGGTCTATCAATAATAAAACCTTGAGTGAGTGGGATAAAGTTTTAATTAAACAAGGTGAAAAAGTACGGATCATTTTAACCAACAATTCTATGATGCGGCATCCCATGCACCTGCATGGACACGACTTCCGGGTGCTGGGTGCACAAGGCGAATATGCACCTTTTAAAAATACGATAGACATCATGCCAATGGAAACCGACACCCTTGAATTTGCGGCTAACAAAGACGGCGACTGGTTTTTTCACTGCCATATTTTATACCACATGATGGCAGGTATGGGTAATGTTTTAAGCTACCAAAACTCACCGCCAAATCCCCAATTACCCAATAAAGCATTAGCCTGGCGGCAATTCAAACGCAGCGAAAGAATGACCCTTGCAACGGCAACTATTGGTTTAGAAAGCAATGGCAGCGATGCAACATTTCAGGTGGCAGGCAATCGGTTTGAATTACAGGGATTGTGGCATCTGGGGCTCAAACCCAAACAGGGTCGAGAAGTAGAAGTAAATTTTGGGCGATACCTGGGAAAGATGCAGTGGTTATTTCCGTATGTTGGGTTTGACTATCATTATAATAAAGTCAAAGGGGAGAAAATTGAAAAAAATTCCTTTGGGCAAACAAGTAATAAAAACAATCGTAAAACTTTTGTGGTCGGTTTGCAATATACTCTTCCCATGTTGATTGTGGCGGATGCAAGAGTAGATGGTGACGGCAAATTCCGTTTCCAGTTGGGCAGAGAAGACATACCGCTTACCAATCGTTTAAGAGGAAACTTTATGTGGAATACCGATAAAGAATATGCCGTAGGCTTGAGATATGTATTAAGAAAATGGCTTGCCTTATCTACTCACTACGATAGTGATATGGGTTTAGGTGCAGGTATCGCCATCATCTATTAAACATCATAAATACCAACTTATTTCTTCATATAAAAAACCAAACAATTATGACCGGTTATCACACGTACAAAAGTTGTATCGAAGCATGCCTTAGATGTGCTTCCATCTGTAATCATTGCGCTTCTGCCTGCTTGCAGGAAGATGATGTAAAAATGATGGCACGCTGCGTTCAGTTAGACATGGAATGTGCAGCTATATGCCATGCCGCCGCACAATTAATGAGCCTGGGCAGCGATAAGGCAAAAGGCTTATGCCGTATTTGTGCCGACATCTGTGAAGCATGCGGAGCAGAATGTGATAAGCATGCGCAACATGGAATGGATCATTGCCGCGAATGTGCAGAGGCATGCAGAACATGTGCCGAAGAATGCCGCAAAATGGCAGCTTAGTTCAGAAGGGTGGCTGATAATTAATAAAAGCCACCCTTTTGATTAACCTTTATTGATAAATCGAATTTTAAAAACTTTTAAAGAAGGGTATGAAAAAGACAATATTTCTATTAGCAAGTGCTGTTGTTCTATTATTAACAGCCTGCACAAAAGACAACGGCAACAACCAGTATCTGCAACCTCATGATGATAACCGCATGATGGATACCATGCATGCAATCATGGATAGAATGATGGCAATGCCGATGACCAATGACCCCGAAATTGATTTTTCCAAAATGATGATTATGCACCATCAGGGGGCTATGAACATGGCGAATGTGCAATTGCAGGATGGTAAAAATGATAGCCTGAAACGAACGGCCCAAAAAATCATAAGAGATCAACAAATGGAAATACAACAATTTCAAGCAATCCTTGCTACCCTTACTGTAGATAATACAGATATGGAATACATGATGGAACAAATGGAGGGGATGAAAAAGATGGATAAAGCCATTGATGTACAGCTAATAACAGGGGATATTGACAATGATTTTGCAACATTGATGATTTGGCATCATCAGTCTGCAATAGACGATGCATCAGGGTACCTACATCATGGGAATAATGCACAATTAAAAACAATTGCCAACAATATCATCAAAGCCCAAACAATGGAAATTCAGGAACTGTCAGATTGGTTAATTGCCAACAGATGATAACAAAAGATATTAAAATACTGTTGCAGTTATACATAGCTGCACGGTATTTTATCTTTTAAGGTTGATGAACAGCCTAAGCATTTGATACAAAAAAGATCAACTTAAAAGGCACCCCGAAAAAATAAAGTTTATGACAATGTATAATCTCAACTAAGCCGTTTACAATGCAAAAGAAAATGAATTTACTTACTCTGCTTATTACAATTACGCTGCTGTCAGTTACAGCACAGGCGCAAAAAAATGAAGAGGTTTGCTACAACCCAAACTTAGTAAAAGATACCAGTAAGAAAAGTATAAAATCTATGGCTGTGGGTACAATCAATGGCGACAGCGTTAAGATAGTGTACCATTCACCCGGTATCCGTAAAAGAGTTATATGGGGTGGACTTGTGCCATACGATGAGGTGTGGGTAACCGGAGCACATGATGCTACTACGCTTGAAATTGAAAAACCTTTTATCGCAGGTGGCAAAGAAAATTCCCGCAGGCAAGTATGCTATCTTCACTATTCCGGGTAAAAATGAATGGACTGTGATCATCAATAGACAGTGGAAACAACATTTGGCTACTGAATATGATGAAAAAGAAGATGCTGTAAGATTGAGGGTAAAACCAGTGAAAAATACCCATACAGAACGACTGCAATACTTCATAGACCACACTAAAAGCAATAATGGAAAAATTGTTGTGGCGTGGGAAAAGGTGAAAATTGAGTTTCCATTTACAATCAAAGAATAAATACGTGGCACATCAATGATTGCCTGATAAAGAATGATATGGTAGAAAAGGTATTTTAAAAATTTAAACTATAAAATGAAACAATTCTTTTTTAACCCCAACATCTATTGTGTAAAATTTACAGGGGATAGGAAATAATTTATGAGAGCTAAAGATAATGCTGGATTTTCATTAACTGAGAATACGATTTATAGCGCCACCCTTGAAAAAGCGAAGCCATGCAATACCTAACGTCAAATAATTCATTATGAACCATGCTCATCACAATCAGTCAAATCAACGGACACAAATGTTCACCTGCCCTATGCACCCTGAGGTACTGAAGCCAGCACCGGGCAAATGCCCGAAATGCGGGGTGGATTTGGTGCCTGTGGAAACGGCAGCAAGTAATGTAGTAGTAAACCCCGAACATGATCATACTGAACATGCACACCATACCATCAATACTGATGAGGAAATTCATAAGGGGCATTCAGCTCACGATAAGCATGCAGGACATCATACGCATGACTTTCTAAAAAGATTTTGGATTTGTCTTGTCCTTACGATCCCTGTTTTGTTGTTGTCGCACATGATACAGCAATGGATAGGATTCGAATTAAAATTTCCGGGTGACAAGTACGTCTTGCTAACGCTGGGCAGCGTTATCTACTTCTATGGCGGCTGGCCATTCCTTACCGGAATGATAAGTGAAATAAGAAACAAAGCAATAGGGATGATGACATTGGTTGCTTTAGCCATTTCGGTTGCTTTTATTTATAGTGTAGCAGTTGTATTTGGCTTGCCGGGCATGGATTTCTTTTGGGAATTAGCCACGCTGATTGATATTATGTTGCTTGGGCACTGGCTGGAAATGCGTTCTACAATGGCAGCATCAAGGGCCTTAGAAAGTTTGGTAGCATTGCTTCCTTCCAAAGTGCATGTAGAAAGATCTGGCGAAGTTCATGATATTGATTTAAAGAATTTAAAAAGCAATGATATTATTCTAATAAAGCCAGGAGAAAAGGTTGCTGCTGATGGAGTAGTGTTAGAGGGTAATAGTTATGTAAATGAAAGCATGCTCACTGGTGAAAGTGCCCCGGTGAAAAAAGAAAAAGATGCGAAAGTAATAGGCGGCGCTGTCAATGGCGATGGCTCGTTAAGAGTTAAAGTAACCGGAACCGGAAGTGATAGTTATTTGAATAAAGTTATCAATCTGGTTCAGTCCGCACAAGATGCTAAATCAACTACGCAGAACCTTGCCGATAAAGTTGCTAAATCGCTTACGATTATTTCTATCATAGTTGGTGTAGCCACTTTTATTTATTGGTATAATGTCGAGAAGGATTTATCGTTTGCATTAGAGAGAATGGTAACCGTTATGGTTACTTCCTGTCCTCATGCTTTGGGTGTAGCTATTCCATTAGTAGTTGCCATATCAACTACCCTATCTGCAACACATGGCTTGTTGATACGCAACCGCACAGCGTTTGAGAATGCAAAGAAGCTCACAACTATCATTTTTGATAAAACAGGAACTCTTACTAAAGGATCGCACGAAGTACAACAAGTAATTGCATTGGATAACAGCTTCCCTGCTGATGAAATATTGCAATATGCGGCAGCCATTCAGCAAAATTCAGAACACCATATTGCACATGGGGTTATGCGGAAGTTAAAGGAAAAGAACCTGCCTCTATGGAAGTCAGAAAACTTTAAATACATACAGGGTGTAGGGGTTACTGGAATTGCAAATGATAAGAGTGTGGTAGCCGCAGGTCCAAATTATTTTAAACAAAGTCCTGTCTCACTACCTGCTATCCCTGAAACTGTTGACCAAGATGTAGAAACGGTAAATTTTGTTCTGATTGATGATAAACCCGTAGGCATTATTACTCTGGCGGATAGCATAAGAGAGACATCGGCAGAAGCAGTAAACGGACTGAAGCAAATGCACATTAAATCCTTTTTGCTTACAGGAGATAACGAAAAGATTGCTGCTGCTGTAGCAAACAAATTAGGGATGGATGGGTACTTGGCAAATGTGCTGCCTCACGAAAAACAAATAAAAGTAAAAGAGTTTCAGAACAAAGGAGAAATAGTGGCGATGACTGGTGATGGAGTGAATGATGCGCCTGCTTTAGCTCAGGCAGACGTTGGTATAGCTGTAGGTTCAGGAACCGAGGTTGCGGCAGAAACAGCCGATATTATCCTGGTCAATAGCAAACCTAAAGATGTGGTACAAATGATTTCTTTTGGCAAGGCAACATATAAAAAGATGATACAAAATTTGGCTTGGGCAGTGGGTTATAACGTAATAGCAATCCCTTTAGCAGCCGGTGTATTGTACCCATACTTTACATTAAGTCCTGCAATGGGTGCAGTACTTATGAGCTTGAGTACTGTTATTGTGGCAATCAATGCCAGCTTGTTAAAGGTTAGAAAAATATGAGTTCTAAACTTCTGTAAAATAGTAAACAAATTAAATGAGTAACCTATGATAAAAGCTCAATACAGTGATAAAAAATTGGCAGTAGATATACTTGCCAAATCATTTGATGCAAATCAAAGCGTTAACTACATCGTAGAACAAGATAAAAAAAGAATACAGCGGGTTCGTTCTTTAATGGATTACTCTTTTGAGGTCTGTTATTTATTCGGAGACGTGTTTTTATCGGACGATAAAAAAGCATGTGCGCTGATAACGTATCCCGATAAGAAAAAGACAACTCTCAAATCTATATTACTGGATGTTAAGTTAATCCTTTCTGCAGTTGGTCTGAAAAACATAAAGAAAACACTTGCAAGGGAGGCAATGATAAACAAGATACAGCCAAATGAGCTAAAGTATTATTTATGGTTTATTGGCGTTGATCCGGAATATCAAAATGAAGGTATTGGAAGTATTCTGTTGGACGAAATTATAGAGGATAGCGAGCATAAGAAAAGACCAATCTATTTGGAAACCTCGACCTTAAAAAATTTGCCCTGGTATAAAAAATTCGGTTTTCAGATATATCATGAACTTGATTTAAGCTATAAGTTATTCTTTTTAAAAAGAGAGTTTGATAAAAGGTAGAATAGATGCTGGTCTTTGGAACACAAATGCACATTGTCACATTTCTTTTTGTAAGTATAGAGATAGTTATCTTTCTTTATCTGGTAATATTTCGTTTAGCCCGTCCGGATGATAAGACCACTACGCTTAACCTTATCCTTATTTTTTTACTGCTTACCTACAATATCACAGGAGGCCTGCTTCCCGATCCTAACCTGCCTGGATCATATTTCTTGCAGAACGTAATTGCGTATGCGACCGGTTTCATCACACCATGTTACTTTCCGTATTATGTCTATAAAGTCTTTGGTTTAACGAAGATGAAATTTCATGCCTATAAGGGCGTCTATTTATTTCTGATTTTACCATACTGTATTTTCATTCTGGTCTTTTGGTTTACAGAGGATTTGAGGGAGACGCAAAATCTATTGATCTTTCCTGTACTGTATGGCATCTGGGTAATTGTCTCCTTAACTAAAGCTATTCATCATAAATACAATTACGATCTTTCAAACATCAAGGGTAGGCAGGAAATGGTTGTGTTCTTGTTTAGCTTAACACCGTGGATAGGTTTACCAATCATTACTTACTTTGCTTTAGGTCAGGCAGTTGAGGCTTTAGTTACAAACATAGGGTTCCTACTTTTGTTTGGATTGCAAGTAATAAGGAATATTAAAGAGCTAAGAACAGAGCATGAAAAACTGATAGAATCAGAGCAGCGCCTGAGAAGCTGGAATACTGATCTTAAAGATGAAGTTCATAAGCGTACTAAGGAACTGGAGAAAATCAATGAACAAAAAACGAATAATTTTATCAACCTCGTTCATGAAACCAAAACGCCTCTAACACTGATAAAGAATTATCTGGATGAGTACATCAGTAAATATGGCACTGGCGAGGAATTGAATATTATAAAGGGAGGGGTAGATAAACTGACTGCTGATGTAATCAACCTATTCGATATTGAACGTTTTTCAAAGGGAATTGATACATATAAGCATAACCATGTTTCAGACTTTAGTGGCATCCTTCAGGATAGCCTTCCTTTGTTCAAGCATTATTGTGTTAAACATAAAATCGAGTGTTCAACGTGTATTGACGAGAATATTTTTATTAAGGCAGATTCCAACGCGATTCACCGGATAGTAAATAATATTGTCGAGAACGCCATTAAATTTACCGATCCCAACGGCGAAGTGCTTATCTCGTTAAGTGGTCAGGAGAATGAGATAATCTTTTCAGTAGTGGACACGGGCATAGGCATTTCGGAAGATTTGCAAAAGAAAGTTTTTGACCCTTATTACCAAATCGGGTATAAACATACCAGCTTACAAGGCATGGGTCTTGGTTTACCGATAGTAAAGAAAGTAGTTGAAGGAATCGGCGGCACCGTATCTATCGAGAGCAATCCAGCTAAAATGCGGGGTACAAAAGTTATCATTACGCTACCCAGGTACACACCCACCGAAAAGGACAGACCTGTAAAGAAAGTGGAAACATTGAATAAACTCAATTATAGCTTCAATTACGATGAAGTAAATGATACTGATTACGATTCGCAAAAAAGAACAATACTACTGGTAGAGGATAACCTTGCGATGACTAATTTCCTTTCCAACAAACTCCGGGTTAGCTATAATGTATTTGTTGCTCATAACGGCTCCGAAGCGTTAAAGAAACTATTTGGAATGCCTGTGATGCCAGATCTCATACTATCCGATGTCATGATGGATAAAATGGATGGTTATACTTTCGCAAAAACTCTTTCAGAGCAAGATAAATACAGTCACATACCCATTGTATTTTTAACCGCTAAATCAACACCTACCGACCGCCTGAAGGGCCTGCGGCTTGGCGCAATAGACTTCATTTCAAAGCCATTTTCATTTGAGGAATTGAGCCAGAAAATTGAAACCATACTTGATAATATCTTAAAGCAGCAAAAGGCGATATTTAACACATCCATTGCCGCTTTAAAAACAGGCAAAAGCCACGACCCAGACAATGTGGCTCAATCTTCGATTCCAAAATTTGAGCAGAACTGTAAGCTATTTCATCTAACGACCCGCGAAACAGAAATTGCCCGGCTAATATTTAAAGGGAAAACATATAAGGGCATAGCAAGGGAACTGTTCATATCTGAGAAAACCGTAACAAAGCATATCCAAAACATCTTTGCGAAAGCCGAGGTTTCCAATAAGATAGAACTTATAAATAAGCTGAGTAAATAGCCACAAATCATTGATTTACTACTAATTAAGTACGAAAATAGTAGGAATTGCGTATAGGTTGCCCTAATAGCCAATCCTACCTTTGTAATGGCGAATAGTCGCTAAAACTAAAGTAAGGGATATGCGTGAAGGTTATGTATTAGAGTGGCTGGATACTTTGGTTACTGTAACATTGAATCCAGTAAAAAGTAAAATAGATATTGCCGTGTCCGGTGATATTTCAAAAATCACGGACCAGGTAATTACTCAAAAAGACAAGGTTCAAACTGCCATTAAGTCCACCGTATTTACCCTTAATGACGAAGCAAAAATCAGGTGCTTGATAAAGAAATATCATTCAAGCCTGATTACGTTATTAGATCAGGCATTAGAAGACCTGGCGCTCATTAAGGACAATATTCCTTTAAAGCAGGTATTAGACACCATAATTGTCTGCATTGATGAGTTGCTCACTTTAATTGAGCACAGATTTACAAGTTATTTAAGTGTAGACGAAAGAGTACCGGCTACCTATCTTGCTGTTCTCAAAAAAGAATTGACAAAGAGGCTATCGGCGGTAGATAGAAAGCTGCGTGATTATGGCATGTATCTGCCTGCCTTTAGAATATTAAAACAGGAATTAGAGAAGTTTCTAACTCAGCCATCCAATAAGCATACATATATCTTTCAGGAAATACTTTATATAAAAGACTTATGTCTGGAACTGGAACACCTCGAACCAGTGGATGAGGCTGCTGTTTACTCCAGGCTTGATGAATTACTCATCAGCATGAACTTCAATAGCAAAACCTACATTTATAGCCTGACACAGAGGTTAGCAGCCAGTATTAACGACCTTGAAAAACCCGATGAAAAAATGGATAGGCTCTTATTCTATCTCAAATTGTTTAAGCAATACCACAAAAGGCCCGGAATAGTATTTAATCGGAAAGACGCGGAGTTGCACAAGCAAGTTTCCAATTGGTTTACACAGGAGGTATTTTACCTTGAGAAGCAGATACATTATTCAATCGTGCCCATAAAGGGAGTTGCCGCTCCTAAAGAAGTTGTTCAGAAAGAGAAGCCCAAGCTCCTGTCTATACTTTCGGTTGATCAAATGGCATTGATATTAAGAGCAGCAGACGACCTGAAAGTTGTTATGGCACGCTCTCTAAACAGTGTATTTAAAAATATTGTTCCCTACCTATCAACTCCTTACCAGGAAAATATATCGTATGATAGCATGAGAAGCAAATCTTATTCAGCAGAAACAAGGGATAAACAGATCGTCGTAGAAACGCTTCAACAGATGATTAAGAGAATAAATGAATATTGAAACCTCAGCGCTGCTTATCCAGTTTCCATCCCGTGTCAAAATGAGAAAGGCTTGCACGTTCAACTTTCTTTTCGGAAAGGTCACGTTTCATCAGCTTGGCAAAAGGTGTGATGTTCTTATATGCGATAGTATATTCCACAGTAGCACTTTTGTCGTCTTCCTGCAACTGAATGCCCGTAACTTCTGCTAAGTCCATATCTGCCACCTTCACCACCTGTACATTATCATACTTCTCATCTATGCGAATAAGGTAGGGCTTTGCCTTCTCCGTAAAATGGACAATAGGTTGTCCCGCGTCTTTTAGCTTCTGCGTTTTATCTATAGTTACCAATCCTTCTGTCTCCAATCCTGCCTCTAATAGCTTCCTGGCACTTGCCGGATCACTCACATTAACCTCATACTCGTACACCTTCGGGTAATTCTTTTCAGAACGTATAACCGACGCTGCTTCTTCTTTCTCCAGCTTTGTCTGGCTGCAAGATGCCATGAGTAAAATGGCAAGCCCTAATACACTTACTGTTTTCATAACAATGCTGTTTTAGCTATTCAACAATAATGGTCAATCAATATTTCCGACTACTAATTTAAAAAAAATAATCGGTTTTCAGCCTCTGGAATAGCTGATAATCATAGGGGTACAAGGGGTACAACTTTCAATGCAAGAAATGTTGGACTTGAAACGCCTTGCTCGTCTTCGTTTTTTTGCTATCAGAAACAACAGAATACAACGGCTTTCAAAGCCGGGATGAAAAGTGTAAACGAAAAAAGCAAGCGTATGTTAAAAAACATTTCATGGTCAGACTACATTATTGCAGTTGCCATACTATTAGCCATCTATTACCTCTTTGTAGGTATGAAGTATTTCTCTGGTGAGATCAAGGATCTTCTATCCGGGAAAAGAAAATTGAAGTTCAGAGCAGCCGTTCCTTACGATCATGCTGCATATAATCCGGACAATGAGCAAAGCCTTCAGGAAATCAGTGGTTTTGAGAAAACCACGGATGACGAATTTTCAGAAGTTGAGCATCTTATCGAACGCCTGAAAGCGGTAATAGCAGATGCTTCCCGCAGAAAACTCATTCCCCAGGAATTTAAGCAATATCTCAGCATGGTGCTGAAAGAATACCCTTCTGTAAGATACTCTCCCCTTCGTTCATCTATCAATGAACTGATCGTATCTGAGTGTCAAAAATATGGTGCTGTTACACTTAACGAGGATGAAGTGGAACTGCTGTGGAAAGAAGCAGTGTAGCAGACCTAATGGAGTGCGCTTCCCTGTCCCTCCCGGTGCGTAAGGGCGAAGTGTGGTAGGAATAAGCGGGACGTGTGACGGCGAAGCCACTCCATTTTTAATTAGTTGATTTCAAACTTTAATAAACGTGTGTTATGGAAATGTGCAGCAGGAAAACAAAAAAAAATAACCGTAAAAGGGTTATTATGGTCTGTGCCGCTCTGGCACTATTGGCTATCCATTATGGGGCGTTTGCTCAGGATGGCATACAGGGTATCAACGAAGCCAACACTAAGGTGCGAAGCTATTTTGCAGCAGGTACTAACCTGATGTATGCAGTGGGCGCATTGCTCGGTTTGATTGGCGCAGTTAAAGTGTATCAGAAATGGAATGCAGGCGATCAGGATACCGGAAAGGTAGCAGCAGCCTGGTTTGGCAGTTGCATTTTCCTGGTAGTGGTAGCCACAGTCATTCAATCCTTCTTTGGAGTTTAAAAATTCAGGACGTATGCAAAGTATGCTAACGGAAAAGTTGTGGGCGTATATCGTCCACAACCACCCTGACCTGATACTCAACTTACAGGAGGACTATTCAGTTACACGCTACCTGGAGGACAAGGTAGCCGCAGTAATGCCTATGGCAGCGCAGTTTCTTAGCGAAGAAAAGCCGCAATACATTATTGAGGAATTGTGCCTTCAAGCTATGACGGAAGATTTAAAGCCGTCCCGCTATCAATACATCCGCTCAGTTATCGAGGAAGAATTTAATAATGACTATCTGCGGCTGAAGGAAAACGGAACACTCACCTATGAAGTAGTGAACCTCATTGAAGCCTGCAAAAGCATCTTCAGTGATTTTGATTTTAACAGTGAAAATGAAGCAAACAGGCATTTGAGATATGCCATCATCGGACAGGTGCATGACTATCTCTCCTAAGCCAAAAGGAAAAGTGAAGAAAGAAAACGTGTGGTTATGGCTTACAATGTTTCTCAAAAGCTGCAGGATAATCTTGATGCTATCCGAATAGCGTTGGATTATCAGAACGGTCGACCGCTTACAGCGGAGGATGTCGCCAGCCTGAAAAAATACGCAGGTTTTGGCGGCATCAAGGCCGTTTTATATCCTTACGGCACGCCAGAGGAATGGCAGGCTAATGGGGCTACCAAAGAAGACCTGAAGCACCACCAGGGTATTACGCAATTACATGAGTTGCTCAGGGAAAACTATGATGACGCAGCCTATAAAGAAATTATCGCTTCATTACGACATAGCGTTCTGACCGCTTTCTACACACCAGAGGTCGTACCCCAAACATTGTATAGTGTACTTGAAGCCCAAGGCATACAGCCTAAAAGGTTATACGAGCCTTCTGCCGGTTCCGGGGTATTTATAAGCGAGGCTGTAACAGCCTTTCCTGAACTGGAACAGATCACCGCAGTCGAAAAAGACAGGCTTACCGGATTGGTGCTTTCTGCGGTTAACAGTACACTCCCTATTAAAACAGCTACTCACATCACGGGATTTGAAGAAGCTCCGGTTAGAGACAATGGCGGCTATGACCTTGTAGTAAGCAATATTCCCTTCGGAAACTTCTCGGTATATGACGAAGCATTTCCTGACAAGGAAATATCTGGCAAAATTCACAATTACTTTTTTGCTAAAGGTCTGGATAAACTGGCCGAAGGCGGCCTTATGGCATTCATTACGACGGATGCCTTTTTGAACAGCTCTTCTAACCATGCGGCACGGGAATACCTGTTTGAGCGGGCAAACTTCGTGGGCCTGGCTGTAATGCCGGACAACCTGATGAAAGATACAGGTAACACAGAAGCGCCGAATCACCTGTTGATCGTTCAGAAAAATACAGCAAAGGAAAAGATAAGCTGGGAAGAAGATTGGCTGAATGATGTACGTGAGAGGGAGAATGAGTTTGGCCGCTTTCCTTATAACTACTTCATATCTACGCATGATCATGATGTTGTCATGGGCAATGTGCGTAAGCCCGGAAAAAACCAATACGGCAGGGCTTCAGAAGTAGTATGGCAGGACGGTGATATTAACCAGATACGGGATGCCCTTTATGCCAGCCTTACCCATCAATTAAAAAATCGCTTCAACACCGAACTGTTTGCGAAAACACAAGCATTCGCCCTACCAGTTTCAGAAAACGAAGGCAAAAAGCTGACCTACCTGCCGATGCCGGAAAGCAAGGCAGAAATTCCGTCAGTACAATTAGGGTTATTTGATACCGCACCGGCAGAACAAATCAACCGGGCAATGGCCTATATCAACTCGCTCGATGAAACCATCGTACAAAAAACAACAGCTCGTATTGTCGGTACAATCCGTACCACTGATAAGCCAAGCCACGAAAATGTAGTATTGCTTACAGCAAAACAGCATAAAAGCAACCGATTTTTATATAAGCTCTATTCCAACGTCAAGGAAGTAAATCAACTGTCTGTAAACTGGATGGATGCCCGCTTATTGGGGCATGAACTTACAGGTATTTCCAATTACCTTAAACAGTTTGATCACAGTTTCAAATATGAAGGCGATCAAACATTGGAAGGTTTTTTCCGCTTTGAGCAAAAAACACCACTTCCTTTTATTGGCCTAAAATCTTATTACCAGGAAGGAACATTGGTGGTGCACATAGGCAGCGTCGGAACTATAGGCAGTCCAGATCCAGAATATAAACAGGCAGTTTTCCAGCCTCTCGGTCTTCAAGGTAATATTCGCTTTTATGAAAATTACACCGCATTACGCGATGCTTATCTCGAATTATCCGGCAAGGAAGTATCAGGGGAAACCATCACCGATGTTGACAGGGACAGCCTTAACACTACTTATGAAAAGTTCATTGCGGAATACGGGCTTTTAAATAGTTCCGATAATCGCAGGCGCATCCTGGAAGATACCGCCTTTGGTGTTATTACGCTTTCCTCTCTCGAACGCAGGGATGGCGAAAGGTTTGTAAAAGCCGACATTCTTACTCACGCTATTCATTATGTAAAAGAACGGTTCATTACCGATGATCCCATTGAAGCGCTGGCACACAGTCTTAATGATACAGGCAAGGTAGATGTAGGGTTTATCAGCGCCGCAATGGGGTTGGAAGAAAACGAGGTGATCGGTCGCCTGGGCAACCATGTATACATGAATCCTGCCAGCAATGAATGGGAAACTGCCGATCAATATTTAAGCGGCAATGTGGTAGAAAAACTAAGACAGGCAGAACGTCTGTTTAATGAATTTCCTGAGAATCCGCAATATAAACGAAGTGCTGAGGCCATATTAAAGGTGCAGCCGGAGCGTATTCCATTTGAACTACTGGATTTCAATTTAGGTGAACGCTGGATACCCACTTCTTACTATGAGCGTTTCGCAACAGCATTGTTTGAACAGGACGCTACTATCAATTATTTCGCTTCGCTGGATGCTTTCAAAGTAAGCATCGGGATGAACATCAAAGTATCGAGGGAGTTTGCTGTTACACCTAAAAGCGGTCGCACAACTTACGGCTACACGCTGATGGAACATGCACTGGAGAACACCACTCCCTTCTTTACTTATGAAGTAAAGGGGCCGAACAATACAACCATCAGGCTGCCGGATAATGAAGCCATACAGTTGGCTCACCAAAAGATTGAGCAGATTCGAAGCGGTTTTATCAACTGGCTGAATGAATTGCCCGATACAGAAAAAAAGCACTTAGAAAATCTGTACAACGATACGTTCAACTGCTATGTATTACGGGAGTTCGATGGCACTCACTTGAACTTTCCCGGACTTGATAAAAAGACTTTGGGCATTGAAGACCTATACAGCAGTCAGAAAAATGCAGCATGGCGCATTATACAGAACAGGGGTGCTTTGGTTGACCACGAAGTGGGGTTAGGTAAAACGCTTACCATGATCGTTTCCGCTCAGGAAATGAAACGCTTGGGCATTGTACATAAACCCATGATCGTTGCACTGAAGGCAAACGTTAACCAGATTGCCGAAACTTATAAAAAAGCCTATCCAAAGGCCCGCATACTGTTTCCCGGACAAAACGATTTTACACCAGCACAGCGGCTACGGCTCTTTCATGAAATAAAGAATAACAATTGGGATTGTATCATCCTTACACATGATCAATTCGGAAAAATACCACAGTCACCAGAGATACAAAAAGAAATATTCCAGGCAGAGCTGGACAATGTAGAACGTGATCTGGAAACGGTCAAAGAGCTTAGTGGTGAAATCTCTAAGAAAATGCTTAAAGGCTTAGAGATACGCAAAAACAACCTTGAAGGCAAGCTGAAGGGAGTGCTTAAAGATATAGAGGAAAAGAAAGATGCAGGTATCAATTTCAGGGATATGGGCATTGATCACCTCTTTGTGGATGAATCTCATAAGTATAAGAACCTCACGTTTACAACCCGTCACAACCGGGTTGCAGGCTTAGGCAATATGGAAGGCAGCCAGAAGGCGCTTAACATGCTGTTTGCCGTCCGTGAGTTGCAGAGCCGGTTTAACAGTGACTTGTGTGTAACCTTCCTGTCCGGCACACCCATATCTAACAGCCTTACAGAGATGTATCTGCTGTTCAAGTACCTGCGTCCGAAAGAAATGGAGCGTCAGCATATTGAGAATTTTGATGGTTGGGCAGCCGTATTCGCACGTAAGACAACAGACTTTGAGTTTTCAATAACCAATGAAATCATAGCTAAAGAACGCTTCAGGCATTTTATTAAAGTGCCGGAATTGGCTTTATTCTATAATGAAATTACCGACTACAAGACGGCGAAGCATATTAACCTTGACAAGCCTGATCTGAATGAAACGTTGGTGAATATAAAACCAACACCCGAACAAGTCGAGTTCATCAAAAACCTGATGCAATTCGCTAAAACAGGTAACGGCGAACTTATTGGACGTGGCAGGCTAACGCCTGAAGAAGATAAAGGCCGGATGCTGATTGCCACCAACTATGCAAAAAAGATGGCCGCAGACATGCGACTGATTAGTGAATGGAAGTACAGCGACCATCCTGATAACAAGGTAAACGTCAGCGCCCGCAAGATTGCGGAAATCTATAAGGAAAGTATGCAGTATAAGGGTACGCAGATTGTGTTCTCCGACATTGGCACACCTAAACCCAACGACTTCAATATCTACGATGCGCTTAAAGAAAAGCTCGTAAGGGACTTTGGCATTCCTGGGCGTGAGATCACATTCATACACGACTGGACAGATACAAAAAAGCCTGAGCTGTTCCGAAAAATGAACCGGGGTGAAATACGCATTTTATTAGGCAGTACCGAAAAAGCCGGCACAGGGTTGAACGTTCAGCAGCGTGTGGTGGCTATGCACCATCTGGATATTCCCTGGAAACCTTCAGAGCTGGAGCAACGCAATGGCCGTGGCGCACGCCAGGGCAACCTGATTGCTAAAGAGCATTATGAAAACAAGGTGCGGAACTATGTATATGCCGTAGAGCAGTCGCTTGATAATTACAAATTTAACCTCCTGAAAAATAAACAGACGTTCATTTCGCAAATGAAAAATTGTGAGCTGAATGTCCGCACTATTGATGAAGGCACAATTGATGAAAAGAGCGGGATGAATTTCTCCGAATACATCGCTATTCTTTCCGGTGATACATCGCTGTTAGAAAAATCAAAGCTGGAAAAGAAAATAGCTGTAATGGAAAGCCTGAAAGTATCTCATTTCAGGGAAGTGTCCCGTAACAAATACCAGTTGGAAACCTTGCAAAACGAGCAGGCTTCTACGGTCAAAACACTGGACAAGCTACGGGCAGATGAAACGGCGTATAAAAGCGTCCTTCAACTGGATAAGGATGGAGTGAAGGTCAATCTCATTAAACTGGATAACATCAGTTCATCAGATAGCGAAGCTGTCGGCAAGCATATTATCAAACTGTACCAGGACTGGAAACCAACTGATGCAGGTGAGCATACTGCACAGGTGGGTACATTATATGGCTTCAACCTGTATATCCGCAGGCAACAGGATGCCTACGAAGAAAATGGCGTTTTTGAGTACCGCTACTCAAATAGCTTTTATGCCCAAAAGGACAATGAGGGCATTAAATACACCTATAATAATGGCCTTCCAAATACAGATAATCCTAAGCTGGCCGCAAGACATTTCCTTAATGCCATTGACCGGGTGGAAAGCCTGAAAGATAAATACGAACATACATTGGCCGACCTGACTACAGCTATACCGAAACTGGAACAGCTTACTACGAAGCCTTTTTTACAGGAGGCAGAATTATCACAAATGAAAAGCGAACTGGCTAATCTGGAAAGGCAGATAGCCATTAAAATACAGGAAAAGCAACTGAAGCAGCAACAGGTAGCAGAAAACCAGCCAGACGAAGTGGCTGAAGTACCTGTCATTCAACTAAACGAAAAACTCAATGGACAAACTGTTCCGAAGGAAGTAATACTTGCCACACAACAAATGGCAGAACGTCCCCGAAGCAGAATGAGATTATAAACCAATTAAAGGAAATGGTTATGGCAAATAGTGTATATCAGATCAACAAAGGAATTAACCAGAGCATAGAGTTCAAGGGTTTGAAAGCGCAGTATATCTGGTATCTGGGCGGTGGTGTTGTTGCCCTGCTTATCGTCTTTGCGGTAATGTATATCATCGGCCTGCCTACATATCTGTGTATCGTCCTTATCCTGTCCGCAGGAGCATTCCTTGTCATGAAGATCTATGCCATGAGCAATAAGTATGGAGAGTATGGCCTGATGAAAACCCTTGCCCGTAAGCATGTCCCGAAGCTCATCAAGTCGCGGAGCAGAAAAATTTTTATAGGACTAAAAGTAAAACAATCATGAAAAGAGAATTGCCGGTGTATAGCATCGAAGGAACCGACTTTGTGGTTGATGTAGCTAACCTACAGCTTAGCGAAAAGGCAAACCCTGAAAACGTAATACCTCTGGCAGACATGCGGGATGTAGGCGATGGATATGTATTTGACTACAGTCCAAAAGAAAAGAACATACCGATGATGTTCAGTGATGATACGGATGTAAGAACAGTTAAAATACCTGAGTTGGTACAGCTTGACCCTGTTGGAATGTCGGAAAAATATGGCTGTTCCACCCACGAGATGCAGGGCAAAACAGATTTTTCATTAATGGTGGATCAGCAGGCGCTTGGGAGAAGATTAATGGGACAACTGCCGACGGTAAATATTGCCGGTCATACCTTCTTTGTTGATATCCGCATGGACATGCTTCGTCCTAAAGACGATTTTCTTTCCAACGGAATTGTATTAAGCCAGATTGATCATTTCTATGATGATGACCGTAAAGTTTATACCATTCCTTATAATCCAAAGACGCACGAATTTCAAGATCTGGACTACGATAACATTACGTCTATCCCCAAAGACCTTATCGTTGTTTCGTTCCCTCACGAAAGTATGTTAGACCCGGTAGGATATAACCGGAAAGGCGGCTGGGATGAAACATACGGATTAAAAGAAACCAATGTAAAATCTCATTTCGAGGCTAAGCTCGTGGATTGGAAGGAAACAGGCATCGAAACAACGATACAAGAAAATATCAATAAGCAGCATAAACAACAAAAGCTGCCTAAACAAACCGATAAAGAACAAAAGGCTGGCAAGCGGCAACGCAGAGGGCCAAAGCTATAATGCTGCAAGGATGCAGTAAGTGACAACAGGTAAAATAAAGTGAGATGGAAAAAGTGTTGGATGATATATTACCGATAATGGATGTGGAGCATGACTGCATCCTGAGCAAGCAAGGCGATGTAACAGTCGTTTTTAAGGCAGACCTGCCGGAAATATTTACCCTTTCCGATCAGGAATATGAAGCCTTTCACCAGGCATGGATAAAAGCGATTAAGCTGCTTCCCAAATTCAGTGTGTTTCACAAACAGGATTGGTTTCTCGAAAGCAGTCATAAACCCGATTTCTCAAAAGAAGATACCAGTTTCCTTAGCCGGGCAAGCGAACGTTTCTTTAATGAACGTCCTTTTCTCGCACATACCTGCTACATCATGCTTACCAAAAAGCCGGAAGGCCGGAAAACAGCCAGCTCGATGTTTTCAAGTCTCTTGCGGAAATCCATAGTGCCGGAAGAAACTTTGAGGCCGCAGATGTTACAGGACTTTCTGGACAGTACGGGACAATTCAAGCGAATCATGGAGGATAGCGGGTTTGTGAAGCTGACAAGATTAAGAGAAAAGGACCTGCGCAGCCATAGCCGTAAAATGGGATTGGTAGAACAGTATTGCTACCTGTCTGAGCGAAATGATAGCTTCCTGATGGGCGATATCGTTTTTGATGAAGCGATGCGTGTGGGCGATAAATACTGCCAGTTATATACGCTGGGCGATGCAATAGATCTTCCTGCACTATGCGGCAGCCGCATCAACTACGATAAATACAGTACAGACAAAACGAAGTTCAGTGTTGGGTTTGCTTCTACGTTAGGGCAGCTTTTGCCCTGCAATCATATCTACAATCAATACATCTTTATTGAAGATCCACAGAAAACCATCCAAAAGCTGGAGAGTAAAAGGCTGAGGCTGCAATCTCTTTCTGCATACAGCAGGGAGAATTTAATTGCAAGAGACGCTACGAACGATTTTCTGAACGAAGCCATCAGCCAGCAACGGTTGCCGGTTAAGGCGCATTTCAATGTGCTTGTATGGACAGACAATAAAGAGGAACTCAAAGACCTGAAGAATATGGTATCCTCTGCACTGGCACAGATGGATGCAGTAGCCAAGCAGGAAACCATTGGCGCTCCGCAGATATTTTGGGCGGGCATTCCTGGGAATGCCGCAGACTTCCCGATGAATGATACGTTTGATACGTTCGCGGAGCAGGGAACCTGTTTCCTAAACCTCGAAACCGGCTACCGATCTTCTTTAAGTCCGATAGGTATTCGCATGGGCGACCGGCTTACAGGGAAACCCGTTCATGTGGACATTAGCGACGAGCCTATGAAAATGGGCATCTGCACAAACAGAAACAAATTCATACTTGGGCCTTCCGGTAGCGGAAAATCATTTTTTACCAACCACATGGTACGTAGCTATTATGAGCAAGGTACGCATATCGTGCTGGTGGATGTGGGACATAGCTATAAAGGACTTTGCGACATGGTGAAGGGCTATTACTTTACTTATAGCGAAGACAATCCCATCCGCTTCAATCCCTTTTACATAGGCGAAGGAGATAGCCTTGATACTGAAAAGAAAGAAAGTATTAAGACACTGCTCCTGGCACTGTGGAAGAAAGACGATGAGGCATTCAAGCGGAGCGAATACGTTGCCCTGTCAAATGCCATTAGCGGTTATTACAGTTATCTGGAAAAAAATACTGCTGTGTTTCCCTGTTTCAACAGTTTCTATGCTTTTCTGCGGGATGAATACACACTGGTGCTGGAGGGTGACAGAGTAAAAGAAAAGGATTTCGACATAGACAACTTTCTCTATGTGCTGCGCCCTTACTACGAAGGCGGCGAATTTGATTACCTGCTGAACGCTACCGAAAACCTGAATTTGCTGCAGGAAAGGTTTATCGTATTTGAACTGGACAACATTAAGGATCACCCTATCCTGTTTCCGGTAGTAACCATTATTATCATGGAGGTTTTCATCAACAAAATGCGGAAGATGAAAGGCATCCGCAAAATGATATTGATAGAAGAAGCCTGGAAAGCCTTAATGAAAGAAGGCTTTGCAGAATACATCAAATACCTGTTCAAAACAGTCCGCAAATTCTTCGGTGAAGCAATCGTGGTAACACAGGAAGTGGAAGACATCATTTCTTCTCCGGTGGTAAAGCAAGCCATCATCAATAATAGTGATTGCAAAATCCTGCTCGACCAAAGCAAGTACCAGAACAAATTTGATCAGATACAGGAACTATTGGGGCTAACGGAAAAAGAAAAAGCATTGGTACTCTCGGTCAATAAGTCCAATGATCCCGCTAAGAAATATAAAGAGGTATTCATCAGCCTTGGCGGTATGATGAGTAAAGTGTACCGGACAGAAGTAAGTCTTGAAGAATATCTCGCATACACTACTGAACAAACAGAGAAGGTAAAGCTGATGGAATACGCTGCAAAGTTTGATGGCGACATACGCAAAGGCATTGCGGCAATGGCAGAAGACATTAGGAATAAAAGTTAATAAATATCCGATGAAACTGAGAAAACTGATACGGGATCTGTGCTGCGCAATTAAGGTAATTGTGCATTTCGGCAGGGAGCATCATGCCACCATTTCTATGATGTTGGGTATCTATGGAAAACAACCATTGCACAATGATATGGTTGCAGGAGTGGATACCATGCTGAGCATAACATCCTGTGGCAGCTTTTATAAAATCACACGCACCGATTACATCAGCAACATACCTGAGAACGAAGAAACCTGGCTTGCTACTTACGGATGGCATTCTAATGGGCATCTGATTGAAATAGGCGGTGATCGGTACTGCATTTTCGATACAGCTTCAAAATCGCTATACCTCGAAAAGCTAACCGAACAAGGAAAGACAACAATTGAATTATTTACTAAAATCTTGAAGCAATGAAAAAATATGTAAGAATGATGCTTGTGGCTCTTTGCATTTCCTTCACCGTTCTTCCGGTACAGCAGGCAAGTGCTACACCCATAGCCATACTGGAAATCATCAAGGCGGCGGTTAAAAAAGTGATAAAGGCGGTTGACTTAAAAATTCAGCGTTTGCAGAATAAAACGATCTGGTTGCAGAATGCTCAGAAGACACTGGAAAACACCTTATCTAAGCTGAAGCTGGATGAAATTTCTGACTGGACGGAAAAGCAAAAAGAACAGTATCGTAAGTATTACGATGAGTTGGCGCAAGTAAAAGCAATTATCTCCTATTACCAGCGCATCCGGGATATTACCAAAAAGCAATTGCGCCTTGTGGACGAATACAACAGGTCATGGGCACTGATCCGACAGGACAGCCGCTTTACAGCAAAGGAAGTAATGTATATGGAAAAGGTGTATTCGGGTATTCTCGATGAGAGCTTGAAGAATATTGACCAGATCAATCTCATTATTAAATCCTTCACCACGAAGATGAGTGATGCCAAACGGCTGGAGTTGATCAACAATGCAGCCGACCAGGTAGATGCCAACTACTCCGATTTGGTACAGTTCAACAGGCAGAACACCTTACTAAGCCTTCAGCGTGCTAAGACCGAAACTGAAGTGCAGGCAGTTAAAAAATTATATGGACTTCCTTAAATCAACACGTATGAAAAAGATAATCTTATTTCTAATACTGTTCGTATCGGCAGGGAGCAATCTGAAAGCACAAACTTTTGCAGAATGGTTCCAGCAAAAAAAGACACAGAAGAAATACCTGATCCAGCAAATAGCAGCACTTCAGGTATATATCGGGTATGCAAAAAAAGGGTACAATATAGCCAAAGAGGGCCTAACAACTATCGGGGGCTTCACCAGAGGCGAATTTAACCTGCATACAGATTATTTCAATTCATTGAAATCTGTCAACCCCGAAATCAAGCGATATGCAAGGGTTGCAGATATAGTAGCCTTACAGCTCGAAATTGTACAAAACTACAACCGCACATATCGCAGGCTTAGCAGCAGCGATGCACTTTCAAATGATGAACTGGCATACATCCACAGGGTCTTCAGCAGACTGCTTGATGATTGTGATAAAACACTGGATGAGCTTATCACAATTACCACCGATGGAAAAATGGAAATGAAGGATGATGAGCGCATGAAGAGGATTGATATGCTTTACCTGGATATGCAGGATAAGCTCACATTCTCGCAGAGCTTTTCTAATGATGCAGTATCACTTGCAGCATCAAGGTTAAAGGAGAAAACAGATGTACAAACCAGCCGTGTACTGCATGGCATTAAAAACGAGTCACGATGAAAAAGATAATCGTAATTATATCGCTGTCATTCCTGGGTTTGCTTCCTGCTTTCCGAGCATCTGCGCAAGCCGATGAAATAGCACAGCTTTTACTCAATGTTGAGAAGCTGGCGCAATTCAAGCAGATCCTGAGTGACATGAAAAAGGGCTACCAGATTTTGGAAGGTGGCTACAACACCATAAAGAATATTTCCGAAGGCAACTTCAGCTTGCACAAGGCTTTTCTTGACGGTTTAATGGGTGTAAGTCCTACCGTGCGCAGTTACAGGCGTGTAGCGGATATCACCAACTACCAGATCGCCTTAGTTAAGGAATACCGCAACGCTTATGATCGGTTCAGGCGGGACAATAATTTCAATCCCGATGAGCTGGCGTATTTGGGCCGGGTGTATGACAACTTGTTTAAGGAGAGCCTGCGTAATCTGGATGAACTGCTCACGGTCATCACGGCAGGCAAAGCCCGTATGAGCGATGATGAACGACTGCAAACCATTGACAGGATTTATGCCGACATGCTGGATAAATTAATGTTTCTGCGGCACTTCAATAATAACACTACAATACTGGCCGTGCAACGGGCGAAAGAACGCAACGATGCACAGACCATTCGTAAGATCTATGGGTTAAACAATTAAATAAACAGATATGGCAAAGTGTGGAAAGACCGCCTGGCTGGCGGTGGTGGGGTTGATAATGCCTTTTATAAGCCGTGCACAAGGTATAGCCGATGAAATGAGAGGAATGCATGGTGTATTGGAACAATTGTATGATGAAATGATGCCTTTGTGCAGCCAGTTGATCGGTGTAGGTCAAGGATTGGCGGGATTTGCTGCTATGTGGTATATCGCATCAAGGGTATGGGGACATTTATCGAGAGCGGAACCTATTGATTTTTATCCGCTGTTCCGTCCCTTCGTTATTGGATTTTGCGTGATGATATTTCCCTCCGTTTTGGGATTGATCAATGGCGTAATGAAACCTACTGTGACAGCCACTGCCGCAATGGTAGAAAATTCAGATAAAGCTATTTCGGTGCTCTTGCAAAAAAAGGAAGAAGCCATCAAGCAAACGGATGTGTGGCAAATGTATGTGGGAGAAAGTGGTAGCGGTGATAGGGACAAGTGGTATAAATACACACATGATAATGAAGACCCTTCAGAAGAAGGCTTTTTTGAAGGCATTGGAAACGACATCAAGTTCGCCATGTCCAAAGCCTCTTACAACTTCCGCAATTCGGTGAAGGAATGGATGAGCGAAGTGCTCAGGGTATTATTTGAAGCGGCATCCTTGTGTATTGATACGCTACGAACATTCCAGTTAGTCGTATTGGCGATACTTGGTCCTTTGGTATTTGGCATTGCAGTATTTGACGGTTTTCAGCATACGCTTACCGTCTGGATAGCCCGCTATATCAACATCTTTCTATGGCTACCTGTCGCCAACATCTTCGGAAGCATTATAGGGAAGATACAGGAGAAAATGCTGGAGCTGGATATATCGCAGGTGCAGGATTACGGCGACACATTTTTCAGCAGAACCGATGTGGCTTACCTGGTCTTCATGATAATAGGCATAGTCGGATACTTTACTGTTCCCTCCGTAGCGAATTACATTGTTCATGCAGGTGGTGGTGGCGCGTTAGGCCACAAGGTCACAAGCATTTTCGGCAGTTCTTCAAGAACGGT
>CALFXE010000219.1 GCA_937927845.1 uncultured Paludibacter sp.
TATGCTATGAACGGACAGGAAAGAGAACGTGAAATCACACCGGGAACCTACTCCGCTGAATTCTGGATGTATGAAAGCAGACTGGGAAGAAGGTGGAATGTTGACCCGATGATGGCAAAATACCCATGGCAAAGCCCCTATTCAGCATTTAATAATTGCCCGATACTTTTTGCTGATCCGACAGGACTTGAAGGAGAACCTTCAGAAGACAAACCTTTCGTTCCTGAAGGAGCACCTGAAAATCCAACAGAAGATGATTCTTATCGGGATATGCAGGGCAGATTATGGCAATGGTTTAAATCTGAGGATGGCCCTTCAGGATGGGCGAGACTTGATGGGAATCTTGAAACAGTAGTTATCTATCCTGAAGATGTAAAGAAAACCCGACAGGAGAATTATGAGCGTACGAAAAGAAACAGTAACAGTATCATGGGTCAATTTTTCGGAGATGGAACAGCCTGGCAAAATGCAATTCCAAGCGGGCATTCAATTTTTTACGACTCTCCGGAAATGCAGAAAAAATATGGAGCAACAAGAGCAAACCACCAAGCCTTAGAAAATTTCTTGTTAGTATATGCAGGAGGTTCCTTAGCAGCTCCTTTTGTTGCAGTAGGGGCAGTAGAAGCAGCACCCTTTTTATTCCAAGCAGCAAGATTTTATCATCTAACATTTGGGGTGAACGGAGGATATTTTAATATAGCTTGGAATTATTCTACACAAAGTTATGTTACTGGTGATTGGACATTAGAAGGTAAATCCCTCACAGGACTTGCCACTTCAGGCTTCTTGACTTACGGAACATCTATTCAAGGACAGGCTTTTGTTGGAGCAATGGATCCTTGGGTGTCAATTAACTATGAAAACAATACGTTAGTAGGCAGAGGATATTTTTCTGGCGTAGGAAACAATCGGCCTTCATTACAAAAGACAACAATATTAAGTTTGGTTGGTATTATGCCTCCATTAATGCATCATGTCCCTTTTACTAATTCCCTTTTTATGAATCAAGTAGTTAACGAAGGAACTTCTTTATTAATTCAGCAAGGTGTAGAAAAATCAGGAAAAAAATGAAAAAGCACAAAGATAAATTAATTGGTTTGGGATTAATATTACTAATCATAATACTTAGCCAGATTTCTAATCATGACTATGAAAAGCAGATGGAAAATACCAGTGAGACAAAAGCATTTTACATTAAAAATTTCCATGTAAAGAATTTTGGACCAACAAGTTATTATTATTATTATGTAGATCATCACAAATACCAAGGAAGTTTTTATGATACGGATACGTTTTTAAAAAAAGGAGATACTATTTTAATAAAATATTCGAAGGAAAATCCATCTCTTTCAGAAGTTGTAGATAAATACTATATGCAAAAATATAGGGGGCGGTAATGGGTCGCGGGGCAACCTCTAAAACTTTCTTAGAAAAACGCTTCGAATTTTCGTAACTATTTGATAATAATATCTTTTAATCCCAAATGTCAAACCCGGCATTTGGGATTATTTTTTTGCCGTTAATGTCTGAAAAATTATTTCTAAAAAAACTCCCTTACTTCAACATTCATTGCATCTGCAATTTTTTTAAGTGTTAAAGAAGATGCGTTTTGTCTTCCATTTTCTATAGCAGATAAATTAGATTTCTCCATATTGATAACAGCACAAAGTTCATTTTGGCTAATTCCTTTTCGTTTGCGAATCTCCGCAATAGATTTTCCTAATCGAACTAAAAAATCTTGGTCTGTCATGGAAACCAATTTCCATATAAAAAAGAGTTTGGCGGTTATGATATATAATAACTATTGCTTATATTTGAATTATACCGCTACGCATAAACTATGAAAGATAAAGAACAATTACGGGTTTTAATAGAAAGCGACATTCGTGCTGTTCAGCTAATGAATGTATTAGAGCATGGTCAAATTGAAGTTGATTTATTTTTTACGGATAATTCCACGCTCATTTTTGAATCAATGGATATTAGTGCAAAATACCATACAGATGAGCTTTACAGCACGTATTTTCTATTGGTGGGAAAAGGAATAAATCTAAAAAATGATAATGGAGCTTTTGAACGGCTCATTTTACAGGTGTACAACTATCTTTTAAAGTACAGCGAGCTGTGCGCCATACTGGAAGAATCAGGAATATCTACTACTATCGGATAAATAAGGTACAAAACGGGAGCAATCATTTTATTGTTCCCGGATGTGCCAATGATTAAAAAGCCATCATTTTTGCTCAAAATCGGCTTAAAATGGGTGTTCCTGCCCTTTAAATCCAAGAAAGTTATTAACAATCAGTGTTTTGCGCTCAATCCCTTTATTTATGAGGGTTTAAGCGTGTTTTCATCGGGTTTTCCGTTTTCCCTTATTTTCTGTCCGTTCAGAGGGATTTTATA
>CALFXE010000220.1 GCA_937927845.1 uncultured Paludibacter sp.
TTCCCCACTCCATCAATTCCATCAATCATCCCAACCTGAGTTATAAATGAAGTTAAGGTGCCAAATCGGGAATATTTCTCTCATCTATATGGATGTACACCTTTTTAACATTATAGCTATGTATTAAGTGGCGTTAAAACAGGTAAATATATCAAATAACCGTACACTGCAAAGGTAACGATTCATCGTGAAAAGTAGGATAGTAAAAACGATCTTGTCCCCGGCAGTTCTATTTATGCAAAAAAAATTAACAGCTACATTGGAACACTTAAACTTTCATTGTACGATGCAATGAAAGACCTGGAAGAAAGGGGAAATCTGGATGAACAAGAAAAGACAAAAGACCAATAAGTGTACGTAGATGAACAGCGGTCTAACTGCCTATACCTTTAAAAGCATATTTAAATACTCGAGAACCCCGTATCGAAAGAACGTTTCCATCTTTATCAACTGCAAGGGCCATAACTTGACTTTTATCGGAATCATCGGTTACAATCCATTGTTTAATAAATTTTCCCATCAAATCAAATTTTTCAATGCGCGCAATATTGCCGGAACCCCCATTTTGTGTGCTATTATCAGCTACATAAACGAAACCATTTGCACTATCAATTGCAATTCCGCAGGGAAAAAGAAATTGACCGCCGCCACTTCCTTTACTGCCCCATTTCATTATATAAGCGCCACTCGACGAAAACTTTTGTATTCTGAAATTCATGTTGTCAACCACATAGATATTGCCTGCTTTATCAACTGCCATCTGACCATTCATACCTTGATTGGATAGGTCATTCTGATTGCTTAACATGAGTTGCCCATCTCCAGTTCCTGTACCGCCCCATTGCATCATGAAATTGCCTGACAGATCAAATTTCTGTAATACATTTGATACATCAACAGTATAAACCCATTTATTTAACTTATCTACAGCAATAGTCCCTGCAAAATCTACTTCCCACTTTGTTACATATAAGCCTGCTGAATTAAACTTTTGTATCCTTAGATTTTTCTCATCAGCTACGTATATATTATTATCTCCATCAACTGCTATATATTTGGGCCAACTGAACTGTCCGTTATTGATCCCAAAAGTCCCCCATGTTGTAATTAATGTTCCCGTAGAAGCATATTTGCCTATTCTGTTTCCCATGAGTTCCGAGATATATACATTCCCATTACCGTCGACTGCAATACCCCACGGGATGACGTTTCCATCTGAAGTAATATTCCAGGAGCCAATTAGATCAGAATTATGAGGGTTATCCTCATCTTTATCTTTAGCCTCATCTTCTTTATTGCATCCTGAAAAGGAAGTTGCTCCTGCAATTAGTAGTCCAATGGTTACAAATTTTATGATTCTCATTTTGTTGTTTTTTATATATCATTATAATCCAAATAATTTCTTATATTTAATTCCCCTATTTAAATGAATATACATGTTTCTCCGGTTACTACCTGAAACTCATGTCAGGCAACAATTGTGATGTCTATAGTATAGAAATACAGCCTGCAAGTTTAGTTATTTTTCTGATATCTTTTTTATTTTTTACTATTATTCTGGGTTAGTCGTATTAAAATAAGGTTAAATAGAAATTTTCATTACTGATAGCCCTTCACTGGGATTTAATGAAATTTCTTCTGTAATGCAATTGGCACTTTGGTGGAAGATAAGGATTATCTCACTATCTTTACACATATTAGTAACTATTTAAAGGAGATGTGTGTACATAACCTCTAAGTTTCACCAAATAAAGAAACCTTATAACACTTATGTACAATAGGTTATATGGTTATTGCATTATTTTTATCTTTTGGAGCCTATTATTAGCAAACGGAATAGATTTTTATTACATTTACAGGAGTCTAATGACCCAATTGTATCATGTAGTGTAATGAATATGGATCATTATGCAAGACAGTATAAAACTGTCCGTTTGCAAAGAGTGTATTTAATAAGGTAAATGAAATTAAAGATGTCCTATTATGAACAAAAGAAAAGCAAATCAAATTATTAGAGGACAGAATGCTGTCGATGGCGCCGGAGTTCATCTGCGCCGTGTGTTGGGACCAGTAAACATTGTAGATTTTGACCCATTTTTAATGCTTGACGGCTTTGATTCCGAAGATCCGAAAGACTACATTAAAGGGTTTCCCTGGCATCCACACAGAGGTATTGAGACCATTACTTATCTAATTAAGGGCAAGGTTGAACATGGCGACAGTCTTGGAAATAAAGGCACGATCCACGATCTGGAATGCCAATGGATGACAGCAGGTTCAGGCATTATACATCAGGAAATGCCTAAAGAATCTGAAAGAATGCTTGGGTGCCAGCTTTGGGTAAATTTGCCTGCCAGAGATAAAATGACCATTCCGGCATACGGTGATATCACGCAAGAAAAAGTTACCCTTGTGGAAGAAGAAAACGCCGTAGTGAGAATCCTAGCCGGCACTTACAAGGGCAAAAGCGGTGTCTTCGAAGGCAAATATGTAAAGGTTAAATATCTAGATATTGATCTGGCTCCCAGCAGCACATGGACTTACGACGAAACTCCGAATGACCAAACGCTGTTCATCTATTTATTGGACGGCAACCTTGCCGTTGACAACAACCTGTCTCAATTTGAGAATAAATCATGCGCTGTTTTATTTACTTCAAGCGATAAAGACAGTGACATATACGATTCTGTAGAAGTCCGTTCAGGAAATCAGGGTGCCAGGTTTGTTCTGTTGGCGGCCAAGCCGTTGAAAGAACCTGTAGCATGGGGTGGCCCAATTGTGATGAATACCAATGAAGAACTGGATCAAGCTTTTAAAGAATTAGATAACGGAACATTTATTAAGCATAGCGTATAATTCTACTTCATTTTAAACTCAGAAACTGTTTTAATATTTTTCATGCCCTGTTTTATGCCTATTTCTGGATGGATCTGGATTTTCAGCTCACGCATAATAGCGGGCTATTTTAAAGAAATGAAAATTCAAAATAGTTTCTTAATCAATATGTCAAAAAAAGAATATTCAAACGAAGAAATTACCATCATTTGGGAATCGGAGAAATGTATTCATTCCGGTATTTGTGTTAAAACACTACCTAAGGTTTATCATCCACAAGAAAGACCCTGGATTAAAATCGGTAATGCAACATCCGAAGAATTAATGAATCAAATAAATCTTTGTCCTTCAGGGGCATTGAGTTATAAAAAATTAAAGTAACCGAACTGACTATTCATTATTCTGATTCTATTTCTTTGCACCTTACAAAAAAATAGGATCAGACAACGTTGAATAGAGTCATATTATCTTATCTCTTAGGACGCACAATTCGCTCTTAGGTATAGGCTATGCTTATAATTTCATAAACGATATCTTTCTTGTCTCGTTTTAAAACAACTTTGTCTCCCTCTTTTTTATTCGTCAATGCATTGGCCAAAGGCGATATAAAGGAGATTTTTCCTTTGGAAACATCAGCTTCATCAACACCCACTATTTGAAAAGTTTTGATTCTCCCGGTTTCTTCCATTTTGAGAGTTACCCGTGCACCGAACCTTATTTCATCTTGAGGCTGTTCGTCTAAATTAACTATTATGGCGGTGTCGATTCTGTGGTTCAACAGATACAATTTTGCATTAATATGGTTCTGCACTATTCGTTTCTCATTTTCATCGGCTTTGTTCAGATTTTCTTTCTCATTGATAAGCTCCTCTCTTTCGGCCAACAGTTCATCCAGTCCCTCCCGGGTTACATAATTTGTTGTTCCTTCCGGTAAATAAGCCCGGGGGGGTACTATCGGAATCTCTTCCTGATCGCTTTCTTTGACAAATCCTCTGCTCATAACAACTCACGTCTTCTATCTAATGTTTTCCTCTGCAAACATAGTTGGATTCTTCAAAATATTCAAGTTTTTGTGTACATTTTTCCTCAGTATCAAGACTTAGTCTTACTTGACACGCTACAGGAAGAATTGTTTTTTGTTAAAAAGACACCCGGAAATCAAGGATTGTGTAAATTCATATAAAGGTCGACACAGGCAATTTGGCATATTCAACTATTGTTCATACTTTTGCATTCGAATTAAAAAGATACTCCAATGAAAATAAACAATTAATAGTTGTTGGTTTTATTAAACCGACACCAGAGAGTCCCACCTACTTCGGTTTAATCCGGTTCCTGCATGGAATCCACTATTAATTGTAACAATGAGTATTATCGTAAGTGATATTTCCTATCACTATTTCAATCGACCTACATTATTTGAATCGGTTAGTTTTTCCGTTTCACCAGGCGGGAAAGTGTCCCTCATCGGCAACAACGGCACAGGAAAATCCACCCTCCTTAAAATGCTGGCAGGCGAACTGACACCTTCTTCGGGCAATATCCGGGTATCGGCATCCCCTTATTACATTCCTCAACAGATTGACTTTAAGGAGCAGACCCTGGCAGAAACCCTGGGGGTATCTGAAAAAATAAAAGCCCTGCAGGCCATCTATGGAGGTTCTGTTGACCAGGGTCATTACGACACCCTGAACGATGATTGGGATATCGAAGACAGGTGCCGCGTAGCTTTAACACATTGGGGATTATTGAATCTGCCTATTGACCTACCCATTTTGCAGTTAAGTGGAGGGGAAAAAACGAAAGTCTTGTTGGCGGGATTAACCGTTCACAACCCCGATGTCGTTTTGCTGGACGAGCCGACCAACCACCTCGACTACGCAGCAAGGAAGAAGCTTTATGAGTACATATCCCAGACAAAAGCTACGGTTATCATTGTCAGCCATGATATTACGCTGCTTAATCTTTTGGAGGAAACGTTCGAGTTGACCCCTAAAGGCATTAAGCTGTACGGGGGAAATTACGATTTTTACTGGTCACAGAAAGAGACTGAGAATCTCGCTTTGGAACAGCAAATTGATGCGGAACAGACGGCTTTACGGATCGCCCGAAAGAGAGCGCAAGAAATTCGCGAACGTCAGGAAAGAAGAGCGTCACACGGTGAACGGAGCAAACAGAAAGGAGGGCTTGCCCGTATCGTTTTAAATGCACGCCGCAACCTGTCTGAAAACAGTTCCGCCAAGTTGAAAGAAAAACACTCCGGAATCATTAACGACACTCAACAACGCTTATCCGCCCTAAAAGGAAAACAACAGAGGAACAGTGAATTGAAGATTAATTTTGAGGACGCCAAACTGCATGATGGAAAAGTTTTGATTGCGGCTGAAAATTTGAATTTTGGGTACACGGAAAACAAATACCTGTGGCCTTCTCCGTTAGACACGGAAGTTCGAAGCGGAGAAAGAATACACATTCTCGGGGACAACGGGAGTGGAAAAACAACATTGATCAAACTCTTGCTGGGTGAGCTTTCACCACCACAAGGCCACGTCTCCCGGTCAGATTTTTCATATATCTATCTTGATCAAGAGTATGCTCGGGTCAACAAAAAACTGACGGTGTTGGAATTAGCAGAACAACACAACGAAAACAACCTGTCCGACCACGAAATAAAACTGCGGCTTAACCGCGCATTGTTTCCCCAAGAGACCTGGGATAAAAACTGTCAAGCGTTGAGTGGAGGTGAACGTATGCGCCTTTACTTATGCTGCCTGATGATTTCCAACCACGTCCCGGATATTTTCATATTGGATGAGCCTACGAATAATCTTGATGTCTCAAGTTTATCGATACTGGCCCATACCATCAAAAAGTATCGGGGTACGGTACTGGTTATTTCCCATGATGCATATTTCATCAATGAGATTGGGGTAACAAAGAGCATTCAATTAGGAACAAAACAAAAATAATTTTTTTATACAGATACAAAAAAATACACTACTTTTACTTTTTTTAGAAACAGTAGGCACATAAATAGAAAAGAATCCGTGATGATGTAAACAAACCCCGACGTTTATGTCGAGGCTATCCCTTGGTAATGCTCAGGTAAATCCTTGCCCGAGTCATCTTACGTACAAATAAATACCCCAATTATCATTATGTAAAGAAGATGAAAAAGTTATTGATCATTACACTTATCTTAAGCATTGTTTCCGTTGTATTTATGGTTTTCAATTTTGCCGCTTCAACGGATATTTATCGCGATTATGTTGGAACAGCAATTGTTTCAGGACAGATCATCGATAATGTCGGTAAATTGCCCGAATGGACAACCTGTAAGGGTGAATGGCAGTTATTACGGATAGATTTAATTGTTCGGTTCATTTTCATGCTACTGGTTACCGTGGTTCTGGCAAAATTGATAAGAAGCCACAAGGTTAGGTCAAATCACCAGTAAGGAAGTTAATCCCTTTTATTTCCTAACCCTCATTCCTTTATACTGATAGGTAAACGTCAGGATTGTTACAAAAAACGCGATTAAATCAGCGGCAGGCATACTCATAAAAACTCCATCCAAACCAAAATACCGGGGGAGCAAAAGTAAAAAGGGAATCAGAAAAATAAGCTGCCGCGTCAACGATAGGAACACGGCTATTTTTGCTTTTCCAACCGACTGGAAAAAGTTACTGATAACCATCTGAACGGCAATAACAGGAAACAAAACAGTGGTAATTCTCAATCCGCGGACAGAGATGTCAAGAAGCTCCCTGTCGCTGGTAAACATGCGCATGATCAAAGTTGGGAATAGTTGGGAAAATAAAAAACCGAAAGTCATGATTAAAACACTTACGATGATCGTGTACCTGAGCGCCTTGAACGACCTGTCGATTTGTTTTGCCCCGTAGTTGTATCCTACGATTGGCTGCATACCCATTGTTAAACCAATAACAATCATCCCGAACAGGAAAAGTATCCGGTTGATGATTCCGTATGCCCCGATAGCAAGATCACCACCATGTTTCATCAATCCGAAATTGATAATCGAAACAACAAGGCTGGAGGTGAGATTCATAAGAAAAGGAGAAACACCGATAGCCATCATGTTGACGATCGTCTTTCCGGACAATTTAAACCCCTTTATCTCAAAACGAATAAGGCTGTTCTTGTTGAAAAAGTGCATCAGCACCCACACCAATCCCGCAAGCTGGGAGAGGACTGTGGCCAGCGCTGTCCCTTTCATGCCCCAGCCAAGAACAAAAATGAAAATTGGTGCAAGTAAAACATTTACTGCAACTGTCAGGAAAGAAGAGAGCATTGCCTTTTTAGGATATCCGGTCACACGCATAATGTTATTCAGCCCGATAAAAACAAAACCAACAGGAATTCCTATCATGTAAACCGACAAGAAATCACTTGCGTAAGGCAACAACGTTTCACTAGCTCCAAAAAGCTTTAAAACAGGTTCCAGGAAAAACAGCGTCACTACCCCAAGCAATGTCCCGTTCACTGTATTTACCAAGGCAACATGTCCAAGTATACTTCGTGCGTTCTCTTCGTCTTTTTCACCTAATCTGATGGAGGTTAGTGTTGCACCTCCCACACCAATAAGGGTGGAAAAAGCGGCAAGAATATTCATAATCGGAAAAGTCACAGCCATGCCCGAAAGTGCGGATGCACCGATACCGTGCCCAATAAAAATACTGTCCACTATATGGTAAAGCGATGTGATAACCATACCGATAATAGCGGGTAAAGAGTATTGTGCGAGAAGTTTTTTGATGTCGCCCCTTCCCAAAAGGTGCGGATCGTTAGTGTTGTTTTGGCGTAACACCTTTGTTATGTTCATAACCCGGGCACAAAGGTACAAAATTTATGTCAAGCTCGTTTGGGGATTTAGATTTCTTAAGAGTTAAGTAACGCACAAAATTAAATTTTTCCGGGAAACCCCGAGAACCATCCTTGTTTTTCTTGAAAAAAAGAAGTAGTTTTGCGTGGAATCAAGTCAGTCTACGAACCCGGCAAACACTTATCCTATAGTATTTTCTTAAATCATAAAAAACAGAATAAACATGGCACGATTAGTTACACTCTATTCCCTGCAATGGGGCGATTTATCACTGGAAGAGGTTTGCGTAAAGGCAAAAGCATTCGGTTACGACGGACTTGAATTAGGATTACCCGACCACCTGGATGTCCGTCAGACCGATCCTGCCTATTACAAGGGCATTAAAGACCTTTTGGAAAAATACGGCATGCAATTGCGAACCATCTCCTCCCACTTGGTAGGGCAAGCTGTGTGCGATAAAATTGACGAACGCCACAAAAGTATCCTCCCCGATTATATCTGGGGAGACGGCGATCCGGAAGGAGTCCGCCGACGTGCCGCTGAAGAATTAATCCTGACGGCCCGGGTACTGGGGGTTGACCCCGTCGTAGGGTTCACCGGAAGTCCGATATGGCATTTGTTGTATTCTTTCCCTCCTGTTCCACAATCAACTATCGATGAAGGATACCGGGATTTCGCAAACCGGTTCGCACCAATTCTGGACGAATTTGAAAAGCTGGGGGTTCATTTCGCATTAGAGGTACATCCCACCGAAATTGCATTCGACACCTTTTCTGCCCAAAGGGCATTGGAGGCCTTGGATCATCACCCCGCTTTCGGGTTCAACTACGATCCGAGCCATTTGGGATACCAGGGAGTAGATTACGTGGATTTTATCTATCAGTTTCCCGACCGGATTTTTCACGTGCACATGAAAGATGCTTACTGGAGTGACACTCCCAAACAAGTAGGAGTATTCGGAGGACACGTTCCTTTCGGCGACCCCCGTCGCTTTTGGAACTTCCGCAGTGTAGGGCGCGGGAAAATTAATTTCGAGGAGATCATACGCGCACTGAACGCCATAGGGTACCAGGGGCCACTTTCGATAGAGTGGGAAGACAGTGCTATGGACCGCGAGCACGGAGCCCG
>CALFXE010000221.1 GCA_937927845.1 uncultured Paludibacter sp.
CAAAGACGGGACTTAAGGTGTTCCAAATAAAAGAGCTCTCAAAGGTTAACCAAGACGAAGAAATCATTTTTCTCGGCTGGATGAAAGTCGGGAAGATACAGGGTCTTGATAAGTTGCGAAAGTATAACGTCAAAGCTGTTTGTGGGTCAGGCACCGGGCGAACTGCTGAGCCTGATACCGAAGCAGTTATCACAAGGAATAAGATTGAAGACAAAATATTTTTTTATCTGCGTGGCGGATGTTTCCCTTTGAAGGAGTTAAAGGGCATGGATAAAATCATGCTTTCAATGTTTTTGAAGATGCTTAAAAGCCGCAGGGACAAAGATGAGAAGCTTGAAGAAGCGATATCTATCATTGAAAACGGTTTTGACGGAGTAAAAGAGGAAAATCTCAAGCCTGTTCTGGAATCGCTGAATACAAGGTAAAGCAGGGCTTTTTATAACCGCGGGCTTCCGCAAAGACAGGCTGATTTAGAACAAAGCAACTAATAACTAAACAAATAAATGAATCAGAACCCGCATATAATAATATAGGGGGTGCATATTTTATGATGAAAAAAATCAATTGGTTCCAACTTTTTGCAATTGTATTTATTACCGAGCTGGCAGGTGTGCTCGGCAGTTTATTATCCGGCAACACGGGGCAAATTTATACATCGTTTACGAAACCGCCGTTGTCGCCGCCGGGATGGCTTTTTGGCGTCATTTGGCCTGTACTGTATCTTCTGATGGGGATTGCGGCATATATCATTTACCAAATGCCACAGACGCCCGAACGCAAAAAAGCAATCACCTTATATTGGGTACAGCTGTTTGTTAATTTTCTCTGGCCGATTATATTCTTCCGTTTTGAGTGGTATTGGATATCTGTCGTAGTTATTCTTTTATTAGATGTTCTGGTTTTAATCACTACAATATGGTTTTATAAGATTAATAAAGTAGCGGGGTACCTGATGATTCCTTATCTGCTTTGGATTTTCTTTGCCACATATTTGAATATTGGAATTGCATTATTGAACTAATATTTATGTAACGGCTTCCATTATTAATGTTTTAATGTGGTCTTCGACCTCCGTTCGTAACTTCCGCTTATACTATGAAAAAGCAAGGCACTCTACGTTGTAATTTTGTAGAGTGCCTTGATGTGTTTTATGGCTTTCACCACAAACTGATCTTGCTAAATTCCATATTTCCCAGTCACCGAATCCTTGAACAATGCATAGAGGATTTTAATCTCTCCCATACTAATTATACCATATAAAATATTTAAAATGTAGACTATTTGTTTATATTTACTAATGCTATAATCAAAAAATAGCAAATTGCCGAAGGAGGTAGTTACATGAATTTCTATGTGCTTGGTCTTCAGGACATTGACAAAACAAAAAGAATGGTTGTTGGGGGTAAAGGATCGAACCTGGGGGAGCTTTCCAGAATTGAAGGAATACGCGTACCGGAAGGTTTTTGTATTTCTACTGAAGCATTTAAAAGAATTATTGGAGAAACGTCGTCGATTAACGAATTACTTGATCAGTTATCGCATCTAAAGGTGGAAGACCGGGATGAAATCCATGAACTTAGCGGTAAGATTCGCAGGGTCATCGAAGGGATAACTATCCCTGAAGATATTAATGAAGACATCACCCGCTTCCTCTCCATGCTTGGAGAAAATAATGCCTATGCGGTACGATCCAGTGCAACTGCAGAGGATTTACCGACGGCCTCCTTTGCCGGCCAACAGGATACGTATTTAAACATTACCGGAAAAGAGGAAATCCTAAAGCACATCAGCAAGTGTTGGGCATCGCTGTATACCGGGAGGGCAGTAACCTATCGCCTTCAAAACGGCTTTGATCACCGCAAGGTCTACCTGTCTGTGGTTGTTCAGAAGATGATCTTC
>CALFXE010000222.1 GCA_937927845.1 uncultured Paludibacter sp.
AAGCCGCCTGCATTGTTGAATCGGGTTCATATCCGGCTAATTGTTTTGCCTGTTCAGTGCTTACTAAGAGCGTAATCGTGGAAGGAAGCTCATAACTTCCATCATCGTTTGCTTTTACGGAATCCTTATCAACCCCTCCCGCCGTGGTTGTCGTAATCACTTTGACATACTTCAGCTCACCGGGAATGACAGTATCTTTGGTGTCCTTATTTGTTACAAGAATACTGACAGTATCACCGTTTTGGAGTTTACCGGATAATCCTGCGGCAAATGAATCAATGGTGATGCTGATTGCCATCTGACTTCCGTTCAATTTGCTGAATATATCATCAGCGGTATTTGCTTCATCGGTTAATTTAGTTTTAGTAAAGAAATCGCCGGCAAATAGATTGGAAACGGCATATTTCCCTATGACTGCTGATTTCTCCGATATTGTACCTTTGGGAATGGCAGTTTTGGAGACTTCGACGGTTTCGATTTGTGCGTCACTTATTTGATTTCCTTGTTTCACATGCAGGAATTTTGTTCCCTGTAAGGTTTCGACTCTTGAAAACTCAATTTTGGATCCATTACGACCTAAAATTCCGGTTGCTAATAGCTCATCTTTCCAGTCAGTATGCTTTGCGGTGTTATCCTCAAGGTCGGAAACATCATCAAGAGGTTTAACGACTGGTGCAGGGAGAGCTTCGACAGTGAAAGGCCCTGTGATACGTACTTTTGTTTTGTCAATCTCCGGCTGATCGTAAAGTGTTTCAGTTGCCGATGGTTCATTGTTGGCGATTGAGCCAAGCGTTACATGAGGAGCTGTTTTATAAACAAATCCGCTGCCAACTCCTTGTTCAGGATGAGCAAGCTTATAGTAATCAAATGTTGCAGTCATAAGCCTTTGCTTTGCAAGGGCAATGGCAACTCTCGATGTATCACAAGTAATCCATCTTCGCCCCCATTGCTCAGCCACATATGCAGTAGTTCCACTTCCACAGGTGATGTCAACAACCAAATCTCCAGGGTCGGTTGTCATAAGCATACAACGTTGAATAACTTTTTCAGATGTTTGAACTACATATTTTTTATCTGATGCACCCTGAGTATCATTCCAGATATTCATTAACTCCATAACAGGAAAATCTGCATGATAGAGGATATATTCTGGGCTTTCGCCTAATTTAATTAACCTATTTTTTGCTATTAGTGTTTGCATCCCATCTTTATTTGTCTTCCAACTGCGTCCTCTTTTAGGTGAGCAAATTTCGCCATTAAATTCAAAGTCAAACACGCACGACTCAGTTCTACCAGAAGAGTGGAGGTCTAATGTTCTAAATACCTTCAATTACCGGGCAGTGAATCGATATCATCTTTTTCATTAGCATTCATTCTCCTACGGGTTCCGTCTGGTAATTCAACAAATGTGTATTGACTACCAGCTCCGAAGTCTTTATCAATGAATAGCGAATGAAACTTAAGGGATTTAATATCTTTTCCATACCAAATAATGTAATCGTTCACACTTCCTAAAAACGATCTTCCTAAAGCCATTTTTTTCGTCTTAAAAGATATCTGACTTACAAAGTTCTCTGGACCAAAAATTTCATCGCATAGATTTCTTAATAAATGTACATTTTCATCACTTATCTGGATAAATATGCTGCCAGTTTCGGCAAGAAGGTCCCTGGCTATAAGCAGACGATTACGGATATAAGTCAAATATGAATGGACTCCAAGTTCCCATGTGTCTCGAAAAGCCTTAATCATTTCCGGCTCTTGAGAAAGGTCTTCATCTTTTTCTTTTACCTCTTTTTTGTTGACGAAAGGTTGAAAATTAGAACCATATTTTATACCATAAGGTGGATCAATATAGACCATCTGCACCTGGCCTGCCATGCCTTCTTTTTCAAGCATGGAATTCATAATTACAAGACTGTCCCCGGCAATCATACGATTTGTCCAGTCTCTGCCGTGCTTATAAAATTCAATTGCCTCCCTGCGGCGTTTCATCCTCTCAATCGGGTCCTCAAAAAGACTAAGCTGCATACTTGCAGATTCTTCATCAATGGTCTGAACTGATTTTATTATCTTATGCGGTTTTATGGATTCATGAATATGTATAGCGGAGGTCGGCACAGAAAAGCTCATTCCTTCTGTCTTGCCCGCCCACTGAAGGGTAGGGTCTAAATGAGGATCAAATTCATAGGTCTTTTTCTTTTCTTCTTCGGTATCATATTGAGCCATACCAACCGGAGGATTGTTGCTCCTTGTTTTATCCTTATGTTCATATGTTTCAATATCACGAAGTTTATCCGCATCAATAATCTTTTGAACTTTTTTTGCCATTTTTTGTCCCTCCAAATTCATTTGTTACTCCTATTAACCAAAAAATCTCTTTGTACACGGTTTTTACCGAGAGCTCACCGTGGTTCTAACAGGCTCATTTTCGAGTCGAGATTATGACAACCACATTAATTCCACTCCGCAAAACCGCTTTATTTAGCCTATTCCACGCCTTTATATCCGTTTTTTTCCGCGTGTACCAATAAATATAAAAATGCAAACGCAGGAATACGCAAAAGCTTTTTATCCCCTGGGGCATTGTGAACGCCATAATCATCAAAACGCTTGGTAACAACAATCGCAGCACAGGCTTCCTCTGCCAATTCACAAATGGCATCATCAACTGCAATTGGTGCCTGCTCACGATATTTTACTTCAATAATAATGTTGTTTATATTTGGGTAATCAACAACAATATCTATTTCTTTGCCCTTTTTGCCGCCGCGATAATAACCTATTTTGGTTGCCTTTTGATAATAAAATGCAGCGACATGCTTATAAACAGCTGTTTCAACCATTTTACCCATTTCCTCAGGCTCGGTCAATATGTCGCCATCCATTAAAACTGCATTTCTGATTGCAGCATCCGCAATATAAATTTTCGGACTTGCTTTCAGCACTTTTTGGCCACCCATTTCGACCGGGTAGCTGAGATAAATAAGGTTAGCGCTTTCAAGGAAACGGATATAATTTTCAACTGTGGGTCGGGAAACCCCATTTAATTCTTTTGCAATTGCTTCAATAGAAACAATATTGGAAGAAACATTACAAAGATATAGAAAGATTCTTTCAAGCTCTGTTGAGTTGCGAATATTATATAGCGACGGTAAATCACGCTTTAAGACCTTGTCAACAACATCCTCGCGCATAATCTGCTGTGCCATAAGGTCATTGGAGGATAGGGCCAACTCAGGGAATCCGCCCACCTGCAAATACCGTATAAAATGATTCTGCACAGCCGATAGCTTCATCATAATTTCAGAGCGTGCTTGCTGTGTTAAATTTGCTAATGCTGTAGGACGTAAATTTTTATCAAGCTCAATGTCGCTAATCCCAATTAAGGAACAGTATTCGTAAAAAGATAGAGTGGGAACCTGAATAACACTCCAACGTCCGGCTCCGCTTTCGGTACTGCCTTTTACTAAAGCGGGACTTGCCGACCCGGTAGCAACAACTTTTGTATCAGGTTGAATATCATATATAGTTTTTAACCACTTATCCCAGTCTGTAGCATATTGAATTTCATCAAAGAAATAATAAGCATCCTGATTCGCGTAAATATTTTCGTGGTAGCAGTCTAAGATTTCATTTAAGTCACTTAACTTTAACATAGGATGGTCCATGGAAATAAAAACTATTTTTTGAGGCGGTATTCCTTTTTTCAAAAGTGTCTCGATCATCTGATATTGTATTGTCGTTTTACCTACACGCCTTGTACCGGTAAGAACCACAGTTCTTCTGATATCGGTTTGTTCAAGACGCTTCATAGCTTCAAAATATGCAAATCTTTTATAATCTTTCGTAAAGCTTGGATGCACCGCACCTGTTTTCCACCATGGATTAAATGCAGCCAATACTTTTAAAATACCCTCTTTGGTTGTGATTGCCATCCATCTCACCTCTTGAAAGAATTATATCACTTACTTTTATTTTTGTCAATATTTATTATAAGTATACTTAGAATGTTTTATTCATATTTTGAATTTTACTATGAAGTTCTTAGAATGTTTATATCGTCACATAGTGTGGCGATTTTTTTATGTCTAAAAACAAAAATATTGAAAGGGGTGATGCCTATGATTGTTCTAAGAAATGAATAACCTATAAAAATTGAAAGGAGAAAGCTATGAAATTAAAAGAAATTTATAAACTTATGTTCCCTGAATATCCGGATATCGTTGATGTGCGACAGCTCCAAAAAATGCTTGGAGTCAGCCGCCATCTTGCTTATGATCTTATCAATGATGGTGAGATCAAGGGTGTTAAAATCGGAAACTCGTATAAAATCCCCAAGGTTAATGTGATTGATTATGTGTTGTCAATTAACAAAGCCGGATAAATAACAGCGATTACTAACCGAAAATAAAAAATAAGGAGCTTGAAAAGTGGAAAACAAATTAAAAACCGTGGATGCCGAAACACTACTGTCCACGCCTCTGCCCAGAACGCACTTTGTGGTAGATGGGCTTATTCCACAGGGTATTCATATCCTTTGCGGCGCATCAAAAATCGGCAAAAGCTGGCTTATGCTTTGGCTTTGCCTTCAGGTGGCTGAGGGAAAGCCGATCTGGAATTTTCCCAGTAAACAAAGCGATGTTCTGTATCTTTGTCTTGAGGATACTTTTACACGGATTCAGGAACGGCTTTATACCATTACCGATTCCGCACCCGAAAATCTGCGCTTTGCAGTAATGTGCGGTAAAATCGGTCAGGGACTGGAAAAGCAGATTGAAAATTTTGTTTTGGAGTTCAAAAATACAAGGCTGATTGTAATTGATACCCTGCAAAAAGTGCGCGGTGAAAACACAGATAAAAATGCTTATGGAAATGACTATAACGAAATTTCTTTGCTAAAAACCATTGCCGATAAATATGGAATCGCTATTGTTCTTGTGCATCACCTGCGTAAACTGGGCGATGCTTCTGACCCCTTTAATCAGGTTTCGGGTACAACAGGCATTACCGGTGCAGTAGACTCAAGTTTTGTATTGAAAAAGGATAAGCGTTCTTCACAGATTGCAACTCTGCTTTGTACCGGCCGGGATATAGAATATCAGGAGCTGACACTACGCTTTGAAGATACCGTTTGGGAACTGGTTGATATTCAGAGATCAGAAGAAATCCGCAAGAGTGAGATTCCGGATTTTATTTTTCGGGTGGTAAGCTTCATTAATGAGCGTAAGGATTGGCGGGGAAATGCTACTGATTTACTTACCGAAATAACAGATGTTGAGACCAGACCCAATGCTGTAACCAAATATTTAAGCCGATATTGTTATGAGGTGCTTGCTAAAAATAGCGTCAGCTATTCTACCCGCCGCACAGGAAAATGCAGAGAAATTCATTTAAAGCATGACGACAATGACGCAAATGACAGTAAAAACGCTATATGAAAATTGCCGTCACAACCGTCACAGACCGTCACCAAAAGTATAGCTGGATAATGTCCTGACTGTAACGAGCATGGACTTTGTATTGCCCAAAGTCCCGTCACCACAAAATTGTGGCTACGCACAGGGAGCTTCCCTGTAACCCTGCCTGAAGAAAGGAATGATTTTTTATGAGAGCAAAAACAGTCGGTATCAATATCCGGGTAACCGAGCAGGAGAAAAAACGGATAGAAAGGTTTGCAAAAAAATGTGGACTTAGTGTTTCGGAATATTTGCGTCAGCTTGCAAACGGGCATACACCAAATGAAATTCCGTCGGATAATTTTTTCACAGTGGCACATTATCTTCAAATGATTACCGAAGATTTTAAAGGTATAGATGATGAGAAATTTGTCACCTATGTTAAGGGTTGTGTAAGCGATTTATACGCAACCTATCTTAACTCAAAGGGAGTGAATTTGCTTGGCAACAACTAAGCTGTGGCCCGTGAGGGACAGCGTAAAAAGGGTTCTGGATTACACGAAAAATCCGGAGAAAACAGAATATTCAGAATTATCAAAGGTTCTGCACTATGCAGAAAATGATACAAAGACCTTCTCGGGTGATGAGAAGGTCTTTTTTGTTACCGGTGTTCACTGCTCAAGGGAACACGCTTTTGAAGAAATGCTTACAGTTCAGGAACAGTTTGGAAAGGTTGATAGAAACCTTTGTTATCACGGTTACCAAAGCTTTAAGCCCGGGGAGGTTACGCCGCAGCAGTGTCATGACATTGGTATAATGCTTGCGGAGCAATTATGGGGCAGTCGGTACCAGGTGCTTGTTGCAACGCACCTGAATACAGGGCATCTGCATAACCATTTTGTAATTTATTCCGTATCCTACCGGGATGGAAAAAAGTTCGAAGCGAAATACTGGTGCTATCGTCAGATGCGTAAAGCTTCGGATGCGCTGTGCCGCTCTATGGGGTTATCCGTCATTGAAAAGCCTAAAGGCAAAACACCCAGAAATCTATACTTTGCAGAGAAAAGAGGTGAACCTACAAAATACAATCTCATGCGTGAAGCGATTGATAATGCTATTAAAATTTGCAGCACAAGAAAGGATTTTGAAACGGCTTTACGGGAACAGGGCTATTTTATCAACGATGATTCAAACCGCAAATATGCTACTATCCGTAGAATTGCAGATGCAAAACCGGTCAGGCTTTATCAACTGGGAGAGGAATATGATCTACCAAAAATTAATGAACGCTTAGATCGAAATTATTATCGCTTTGGTAGTCGGTATTATGACAAGCACTTCAATCCCATACACCAACCCAAGAAGCAACCATCTCAGCCAAAGAATTATTTGTACAGAGGCAGCCTTGAAAAATGCAAAAAAATTTCAGGTTTTAAGGCATTATACCTGTATTACAGCTATCTGATGGGGATATTGCCAAAGCACAAGCCGCATCAACCGCTTTCGCCCCAGATGCGTGAAGAGGTTCGGAAAATGAACCAGTTTTCACGTCAGGCACGCCTGATCGGCAGAAAAAATCTGAATAATACAGAGGATGTACAGTGCTTGATAGATAACAACAACGGGATACTTTCTGCCCTGCAAAGCCAAAGGGATAAATGCTATAACCGCCTTCGCCGTTGTGATGACTCACAGGAGATTGCCAAAATCAAGGCAGAGCGAGATGCACTCACAGAGCAGATAACAGACCTGCGTAAGGAAAACAAGACAGCTGTTGCAGTTCTGGAGAGTTCCTTAAAAATGCACGAGAATACCAAAATCGAGCGTGCATTTATAGCCGCAAAGCGGGAGCAGGAACAGCTTGCAAAAATACAACACAAAAATTTAAAGATTATGAGAGGTAAAAATATATGGCTAAATTTGATATAAATATAAAATCTTCAGAAGAAATTGCAGAATCGGGCAATAAACCACATGGTTTTTTTGATACAATCGCACATCAAAAGCTTGATGCAATTGAAATACCACTTTCTCAAATAGACAGCTTTCCAGAGCATCCGTTTAAAGTGATAAATGATGATTCTATGCAGGAGCTTGTGCACAGCATTAAGGAAAACGGCTTGATTATGCCGGCAATTGTACGCAAAAAGGATGATGGTAGGTATGAGCTGATTAGCGGACATAGGCGAAAAATGGCTTGTGAATTAGCCGGGCTTATAAAAATGGAAGTGGCGATAAAGGAGCTTGATAAAGACGCCGCTATTATAACAATGGTAGACAGCAATATGCAGAGAGAAAGTATTCTCCCATCGGAAAAGGCTTTTGCCTATAAGATGAAATTGGAGGCTTTAAAGCATCAGGGTAAAACTTCTGCCCAACTTGGGCAGAAGTTTTCTGTAGAAATAGTTGCGGACCAGGCCAACGAAAGCCGAATGCAGGTTCAACGCTATATTCGCCTAACTAATCTGATTCCTGAGCTTCTACAGATGGTAGATGAAAATAAAATTGCCTTTTCCCCGGCAGTAGAGCTTTCTTACCTTGCCGAACAAGAACAATATGATTTATTGCAAACCATCGAAAGCGAGGATTGCACTCCATCGCTTTCACAGGCACAGCGCATGAAACAGCTCAGTCAACAAGGCAGCCTTTCAGTGGATAAAATTTTTGAGATTATGACCGAAGAAAAAGCCAATCAAAAAGAAAAAGTCAGCTTTAAGATTGATGATTTACGCTTATATTTTCCAGATTATTATACTGCAAAGCAGATGCAGGAGAAAATCATGCAGCTGCTCTCAGTCTGGAAAGAGAAGCAAAGGGATAAGGGCGCACGTTAAATTTGAACTTTCAGTAATGGCAACAGCTTAGGAAATTGCAGCTTGGACGAAGTCTTTTGAGTTCTGTATAATAAGTACGATCCGATTGATTTCGTCTGAGCTGTCCACATTAAAGGAGGTAAAATTATTATGGTAGCAGGACATCTGCAAGAAAAAAAGGGCTTATACTATATGGTATTAAGCTATGTTAATTCAAAAGGTAAAAGGGTTCAGCCTTGGTTTCCAACGGGACTTATTGCAAAAGGAAACAAAAAAAGAGCCGAAAAAATGCTTTATGATCTTCGTACAACCTTTGAACCACCGCAGGATTTGGAAAACGGTGAAATTTCATCTGATATGCTATTTGCCGATTATATGCTCATGTGGCTGGAAATAGCCAAAACAACAGTGGCAACAACTACTTTCAGCTCCTATGACATGAATGTAAAAAAGAAAATAGCACCATATTTCAAAAATCTCGGCATTACACTTAGCAACTTGGAAGCACGGCACATACAGCAATATTATTTGCATGAACTAAAAACACTGTCGCCAAACTCTGTAATTCGCCAGCACGCCAACATCCATTCTGCACTGAAATACGCTATGAAGATGGATTTGATTTCCTCTAACCCTGCGGATAAGGTCCAGCGCCCAAAGCCGGAAAAGTATCTGCCGCAGTTTTATAACTCACAGGAACTGACAAAGCTTTTCGAGCTGACGCAGAACCATAAGTTAGGGTTTATTCTTCAAGTCGCAGCTTTTTACGGGTTGAGAAGAAGTGAAGTAATTGGGCTGAAGTGGGATGCGTTTGATTTTGAGAGAAATACGATCAGCATTAAGCACATTGTAACCTGCTGCACTATCGATGGGAAACAAACCATGATTGCCGCCGACCGGGCAAAAACAAAGTCCAGCCTTCGGACATTGCCGATGGTCGGCTCCTTTCGTGAACGGTTGCTTACTCACAAGGAACAGCAGGAGCAAAATAGGAAAATCTGCGGAAATTCGTACAACAAGAAACATCTTGAATATGTGTTTGTTGACGAGCTTGGCAACCTGATTTCACCAAATTATGTTACGGGTACCTTTGTAGAATTGCTTGATCAGTATGGCATGCGAAGAATCCGGTTTCATGATTTACGGCACAGTTGTGCAAGCCTGCTTTTATCTTTAGGCGTACCAATGAAGCAGATTCAGGAGTGGCTGGGACACAGTGATTTTTCAACCACAGCAAACATTTATGCACATCTTGATTATAAATCAAAGGTATCATCGGCAGAAGCTATGGCAGGAGGGCTTGTTATACCGGAGTTTACAGGCATAAAAAACAAGTGGTCTGAGCAGTGAAAGCTGCTCAAACCACAGTGTTTGGCGGAGGGTGTGGGATTCGAACCCACGTGAGGTTGCCCTCAAACTGATTTCGAATCAGCCCCGTTATGACCACTTCGATAACCCTCCATATTTCAGGCTAAAATCCATGCTCAGAAAAAAGCAAGAACTTTAAGCAAGAACTCTATTAAATTGTGTGATTGGAACCGCAGCCAAGCCCTATGCTATCAAAAAACCTTGCGGACAAAGCAACCAAACCGTTTGACTGTTTCGAGTGCGGCTCGTTATGACCACTTCGATACGCTTCCATATTAATTTGTGTGAGAGTATCGCTCAAAATTTTCGATTTCGAGTGCTGCACCTTCGACCACTCGGACAACTCTCCGTATTTAATTTTAACACCTCGGATTCCCCTTAGAAAAACCGGGTGGTGTTAGCAGAAACGCAAACGCTTTGCACGCAAAGCGTTGTAGAATCTGACACGTTGCCGATTCGTGAATGCTTCAAAAAGCCTTATTTGAAGCCATTTGCTGGTGCACAGGATAACTATTGAATGGAGTGTTTCGAGGGCTGCACCTTCAATCACTCGGACAAATCACCATTTAATTCATTTGAT
>CALFXE010000223.1 GCA_937927845.1 uncultured Paludibacter sp.
ATCTGAATTATGCTAACCTTTTTACTATTTTCTTATATCGAACTCACGTTAATTAAATAGTTTAAAGTAAGACAAAACAAATCAATCCGATTACCCTATGATACAATATATCACTACACCTAATATCTAATAACTGTAAATCTTTGCGCCTGCACTTCATTATCCGTTCTTGCAAGTAATAGATATATCCCTGACTGTAATCCATCAATATGAATATATTTTGCTTCATCGGGAACACGTGACAAGATTTTTTCTCCACTAAGCGAATAAACCGATAATTCCCGTGTGGCTGACGACACACTATAATGTAATATATCTCTCACAGGATTAGGATAAATCGATATTTCATTGGTTAACTTTTCTCCTCTCAATCCTGTATTCACTAAATCCAATGTTCCTTTGACAATTCCACCATCAGACGTGTAGGCAGTAATCCTAACTGTGCCTGCCGCATGACGAGTAATTTTTCCTTTATCATCCACCGAAACAACAGTAGGATTTGAGCTTTCCCATTTCAATCGCTTATTGGTAGCATTCAACGGCAATACGTTAGCATTTAGCTGTACTGATTCGTCTATGTCACAATTTGCCGGATCAATCGTGATGGCTTTCACTACAACACCTCCCGACTGATAATGCAACATACCGTTGAAGATTGCAGGCATAGCCTCAGTATATAGCCCCACCTGAGATTGACCCCAATTACCTTGCACCACTCCATAATACACATCATCCACAAACAAATGAATACCATCTTCCTCACGACGACCTCTCAAGAAGTATCCTGACGAAACGTCCTCATCAAAATAAGCCGAAAAAGCACGGGATGCTTTGCCCGATTTGTTGGTAACATCCATACGGATAGCAGTTGCCTTGACCGGAGGAAATGTGAAATGATTCATATCGGAGAATCGCAACTCTCCTTCTAATTGCGCATTCAACAGCACCCACGCTCCTCCCTGAAGAGCATAAAACTTGACTGTTTGTGGTAAATCGAAAGTCTGATTCAGATAAGGATAATTCCCTTCCAACCAAAGGATATTGACACCAGAGATAACCGACTCGTTCCGCATATCATAACGATAACTTGTAGTAGGATAAGATGACAAAGTATAATGGCGTAACACTCGTTTATTCAGTGGATAGGATTGTTGAGCAATTGGAGTTCCATTTTCTTTTCCTTCTATTTCAAGAGTCTTTGTACCGTAATTAATACTTGCTCGAACGTAGTTTTCCTCATCTGTATACAAGGGATAAAAGCCTGCTTTACCAGAAGAGGGTAGCTGGTTGTTTTTCACGTAAACCGAAAACTCGTAGTTCCATGCCGGATCGCCTTTAAAGGTAGACGATGCATCTATTACGTTTGTTTGAACCAGTCCATTAGCTGTAACCGACCACGAGCCTGACTTTGCCTTCCATCCTGTAATCAAACGGTCATACTCATCCCAACCTGTTGTATATTGAACGGCATCAAATGATACGTTCGCAGATGAAGCAGTAAGACCTATCAAACCGGCACCTTCAAAGCTTGTTTCTATATCTCCGTCTAATGTCAGGTTAAAATAATCCAACTCTACACGGAAACGATTCCCATTCTTGTATAGAGTCAGTGTATGCCATGGTTCTTGATAATGAGATACTAATGGATTATTTTCTAAAAATGCAAATTTTGGTGGTAAATCTTTCAAGGTAGTATTGGTAGTGCCATTCTCCCTAATCGATAATCGCCATTGTCCTGACCGACCGATTTCTATCTTTATCCAATTATCTGTATCTTGATAAAATGCATAGGCTCCTGCCCAACCATCAGCCTGTTGAATTCTGAAAGGTACCTCAAAACGATAATTTGTTTCTACTTCACGTCGCAACAACAGCTCGCCACCATCGGCATTTTCAGGAGACAAGATACCTCCAGAAATCTTCCAGTTACTTTCTCGTAGAAAATCAAAAGGATAGTAAATAGGATAATCGCAGTAGTTAATCAGTGTGGGTAAAGCTGGTTTAGGACGATAGCCCTTAGTGTTCTTTACTGTGCTATTCTCTACGACTATCTCCTTATTGTAAAAATGAATACGGTCGATGCCCTGCACCTGATTGTTATTAAAATATGCTTTATACATCATCCAACGTTCAAAGCCATTGGGACCTGTCACAAAATTCGGTTGAGCGGGACCAATCACAATATCTTCCGCATCGACATCACCGGTATTATACAACCCGAAATCTAAAAATTGCTGGCAATACTGATCAGAGCAAGGACTGGTAGCTTCTACAGCGATAATATTTTCTCCCACTACAAAGAAATCCGGATTTAATTGTAGATACTGATATGTATTATTCCGCGTATTAACACTAATCTTATTTCCATTGATATAAAAATCTACATCGGCAAACACCCAATGTTTGAGAGCTATTTTGGATGGCACTTCGCTCAGTGAAAATTTTCTTCTGATATAGAGTTTTGGAGTATTCCAGACTGTTTTACGTGGACGAATCTTTGCATTTGTAAATGTCGTTCCGGCAAAAAGATCATATTCCTGACGACCAAAACCACCCTGTGCAAAAGTCCACCCTGCATCATTAAAATTTACGTCTTTCCAGTCGGAAGCAGGAGTTGATGTAATGTAACGGCTATCCCATCCACCATGTTCGGCACTATTTAAAATCGTTTCGTAATCTAACAAATGCTGTTCAGTATTACGTGTCAGAATGGGATGAGGATATTTCTTCGAATTGTTGAAATTCATAGTTTGATCACTCTCTGCAGCACCAATTTGGTACATACCCGAACGAGGTCCCATACGGTTGGATGCAAAAACCTGATAATAACGTCCCCTATATTTAAATAATTCTGGACCTTCAAAGTTAACATGATTCAGATTACTTGAGTGTCCTCTCTGATGAGTCAACTGAACCGAACCAATCGTAATATCTTTGCGAGAAAAAGCCGAGTTCATTTTAAAAGTCCACACTTCCGGTCCATCAATATTTGATTTTGCTCCTGTCAAAGGATGTGGATCGGTTGTATTACGTTTTTTGACCCAATATATTTCGCCATCTTCATCTTGGAACACTTGCACATCAATTCCGTAATCGTCGAAAGGTTCACTGATGGAACTTTCTTTATACGGACCCAAAGGTGTTGCAGAATAAGCATGACCAATCCCATTCCAATACGTATGAAAGACACCGTTTCGATAGATAATATCTCCGGCTTGCATTTCTTTATAAACAGAAGCCTGAGTCCATTTGGGATTATTCAACCAAGTGGCTTCGTTGGTAGTAACAGCCAATACAGGTCCCGACCAGTTAAACAAATCTTTCGAATAATAGATATTGCCTCTTGTAGCTTCTCCTATAGCATAGTACATTCCCATATATCGTTCTACTGCACCATCACGCATGGGGAGTATAGGATTGATTAACCTATTTTGTACCGGCTGAGCATCTACCCCCTGAAAGCTAAGGAAGCACAATGAGATAATCAATATGTACTTGCAGAAATCGAAAAATTTGTTTTTCATAAAAATATGTACTTTTTACAGAAAGACTTACCAGTCTGATTTAGATAAAAAAATAACAACCCGATTGCCCTACCACATCAAGGCAATCGGGTCGTACTAAAAAACTAACACCTATAAAACAGAAACTGTAACTTCTGTATCAGCAACCAGATGTGACTTACCTGGATAGGTATTCCTGATACGGAAAATCACAGGAGAAGAAAAATCTATTACACTGACAGCAGACGTAATCAACATATCATTTACAAAAACCTCCTGACCTTGCGAGAGTGTAAATTCAGGGATCAAATTAGTTTTATCTGTTCCGGCAGGCAGAGTCACGGTCATTGTCATTTTATCATAATTGAATTCACTTCGAGTAAGTACTCCATCCACATCAGCTATTTTAAAAACTGCAAATTCGGGCAATCGAAGCATGTAAAGTGTATAGTCCATTACATTTCCTGCATGAGCTGTCAAACTCAGTGTCAGGGGATTATTCAGCTGGTAAGTTGTTGTAGTACTGAATTTAATCCCATCAACCAACATGAGGGTAGAGTCCGATGCCAATGTCGCTGCAAGACGCTGATTAGAAGGGATATTTGCCTGCTGCCCTCTAAACAGAATTCTCTGGGGAAGGCGTATCAACCAATCAGTATCATTTATGCTTTCTGCTGCTATTTCATCATACAATACCCTGGGGCATGAGAGTGATTTTATAGTTACATCTTCGTCTATTACACGTATGGTTACGGAAGTAGTATCTTTCAACATATTTCCTGCACCTTCCGAATAATTTGATGCAACCACTACTACTTTGTAAGTCCCAGGTTGCTTATAAGAATAACTGAAAGTTCCTTTATTTACGACGAAACCCGTGTTTCCTCCTGATTCAAATAAATCGTAGTTGTGAGCTTTATCTCCTGTAAATATAGACACTTGTTGTGCCTCTCCGATAAAGTTGAACACTACCGATTCGTTGATTCCATACACCACTTTAGATACTTCAACCGATGCGACAGGCAGGGTCAGTTCTTCTTCGACACAAGCACTGAATAACAGCACACAAAACGGTAATACCTTAAAAATATTCTTTATATTCATACGTCTAAATTTTAATATCCGGGATTCTGGGTTATAACTCCGTTACTTAAATCTATTTCCGTCTGAGGGATCGGAAAGACCTCATTCACACCCTCCACGAAATACTGACCTCGTTTGTGTGTGGTAGCACTCTCGGAAGCAAATGCACGAAAGATTTTGGCTGATCTTCCCTGACGAACAATATCGAAAAAGCGATCCCATTCGTGACAAAGTTCTAATCGACGTTCAGCCCAAATCTGGTCGCGCATATATCCATATCCACCACTGGTATAAAGTGTTGCACTGGAGGTGATTTTATTTGCTGCTGTCTTTACTTTATTCAACTGTATCAATGCATCGGCTCCTCTTCCTATTTCATTCAAGCCTTCCGCATACATAAGCAGTACTTCTGAATAACGCATCACTCTCCTATTCTTAGCATAATCATCCTCATACAGAGGACGCTCTCTTTTCGGAGTGTACCATTTCAGGCATACATAACGATTTTCCACGGCATCAACACGCTCACCATCCGGTGTACTTGTACCATGTCGTGCAATTACCTGCGAAACTCTCGGGTCGTTTTTTATCACATCAAACAAGGTGGGAGATGTCCACATACGAGTTGCATAAAGATCCTGAATAATCCCTGTTCCTTCGTTCTGATCGCCTGTTGTTCCATCGGCAGATTCCCGGAACATCACCTCGAAAACAGACCCACGATAAAATTCACCCTTTTGTGTGAAGATCTCCCAATAATTCAAAATATCTCCATAGATTCCTGTATATTCTACACCATACTGGTTGGCAATTGCTCCTAATTCGGTATTCGTCGTTTCAACAGGATCTGTCGATGCTGAAATATCAGCAGGCTTAAACCACAATCTTTTTCGTAATGATTCCCAATCTTCCGTATAATTTTCATCAAACTTTAAGATTTCACCTAAAGTCAATGTTTTTCCGGTAATAAAATAATCGCCTAATCCAACTAATTCGCTCCATTTATCAGACTTAACACCAGGGGTTGCTTGGTACATCAAAACCTTCATGAGCAAACCTACAACACTTCCTCTACCTGCTTTACCCAGATTACCATCCGTGTATTTGGGTTGTAACATGATGGCAGCCTCACGTAAATCTTTTTCAATATAGGCATACACTTCTTCCTTTGTACTTCGGGGAATAACTAAGTTATCAATCGTCTCGGTTTCGGGACGTATAGGAACTCCTCCGTAGGTCTTTACCAAGTTAAAGTAAAACATAGCCCGAAGAAATTTTGCTTGTCCAAGAATTTCTCGTACACGCGTATAATTACCATAATCATTTGATGATAATTTCACCTTATTTACATTAGCAATTACTTGATTAGCTCTGTTAATTCCGCGAAAATTTACTGTATAACGATTAAGAATCCATGTGTTGGAAGTGTTAAATCTAAAATTAACCAATTCAGCGATTTGATTTGCCGAATACTCATCATTTCCCAACACATCATCTCCACAAGCTTCTCCGAATATCCATTCGCAATTGTTGTACAGATTCGATTGCAATATATCGTACACTCCATTCAACGCCTCCTGTAACTGGTAAGGAGTTCGATAATAATTTTCTTTTGAGGAAGAAGCTAAGGGCTCTTCATTCAGAAAATCCGAACATCCTATTATCAGTAACGGGAAAATTATCAGTAAGCTCCATTTAAATATTATCTTTTTCATATCCTGATTCTCTTTTTATAATCCGACTTTTATTCCAGCAGTAATAGTTCTTGCCTGTGGATAGTTACCATGATCGACTCCCATGTATAGGTTGTTTGATTCAGAGCCTACGTTACGTCCTACTTCAGGATCGAAGCCATTGTATTTCGTGAATGTCAACAGGTTATACGCACCCACATAAATGGTAAGTTGATCTAATTTCAAGGTTTTGCATACCTGTTGTGGCACATTATAACTCAGCTGTATATTTTTCAAACGCAAGTAAGACCCGTCTTTCACATAAAAATTAGATGCTCTAAAATTACGTGGACGGTCAGCAGCATCCAAATCAGGAACCGTTCCGTTTGGATTGGCTGGAAAAAACGAGCGATTGGCTACATAAGACCCCGCCCAATGCTTCTCACGTAAGTCTGCATACACATTACCTGTACCATGTGCTGAATTCAGATAATACTCCATTACATTGAAAATTTTATTTCCGGTTTGCCCTTGGAAGAATAAGTTAAATTCAAAATTGGCATAGGATACTGATAACGGAATACCAAACACAAAATCGGGATGTGGCGAACCGAGAAATGTTCTGTCTTCAGCAGTGATACGTCCATCATTATTCAAATCTTTGAAACGAAAATCGCCAGGAAAGGTCAAGCCGTCATTCTGAGCACTTGCCTCAACTTCTTCCATCGTATTGAAAATACCATCGGTAATGTATCCGTAGAAATTACCGATAGGACGTCCCACTTCTGTTTTTGTTACAAAATCAAGAATTCTGTCTTCTTCTAAGTAAGCTCCCCAAACCGGCTCATTTCCAGAACCCAAACTAACAACCTTATTCTGTATGTATGATACATTAAATCCAACGTCAAACTTAAGCTTGTCAATTCTATCTCTATAATTCACCTGAAGTTCGATACCTTGGTTCCGTACCGATCCGGCATTAATCATAGGAGCATCTACCAAGCCGGCAGAAGCAACTACAGGTACACGTAGCAACATATCTGTTGTATATTTATCAAACAATTCGATAGTGGTTGCCAAGCGATTATTCAAGAAATTCATATCTAATCCGATATTTGCCGACTCCGTTTTTTCCCAACGAATATCAGGATTACCCAAGGTAGTCGACGTAGCGCCCGGATAGACTATATGATTTCCAGCACCATACACGTAATTAAACTGGTTGTTTACCAATGTGTACTGGGCATATTCCCCGATACGATTATTACCCAATTGTCCCCAACCAACTCGCAATTTACCAAGACTCAACCAGTCAATATCTTGCATAAAGGATTCACCGGAAAATTTCCAACCCAATGAAACAGAAGGAAAATATCCCCAACGATTTGTAGGAGAGAATTTAGAGGAAGCATCTGCTCTGAAGTTAAGTTGCACTAAATATTTATCGGCATAACTGTAATTTATTCTACTTAATAAACCTAAAGCTTTCCAACGATATTCTGTTTCGCGGGCAAGGTCGCCGGTATATCCTGCTGTTAGGAACCAAAAATTATCTGTATTAGCGGAGGTCCCTTTTCGAACCATATCCTGCACGTTAAATTGAAAACCTTCAACGGTTTGACCCACAACGCCACTGATGCTGTGCAGATTATCATTCCAATTAAAAGATAGAATATTGTTTATCTCCCACTTATTAGTTCTTGTTTGATCAATTTCGATGGTAGTAAGGTCTGTAGGCATTACGAAATTTTCTTCCAATTTACCCACCTCGTAAAAGCGTTTTCTCGAATAGAAATTCGCATAGTTCGAAACTTTAAACTGATAAGTCAGATATTTATTAATTTTGGCAGTGAGTTCTGTGTTTACATCGATGCGGTTATTACCTGCATTGTTGTGATTGCGAGCAATTTGTGCCATAGGATGATCTTCGGAAAAATAGCCGGCAGTATTGTAGGTAAAAACAAGCGGACTTTGATGTAACGAACGTTTAAGCACTCCATTCTGACCTTCAGGAACGATATTCCGGTTATCATTGGTATATAGCATGTTGGTTTGCATAGTGAGCCATTTGGTAAGGGTATTGGATAAATTAATCCTCGTTGAAAAACGCTGATAACCCGAAGTCTGCACAATACCTCTTTCCTGATAGTAATTACCACTAATCATGTATTTATGGATATCGTTTCCACCTGATAATGCAAGATTATATTGCTGTTTAATGCCAGTTTGAGTAATGGCATCCCACCAAGTATCCGGAGAATTTCTTTTCAGAGAATCGATACGTTGGAACTTATCTGCATCATAGTATAAATCACCTGTTGAAGGATTTTTTGAATAATATACTTTTCCATCGGCTGAGTAGGATGTACGCCCTTCAACATAGTCGCGCATAACAGCAAAATCTTCAACTCCCATCACATTGATTCTCCTCCATGGATTCGAGAAACCCACGTAGGAATCAAAGTTTATCCTTAATTTTCCGGCTTCACCTTTCTTAGTTGTAATAAGCACCACACCGTTAGCACCTCGTGAGCCGTAAATAGAGCCCGAAGCAGCATCTTTTAAAATCTCAATATTGGCAATATCGTTCGGATTTATGTGTTCAATATCATCTACGATAAATCCATCCACCACATACAGGGGATCTGAATCGTTGATGGTTCCTGTACCTCGAATTTTAATTGTAGTTTTAGATCCCGGAGCACCGGTGTTTTGTGTGATTTGTACACCTGCTGCCTTTCCTTGCAATGCTTGAACCGAAGATGAAATAGGTAAACTACTTATATCTTCGCCTGCAATGGATGATATAGAACCGGTTATATCACTTTTACGCTGAACACCATAGCCAACAACAATGACTTCATCCAATTCTCGGGTTTTTTCAACCAATTTAATCTGTACTCTTCTTTCCGTTCCGATAAAGACTTCTTGAGACTCGTAACCAAGGTAACTGACTATTAGCGTAGCTCCCTGTCGTATCCTGATCGAGAATTCACCGTCAAAATTAGTGGTAACCCCATTTTCAGTTCCCTTCTCTAAGGCGGCTGCACCAATCAGCGGTTCATTTGACTGACTATCGACAACCACTCCCGATATAGTCACCTGAGTCTGCGCTGTCAGACCAAAGTGGAGTAAAAATGACATTATCGCTGTAATAATTAATTTGTTCTTCATGTATAATGAAAATATTAAGCTGAGTGAACAGCAATACATACTGTCCACTCAACCTTTAATGTTATTTTACAATTAAGATATTTCTGTAAACTTCGGACCCTGAATTAGCCTGAATGGTGTATACTCCTGCACTCAAATGTGCTATATCGACTTTATTATTGACTGGTGATGTAATACGCATCACTTCTTTTCCTGTAATATCGGTTATCCGAACCTGCTCAACAAACTTTCCGGATTCAAAACTGAAGTAATTACTTGCCGGATTAGGATATAAACCTAATTTTTTAGGTGTTTCGCGTGGAGAAACAACAGATGTACTGGGATCGAAAACAGGATCAAGGTTTTCAACATCCTTCACAGGGTCGAAGTTTGGTTTGCGATAGTGGTATCTGAATAAGCTGGGCACTGCCTTGCTGGTAAAGACTACATCGCCTCCCAAATTTCTCAGGGAGTGAACAAAATCCTGCCCCTCAACCAAGTCCATCACTTTTACTGGAAATTCATCTTTGTGATTTATCCGGAACAATTCCCACGTTTGCGAACCAACAGGAGTCGCATCTTGTGCACGGAAATACATGCTACCGGAAATAACTATACCTTCCCACGCAGCATTAGGTCCTGTGCCCGGATTCATATCCGACTGCATCTTTGTACCTTCTGTTGTCCCGTCGCTATAGAACAATTCCAACCCATAATTAATAGGATCAGTTGAGGTTGCATCGGTGCCAGTTTGTCCTTTCATAAACAACACTCCATCAAATTCACAGAATAAATCAGGAAAACCATTTGCAGTTCCCGTAGTTGTCGGATTTTTGTTAATATCAAAAACGGTTCTGGTACCTGCTTCTGTCAAATCGGTTGCACAAAGTTCTTCTCCGAGCACATCATCATGTCCTCTAAAATATACTTCACGATTGAATACTCTTGCTGTAAACACACCACTTCCGTTAGGAACTCCGCTTGCATTTACACCTGTAAACATATCCTTAATCATATAAGTACCCTCAGGAGTACCATCACTTACCCATGGCTCTGCACCGAATTCATTAGAGAATCCTTTAAAAAACACCTTTTCATTATAGAAATTAGTAAGCCAGTCGATCTGTGAACCTGCCGTAGCACCTGTCAATTCATTCACGATGTTGGTATTGATGTCTTTCAACATAATTGTTCCATCCTCAGTTCCATCTGTCACCCAAAGTTCTTGTCCATATTGTTGATCTTTCGTATCGCCCTTAAAGAATACTTTTCGAGCAACGCGGGCAAAATGTAACTCATTGTCACTAGCTGAGTGGCTCCCCGGATGTAAAACTTCACAATCCTTCAAAAGCTTTGTACCATCCTCTGTTCCGTCGGAAATCCATAACCAACGTTGCACTTTGTCGTTATAGGTTTCGCTCTCAAAATCTTGCGCAGCAAAAATAAACTGCGTTTCGTTAAGTTGTGTAAAACCTGATGGATTGGATGAACCAAAGAAATGAATATCTTTTACCATATATGTCCCTGCTTCTGTTCCATCAGAAATCCATAATTCTGTTCCGGTGTCGGTATCCGATTGAGCTTGAAAAACCACTTTCTCATTAAAACGCTGCATCCAAGCAACACCTGAACTGGTTGATCCCGGGAAAATATCCTTAACTAATTTTGTTCCGGCTAACGTACCATCCGATACCCACAACTCTTCTCCATGTTCGGCATCCTGAGCCGTAAAATAAGCTTTATAACCTGTTGATTTACTTCCTGCAACAACAAGATTCTTAGCTTTATCCACCGACCTACTATCTTCTACCGTTACTGTTACACCTTCGGGAGTCAATATCTCCATGCCTTCAGGCAATATTATATCTGCTGCTTGCACTAATGTGAAACATACAGCAGCTATGAATCCTAAAACGATTAATCTCTTCATCTTTGTTAAATTTTAAAATGATTAAATATTTAATTTGAAATGTTTAAATAAAATTTATTTGAAATAATGTTTATAAGCTTGTCCGTTTATATTGATAATATACAAGCCGCTTACTTTTAATGGTACGTATGTTTGATGTGAATCCGCCAATTTTTCTGATATCATCATTCCGTTGATCGAGTAAATTGTTATACGTTCAGCTTTTTCAGTATTCAATATTCTTATACCATTGGATTCGTTGATAACTGTCTTATTTCCTAATTTTTCAATGTGAGCAGAAGTTGATGGTGTCCACTCAAAAGCTCCTAAATCACGAACAGCAGCATGGATATATGTTCCCTGTATATCTGCTGACAACACAAATTCAACCGGATCAGCAGGTGCAGGATTGGCGATGGTATTTATGAAATAAGAATTTACTCCGCCATTAATAGCTGAAGAGCCATTAGCTAAAGTTAAATATGGAACAGAGAAAGCAGTTTCACTGATAGGATATCCTACGAGTGTAGTATTTAAATTGATATCTTCAGCAGTAACTGCATCCAACATATTTTTCTTAGTTACTTTATCTGCTACAAAGTCGGCACCATTAATGTTTGCATTCACTTTGTCAATGATATTATTCATACCATATTCAATTGGTGCAGGTTGATTGGCATGTAAAGCAAAATCATTAGGAGCTGTTTCACTGATAATAATATTATTTGCCATATAGGATGTATATCTAAATCCTTCTAACAGAACAGTACTCTTTTTCTTAGGCGTTCCTGGTACGTCTGTCTGATAATTATTATACATGGTATTATTTGTCAGTATAATAGTTTGCGCTTTATTATTTTCAGAATTAGAACCACTTGAGAGTGCCACTGCTGCACCTAAAAGCATGTCTTTCACACCAATATTTTCTAAGAACACACAATTTTGCACCACAAAAGTAGCATCCTCATCATCAAGATTTGCATCCAATTGTTTATTAAAATACACTGCTCCCCCCTTGGATTTAGTGGAGTTCTTGTAAAAGGTGGAATTTTTAATTACAGCGTATGTATCGCCTACAGGTATATGTGTTCCACTTGCAGGAGTTTTTAAATTTTCATTAAACAAGTGACGTACTGCTATCGCACCACCGTAGCCTTCAGCATTATTGGACAAGCTTGCATTTTCTTCAAAGAAACATCTATCAACCGTTAGGTTATTCCCTAAGAAGAAAATAGCGCCTCCCCATGTAATTGCATTGTCTGTTGATTCTGCTTTATTATTATAAAAATAGCAGTCTTCAACCAATAAATTAGTTTGTACACCCATACGAATAGCTGCACCACCAGGAGCGTCGGTAACATTCATTTTGCCATTTTTAAAGGCTAAATTACGAATAGTTAATGCTTTATCAGACGATTGCATATTAACCATACCATTAATAAGTAAAGAAGACCCACCACCATCTAATATAGTAGTTGCAGCGTCCTCACCCACAATAGTTTGATCATAAGGCTGAATTTCAGCCGGCTCAGTAAACACATAAGTACCGGCTGCTACATGGATAGTAGCACCATCTTCTGTAACCATAGACACGGCTTTCACCAAGGTTGCAAATGGCGATTCATTTGATCCGTCGTTTTCGTCATTGCCCATTGTTGACACGTAAATATCTTGTACTGCATATGCACTAATAATACAAGAAAAGAATAGAAACGTAAAAATCTTTCTCATGTTCTTATAATTTAAAATTAATAATTTGTTTTTTTAAGTGAATAATTCACAATGCAAATGTAAAATCTATTAAGATAGTCAACGGGTAAAAAAAATCGTATAATGAGTAAATATGTTCTGATATGTTTCGATACATATTTTTTATGTTGAATTTAAACGATAAGTGGCAATAATCATAGTAATAAACTGTTGAAACAAAACAATAATCTCGTACAATAGAACAATTTTACTTAGATGTAATCTTTTATATATATATCTTTGCATTATTTCTAAGTAAATTATCTTTCATATATTAACCATTAAAATGTTTTTGTCATGAAAAAACTTACTTCTATTCCCTTGATGCTTGCATGTGGGGCATCTGTTTTCTCAGCTAATGATAAGCCTAATGTTATTCTAATTTATATAGATGATATGGGTTACTCGGATCTTTCCTGCTATGGAGGTAATTATGCTCCAACACCGAATATTGATAAATTGGCTGAAGAAGGTATTCGTTTTACACAGTATTATTCGGCTTCTCCTATAAGTTCTCCATCAAGGGTAGGACTTACAACCGGTATGTTTCCTACAAGATGGGGTATAAATACATTTTTGCAAACGAGAGATGGAAACGCTGAAAATGAACAAAACGACTTCCTAAGTGATAAAGCTCCATCTATGGCAAAGATGTTTAAAGCAAATGGTTATGCAACCGGCCATTTTGGTAAATGGCATATGGGTGGAGGAAGAGATGTGTATAATGCACCATCTATTAATGCTTATGGTTTCGATGCTTATAATTCAACTTGGGAAAGTCCTGATCCCGATCCCAAACTTACAGCTACCGACTGGATATGGGCACCAAGTGATGAGGTAAAACGATGGAACCGTACAGCATATTTTGTTGATAAAACCCTCGATTTTCTTGCTGCAAATCAAGATAGTCCATGCTTTATTAACTTATGGCCTGACGATGTACACACACCTTGGGTATATGAAAACGATGAAACAAGTCAGAGGGAATCCGCAGCTTCATTTACAAAGGTGCTGAAGGAATTAGACGTTCAGATTGGACGACTTATACAAGGTATTAAGGATTTAGGAATTGATGAAAACACTATCGTAATATTTACAAGTGATAATGGTCCTGCTCCGGCTTTTGAAGGCAATCGAACTCAATCCTTACGCGGACAAAAGGCTACTTTATACGAAGGTGGTATTCGTATGCCTTTTATCATTCGGTGGTCCGGACATATTAATCCGGGTATTGTCAATAATAATTCTATTGTTTGTTCAGTCGATTTATTACCCTCCTTGTGTGCAATTACTAACACAACTGTTTCAACTGAATTTAATATTGATGGCGAAGACATGAGTACTGCATTACTTGGCAATGTAACATATAACAGAAGTAATCCTGTGTACTGGGAATTTGGGAAAAGAAGACCTAATCGTGTTAGCCCTCATATTGCTATAAGAGAAGGTGAATGGAAGTTATTGGTGAATGGTGATGGTTCAAATGTAGAATTATACAATATGGATACTGATATGTATGAGCAACATAATGTAGCATCATCTCAACCTACCATTGCCAATAGATTGAAAACAATGGCTATTAACTGGTACAAAACTTCTTACCGTCAATATGCCGATAAGGTCTTATATGTTTCATCAACCGGAAGTACTACAAACGATGGATCATCATGGGATAAAGCCATTACGATAAACTGTCGCTATACTCAATTAACGGCACTTTAGTTCACTCAAAAACATTAACTTCTGATAATGAATCATTTTTTTTAAGTGCTACTTCAACTTTTTTCATTATTTTTGTGCTCAATTTGTAATTCCTGTCTAAATTTGTTTTCTATTTGAAGTAGGATTACTTTTCTATAAAAATTTTTGAGTATAAAAAAGATGATTAGAACTTTAATTTCGGACGCTCTTAAAAGAAGCGACTTCGGTGCTGATGTAAATATCAAAGGTTGGGTTCGTACCCGCAGAGGTAACAAAAATGTGAGTTTCATTGCTTTAAATGATGGCTCGATAATACATAATATTCAAGTTGTTGTTGACAACGAAAAATTTGGAGATGAGTTTCTTAAACCGATTACTACCGGTGCTTGTATCAGTGTTATAGGTAAACTCGTTGAGTCACAGGGAAAAGGTCAGAATGTCGAAATTCAGGCTGACAAAATCGAGATATATGGCACTGCCGACCCTGAAACTTATCCACTGCAAAAGAAAGGACATACGCTAGAATTTCTTCGCGACATAGCGCATCTTCGTCCACGTACAAATACTTTTGGAGCTATATTCAGGATGCGCCACCATATGTCGATGGCTATTCACAACTTCTTCCACGAAAGAGGTTTCTTCTATTTTCATACTCCGATTATTACCGGTTCCGACTGTGAAGGTGCAGGTAATATGTTTCAGGTTACTACTATGAATCTTTATGACCTGAAAAAGGATGAAAATGGTTCGATTAAATATGATAATGACTTTTTCGGTAAACAAACAAGTCTTACTGTATCCGGACAGCTTGAAGGCGAACTTGCAGCAATGGCTTTAGGGGCTATTTATACATTCGGACCGACTTTCCGTGCCGAAAATTCAAATACTCCGCGTCACCTTGCTGAATTTTGGATGATTGAACCGGAAGTGGCTTTCTATGAAATAGCTGAAAACATGCAATTAGCACAAGATTTTATCCAACATTGTGTGAGATGGGCATTGAATAATTGTCAGGATGACTTGAAGTTCTTAAATGAAATGTATGATAAAGAACTTATCGATCGTTTGAATTTTGTAGTTGATAATGATTTCGTACGTCTTACTTATACCGAAGGCGTGAAAATACTAACAGAAGCTGTAGCTAATGGAGTTAAATTTGAATTTCCTATTGATTGGGGCACTGATTTACAGTCGGAACACGAACGTTACCTCGTTGAAAAGCATTTCAAAAAGCCTGTTATTCTTACAGATTATCCTAAAGAAATTAAGTCTTTCTACATGAAACAAAATGATGATGGCAAGACTGTTAGGGCTATGGATGTGCTTTTTCCTAAAATTGGTGAAATCATTGGTGGCTCGCAACGTGAAGAGGATTATGACAAATTAAAACAACGAGCTAAGGAAATGAATGTGCCCGAAAAGGATATCTGGTGGTATCTCGATACTCGCCGTTTTGGTACTGCTCCTCACTCCGGTTTTGGTTTGGGCTTCGAACGATTGATGTTGTTCGTAACGGGTATGTCGAACATTCGCGATGTAATTCCATTCCCACGTACACCTCATAATGCAGAGTTTTGATTTGCAAGAATGTATTAGTTCTGCTTGTAAATTATATTATCCAATAAGCTCTGACATAGTATTTAATATTTAACATACAACACATAATAAGTAAAAATGGAACAAAATAAAATAAACGAATTAGAGAGTGTAGTCATTCGGTTTACCGGAGATTCGGGAGACGGAATGCAACTTACAGGTACGTTATTCTCTAATTTGTCGGCTATTTTGGGAAATGAAATTTCTACTTTCCCCGATTTTCCCTCTGAAATTAGAGCACCACAAGGCACGCTTTTCGGTGTTTCCGGCTTTCAAGTGCATCTTGGCTCTAAAAAGATTTATACGCCCGGTGATGATGCAGATGTAATGGTGGCTATGAATCCCGCTGCACTTAAAGTAAATGTTAAAGGGGTTAAGAAAAATGGTGTAATAATTTTCGATACAGACTCTTTCGAGAAAAAAGATTTAGAAAAAGCTAATTATAAAACAGATAATCCTTTCGAAGAGCTTGGGTTGTCTGATTCTGTTCAGTTAGTGCCTGTTGCACTTACTGCATTAACAAGGGATAGTCTGAAAGATTTCGATTTAGATAGTAAATCTGTTGTAAGAAGTAAGAATATGTTTGCTCTCGGATTGGTATGCTGGTTATTTAATCGCCCTATTGATCAGGCTATTCACTTCTTAACCAATAAGTTTAATAAGAAACAGGATATACTATCAGCAAATCTTAAAGTACTTACTGATGGTTATAATTATGGGAATAACACTCATCTTTCTTTGTCTACTTTTCTGATTAATAAATCCGAAGATACTCCAAAAGGTAAATATACAAGCATTAATGGCAATAAGGCTACTGCATGGGGATTGATTGCGGCTGCAAAAAAATCAGGCTTGGAATTATTTTTAGGTAGCTATCCTATCACTCCTGCTTCCGATATTATGCACGAACTTGCTGCAAGAAAGGATATGGGTGTTAAAGTTATTCAAGCTGAAGATGAAATTGCAGGTATCACTACCGCTATCGGTGCTTCTTTTGCCGGAGCTTTAGCTGCTACAACAACTTCAGGTCCCGGACTTTCACTCAAAACTGAGGCTATCGGGCTTACTGTTATGGCTGAAATACCATTGGTAATTGTGAATGTTATGCGTGGCGGACCATCAACCGGATTACCTACTAAAACGGAACAAACAGATTTGCTACAGGCTTTATATGGAAGAAATGGGGAAAGTCCTGCTGTTGTAATGGCTGCTTCTACTCCTGCAAGTTGTTTCCACTATGCATATATGGCATCAAAGATTGCTCTCGAACATATGACGCCGGTTATCCTTCTTACCGATTCATTTATCGGTAATGGTGCATCGCTATGGAAACTACCGAAATTAGCGGATATGCCTGAGATAAAACCTAATTATGTTACAGCGGATATAGAAGATTTTAATGTTAATACTCGTGATCCTGAAACTAAAGTTACTTATTGGGCTATACCCGGTACTCCCGGTTTTGAACATCGTAATGGCGGTCTCGAAAAGGATTATAAATCCGGTAATATTTCATCAGATGCTGTAAACCATCAACTAATGGTTGATACGCGTCAGGCAAAAATCGACTATATTTCGCATGTTATTCCTGATGTCAAAATTGAAGGCAATAAAGATGCTGATTTATTGGTTGTAGGATGGGGTTCAACTTATGGACATCTGATTTCTGCTGTCAATAATATCAATAAAAATGGTGGAAAGATTGCTTTAGCCCATTTTAATTATATTAATCCTCTACCAAAAAATACTGCAGAAGTTTTCAAAGGATTTAAACACATTGTTGTTTGCGAACTCAATAATGGTCAGTTTGCAAGTTTCCTTAGAACAAAAATTCCCGGTGAGTATCTGCAATATAATAAAGTTCAAGCTCAGCCTTTCTCAACTGCCGAACTTGAAGATCATTTCAATTCCCTTTTAAAGTAATGTGTTATGGAAGCTATTCAAATAAATAAAGAAATTCAATATACTGCTAAAGATTTTAAAAGTGACCAGTTTGTTCGCTGGTGTCCCGGTTGTGGTGATTATGCTATATTAAGTGCAATGCAAAAAGTTATGGCTGATCTTGGCGTTTCTCCACATGAAACGGCTGTAATTTCGGGTATCGGATGCTCTTCTCGTCTGCCTTATTATGTCAACAGCTACGGTTTTCATGGCATCCATGGTCGCGGTGCAGCTATAGCAACAGGCGTTAAAGTGGCTAATCCTAACCTCACAGTATGGCAAATCAGTGGCGATGGCGATAGTTTAGCTATTGGTGGTAATCACTTTATTCATAGTGTTCGCCGGAATATTGATATTAATGTTCTGATTTTCAACAATCAGATTTATGGTCTTACCAAAGGGCAGTTTTCTCCTACTACAAAGAAAGGATATTCCACTAAATCTTCACCTTTTGGTACTATCGAAGAGCCTTTCCGTCCGGGTGAGCTAACACTTGGTGCAAGAGGCACTTTCTTCGGCAGACTGCTTGATGCTGATATTAAAACTTCACAAATGACCATGCTTGCGGCTGCTAAACACAAAGGTACTTCTGTAGTTGAATGTTTAGTAAATTGCGTTATATTCTTCGACGGTGCTCATAAATGGGTAGCTGAAAAAGCGACAAGAGAAGATAGAGTTATCGTGCTTGAACATGGTAAAAAAATGATTTTCGGCAAAGAGAGGAACAAAGGGATTATGCTTGACGGCTTTAATCTTAAAGTAGTTACTATTGGCGAAGATGGAATTACCGAAGATGATATCCTTACTCATGATGCTAAAAATCCTGATCCAACTCTCCATCTCAAGTTAGTTTACATGGAAGGTCCTGATTTTCCTATTGCTTTGGGAGTTATCAGAGATGTTGAAGCCGAAACTTACAACGATGCCCTCATCAACCAAATCCAAAAAGAACAGGCAAAATCAACTATTAAAACATTTGATGAATTAGTGGAATCGCTGGAGCAATGGGAGATGTAGAGCAATAAAAGATAGATAAATGTAGGGATTGTTTGAAAAGCAATAATGTATTTGATGCTGAATCATTATATGAATTGCAAATTTCAAGTAAGATGGATGAGCTTACTTCCAATAATTCAGAAACAAAGTTTCGACTATGCAAGTATTAGGTTGGCATCAATATTCAAATTGTGGTGCATTTTCCGAGCTATAGGAAATGTGGGTTGCGACTTACCGCTCAAGTATTCGGAAATGCGAGGAGCACTCACACCCAGTAATTTTGCCATTGATTTTTGAGTAAGTTGCATTTCATACATTCGTAGTTTTAATACTTCGGGAAGAGTAGGTTGCCCAACAGGATAATGTTCCATTTCGTATTCTTCCGCCAAATCAGCAAGCAAGTCTAATTCTGCATAATTGGGATCACTCGATGGTGTATCCTCGTTTACAATATCCATCAATACCTCTATTCTTTTAAGTATAAGCTGATACTGAATTTCATTTTTGATTCTTGCCATAACTCTTCGAATTTAAATCGTTGAACAATCTATCTTATCATACTCCTTATGGGTACCGATAAATCGGATGTAAATAATCTGTTGCACAAAAAGAATTTTTACCACCAAACGATAGCTATTACCTTTGATATTAAAGACATATCGTTTATTTCCGACATAATCTACACTATTGAAAGTGCTTTTTATATCCTGTAAACTTTGCCATGAAGCCACTTTTGTAGCTCTGTACCAACTGTCGAGGGCTATCTTGGCATCAGCATGTTCATTGCCATATTTTACAATAGTTCGGTGTGCAATAATTCTCATCTGCCTTTTATTTCGCAAATTTTCTACAAAAGTAATAATTTTGTTTTGAAATTCAAAATAAAAATACAAAAATCAAATTATTAACTAATTAAAACCGATGATTTACACTTGCCAAAATCTGGTGAAAATCATTTGCGAAAGTCTGGTGATTTTTAATTTGTTAATTATACCATTTAATAATAATAACGTTTAGAACGGAATAGTGTACTACAAATGAGATGCTGCCACATAATTAAAGGGCTTATACACAGACATTAAAACATTAACAACCATTCCTTCATTGACATATTCTCACATTAGCATATTGGCACATTTACACATTGTCTTCAAACTCTCAATATTCCTCTGAATCCTCTTGCAGCATAATATGATTCAGCTCCGTTGTGATAATAGAATACGCGTCCGTAACGGTAATCGCCAAAAACAGCTCCACCATTTTCTCTGACACCCGACTCTGTTTTTAACCAACTTGAAGTCTTTGTGTCAAAATGCTCCAATGTTTGTAAAAAGCCATATTGCTCTTCATCCAACAGTTCCACTCCCATTGTTGCTGCCATATTCATAGCACTGTCTTTGGGCTTGTGTTCTTTCCTCGATTCTAAGGCTTCATAGTCATAACACACACTCCTCCGACCGCTCGGACTTTCTTTTGAACAATCACAAATGATATATTCGTCTGTATTTTTATCATATGCTATTATATCAGGCTCTCCACCGGAAAGTTCCATTTCATTAACCGACCATAATTTGTCAGTTTGTGAACGAAGACGTTTCTCAACATCTATCCATTGAATATCAGTATGCCTATGTAAGTTTTTATCAAAACGCTCATGTAGAGTTTTGAGCAATTTTTCTCTTTCGTTTTCTGTTAGTTTCATATTTGTTTACATTATCCTCTTTACTTTATACCCAAGCTCTAATAAAATATCAGCTACTTTTTTGCGAAAATCGCCTTGAATCAGAATTTCGCCATCACGTGATGATCCTCCGGAGCTGCATTTCACTTTCAGAGTTTTAGCTAAGTCTTTCAACTCGTCGTCCGTACCTTCAAAGCCGGATATGATTGTTGCCGGCTTACCGTTACGCTTATCCAACTCTACTCGCAACATTTCTTTCTTCTGTACTTTCTGAGGTTGTTGCACTTCAGGTATATCTTCGCCTTCAGGTAATTCCGACTTCAAAGAATTTAGTTTATCTCTCCAATCCATGTTTCAATATTTTAAATAGTTCCCACAATACTATTCCTCCTGTTACACTGACATTTAATGAATGTTTAGTGCCGTATTGAGGTATTTCTATACAAGCATCACAAAGGTCTATTACTTTTTGTTGAACACCTTTAACTTCATTGCCAAACACAACAGCTATTTTCCGATTCTCTGACAGTGACAAATCAGTCAGCATTATGCTTCCTTCTGCCTGCTCTATTGCAAAAGCATAATAGCCCTCTGTTTTCAAATATTCTACCGATTCCACAGCATCTTCAAAATACTTCCATTCAACCGTATCCTCTGCTCCCAAAGCCGTTTTGTGAATTTCGGCATGAGGTGGAGTAGACGTAATTCCGCATAAATGTATAGCTTCAATTAAAAAAGCATCACCTGTGCGAAACACCGAACCTACATTATGCAAACTCCTGACATTATCGAGTACTACAACCACAGGTAACTTTTTCGACTGCTGAAATTCCTCCGGTGTCAGCCTGTTTAATTCCGTTATCTTTAATTTTCTGTTTTTCATTGAAGCATTAGTTCCCATTCAACAAAAAGCTTATTGCTCGCTCAATCATTGTATCCCTGCCATTTGCAACATCTACCGGATCTAAACCTATATTGATATCAGGTTCAATACCAAATTCTATATGATTCAAATTTGCATCATACATCGGACTGGCAGAAAACCTGACCATCCATCCATTAGGCAATTCATTTGAAAGCGGCATGCCACCTCCCCCACCCGATTTATCACCAATAATAGTAGCTCTTGGTGCATCTTTCATCATACAAATAAATAAATTTGTTGCACTATAAGAAGCTCTATTTGTTAAAATTACAACAGGTCGCTGCCACTGAATTTTCTTATTTGCTTTTGTTTTCATAGGTACCGGCTCAGAAAATGCCGAATGATCATCTCCTGTTTTATGCTGTAAATACATGCTTACAGTATCTCTCTCAAAGAAATATGAAGCTAATTTATAAGACAATTCTGCCGAGCCACCTCCATTATTCCGAACATCTATTATCAATCCTTTATCGCAATCCATAAAGTATTGTATAACATATCTCATGTTAGCATCTGTAAAAGAATCACTAAAGCTTGAATAGTATATATATCCAACATTTTCGGCAACTGTCTTTTGATACCGTAATCCATTTGCTATTTTGTACTCTTTACCAAGATATCTGTCGCTATAAATTAACGATGAATTGAAATTTGCAGGATAATCAGTAAACCAATTCCAATAGCGACTTCTATCAAATTCCGAATATAAATTTACATGCCCATCTTTTAACTCTGCCAACATCTCTCCCATTGCATCAAAGAACGTTAATTCATCAATGGTATCGTTTGCTAATCTCGCATCATAAACATGATAAATCGAATCCCAATTAATATTCTTAGCTTCTAAATAACAATAACGGGTATCAACAATCTTCCATAATGTTTCAAAATTCTCTCTATAAGAATTTCTTGGTATTGCCACATCATCTATACAAGAACTGAGGACAGACAATAAAACCGTATATATTAATAATTTACCTTTCATATTTTAATAATGTGCTAATGTGCTAATATGCCAATGTGTTAATATGCTAATGTGTTAATGTGCCAATATAGTCAATAGTTTAAAGTTACTAATCACCAATCACTAATCACCAATCACTATTTACTCGGACTAATAAAATTAACAGGAATATTCGATTTCTTACCGGTAAACCTGATGTAATCGTATGTAACACCAAATAATAATGAAAACTCATTAAATCTATATTGATAGTTATCCGCCATATATTTTAATTCGCTTAATCTAACTCCGAATTTCAAGGTAGAAGTATTCAAAGGTACAAGTATTGAAATATCTTGTTTTATGCCTTGCTTATTATGTAATGATGAAAAATGAATTGTTTCGAAAAATGATTTCGAAGATGATAATTCATAATAACTTAAACCCGGATATGGAGCGAACATACAACCTATTACCGGAAATTCTATTTTAGTTCCAAATTCTAAAGTCCTTTTTCGAGTAGGATAAAGATATTTAAGATCCAACATAGCATTTAGATTAGTAGATACATCTATATTAACCGGATTATTAACATTTCGTGAGTTCATTTTAAACCCAAAATCAAGATTTACATTTCCTCCTCCTTTAAGAATGAAATTCCTAAAATCACGATTTTCATAAAGAACACCCCAAGCCATATCAGCACCTACATAAATTATTGATGCTGTAGCTCCGGGATTTATTGTCATTGCCACCATACTTGATGCTCTACCATAGGAAGATAAAACAGGTTTGGCAGGATTGAAAAACTTGTTGTAATCTGACTCTAATCTTACACCTAATCCACTGTAACTCAGCAATGATAAATATGGATCAACTAAATCTACTATGGATACACCAACATAATTATTGGTATTTGTTAAAGCATATAAATCTGAGTTATTCTCTTGTGATTCGGCTACAACAAATAAAGATGATAAACAGATAACTAAGAATAATCTTTGCATGGCTAATCACTAATTAAATAATTTAAACAATCCTAATTGATTTAAAAGTACGAGTAAAATTCCAATAGGAGTAACATATCTCACTAAAAAGATAAAAGCATTATAGTAATTCGTAGGAAATTTACCATGTGAGCTTATTTCTTTTTTCACACTTTCTTTCGACAAGAACCATCCTGTAAACACAGAAATCAGTAATCCTCCTAAAGGCATGAATACTTTTGAAGTTATGTTATCAAACAAATCAAAGAAGTTCATTCCAAATAACTTAACATCACTCCAGCTACTAAATGATAGTGCCGACATTACCCCAAATAGAATAATTACTAAAGTAGTAAGCATAGTGGCTGAAAATCTTTTAAACTTTTTCTCCTCAACTAAATAGGCAACAATAACTTCCATCAAAGAAATTGCTGAGGTCAGAGCTGCAACAAAAAGTAAGATGAAAAACAATATTGACCAAATATAACCACCCGGCATTTGAGCAAAAACATTTGGTAAAGTAATAAATACCAACTCAGGCCCGTAACCCGGATTTATACCAAGTGAAAATACAGCAGGAAATATCGCTATTGAAGCAAGTACGGCAATAGTTGTATCCATCAAAGACACTTCTACGACTGTATGTGATAAGTGATTTTTCTTGCTGATATATGATCCGTATGTAATCATGCATCCCATACCCAAACTTAATGAAAAGAAAGCCTGACCCATTGCACTTAAAATAACGGATGAAGTAATTTTAGAAAAATCCGGATGAAATAGAAATTTTAAACCGTCTAAAGCTCCCGGAAGAGTAATTGATCTTATTCCTAAAGCTATTATGATTACAACGAGCAAAGGCATCATAACTTTAGTGCTTTTTTCTATCCCATCTTTCACCCCAAGTATGATAATAACTGCCGATATTGCAACGAATGCAATCATCCATAAAATTGGTCGCCAAGTGCCTGTATTAAAATCAACAAATACTTGAGTTAATGTTGCTGTATCTTTGTTAACAAACTGATTTGTAATTGCCTGATAAATATACTCCATTGTCCATCCCGCAACAACTGAATAAAAGCCCATTATTAAAAACGAGGTAACTACTCCCATTAAGCCTATTAACCACCATTCCCTTTTTGGAGCAAGCTGTTTAAAAGATCCGACAGTATTTTTCTGCCCCATTCTACCAATAACGAATTCCGACATCATGATCGGCATGCCTATCAAAAACACAAAAATAAGATATATGATTAAAAAAGCTGCTCCTCCATTCTGACCTAATTCATATGGAAACCGCCAGAAATTACCCAAACCAACAGCCGATCCTGCCGCAGCAGCTATAACAGCCAATTTACTGCTAAAATTTATCCTTTGTTCTTTCGACATCTATCTTAAATTTAATTTGATATTGCAATCTAACGGGTGCATTTAAATATCATTTCTCTTTGTCCGTCACCCAGACTATATCTTCTATTTATATCTGTTGAAAAATTACCCCTATAATCAATAGTTTCAGTTTTAAAGCCCTGTTGCCGTAGTCTACTTGCAAAGTCTGCCCCATGCAATCTGCATAAATCGGGCTCACCATAATTTAATAATCTCTCTTCGGATGTCACAATATCCGGACTTTCGTATGTTTCTTCTCGATTTAAGTCCAAAAGAGTCATTATTAAAGCAGTACCTTCATCATTTAAAACTCGCCGTAATTCTCTAATAGCCTTGCCTTCATCCTGAACATGCCCCAAAACATGAGAGCATACTATCAAATCAAAATAATTATCAGGATACCGTATATCAGTAATGTCTATAACATTTCTTGCATAAGCAGCATTTATATCGCCGTCAATATATTCTATATTAAGTTTCGTTATAATATCAAACAAAGCATTTTCGGGCGCAACATGTAATAATTTTAAATTATTTTTTTTAAAGAGATCTGTTTCATTTTGTAAATATAGCAGAAGTAGACGGGTTCTTTCAAGTGAGCCACAATAAGGACATTTGGCATTTTCTCTTCTAATATTCCCTTTATGCAGAAATTTCTTAAATGATTTATTACAGCAGTTACAGTAAAATTTATTTCCTCTATAAAATATAGATATTATTTTAGAAACATTGTTTATTACATTTATTCTGAATCTTTCGGAGAATATTTTTTTGTACGTACTTTTTATCATCTTATTGATTTGTAAAGTAATAATCCTTATGTGAAAAAATTAAATGTTTTGCAAAAGTAAAAAAAGTTTCGACTTTATACAATTAGTGTTTAATATTGACTAATTTCGCAACCTGAAACATACTGTCCTCAATCCAATGATAAATACTTTTAGAAAACTAACCAAACATAGTAGAACTTGGCTTTATGGATTCTTAGCGTTACTATGTATAACTCCAATCTTGTTTTTTGCTGCCATAATGATAAACAATGATTCAAATTTATATATGATAATTGGTTTATTCTTGATGACACTCTCACTCTTTTTTATTCCTTTTCTATTTTTTAGGAAGAAAACTGCATTTATAATAAATAGCATTTATATCTTTTTCTCAATATTTGAACTTTATAGTTTGTACTTATATAAATTACCATTTTCTTCATCATTGGCATTTGTTCTATTTCAGACCAATAAGTTTGAAGCAATTGAATTTCTACAATCTAATCTACCTTGGCTATTTATTTATCTTTTTATTTGTGGTGTTTATTTATTTCTGGTAATCAAGTATGTTGAAAATGAATTTTTATTTTCGAAAAAGTATAAAAAGATAATTCTTTTAAGCACCATTGCTATCTACATGGGTATGTTTGCTTATTGTTTAAATCTCAATAAAAGCTTTATACAGAAACACGAATCAAAACTTTTTTGGTCTCATTCGTTACATTGTTATTCCTTAAAATTTAAGAAAATATATCCTGTCAATATCTTTTATGGCTTTTCAGCAGGAATTAAAAATTATAGTGATCTAAAAATATTTAATTCGAATATAGACACATTTACATTTAATGCTACAACAAAGGAAAAAATTAACGAAAGAGAGATTTATGTGTTTATTATCGGAGAAACGGCACGGGCATCAAATTTTTCGATTAATGGCTATCATAGAAATACAACACCTCTACTTAAAAATACTAAAAATATCTATTCATATACCGACGTGTTATCTCAAGCAAGTCTAACAACAATATCTCTACCTATATTGCTGACTCGTTCCGATGCTATAAATTTTGAACTTTATAAAAAGGAAAAAACTGTTGTGGATGCCTTTAAAGAGGCTGGATTTAATACATACTGGATTGGTAATCAATCATTTTATAATAATTTTATTGTATCAATATGCAATAGAGTTGATAATGCATACATGACATTAAAAGATTTTGATTACACTGGCAGCTTAGATGAAACTATGTTCCCTTTCTTAAATGAGATTTTAAATAAAAAGGAACAAAAACAATTCATTGTTATACACACTTTAGGAAGTCATTTTAGATATAATTTACGTTATTCATCTGAGTATAGAAAATTTGAGCCGGATCTTTCAGGATTAAAAGATTATCAGCAGATTTTAAATCCAAAAAACAAAGGACAATTATTAAACAGTTACGACAACAGCATAGCCTATACAGATTACTTCTTAACTAATACAATTAGTTTGCTTGAAAAGGAGCAAGCCATTTCATATCTTTTTTATATTTCTGATCATGGTGAGAACATATATGATGATGATGATAATTTGTTCGGACACGGATCGACCAAACCAACTAAAAATGAATTGCATGTTCCATTAATTCTATGGCTATCAAATAGATATATAGAAATGTTTCCACACAAAGAGAATAGTATTAAAAGAAATATAAATAAAAAGAAATCCTCCGAAATTGTTTTCCATTCTCTAATTGATATGGGCAATATTGATATGAATAATTTAGATATTGATAAAAGTATATCAGATACTTTACTCACTTCAGATAGTATAAGATATTTTAGAAATATTGAAGGTGAAATAATAGAAATTAAATATTAATAAAATACTTATCAAAAATCAGAAAATAATATCATTACACGAAAATAATTATCTTTGCAGGTCAGATTGGTTTTTATTCAAAGCCTAACAGGTTTATTAAGATAAGTTATATGAGGAAATTAGTTTTTGCAACAAATAATAAACATAAATTAGAAGAAGTAAGCAATGTCTCGCGAGATAGTATTGAGATATTAAGTCTGAAAGACATTAATTGCTTTGATGACATACCTGAAACTGCCGATACTTTAAAAGATAATGCTTTAATGAAGGCGCAATATATTTACGACAAATATGGTTACAATTGCTTTGCTGATGATACCGGTTTAGAAGTCGAAGCTTTAGGTGGTCGTCCGGGTGTATTCTCGGCAAGATATGCCGGCGAAGATCAAAATTCTGAGAGAAACATAAAGAAACTATTATCTGAACTTGAAGGAGAAATAAATAGAAAAGCAAAATTTAGGACAGTTGTTGCACTTATTGAGAATGGCGAGATTAAGTATTTTGAGGGAATAATCAAAGGTCATATTACTAATAAACCTGTCGGAAGTTCAGGTTTTGGATATGACCCTGTGTTCATCCCGGAAGGATTTTCACAAACTTTTGCAGAGATTGGTAGTGAACTGAAAAATAAAATCAGTCATAGAGCGTTAGCTATAAATGAATTAAAAAAATATTTGAATTTAAGATGAGAAAAATTATTTTAACATCAATAGTTGCTTTACTTACATTAGCTGTATTTAGTCAGACTGATCAACCGGTCGCTATAGGTAAATGGAGAACTCATTTAGCATATAATAGTATTAATCAAATTACTCAATCAACAAATAATATATATGCAATTAGTGATGGTGCTTTAATTTCTATTAGCAAGGAAGATGGTGACATGCAATTTTATAGCAAGATAAGTGGATTAAGCGATGTCAATATTATAAGAATTGAGTACGACAAGGCTAATAATCAACTTCTTATACTTTACTCAAACGGTAATATAGATATTATGAATCCATCCGGAGTTAATAATATTCCTGATTTATACAATAAAGTATTAGGCTCTACGAAAGGTGTGAATGAAGTTTTTTTTAATGATAATTATGCATATCTTTCATGTGATTTCGGAATAATAAAGTTAAATCTGACAAGAAAAGAAATTGCAGAGACTTTTATTATTGGACCGAATGCATCATATCTAAAAATTTTATCAACTACTATTCATCAAAATACAATTTATTCTGCAACAGAAAGTACGGTTTATTACGCTGATGCACAAAATCCTAATATTGTAAATTATGAGTACTGGAAACCTGTAACCGGACTTCCCGGATTAGGTGAATTTCAAAAAATTTTCAACTTTGCAAATAACCTCTTGGTATTAAGAAATGGGAAATTATATAAAAAAGAGATTAATGATTCATGGACCCCATTATTATCTGTAATAGATATATCTTCTTTAAATATCTCAAATGGAAAAATCATTGCAGGTAATGGTACAAACACAATCTATATCTTAAATGATAATTTTGAATTAACAACTCAAAATCTTTTCAACTCTGCTGATATTGAGTATGATAGCGACCGAGAAATGTATTGGGCAGCAGGCAGTGCTTTAGGTGTAATTTCATTTAAACCTCAAAGTGGCTCAGAACCAACCATTAACTACTTTAAGCCTAACGGTCCGGCTGAAAACAATCCATGGAGTATGACATTTGCCGGAGAGAAACTTTTTATGGTTAATGGAGGTAGGTGGTCATCTCAAGATAACAGACCCGGACAAGTAATGATCTATAAAAATGAAAAATGGACAAATATTAGTTGGGAAGAAATTAATAAAGAAACTAATAGTGCAGTTTTGGATTTTATGAATGTAGCTGTTGATCCTGAAGATGATACACATTTTTTTGTTACTTCATACGGCACTGGCTTATATGAATTCAGAAATGACCAATTTACAACTTGGCATAACCCTGTAAATTCAACCATTTCAGATATTTATCCGGGATCATCTTTATACATCCGTTTAGATGGTGCAGTATACGATAATGAAAAAAATTTATTTATATCAAATAGCGGTGTTGCAGCTCCAATTAAAATTTTAACTAATAGTGGTGAATGGGAAGAATTAAATTATTCTAAAGCTCAAGTGTCAACATTAGGTAAAATATTAATTTCCAATCAAAATAAAAACCAAAAGTGGGTACCTTCAGTAAGACTCACACCAGGTATTTTTGTATGGGATGACAAAGGGACATTATTAGATATTAGTGATGATGAAAATACGTTTTTATCAGACTTTATAGATGTAGATAACATTGGTTCAAAAATTAATCCGAAGGAAATACATTGTATAGCACAGGATAAAAATGGGGTTATATGGGTAGGTACTGATTTAGGTCCTCTACTTTTTTATAATACATCAAAGGTATTTGAAAAAGATTATACTTGCTCAAGAGTGAAAATTCCGAGAAACGATGGTACTGGACAAGCAGATTATTTGCTTGAAGATGAAATTATTAAAGCGATAGTTGTTGATGCTGCTAATAGAAAATGGGTAGGAACTAAAACTTCAGGATTATATCTAATGTCAGAAAATGGACAAGAGACAATAAATCATTTTACATCCAAAAACAGCCCATTACTGTCAGATTACATTTTATCATTAGCTATCAATCCTGTAACCGGAGAACTATTTATTGGTACAAATCAAGGTTTAATCTCATACCAAAGTGATGCTAAAGATGCAGAAAATGTATTTACGGATGTTTATGCATATCCAAATCCGGTGAGAGAAAACTATAATGGTATTATTACAATAACCGGACTTGTAACAAATACACAAGTTAAGATTACAGACCTCAATGGTAATCTTATTTATCAAACTATTTCAAATGGCAGCATAGCTACATGGGATGGTAAAAATGCTCATGGAAAAAGAGTAAACACAGGCATTTATATGGTTATATGTTCCAATGAAGATGGTACTAAAAGCGCATCAACTAAGATAATGGTGATAAACTAAACTTAGCCGAATCAGCATCACAAACAAATGTTTAAGAAAATTACAAGTAATATTTTATTTTTTGTATTAATCTGTTCAGTGTGGACGGGAGTTTTCTTTATATTACCTGATTTTATTGATAATCCGGTAAATGGTATAACAGATTTCATTGTTGTTGTTTCATATTGGGGAGTTGTAACCTTAGCTTCATATTTTCTCATTTATTTATTCTCAATTAATAAATATATATTCTCAATATTTTTTCCGTTATTTTCTTTGTTAGGTTCTGTTATCGGATTTTATAGATATACTTTCAAAGCCTCACTTACTCCAATGCTTATTGACGCAGTTTTCAACAATGATATTGGAACATCTCTTGATTTAATATCTGTAGAGTTAATAATTTTTGTTTTAATATCTTTAATTATTTCGATTATCCTTATTGTATACCGCTTTAAAATGGTTATTGTAAAAATGCAAATTGTTCATTTGATGTTTGCATTAATTGGAATTACAATGTCATTTTCAGTAAGTTCAAGAATTAAAAGGAGTCTATTTCAACGCTTCCCATATAATGTTTATTATAGTCTGTCGGAATATTCGAAACATCAGAAGTTAATTCATAATGGTAAAATAGATTTCGAACCTGAATTTAGGTTTACATCAAACACAAGTGATTCTTTAATTGTTGTCTTAATACTTGGAGAATCGGCAAGAGCTGACCACTTTTCTTTAAATGGATACGAGAGAAATACAAATCAATTGTTGTCAAAAAGAAATAATATATATTTGCTTCCTAATGTTTTTAGCGAATACACTCATACAGTTAGAAGTTTACCTCACATTCTAACAAGAGCCGATAGTGTAAACGAAAATCGTGCATTTTCTGAAAAATCTTTTATTTCACTTTTTAATAAAAGTGGATATAGAACTGAATGGATTAGTAATCAAGATCCCGCAGATAGTTATGTTTATTTTATGAATGAATGCGACACTATTATATATGCTAATCCTGAAAAAAATGTATATAATTATAGCAATTGGTATGATACAGACCTAAATCCTTTTGTCGAAAAATCATTGTTGAAAAACTACAAAAACAATCTACTTATACTTCATTCAATAGGTAGCCATTGGTATTACAACAATCATTATCCTAAAGAGTTTGAGATATATACTCCTGTTACTCAGAGTAGAATTATAACTAAAAATGTCAAAGAAGAAATTGTTAACTCTTATGACAATACAATCTTGATGACTGACTTTTTTATAGATCAACTAATTGATATTTTGCATGACAAAAATGCCCTGCTGATTTATATCTCTGATCATGGTGAGTGTTTAGGCGAAGATGGTTTATGGCTTCACGCCTCCGATCATGCAGCACTAAAAAACCCTGCTTCTTTAGTGTGGATGTCTGATAAATATATTAAGATGTATCCTGATAAAAAAGTTGCTTTAGAGGAAAATCAAAACAAAAGGTGGCGAACCGACTTTGTATTTCATAGTATCCTATCTGGTGCAAACATCCCAAGCATATCTATTCATAAAGACTTAGATATTTTTTCTATTGTAGAAGAATGAATGTAAATCTCCTCCATCACCCCCTCTTTATCAGATTCATAAACTCTTCTCGGGTTTTGGCTTGCTGGAATACACCTGTAAAATCGGAGGTGGTGGTTATAGAGTGTTGCTTTTGAACTCCGCGCATTTGCATGCAAAGATGTTGTGCCTCTAAAATTACCATTACTCCCAAAGGCTGTAATGTCTTCTGTATGCACTCTTTAATCTGTGTTGTCATTCGCTCCTGCACTTGCATACGTCTCGCAAATACCTCAACTATACGAGCTATTTTGCTTAATCCTGTTATATGATGATTAGGTATATATGCTATATGTGCCTTACCAAAAAACGGTAACATATGATGCTCGCACATCGAATAAAAATCTATGTCTTTTACTATTACCATCTGACGATAATCTTCTGTGAATTTTGCCGACATCAGTATCTCTTCAGGATCTTGCTCATAACCTTGCATTAAAAATTGCATAGCTGATGAAATGCGATAAGGTGTCTTTATCAATCCTTCGCGCTCAATGTCTTCTCCTAATAACTTGATTATTTCTCTATAATGATATGCTATATTTTCTGTCTTTTCTGTATCGAAGGGTGCGGCTTTGCTTATATTAATATCCATTTCAATCTTTTTTATCACTAACTACTACTCTATCTTTTACTGTATATGTCTCTTTTCTTAAATTAGGCATTTTCTTTACCAACTCATCAGAAAAAGCCCGAGCATCTTGCTGTGTAAGGAAATCTCCTATTCTTACTTTCCAAAATGGTGAACTGTAGGTTACATATACTTTATAATCCGGAAAATTTTCATTTAATGTTTGTTCCAATTTGAATGCTTGATCTTTTGCTGCTGAATGGGCATTACTCGAAAAAACTTGTACTCTGAATCCATTTGCAAATGCTGCTGATGTTGATACATTCTCAACCATCATACTTTCAATGCGCTTATCCTGATGAAATATTACTTCGCCACTTTTAGAGTCTACTTTCTCGGATATCTTGACAAAGCCACTCTTTAATGTATTATTCTTTTCACTTTCATCTATTTGTGAAAATACAGGTTGTAGGACAAAAGAGCAGGTAAGTAAAAATATAAAGTATTTAAGTTTCATACAATTATTTTTTTAATTAGTTGCAAAGGTACGATTACAATTTTATTATTCATGCTGTTTTTATTGGAAAAACTCTTAAATTTGTTTTTTAATTATTTACACATGCAAATTCAATCTAAATGTGAAACCGTTATTATTGTTGCCGGCGGTAAAGGTGAACGAATGAAGTCCGATGTTCCTAAGCAATTTATCGAACTGAAATCAAAGCCAATACTGATGCATACAATTAATGTCTTTTATAATTATAACAAGCAAATGGATATCATTGTTGTGTTACCTGAAATACAAATCGAACAATGGCATTCACTTTGTAAAAGACATGCCTTCGCAATAAATCATCAAGTCGTTGCCGGTGGAATTGAGCGTTTCGATTCTGTGAAAAACGGATTGAAGCTTGCTGATAATAAAGGCATTATTGCAGTTCATGATGGTGTACGTCCTTTAGTCAGTACACAAACTATCAGCGATTGTTTTAAAGAAGCTGCAATATCAGGTGCTGCAATTCCGGTTATTGATATTAATGAGAGTATCAGGTATGTTGATGAATATGAAAATAAAGCTGTTGACAGATCGAAATTTAAAATAGTGCAAACGCCTCAGGTATTTAAAGCTGATATTTTAAAAGAAGCATATAAACAGCAATATTCTCCTGCTTTTACCGATGATGCTTCGGTAGTTGAGGCTTTTGGTGTTAAAATAAAAACTGTTCAGGGAAATCGTGAAAATATAAAGATAACAACTCCTATTGATTTAAAATTGGCAGAATTAACTCTATAAATTCTCAAACTAAAACAATAAATGCAACTTTCTCAGTTAGATATAAAATTTATCCCGGGTGTTGGTCCTAAGAAGGCAGATTTGCTTCATAAGGAACTAAACATCTCTAATGCTGATGATTTAGCACGACATTATCCTTATAAATACATCGATAGAAGTAGATTTTATTATTTGCACGAAATATCTGAAAATATGCCTTTTATACAAGTAAAAGGTCAAATTATAAAGTTTGAAAAAGTAGGTATCGGAAGAACTCAACGTTTATCTGCAATTTTTACTGATGGTAAAGATACAATAGAACTTGTTTGGTTTCAGGGTATTAAATTTATCTTGGAAAAATACAAAACAGGTATCACTTATGTAGTTTTTGGAAAACCTACTTTCTTTAACGGTAAATATAATATCGCACATCCTGAAATTGACTTACCATCACAATTACCTCCTGTTGAGCAACTTGGACTACAACCTTTTTACAACACAACAGAAAAAATGAAATCAGGTTTTTTGAATTCAAAGGCAGTTCAAAAAATCATGTTGAATCTACTCCCCTACTTCCAATCAGGTATATCTGAAACTCTCCCTGCATATGTTTTGAAAAAATATGCACTGATGAATTTGAGCGAATCCCTTATTAATATTCATTTTCCAAAAAATGCTCATTTGCTTAATAAAGCTCGTCAGAGATTAAAATTCGAGGAATTATTTTTTGTTCAATTAAACATTCTTCAACAAACTAAGTGGAGAGAGAATAATTTGAAAGGCTTGATGATGAAAAAAGTTGGCGATTTTTTCAATACTTTTTTTAGTAACTATCTGCCTTTCGAACTTACCGGCGCTCAAAAAAGGGTTATTAAAGAGATACATACTGATTTGGGAAGTGGAAGACAAATGAATCGCTTGTTACAAGGTGATGTTGGCAGTGGCAAGACTTTAGTGGCTTTAATGGTATTGTTGATTGCTGTAGATAATGGTTATCAGGGTTGTATAATGGCACCTACTGAAATATTGGCGACTCAACATTTTGACACACTTCGTAGTTTAGTCAAGGATTTAGGTATTAATATCTCATTATTAACAGGCTCTACACGACCAAAAGAACGTGAGGTAATTCATAAAGAACTTCAATCCGGCGAGTTAAATATCTTGATAGGAACTCACGCACTTATAGAAGACGTGGTACAGTTTAACAATTTAGGATTGGTGGTAATCGATGAGCAGCACAGATTTGGTGTTGAACAACGCTCCAAATTGTGGAAAAAGAATGTACAGCCTCCACATGTTTTAGTTATGACAGCCACACCTATTCCTCGAACGTTAGCTATGACGGTTTACGGTGATTTAAGTGTATCCGTAATCGACGAACTGCCTCCCGGTCGTAAACCTATTCAAACCTATCATTATTACGAAAACAAAAGACAAGCACTGAATGGTTTTATTTACAAACAAATAAAAGCAGGACGTCAGATTTATGTTGTTTATCCTTTAATTGAAGAATCTGAAAAAATGGATCTTCAAAATGTAACTGAAGGATTTGAATATTTTAGAGAAAGTTTTCCTGAGTTTAAAGTAAGTATGGTTCACGGAAAGTTGAAACCGGCTGAAAAAGAATATCAAATGCAACAGTTTGTCAATGGGAAAACACATATAATGGTAGCCACAACAGTTATTGAAGTCGGAGTAAATGTGCCAAACGCATCAGTTATGATTATTGAAAATGCAGAACGATTTGGACTTTCTCAATTACATCAGCTTCGTGGGAGAGTTGGACGAGGTGCTGAACAGTCATTTTGCATATTGCTGACAGGATTTAAACTTGCCACTGAAACTCGTAAAAAAATGGATATAATGGTCAGGACAAACGACGGCTTTGAAATTGCAGAAGCCGATCTCCAGTTAAGAGGTCCAGGCGATTTAGAAGGCACTCAGCAAAGTGGAATGCCATTCGAATTAAAAATTGCAAATTTAGCAAGAGATGGAAAAATGTTAAGCATAGCCAGAGAATTTGCGATGGAAATCCTAAATGACGATCCAAAATTAGAAAAAAAAGAAAATTTAGTATTAGGTTCGCAATTGAATAAGCTAAAAACAAATCTGATTAATTGGGGGAATATTAGTTAAAAATACGGAATTGATTTGGTTAACAAAGCATATTTTTTTACTTTTGAAAGTTTTTTATTATTAGCATAACAATCATTTTTTGATGGAAAAAACACTTGTAATATTAAAGCCTTGTACGATACAAAGAGGTTTGACAGGTGAAATCATTCACCGATTCGAAAGGAAAGGACTTCAAATTTGTGGCATGAAAATGATGCAACTTACAGATGATATTCTGATAGAACATTATTCTCACCTGGCACAACGTCCTTTTTTTAAAAGAATTAAAGACTCTATGATGGTAACACCCGTAATAGTATGCTGTCTGAAAGGCATAGATGCTGTACGTATTGTTCGCGCTATGGCTGGTGTAACAAATGGTAGAGATGCACAACCCGGTACCATAAGGGGTGATTACAGTGTTAGTGTTCAGGAAAATATAGTTCATGCTTCTGATTCGTTAGAAACTGCTGAAACAGAGTTAAAACGATTTTTCAAAGAAGATGAAATTTTTGATTATGCCATCAGTCAACTAAATTCTAAATACGCAAACGACGAATATTGATTATTCACAAATTATTAATTATGATATTGAAAAAAGAATTACTTTTCACACTTGCTGCTTTACTTCTAATAACTAACAATATCCTCGCAAACGATCCGGATAAAACTGACGTTATACATATTAACTCAGTCGATACAACAAATATATATCATGAATTGCTCAATGACGAAACTGACGATTTGATGGAAGATCATCCCGCTAATGATATTTATAATAATATCTGGACATGTGAAAGACTTAATCCTTATAAAATTCCAATCGATAGCATACCCGATTCAGTAAAAATTGATTTTTCTACATATTGTTCTCCTGTTATTGGTTATATAACTTCCAATTTCGGTCCACGAAGATATAGATTTCACTATGGTACGGATATAAAACTTCAAGTTGGCGATACTGTGGTTTCTTCTTTTACCGGTAAAGTGAGAATTATTGATTACGATAGAAAAGGCTACGGTCATTATGTTGTTATCAGACATGATAACGGACTTGAAACTGTATATGCACATCTTTCTAAGGTTTTGGTTTCACTTGATCAGCAAGTGTCAGCAGGAGAACCTATTGCATTAGGTGGTAACACCGGACGCTCTACAGGATCACATTTACATTACGAAATGCGATTTTTGGGAAATGCCATGAATCCGGCAAAAATAGTTGATTTTGTTAGTGGTACTCCTTTAGAAGAAGAGTATTATATTACAAAAAGTAAGACTTTCTATCATCAAAAGGAACTTAAAGAAATGGCTGCTGCTAAATACTACAAAATTCGTAGTGGCGATAATCTAAGTAGAATAGCAAGTCGCAATGGCACAACAGTTAGAACTTTGTGTAGATTGAATAATATTTCCGCTAATAAAATTCTAAGAATAGGTCAAACATTACGTGTTAGATAGCAATAGCTTATAAACAAATCGTAAAATTATTTGTTTCGTTATCAATAAGTAAAAAATAAATTGATCATGTTTTCAAAAAAAAATATCGAAGACCATTTCATAGTCATTTTCGGTTCGAATGGAGACCTATCGAAACGTAAGTTACTTCCTGCTCTTTTTCAGTTATATATAGATGATTTTCTACCAAAGAAGTTTGCTATTTTGGGCACAGGAAGTATGGAAAAGGATGATAACATAAATCGTGAAGATGTAAAGTCTGCTCTATCAGAATTTTCAGCTAAAAATTCAAATAAATATCCGGAGAAATTAGAGGAGTTTCTAAATAAAGTTTACTATAAAAAAGTTCAGAATAAAAACGAAGAAGATTTTGAAGGATTAAAAAATCATTTAGACAAACTGACCGAAAAACTTGATGTAAAACAAAACATCATTTATTATTTTTCAATCCCTCCTTTTCTTTACGAAACTGTTGCTGATAATTTAGTTAAGCACGGACTTAATCTTGAAACTGACGGTTGGAAAAGGGTTATTGTAGAAAAGCCTTTTGGATATAGCTATGCTACTGCAATCGAACTTGATAATAAATTACATGAAGGTTTTGATGAAAGTCAAATATATCGTATAGATCATTATTTGGGCAAGGAAACTGTTCAAAATATAATGGTAACACGCTTTTATAATGGTTTTTTCGAACCGATATGGAACAGAAAATATGTCGATAGAGTTGAAATTACCGCTTCTGAAAAAATCGGAGTTGGCGATCGTGGTGGATATTACGACACTTCAGGTGCGATGAGAGATATGGTTCAGAACCACTTATTGCAAGTGCTGGCTGTAGTTGCAATGGAACCTCCTGTAATTTTTGATTCAGACTCAATTCGTAACGAGACAGTAAAAGTCCTTCAAGCATTGCGACCAATCAAATCCTCTGATGTTCCAAATCAGGTTGTAAGAGGTCAGTATATCGCAACTAAGGTCGGAGATAATATCATGCAGGGATATCGCCAGGAAAATGGTGTGTCGCCTATTTCTAAGACTGAAACTTTCGTTGCAATAAAGACTTATATCGACAACTGGCGATGGGGTGATGTACCTTTTTATATTCGCACAGGGAAACAATTACCTGCCAGGGTTACTGAGGTTGTAATTCATCTTAAACATGCTCCTCATCAGTTATTTAAGCAGCTTTGCCTGACTCAACCTAACAATATGATTATTTTGCGTATTCATCCGGATGCCGGTATAGCCATCGACTTTGGAATGAAAATTCCCGGAGCCGGTTATAAGGTGCAAAATGTTGATATGTCCTTTAAATATGCTGATTTAATCGAGACGAAAATTCCGGAAGCTTACGAGCGTTTGCTGTTAGACTGTATGGTTGGCGACTCTACACTTTATGCTCGTGCAGATGCTGTGAAAACAAGCTGGAAATTTATTGACCCTATAATTCAAGCATGGGAGAATGATAATAATATACCTTTATTCTTCTATGAATGTAATACTTGGGGACCAAAAGAAGCTGATAATCTTTTTGAAGATAAGTATACAACATGGCGTGAGCCTGAAGAATAAGAAAAAATTTCGTAAAACTTATAAAAACTTTACTTTGGAACATATAGTACATATTTTTGAAGATGCAAAATTAACGGCAGAAGCTGTTGCTAATAAAATTTTGGAGCTTTCAATCGATAAAAAGAGTAAAAGCCAATTCTTTAATATTGCTGTTTCGGGAGGTTCTACACCTAAGCAATTGTTTGAATTAATGGCAAGTGATAAATTCGCTTCACTAATGCCATGGGAAATAATACGACTCTTCTGGGTTGATGAAAGATGCGTAGAACCTACTGATTCTGAAAGTAATTTCGGTATGACCTACGATGCTCTGTTGCATCATCACTATATTCCTGTCGACAATATATTCAGAATGAGAGGCGAAGACCTCCCTGCTGATGAAATTATTGAGTATTCTAATGTTCTTAAAAAAGAACTTTCTGAAAGAAATGGATTTCCTGTATTTGATTTAATTTTACTGGGTATGGGTGACGATGGGCACACTGCTTCAATCTTCTCAAACAGTATGGAATTGTTAAATTCAGATAAATCCGTTGAAGTCGGTACTCATCCTGTTACAGGACAAAAAAGAATTACCCTGACCGGCAAAACCATTAACAATGCCGACTTGGTTGTATTTCTTATAACAGGTAAAAATAAAGCTGAGATATTAAATAGCATTATAAAAAAGAAACCGGATTCATTAAAGTATCCGGCATCTTTTGTTGGTAATTATTTAGGCGAAGTTGAATTTTACATAGACAAATCTGCCTCGTCAAATATTTAATTTTTAATAATTTGCATTGTAACATCCGTGTAATCTTGGGACTTTGACTTGTTTGGCAGTCTCATCCTGTTGGTTATGCCTGATGAAGTTCGTGTTACAAATCAAGACTGTGCCCGCTTCGGGATCAGCGGATTTTCTCGGTTGATATATTTTTTTCCCCTTTCAAACTTTAAGA
>CALFXE010000224.1 GCA_937927845.1 uncultured Paludibacter sp.
TATCATCACTAATCATATTAATCATGTTACTAAGTTTTTGATTAATTATTATTGAAGGCGATGCCGGAAAAGTGTTCTTTGATTTTCCTCCTTTGCTTTTTATTTTGTCCTTTTTAGAGGTTCTAACTAAAACAAGACAGTCAACCATTCGCTTCTCAATTGTGCCGTTATAGTCCGAATAGCGGTTAAGGTCTTGTAGCATATAATAGAATAGACTGTCGGCTTTGTCTTCAGGAACAATCATTTCATAGTTATACTGGTTAGACTTCTCATATTCGCCATTATCTTTCTTTATTAAACTTAAAAAAGCAGGTTTTTTAACCTCCACTATCATGCGACTTGTAGAGAACTGTTCACCATTTCGATTAAATAGCTCGTCCACTGTAGCATGATATATATTCATCATTGAGGTATTGGTGATTTGTCTGCCATATACTTTACCATCTTTGGTTCTTCTGAAGACATTTCCCCCCGGAAGTCCAGAATACTCACCTTTGGTAAAAATGGAAAATGCCTGTATCTGTAATCCGTCTATGAGGTATTTGGAAAGGAACAATGGCGTATTAGGGTCAATAAGTTTTTTGGTCACCATTTGTGTATTTTCGTTATCTACAACAGCTTTTATATTAGCATGGGTTACCTCATCCGCACGGGTAGTATTTAATAATTTGCCAGCGGGGTTTATCCATACTATATGCGGAACGCCGATAAATGGAAAGTATTCAGAAAGAAAACTATCATTAATAACCGAATTGACGTAAGTGTGTCCTTTACCTGCACCAGTTTTAAAAAACCTGGTTATTTTATCTGTATCCTCTTGGGTTACTGCCAGCACTTTTATTTTGTCGCCAAATTCATTTTGTAAGGCATGTAGTTTTGGAAAGTTTTTAATACAGGGTGAGCAATAGGTGGCCCAAAAATCCAGTATGATCAGCTTATCCTTGTACTCGCTTAGGGTAATGGTCTTCTTGCCCTGGGGATGGTTTACCACTTGCAAGGGCAGGTTCCAAAGTTCATCGGGGATCTTGTCGCCGATGGCAAGCGGGGTGGGTTTAAAGGTGTTAGCAGCCTTAGCAGAAGCCACTTGTGCGTGGCTCTGCTGTTGGATGGCTGCATACATGAGAAAAACCAGTAGCAAAAAATACTTGCCGGTTCTGCTCACAATCCTACCAAACGTTCCCAGTGCTAAACGGCGGCAAGTAATTGAAAAAAAAATCTTGTTACATAGTGATACGCTCATCATTAAGTGATATAGTTAGGTTTATAAATAGTAAATACTCCATGAGGTGTATCGCTACTTTAAACCGGACTTTTAATGATGGTGCGAAGGTTGAATTTAAGGGAGAAAAATAAAACAACGGGCTTGCCTTGTCCAGCTATGGAAAAGCAGCAATATTGTTTATACTTGTCCGTCAATCTTATCATCTTTATTGGTTGTTATACAAATAACCGATGATTACGGGAGGTTGCACCTCTGGATTGTACAACCAATTAGGAAGAATTTGTTCCATATTGGAAGTTTTACTATATTTGGTAAAATAATAAGCATTGGAATATGAAAATCGGAAGTAACATTAGTCAGCTAAGGACCGCTCAAAAGATCGAAAAAACTTTTATGGCGCAAGAGCTAAATATCAGTGTAGAAGAATATGAAGCTATCGAAAGGGATGAGAGGGACATAACACTTTCTATGCTTGAAGCAATATCACGTTTATTATCGCTTGAAGTTGCCGATTTGATTACGCTCAATAAACCCGTTACAGGAATTAGGAATTTCTTT
>CALFXE010000225.1 GCA_937927845.1 uncultured Paludibacter sp.
GGTAGCCGCCGTTTTTAGAGAAGGAGTTAGTTCGATTGAACTGACTCCTTTTTTTGTTTATACCTATCCGAAGTAATACTATACATAAGTGTACACAATATTTTTATTCAATAATTTTTTATCTTAATTAGTCGTATCCGTTCATCAGGTTGCACCACAGAAAAAGAAGCAGCTATCAAACAGATAGCTGCTTCTTTTTCTGTGTCCGTTTGCATAGAACCACCTTTCCACGAAGGTGATTCTTTAGAAAACTACTATAAAGCCAATTCCTTTATTTCTCTGATGTGGAGGTGTAGGTGATCCAGGTAGCCATCAATCATCTCTTTTAGTGTAACTTTTGTCCCTTCAAAGTCGCACCAGTAGCTGTCCAGCTTCGATAAATCTACGGAATTAATCACCTGGACGATGTGCAGATTAAAAAACTTCCACAGTTGAATCAGGTTTTCCCAATCGGCATTTTGATAATCTTGTAAAGCGATCCACAAATCATTGTCCTGGCGATAGTCGGGAAAGAAAAGTAAGTCTTTACAATATTGCAGCCTAACCATGCGCTGGTGATTGTTAGAGGCCGAATCTACCAGGTGGCCCAGTATCTGTTTGATAGACCGATTCTGGCTGTTCCGCCTGAGGGTAATCACATCAACCGGCAGAGCACTTAAGAAGCCCTCTTCCGCATCAATTACTTTTTTAATGCCGTCAGTTATTAGTTTAAAATCATTTCCTTGCATAACATTCTCAAATTTGTATTAATAATTGGTCTTTACTCATTCTTACAACTTTGCATTTTCAACCTACTTCATCCATTTGTCGGCAAAGTTTAAATAGCATTGCCAGTCGAAATCTGTTACATCATGTACACCTGTACGGATATGATATCCAACGCGGGATATTACAGGCGTATTCAATGCGGGCATCTCTTCGGAAGGAAGTCCTTCGTAGCCGTACAAACGGTAAACTTCACCGGCATGGAATGCAGAGAGATATTCACCTTTCGGGTCGGCCCACCGATCATCAACGGCACTGGCTACATATACGGACCGCGGAGCAATCAAGGCAATCAGTTCGTGCTGGTCGAAGGGCAGGGATTGTTCATTATTGGCAAATCTGCTGAAGTTCGGACAAAACCAGTGTGGAAAGCTATTTGTAATAACTGCAACTGTTTCGCCGTATGCCCGTTTGGATAAGGCAGCTCCACCGCATCCCGATTCATTCGAAATGACGATGGCGAAACGTTGGTCTTGCGCACCGGCCCAGAGGGCAGCTTTTCCATGGCGCGAATGTCCCATCAGGGCAATCCTTTTCGCATCAATGCGAGAATCCGTTTCAAAGTAATCCATAGCACGACTCATACCCCACGCCCAGGCACCGATAGCTTGCCAGCTGTCACCTTCCAGAGACTGTCCCGGATCGTATCCCAACAACGGAAGTATACTTTCCGCATGCTTATCTTTTTCGTCGTAAAAGATGTCGTGGTAGCAGGCAGTAGCTACTCCGTACCCTTTTGAAATGATCATTTCGATGGGCCAGCGGCGTACTTTAAGCCCTCTTTTGTTTTTCAATGTATGCTTACTGAACAGAATGCCCGAATCTGTGCTTACAGTCTGGTTTCCATCAAAATTGTATGCGAAAAACAGGGGAACTTTCCCTTTTATATGATTGGGAAGATAGATTAACATCAGCATGCTCCGCACAGTGTTGCCGTTGGAAAAGCTGATCCGTAGTTGCTTGCAGGTTGCTTTACCATCCAGCGCATTGGCATCTACCGAAACAACCTCATAAGAAGTGGTAAATGGAGAACCGGGCGTTTTTCCGAACATCTGCGAAGAAAACATCTCCAGTATTTCCGGACGGCGGATAGACTCCCACTGCTTTATAGATTTAATCTGCTTTCCTTTTGCCGAAACCATGAGCGGCGGCAACTCATAAACAGGAACTTTGGATTCATCGTAGTTAGGTTCAATCCGCTGTGCCACCATGGATATAAAGATTCCGGTAAGCAGCAAAGTAGTCAAAATCAGCTTTTTCATAACAAAGTATTTAATTAGAAGGATATGCAAATATAGAAAAAACTATTG
>CALFXE010000226.1 GCA_937927845.1 uncultured Paludibacter sp.
CGCAGCTTGAGTTCCCACAATGCTCTTTCCCGTAAGCATAGCCATATAAAAGAAATTATATGAAACGTCATTGATAAAAGCGTCTCCTTTGAATTGTCTATCGCTAAGTTCTCCTATTCCCAGCAAATCTGCTGCAAGAACAGTAAATCCTTTTTTCGTCAATAATTCGATTTCATTTTCCTTTATATTCGATTTCCCTTCTGGGTGTAGATACATTACTACTTTATTGTTCGTTTTATCCGGAACATATAGAACATAAGGAATTGGATAATTGCCTTCTCCTTTTACAAAATACTTTTCAAGAGTATAATTCCCTTTCTTGGTCTGATAAGTAAGCACGGGTTTATCCGTAAAAAGAGGTTTTCTGTATCCGGAAAGTTTCTGAGCAGAGAGAATGACATTTGAAAAATGATTTATGGAATTCTTTCTTGATTTTTCTAGCGCATTAATGTTTTTTCTTACTTCCATTAGATTAAGATCAAATACCGTGTTGCTGTTTAATGATGATTCTAATTGCCCTGTAGAGGTTTTTTGCAACTCTTCTGCCGATACATATTCTACTTCCTCTTCAATAGAAGAGCCGGGAAGGTTTAAATGTTTTTGAAAGAAAGCGTATAAGGCCTCCCTGTTTTTCTTTGTATAGCCGTGTCCATAGTCTGCTTCTATCAATTCAATATTTGCTGGACTTTTAAAAATGTCAAAAACTTTTTTCGACTCTCTGTATGTTTCACGCGATCCTTCTATATTGAAGAAGTCTCCGGTATTTGCCATTATTAGTGTGGGTTTGGGAGCTCTCGCTATAATAAAATCAGCATGATCAATTCCCTTTAGTATCCCATGGTAGAAGTTTTGTTCTCCGTCTTGTACTCCGATTGAACCTATAAGCCTTCTGAAGTTAGTTATATAACAGGTGGGTGCTGATGCCGTTACTCTATCGTCTAGAGCTGATATATATGCTGTCTGAGTACCGCCACCCGATAGTCCGTGTACGCCAATTCTTTTTGGATCAACTTCCTTTCTGCTAATCAGATAATCTATCCCACGGATTCCATCCCAAACAAAATAACGAGCGATTGACTGAGAAATCAAGGATATTTGAGGTGAGGGATAGGAGTGCTCTTTAGTTGAACTCCCAATGATTGATTTTTGTGTCGTTGAATTATAATACTGCAGACGCTCACCTTGTCCAATTGGGTCAATTGCCAGAACTATAAATCCTTTCTTTACCAAATTCAATAAAGGAAGTTGGTATAAAGGATTTCTGTATACTTCGGAGGTGTGTCCAGAGCAAAAAAGTATTGCAGGAGCCGGTTTTTTAACTTTGTCAGGAATAAACAAAGACGCAGTAACATAGAAATTAGGTAATGATTCATATATTATGTTTTCAATAACATAACCCTCCTTTTTTACTTTTCCGGTAATTTGAGCATTTAATCTTGTCTTTTCCGGAAAAGCGCCTAACACTTCCCAGATGACCTGTTTTATATGGGACTGTCTTTGTTGCCATCCCTGTAGGGTAGTTATTTTTTTAACCTCCAATTCTCTGGAATCAAGAAGGTTGTATGTTTCATTCGCCAGATGACGGTACATGGAATTAAATGCATCTCTATGATCCATCCAATCCAGCACACGCGTATCATTATTTTGTGCTGTGGATTCAAAGGCAAATCCGTGTAGTAAAAGGATTGATAATAAGCAGAAAAGGTAAATTAAATTTAATCTCCTCAAAATGTTGATAGTTCTTTTCATGGTTCAGTCAATGCATATTTTATGAGTCTATCTGTAACTTCGTATATAAACCAGAGTTGAATGTTTCAACTCATTCAACTCTGGCTGGATGTTAGCTTTTAATATCCCGGGTTTTGCTCCAGTAAGCTATTTTTCTCAATTTCACTTTGAGGTATTGGGAGGAGATAATCTCTCGGTTCTTTAAAGTTCACTTCCTTCCATAATAAGATCTCATAGGTTTTTGTTCCGTCAGGTTTTTTAGTGATTTTCATTCTTGTAAAATCCTCGTTCATTACTTGCGGAGCAATTTTCAATCTTCTTATATCGAACCAGCGATGTTGTTCAAAGACAAGCTCTATACGGCGTTCATTAACAATTCTATTAAATAAAGCCTCCCCACTTTCTGTTATTTCGGGCATATTCACGCTTGGTCTTTTTCTCACCATATTTACATATTCCCTTGCGGTAACTTCGTCTCCAAGGAAGTAAGACGCTTCAGCATAGTTTAACAGCACTTCAGCGTATCTGAACCAGGTGTATGGTGTTTGCGACATATTGTTCCCGCTTGGGTTATCTATTCTCTCATTACAGAATTTTCTTGGGTAATAGCCGGTTTGAGTGGCATTCCAACCGGAGACCGGTCCTTCATTTGAGTCTTTGCCACCCGGGAGGAAAGTTTCCACTTCACGTCCCTTCCAAAACATACCGTCGTGGAGTATGGATGCATAAAACCTAGGATCCCTATCCACATAAGGATTTTGTGGATCATATTGCGGGTCATTTTCAGGTAGCAATCCTCGTATGGTTTCATAATCGTCAACCAGGTTTTGTATGGGATGAATTTGTCCGAATCCATTATATCCGTTTGGATACGAACTTAATTCGATATATGCAGCTTCTTTGGTTATAAGCTGATTATAGGGTCTTTGCCAGATAGCTTCCGAGTTATAAATATTTTCTTCGAGAAACAGGGTTCTGTAGTCAGGAAAAAGAGAATATTTATTTAAATCGATGATCGCTTTTGCAGCATTAGCGGCATCTCTCCACTTTTGAATATCATTTTCAGGATTGTTTAACGGACTTGCCCGGTAAAGCAACGCCCTTGCCTTGATCGCCATCGCTGCTCCCTTGGTGGCCCTCCCTTTATTTTTTGAGTCGTATTCCAAAGGAAGCAAACCTATTGACTCTTCCAATTCCGAGAGAACAAAGTCCATTACTTCTTTGTATGAATTGCGTGGCACCATAAAATCGTCATCCAGTGCGAATGGTTTGGTTATCAAAGGTACACCTCCAAATAAGCTGATGAGGTTAAAGTATGAAAAGGCTCTGATAGCTTTCATTTCACCAACCATCCTGTTTTTAGTAGCAGCATCGACATTATTGGGTACTTCTTCAATTTTTTGTAAAAAAATATTTACCTGGTTAATCGTCTTCCAATAATTTCTGTTTGTATTAGTTGGAGTGTCATTCGATGTCCAAAAATCGACCTGTCCCAGGTCATCCGGAGTCATATTCCCTGCAATAGCTGCCCATGCCCATGCATTCTGCCTTGCATTCAACTCATCGGAAATAATTGATAAATTATAAAATGAATAGCGGAATCCATTTGGTATTATACGGTAAGTATTGGTTATAAAGGTTTCAATGAGGGCTTTATCTTTCCATAAGGCATCATCTGAGATTCTGTCCATTGGCGATGTATTTAGCGTGTCGTCAATGTTGCAGGATGTCAGGTACAACATGCAAACGAAAATAAATAAAAATCGTTTGCCGAATTTTATATATTTGTCTATAATAAAAGATTTCATATTTTTATTTTTTTTAAAGTTGTACTTAAAAAGACAAATCAACCCCAAGGTTAAATATTTTATTTTGCGGATAAAAATTACCACGCTCATTGTTACCTTCTGGGTCAAACCATTTAATATCAGAAATTGTAAATAAATTATTACCGTTTAAGTAAACTCTCACGGAAGATAATTTGATCTTATTTACAAAATTTTGAGGAACATCGTATCCTAATTCCAATGTTTTAAGTCTGAGGAAAGCGGCATTTTGCAACCAGAATGTACTTCGTAGACCGCTTGGCTCTGTCTGGGTTTCCACAGTTGGGAGTTTTGGATATTTAGAATCCATACTGCCAGGTGTCCACCTGTTTTCAAGCAGTTCTTTCAAGGTATTTACAGCCACTCGGGTATTCTGGTGATAATATTGCCATGCGTTTCCCTGACCGCTAAAGTTGGAAAACAAAGAGAATCTTTTATAAGTAACTGTAAAATTAAATCCGAACGTAATTTGAGGGATGTTCGATTTATTGTTCATCCGGACTCTGTCTAATGCACTGATGACCCCATCCTTGTTGACATCACGGTATTGAAGATCTCCTACCTTGGTTCCCGGATAAACAGGTGACTTATCCACTTGCTCTTGAGTTCTGAATATCCCGATAGCTTCGTAGAGAAGATCTGCCCCAAGGCTTCTCCCTTCCGCCTTTT
>CALFXE010000227.1 GCA_937927845.1 uncultured Paludibacter sp.
CCTTTGAAAGTTCCTAAGTTTCAGTGCAGGACTTAAAGCAAAAACGCTTCAAGAAATATTTGCGTAAAGATACGATATCAGGAGATAAATCATATAACGTAAATTTTAAATACACATGTCTTTACCACCAAGTCACAGCACGAAATATTGATTAAATTTGTAGTACAGCACAGGGTTTGGCTTTTGCGGGTAAACGTAAAAAAATTTGGATATGGAAAATGAAATGGAACTTAAGTTAGCGGACAAAGGAGTAAAACCCACTGCTATGCGCCTTTTAGTCATGGATGTCTTATCAAAGCAAGAGGCAGCAATTATCCTTAGTGAGTTGGAAAATTCATTTGCAAAAGCAGATAGAATAACGCTGTATCGGACGCTTAAAACTTTTGAAACCCACAATTTAATTCACCGCATAGATGATGGAACGGGGGCTCTTAAGTATGCCCTCTGTATTGACGGCTGCGAATGCCACCTTAAAGACTTGCATGTCCACTTCCACTGCACTAAGTGCCAAAGAACATATTGTTTGGCAGACAATACTATTCCTTTTGTTGACTTGCCAGAAAAGTTCACAACCCAAGAAATAAATATGGTAATCAAGGGTTTATGTCAGAAATGTTCATCCTAAACTAACATTGCAATACTATTGCATGTTTTCTTTTGTTATCTTTGCGAACAATGCAAAAATGGTTCGCCTTCATATTGCTCATCATCGTTGCGGTAGCGGTCTTTGTACCCTGCTGCACAACGGACAATTGCGGCGCAGACCAAACCAACTCATCCACGTCACAAAACCATCCTATTAAGCAGGAAGGCACTTGTTCCCCTTTCTTTTCCTGTTCATCTTGTGTAGGCTTTGTGGTTATTGCTAAAATAGTTCCGGTTTCAACAATACCTGCACCTGTATTAAAGCATTACGATCATCAACGTTGCTTTCTCCCATCGTCATACACCCGAGCTGTTCTACAGCCTCCCCAATGTTAAGATAACATCAAATAGATTATAGAATTACGATCCGTAGTTCTATCTGTTAATTGATTGTTGTCTGCCTTATGCCAAACTCCCGACTAAGACCGAATAGAAAAGAGTATAGCCGAAAAATGGCAAGTCACAAATGGTCGAAAAGCAAAAAAATGTTTTTCACTGTTTTTAGCATAGTGTTCGGTGTAATCGCCCTAATAGGCATAATAGCAGCAATCCTGAAGTATTACAGATTAATATCCACATAAATTTTACAATGTTAGACAGGATTATACATTTCTCCATAAAAAATAAACTTGTAATTGGTTTTTTCGTATTGGCGTTGGTTATTTGGGGGGGGTACTCACTCTCCAGACTTCCAATTGATGCAGTGCCAGATATTACCAATAACCAGGTGCAGATCATTACACAAGCTCCAAACTTAGGAGCACAGGAAGTAGAGCAGTTCATTACAGCCCCAGTAGAATTAGCTATGGCAAACATTCCGGAAATGGTCGAAAAACGCTCCATTTCCCGTTCTGGTATATCTGTAGTCACACTTGTTTTCCACGATAACACAGACGTTTATTGGGCAAGGCAACAAGTAAGTGAAAGGCTTAAAGAAGCACAGGAAGTTATTCCTGAAGGAATGGGCAAGTTATCACTTGCCCCAATCAGCACAGGACTTGGAGAGATTTATCAATACACCGTCCATACTGAGCCAGGATATACTGATAAATATTCCCCAACAGATTTAAGAACTATTCAGGACTGGATTGTAAGAACACAGTTAGCAGGAGTGGAAGGTGTTGCAGAAGTAAGTGGCTGGGGCGGATACGTAAAACAGTACGAAGTAGCAGTTGATAACGACAGGCTCAATTCAGTGAACATCACAATACCCGAAGTGTTCACCGCTTTAGAAAACAACAATGCAAACACAGGTGGTTCATATATTGAGCAGCGCAGCAATACCTATTTCATTAGAGGCATAGGTCAGGTAAAAACCTTTACAGATATAGAGAAGATTGTTATTAAAAATGTCAGTGGAACTCCAATATTGATAAGAGACGTAGCTACAGTTCAATTTGGAAGTGCTACGAGGTACGGTGCAGTTACGCGTAACGGAGAAGGCGAAGTAGTCGCAGGTATTACACTCATGTTGAAGGGCGAAGATTTCAATAAAGTAATTGCTAATGTAAAAGAGAGGATGAAGCAAATACAAAAGTCATTGCCTGAAGGCGTAGTTATCGAACCGTTTATAGATAGGACAGAATTAGTAGGCAGAACCATCGGTACTGTAAAAAAGAACTTGCTTGAAGGGGGTTTGATTGTAGTCTTTGTACTTGTCTTATTACTTGGTAACTGGAGAGCTGGTTTGTTGGTAGCATCCGTGATACCCTTAGCAATGCTCTTTGCGTTTGCATTAATGAGAACCTTTGGAGTTTCAGGTAACTTAATGAGTTTGGGCGCTATAGATTTTGGTTTGATTGTAGATGGCGCAGTAATTATTGTTGAAGCAATAATTTTCCGGCTTACAGAGAGCAATTTATTTCCGGGAAAGCCGCGGCTTACACAGCCTGAGATGGATGCTGAAGTTTATACAGCATCGTCTAAAATCAGGAACAGTGCGGCCTTCGGAGAAATTATAATACTGATTGTATACTTACCGCTCTTTGCGTTGATAGGTGTTGAAGGCAAAATGTTTAAACCGATGGCTCAAACAGTGGCTTTCGCCATATTAGGCGCTTTCATTCTTTCGCTTACTTATGTGCCTATGATGAGTGCTTTGTTTTTGAGTAAAAGCACTGTGCATAAGAAAACCATTTCGGACAAAATAATGAATGCCTTGCACAGGGTTTATGAACCTGCTTTGCGTACCGTTTTAAAGTGGAAGATTACAACCGTTTTAATAGCATTTGTACTATTTATTATATCACTCCTTGTATTCAATAACATGGGTGGTCAGTTCATACCCACGTTGGAAGAAGGAGATTTAACTGTAGAAATTTCTATGTCACAGGGCACTTCATTAACGCAAACAGTTGATATGTTTTCAAAAGCAGAAAAGATATTGAAGAAGCAATTTCCAGAAGTAAAGCAGGTAGTAACAAGAATTGGAAGTTCTGAAATACCAACTGATCCCATGCCAATAGAAAGAGCCGACATGATGGTTGCAATGAAGCCAAAAGAAGATTGGACAAGTGCAGAGACAAAAGAAGAAATGATGGAAAAAATGGAAAAAGCTTTGTCAATATTACCAGGCATAAGAGTAGAAATAACACAACCCATGCAGATGCGTTTCAACGAGCTTCTTTCAGGTATCAGACAGGACGTGGCAATAAAAATATTCGGAGATGACATTGACATTCTTTCCCAACAGGCAAATAAGATTTCAAAACTCATAGCACCTGTAAACGGTGTAGGTGAACCATTTGTTGAAAAGGTTGCAGGCTTGCCGCAAGTGGCAGTAGAATACAACAGGGATAAGATGGCTCAATATGGTTTAAGCATCAAAGATGTAAATATGATATTGCAAACAGCTTTTGCAGGCAATGTAGCAGGTGTTGTGTTTGAAGGTGAGAAAAGGTTTGATTTGGTAGTACGTCTAAATAGGGCTTTGAGAGAAGATATAAGGAACATTGAAAACCTTTATATACCCTTGCCTTCAGGCAACAAAGTACCACTAAACCAGGTAGCAAGTATCGAGTTCAAAGATGCACCAGCACAGGTTTCAAGAGAAAATGGAAAGCGTAGGATTTATGTTGGGTTCAATGTAAGAGGAAGGGACGTTGAAAGCACTGTGGAAGAAATACAAGCGAAGCTGGATAAACAATTAAAGCTACCAGTAGGCTACTACCTTACTTACGGCGGCGAATTTCAAAATTTACAGGAAGCGAAAGCAAGATTATCAATTGCAGTGCCTGTTGCATTATTGCTGATACTCGTATTGCTATTTGTAACCTTTAAATCCATTCCGCAAACATTATTAATATTTACAGCCGTTCCGCTTTCAGCAATAGGTGGCGTGTTCGCTTTGCTAATTCGGGGAATGCCATTTAGTATTTCGGCAGGAGTAGGTTTTATAGCCCTCTTTGGCGTA
>CALFXE010000228.1 GCA_937927845.1 uncultured Paludibacter sp.
CAAAGATCGGAAAAAACCATTTACGCTAAAATAGGTATTTTATCGGGGGTTTACAATGATATGGAAAAACCAGATAAAGACTTCACCATTGACCATCAATACGGGAAGTGCCACGATACAATGTATGAATATATTGTACAGAAAAAGTGGGATATGTTTCCGAATTACGAGGGAGTGTTAAACGGAATACAGTTGATGGAGAGGATATCGTTTTAGAAGTTCAATGATGGAAAGTGTTCAAAATTCTCGTTGTGTATCGATTGGATATGTCCCGTTTTCTATTATTAATCACTCGAAGTCAGCATATTATCCTTATTGATACACCATTGCATAATTACCCAAGCTAAACCACCAGCATCATTACCCAGTGCTGCATTATCCGAATTAAGTTGATTTATTAATCCACTAATTCGTCGATGATTTTTTATGATGGATAATATAGTTTTGTCCACTGTTTTGGGTATGGAAATCTTTTTATCTAAAATCCATTGGGTTAGGTAGAAATTATTAGCATCCACCAATGTCATCGATTGAGGAAGATCAACAGTGGACACACATCCTTCAAGTGTCGGAATTTCATTAATTAACGTGGCCAATATATATTTTTCAGAAATACTTTTCTCTTCTTTGAAAGAAATCCTCACTATTTCAGGTAATTCTTCATATAATACACCTATTTCTTGTCGAAACATGTCATATTTCCAAAAAGTTTGACATATGTGAAAAAACCGAATTAAAGTTCTACAAGAAAAAACCGGTAATATATAAGTAATGTATTTTAAAATCAATATTTTATGAAATTGATTTACGCAATTTTCGATATGTTGCTCCCATTTACTTTTTGTAGAGGATGTCACTGAAATAAATCTATTCCATATATACAAAGCTTTTTCTGCTTCAGCACCAAGATCGTTAAAAAAATATGCTTTATTGTTCTCGCGAAAAATAATGTTATCCACTTCATCAAATATATCTTCATCAGCCTGAACAAATCCTTTTTTGATCAAATAATGGATTCCCCATACAATACCATACAACCCATCATCAAACCTTCTTTTAACGCCCTGTTTCATTTCCTGCAATATTAATTCTATCAGGATATCCGCATAATCAGTCATTTTAAGATCATTCCTATATTTTCCGTATTGGTACAAAAGGATAGCAATGCCGATTTTACCTGTCGTTAACCCATTTTGTGGGACAAGGGTACTCACTTTTGCAATTTGTTGGATTAAAAGGTCAAGAGTATAAGATATTTCCTTGTAGGAGTTCATGTTTGTTTCATTTGAAAAACATATTGATTACAATGTGCTTGCAAAAAATTCTGTAATTTTTGCTGTGAATAATATCGTGTTACTCGATTAGCTTCCAGTAGTTTATCTATCCATTGGTTAATTAATTTTTCATCAAAATGGCAATCGGCCATACCATTAATGAAAGAATTATGCAATGCTTTCTCAGATTCAGTAGGTTTGATCCTAAAAAATGAAAGTTGTTTCATGCGAATTTGCACCATAAAGAAAAACTGTTCTTTACCTTTTCTTTTTGTAATTTGTTGTTCATGCATCCGGATCTGATAAAAGATTTCATTAATATTGCTGGCCGGAAATAAGGATAATGCCCTTACCTGCCAGTCATAATCGGAAGAATAGGTATATGATTCGTTATAATATAAATCGTACTTTTGAACAAGGGCAGTTCTAACCATACATGTAGCATGGCTCGAATAACAATTACGCAAAAATAATACTTTAATAGTCTCGTAATCGGTTTCTTTATAATAAGGAAGAGGGTCATTAAGCATTTGAAATGCACTTCCGATCATCCCTAATTCTTTATTTTCTTCCAAAAAAAGATATTGTTTCTCCAAGCGCTTAGGCAAGTTTATGTCATCGGATCCAACCACGCAGAGATATTCACCCTTAGCAACTCTCATGCCGGCATTCATTGCCGGATAACATCCTCTATTTTCAGGAAAATTAATAATTTTAATGCGTTTATCGAGATAAGAATGCGCTATTTCTCTGCTGTTATCCGTCGAGCCGTCATTAACTACGATCAGTTCAAAATCGGGCAGGGTTTGAGCGAGAACGCTGTCAATACTTTCCTTAATTAAATGTCCGTAATTATAAACGGGCATGATAACTGAAACGAGAGGATTATATTTCATGATTCTCAATACTTTTAGAGGGTTTATAATCACTTAAAATATTATCGATAAAATTTGGATAGTTTCTACTGGCGTTGAAATTCTCTTCCCAGAATTTGTGTACGCCATTTCGGAAAAGAGAATTTCTCGATTTGGCTAAAAGCATTTGTAGAATTATATTTTTAACATCCTCAACCTCAAAATCTGCCTGTACCAATATCCCAACTTTAGCCGTAACTATTTCTGAACTACCTCCAACATTGGTAGCCACTATCGGAATTCCAAAACTGATAGCTTCCATTATGGAAACAGGCAAACCTTCTGTGGAAGAAAGATTGATAAAACAGTCCACCTTTTCAGTAAGATAGAACTTATATATATCCTTATTGTCTACATGTCCGAAGAACACAGCCTCAATATTTTCGGGTAGAAGTTGATCTGCCAATTTCTTTATTTCTCCAAATAAAGGGCCATCTCCAAAGTGTACCCATTTTACAGAAATATCCTTTATAAAGGCCAACGATTCTATAATTTTATCAACCCGCTTTATGTCAACTATCCTGGAACAGCTTACAAGTAGGTAAGATGGCGTCTGTTTCTCTTTTATTGAATTAATAATATTATCTATTCCCAAATAAGAAAGTTTATACTTTGTTTTGTATTTCGGGTATTTTTCGGTTATATATTTCAATCCGTGTCTTGAAATCAGATACAGTTTTGCTACATACTGTAATTGCAGTTTTCGAAAGGGAATATAACCCTCTTCTCTTCTCTCATTGTATAAATCATAGCCATGAGCGCGCGAAATGAAGTATTGTATTCTGTTTTTTGACCTTAAAATGGACAATAATGTAGCATAATGATCAAACCAGTAGGTGTAATGAATGGCATTTGTTATCTTGTTTTTTTCAAGAAAAACATATAAAGATTCTGCATAACACGATATTTTGAAAAGTAAATGTACTATGTTTTTTATATTTTTAATGCGTATAATATCACTAAGACAGTAAATAGGCCATTTACCAATATTTCCAAATATTTTAGATTTCGGATACAGTTCAAAATGAAGTTTCATTACCTTAGTATTTTCGGGCAGATGACGCTTTTTTCCGAATATCTGAAATGGAATTATATAGATTTGATTGAATGATTTTGAAAGATATTTTATTTCTGTTTCAAGAAACTGTTCTCCTAGTCCGTAAGGATAATTAAGAGTATAAAGACAAAGTGTGTTCATGCCTGTATGCTTATATGAAATTTTCTACAACATAAGCGTGTTAAATGATATCCTCCCATATTTCAACCTGAAAATAGCTCTCCATCGAATCAAATGTATCTCTGATTTCTGATCCACGAATATATTTATTTTCATTGCTGTCCCATTAAAATCTAAAATAGTTCTTTGAAATATTTGAAATTTAGTTAGTTGAAGACGATTTCCGATTAAACGGATTTGAATTCTCATCTTTGCGATCCTAATGAAGGGTTGCAAATGCATAAAGATAAATTCGTGTTCTCTCAGCTGGTCGCTTTCTTAGATAGGAATAAATTCAATTACATCGTTCGAAAGTATGATGGCGACAAATATGTGAAGCATCTCACTTGTTGGAATCAGCTCCTCGCATTGATGTTTGGGCAATTGTCTAATCGAGAAAGTCTGAGAGATTTGATTATCGCTCTTGAGGCTCATAATTCCAAATGCTATCATTTAGGAATGGGCAGAAGTGTTTCAAGATCATCCCTGGCTAGAGCCAATCAAGACAGGGACTATCTCATCTTTGAAGAATATGCCTATCACCTTGTAAACGAGGCAAGGAAGAAGCGTGTTATAGACATCTTCAAACTCGATGGAAGCGTATTCGCTTTTGATTCGACAACCATTGATTTGTGTCTGGCTGTTTTCTGGTGGGCAAAGTTCCGCAGGACTAAAGGTGGTATCAAAGTACACACCTTGTATGATCTGGAAACACAGATACCTGCATTCTTTCACATCACCGATGCCGCAGTACACGATTCAAAAGCGATGAAGGAAATTCCTTATGAGCCCGGATCTTATTACATATTTGACCGTGCCTACAACAACTTTAAGATGTTGTACAGGATTCACCAGATTGGAGCTTACTTCGTTGTTCGTGCAAAGAAGAACCTGCAGTACAAGACCATCAAATGGAAGCGAAGGTTGCCAAAGAACGTGCTTTCGGATGGAACAATTGAGTTAACGGGTTTTTATCCAAAGCAATACTACCCTGAGCCTCTTCGCCTGGTAAGATATTGGGATGAAGAGCAGAAACGTGAATTTGTATTCCTGACAAATGCAATGCACATCTCTTCACATCTAGTTGCCGAACTTTACAAAAATAGATGGCAAATAGAACTTTTCTTCAAATGGCTGAAGCAGCATCTTAAAATCAAGAAGTTCTGGGGTACAACTGAGAACGCAGTCCGAATTCAAATCTATACTGCAATATGCGCCTACTGCCTTGTGGCAATCGTTCAACACGATATGAAACTTGACAGGAGCACGTACGAGATTCTTCAGATATTAAGCATCTCATTGACTGATAAAACTCATCTTAGAGACCTTTTTGACAAAACTAAATTTCAAAATGACAAAGAACGATTTGGACCTAATGGACCAGGTTTATTTGATTATTAATAACGTCCTAATTTTAATGGGACACTAGTGA
>CALFXE010000229.1 GCA_937927845.1 uncultured Paludibacter sp.
ACGCCGTTAAGGTTAGTTTCTACAAAGGTCAGGTTAAGAGGGCTGCTAGGGGAAACAAGAAAGTCATTAAAAAAAGTTGAGATAGCCCTGTTCTTCTTAGTTTGATATTTTTTGCATTTTTAATACAGTTATGCTTAGCTTGTAGCTAAGCATAACTTCGTTTTAAGATCTGTTGGTCTAAAAGGTGGTTTTACAGAAATCTTACCGTTAAAAAATCATTTTTTGTGATGGATAAACGAGTTATTTGCCGGAGGAATGCTGGTTCTTTGTGTAAAAGCATTTTTCAAAAAATGAATTATATTCATAATAACCCGGTAGAAGCTGGTATAGTGGTGTCAAAATTGAAATTGTATGAATAAAGCAGATATAATAAGTTTATTAGAAGATGCTGGTTGGTATGAGGGGCGAAGCATTGATGTAGAATACATAATCAAAGAACTTTCAAACGAAGGGTATGTGATTAATAATAAACAAATCCGGGACTTATTAAAAGAGTACTGGAATCTCAATATTGAGTTTAAAACTCCGGATGGCTATTTTGGCAACATTAGACTGAATACGGAAGTTGCAAAGGATGTTGATAAAATATATATAGATAAAATTTCGTTGGCAATTCAGGATAATTTAATCCCTGTTGGAAGTATAAATGAGGATTCTGCCTTGTTGGTATTGTCAGATTCAGGGAAATTTTATATGATAACAGATAATGATGTTTATGGAATTCGGGATAATTTTTTTGACACCTTGAAAACCATTATTTATCAGGATGATGTTACACGATTTCATTTTAATAAGGTATAACTATGTCTGTGATTAGTGAGGGAGGTAAAAGACTCTTTCGTACGGGGTTTGATTTACCGTTAATAAAGCATTAGAAATTTTGATAAAAACGATTGTATGAGGAATACCCTGTTCCCCTTAGTTTGGTATTTTTTACATTTTTAATACAGTTATGCTTAGCTTGTAACTAAGCATAACTTCGTTTTAAGGCTGTTGGTCTAAAAGGTGTTTTTACAGAAATCTTACCGTTAAAAAAGCTTTTTTTTGTGATGGATAAACGAGTTATTTGCCGTAGGAATGCTGGTTCTTTGTGTAAAAAGCATGGATAAGGGCGGATATCAGATACAAAGCCAGGCAACAGTATTAGATTGTTTTTATTGGAATTTTACAACCAAAGATTACTTTTTTTACAAAAAAATGTGGTTTATTGGATTTGGTTTTTATCTGAAGAAGTGTCTGGTAGTTTGAACAGATGCTTCGTTGCAAACGAAGCATAACAGTTTTTTAGAGTAAGCATACAGCGAAGAACGGAGATCCTTCTAATGGATCACCCCAGCCGTATACAAACTTTTCACAAACATATAGATTGCGATTAAATTATAATGACGTTATTAGGAAGCTAGGTATTGATGAAGCTGTTAGGAAAGCAGAACGCCCGATAATGAGACGTGAATAAAAAACATTACCGTATGAAATACATTTTATTAGTATTAACTATTGTTTTTTTTTCGGCTTGTTATAGAAATGAAGAATGTAAGCCTTTTTACATTGGTCGATTTAAAATTGACACAAGTCTCATTAGTTACCCAAAGTGTTTGGAGCTGGTAAAAAGCAACAATTGGGATACAGTTAATTTGATTTCGAGAGAAAATGGAGTTTATTATTTTGAAACTAATGACAGGCGGCTGAAAGAATGTGAAGGAAAATGGAGAGTCGCCTCAGCTAATTTAGACGGGGAATGTATTGGATATGTTAAACAAAATAACCTTATGGGGGAAGTATCGGTCCCTCCATTTTATATTGCGATAAAAATTGACAGGGAAAGCTATTCGTTGCCTTTTAAAAAAGTTGGCAACATCAATAGAAAGAGTTATTAAGAATGAATAGTATATCAAAATAGCTGCTGTATACATAAAATATTTAAAGGCCTCTGAAAGTTCCTATTTTGAGGAGGAGTTGAAGTTTTATTAGATTGAGTGATACGGCAAGATCAGCCAGATCCCTGTTCTCCTTAGTTTGGTATTTTTTACTTTTTTAATACAGTTATGCTTAGCTTGTAGCTAAGCATAACAACGCGTGAAGGTATGCCTGCAAGGTGTTTTACTGAAAGTCTACTGTCAAAAAACATTTTTTAGACGAGGATGAAACGAAGAAAAATACAAGTTGCATTAATTTCTTTATTGGTCTTCAATATTGCTGATCTGTGATCCTGCAGTTGAACGGAGCGTCCCCGCAGAGCGGGGCAGGCTGCAAAGGACGATGCTAGTAGTACTGCAGCCGGGCTCCTGATTCTTATGTCAGGCCAACCTGCGCAACCGGGTGAGTTATACCTCACTCACCGATGCCATTGTGGGTGACCGGACCAGCACTACCTATTACAGTTACGATATACATGGCAATGTAGATACCCTGCTGCAGTCTTATGGCAAAGGTGTGCTCAATGAAGTAAGCGGGCACATGACCAAGCGGATCGAATACAACTATGACCTTATCAGTGGCAAGGTCAATGAAGTGGCGTACCAGCCGGGAGTGACGGACCAGTTTTATCACCGCTATGTCTACGATGCAGAAAACCGGCTGACCCAGGTATATACCAGTGCCGACCGGGAGCATTGGGAAAAACAGGCCGGCTACAGTTATTACCGGCATGGGCCACTGGCGCGTACGGAGCTCGGACAACTGAAGGTGCAGGGCATCGACTATGCCTATACCCTGCAGGGCTGGCTCAAGGGCGTCAATAGCAATGCCATCGGCAGCAGCTTTGATATGGGGGGCGATGGTACAGGTACAAGCCGCCCCGCACGCGATGCCTACAGCTATAGCCTGCAGTATAATGCAGGCGATTATAAGGCGGTGTCTACGAATAAATATCCCTTTGTAAAAGTGGATCTGCTGGCACCGGTGACGGATGACCGACCTGTAGGCCGTGGGCTGTATAATGGCAATATATCTTCGATGCTGGTGAATATCCCGAAACTGGGCGATGCGCAGTTGTATGGGTATAGCTATGATCAGCTCAACCGCCTTACGGCGATGAACGCCTATACGGGACTGAATAGTGGCAACAACAGTTTTGTACCGGTTGGCAGTACCAATTACAAAGAGCGGGTGAGCTACGATGGCAATGGCAATATCCTGAGCTATCTGCGCAACCGCGCCGGTGTGGGTGTAGATACCAGCATGGATAAACTGAGCTATACCTACGAATATGATGGCGATGGATTCCTGGTCAAAAACCGGTTGAAGCAGGTAAGCGATGCGGTAGTGTCGACCCCTGCGGGTACCGGTGACCTGCCAACCGGCCAGGTCAGTGATAACTATGGTTATGATGCCATCGGCAACCTGGTCAAAGATGAATCGGAAGGTATTGCCAGTGGGGGTATCGAATGGAATGTCTACGGCAAGATCAGCCAGATCACGAAGACCAACAGTGGGGTCACCACCGTGATCAAATACACTTATGATGCGACCGGCAACCGGATCGGCAAATGGGTACAGGTGGGTGCCGGTACACCGAAGCAAACCGCCTATGTGCGGGATGCGAGTGGCAATGTGATGGCGATCTATGAGAAGGGGAATTCGGAAGTGAATGGCGGGCTGCTGTCACAGATTGAAGTACCTTTATACGGCAGCTCGCGGCTGGGTGTATGGCGGCCGGATCGGGAAGTGGAAACGACGGGCTGGGAGCTTTTTGACACTGACCCCATGACGGGAACCGGCGGCGGTATCGCCGGTGGCTGGGAACGCGGACGGGTACAATTTGAGCTGAGTAATCACCTGGGTAATGTATTGGTCACAATCAGTGATGTGCGTATACCGGTACTGATGCCGGAAGGTATCGAACTCTGTGATGACCCGGTTCACCCGGCCTGCTATCGTCCGATCGATTATTACCTGCCGCAGGTGCTCACGGCCAATGATTATTATCCTTTCGGGATGGGGATGCCGGGGAGGAAGTATTCAGAAGGTAATTATAGGTATGGCTTTAATGGTAAGGAAAATGATAACGATGTAAAAGGCGAAGGCAACCAGCAGGATTACGGCATGCGGATCTATGATCCGAGGCTGGGTAGGTTTTTGAGTGTGGATCCAATAGCCAATCTGTATCCAGAATTAACCCCATATCAATTTTCAAGCAATAGACCCATTGATGGTATTGATCTTGACGGCCTCGAATATCACCCTGCTACGTATGATTATAAGTCGGCACTTTACATTGCAAATTTGACGAGAAAGGACAAGCTAACAACTCAACAAATCGAAGAACAAGGAAATGCAATGAATAAAGCTCATAGGCAGGGCCTTACATTAGGTCTGTTCCTTTCGGCAGATATTTATACTGGGGGAAGAATATCCTCAGCTTTAGTTCTCCAGCACTTTGCTGGAATGGGAGAGCATAATAGGGCAAAAACCCCTGAAGGACGAGCGATTCAAGATCAAAGGATTAAAGAGAGCTTTGTAAATGGAATTATTGGATGGGGGAGTGTTAGAATATTTTATCAAGCTTTTTCTTTCTTGCGTGGTGTTTATACAGAATCTACTAAGTATCTTTTTAGAGGTACTAGTGAGGGATATGCAGGATCACGAGCCAGTCAATTACTTGAAGTAACCCCAGTAAGTAGCGATCCCGGTATTTCTACATTATTTGGAATTTATTCGAAAAATTTTAACAATGGAGTAGTTCATATAGCCATACCACAGGACTTGGTAGGAGTGAGTCAAGGGGCTGGAAATGTCTTACAAAATATTGAAAAAGAAATTGCCTTAAATGTTGCACCGATTGAATTCGCAAAAAGGGCGAGTTACACAATTAGCGCAGACAAGGCAAGAGAGATACTAGCAGGGCTCGGCGTGAAAATTCCTGCGAAAATAAACACCTTGGATGACCTGAATAAATTAGTGAAAGAAATGCCAAAGATGTCAGAGACTCAAGTCGATGAATTCGTTAAGGAGGCAATTAAAAGTATTCCTAAAAAATAATTTTTTATGATCGAAATTACTATAGATGGAATAGTTTCAAAAAATGTTATCGCTGAACTAAAGAATTCTTTCCCTGAGGGAGTAAGGAGCCTTTCGGGGGTAGTTCTTTTTTGCCAATTCTCTAATTATGATATTAAGATAGGTACAAAGTTTACTCAACTTACAGTCCAAGGAGAGGTGAAATATTTTGGTGTGGTTACACTAGTAAAGATTACTCAGCAATTTGATAGATTATTAAATGAAATTCCCAAAGGATGGAGGACAATATGTGAATTTAAATTTGATAATTTAGAGTCTGACAAACTTTTAGATTGGTTGCCTGTGATCAATAGTTGGAGGGAAGGAACGGATAAGCGTGTGGTGCTTTTAGGTTGATTTTTAAGGAAACCGTAAATGCTGCTATTGTTTCGTATAGGAAGTACAGATAAAAGTAAAAGACAAGGTACTTTTGGAAGAGATATTAATCATCGCGTTGGCGACTAATCAAGAATATATGAATCAAGATTGGGAATACTCTGCAAAATCTGTCACGAAATACAATCCTGTCTTTCGGAACGATGTAGGGCATTATAAAAGGAAGAATGGATCGGTTTTTTTCAATTAGGAAAAATTATAGACGGAGAGCTTCTTACTTATGATGATTATGTGAAAGTTGAAAATAGGTATGTTTTGGCAGCAAAGCTCTTTTTAGCGTTTAATAATTGCTCAGATATTATAACTATGAATCTGGAGAAACAGGAAATTGATGACCTCTCATTTTATTTTCGGAATCATGAAAAAGGTCTAATAGAAACATTTAATGCAGTCAAAGAAGGGGGGGGGATTGTATCAGGAGAAAATATCGATAACGTCATTAGATTGATTTTACGGGAAGTTATATGGGCAGAATTAATTTGTGAAACCGACGACCTTATTGCGGTGAGATTTGGATACGATTTTTATATGTATTTTAATTCGCCAAAGAAATGGGAAATGCTAATACCTGAAATTGAGAAAATTGGCTTATTTGTTTATTGATGAATCGATAATATATCAAAATAGACGGTAGTAGATAAAATGCTTGAAAGCCGGCGTTGACAGGAGGTTTAAATGACCCCTGTTCTCCTTAGTTTGATATTTTTTACTTTTTTATACAGTTATGCTTAGCTTGTAGCTAAGCATAACTTCGGTTTAAGGTCTGTTAGTCTAAAAGGTTCAAAGAATCGTCTAAAATCTTCTGCATTCTGAATCATCACCTTTGACTGGCT
>CALFXE010000230.1 GCA_937927845.1 uncultured Paludibacter sp.
ATACGAGATACATCGGTGACTGGAGTTCAGACGTGTGCTCTTCCGATCTTTGAGCAGGCTCTTGCGGAACGAAAGACACATAAATGGTGCCGAGCTTGGAAAACGCCTCATGGACGCAGTACTGGTGAATCTGCGTTATTTTTTTGTTGGTATTTGGTGATTGACGACGAACCGTCATCTGTGTAAAAATTACAGACCCGTTCTTCTGAACCAGACCCATTTGATTTTTAAAGGTGCGTGGCCAATCTGGTGCACCTTTTGTTGCGGTAACATACTCGGGCTCGGTTTCAATGTAGTAGCGACCCGTATTGAGGTAGTGCCGGATAACCTTTATGTAGGCGTGCATCGGAAAATCTACAGAAATTGGTCCGCTGAAGTTCTGAGTTTCAATCTGACTGGCTTCTTTCATAAAGGTTGCCAGAACGCCGAAAAGGTTATGAACGTCAACACGAAGATCATCGTCGTTTTCAGGTAGCTCATAGCCAATGGGGAAGTAGATGGTCATTCCATTGGTATCTGCCTTAACGCCTACAAAACTATCGCCTTCGCCGTTTTTATTTACATGGCACATCTCACGCAGAGTGATTCCGCGCTTGTCCATATCCGAGTCGATATTGGGGAGTATTCTATTGACCATTTCTGCATTTCTGCTTTGAAACAGATTCTCCAACGTCAATCACCACCTCTCATTGTGCAGACTCATTACTGATACAGCTGATCTCTAATTTCTTTTCTAAAAATATTAAAGCGGGCTTTCTCTCTTTCATATATGAACATCCGAATGACCGCCTCCAATGAATCGAGGTCTTTGTTGTCCATAGTATCAAATACCGCGTCTGGATTAAATTTGAAAGCGTCATCCCACAAATACTTAATGACTTTTTCGGGAAAAATTCTGTTTTGCATAAGAGCTGCGCGAATTTCTCGGAGTCGTTTTTCACCATCTTCAGAAATGGTGCCCCCCATCTCTGATTTCAACAACTCGTTAAGCTCAGCGAGAAGCTTATCATGATTTATAGGTATATCCGCTTTATTATACATAAGATCGATCTCATGGACGAAATAAACGCCGAGACGCTTGTCCTCAGATGAGGACATTTTGGCCTTATTCCCGACAATCTGTGTGTTAATGGTTTCACAGAACCGCCGCCAGGTAACCCCAGTATCCAGGATTTCCGCTTCAGCGAGAGAAAGGCGAACATTATCGAAATTGTTTTCGATTAGTCGCATTTTCCAACGGCGCTGGAAAGCAGTATCGAGAGTGAAAACATTCTGGTCGGATGTGTTCATCGTTCCGAGAATCGAAAGGTTGGATGGAATACGAACCTTGTGTCTGGGGTCTCCATATACGACCTCTGCAATATATCGGTTTGTGATGCCATATTCGCTTGTGCCAACAGGGTATTTTACTCCATCGACAGTTTTTTCATCCGAAATTCTATCAAGAAGTTGGAATACTTCGCCGAATATTGCCGGAGCATTACCGCGATTGATTTCCTCGATGATAAGAATGTACTCTTTTTTAGGATGGTTGTACGCGTCATAAAGAATAGAGGTAAAAGGCCCCGGCGTAAATTCATAGGTAACTTGATTATCGTCTTCTTTATCTACAGCAGGGAGAATCTGTCCGATGAAATCGGAGTTTGTGTAGTCGGGATGGAATACTAATCGTTCAACTACACTCTCGGGGTGGCAGTACTCATGTTCAATAGTCCAGCTCTTGCCAGACCCAGGAACACCGTACAATAAAATATTTGAACCGTCTTTCAAGCGCACTGATTCGTCAACAATTTCCTGCTTTTCGTTGCCTGTACCGCTTTGTTCATCGACACCGATTTCGTTGTCAGCGGTGTCATTATATTTTTCCTCGCATAGAGAATAATCTTGTTCTTCATCGCCGAACGTAAAAGCGAGTAGCGCTTTCTTAACAAATCCCTCGTTTGCATCAACGCTGTGAATAGTTTCACGTAATGTTCCCGGGCCATACCACGTCTTCACTGGATCAAGTCTTATCCAGTCAACGGTAATGTGCTTCCCGTCATCTGCATTTCCAGTAACTGTTCCGATTGCTTTAATCTTCATTGCACCCACGGTTTTTCCGTGATTGTTAAATGGAAGGTTTAGCTTCTGTGTAAATGTTGATTTCAATGCAATCCGATCTCCGATTTGAATTGATTTTACAACATCTTGAAACTTATCCTCCCACCCATTTTCCCAGACACCGGCTTCTATATATTCATCCGAATAGTCGCGCCAGTTGCCGTCTTGGTCATTTCCGGTTGTGCCAACATACCACGCAAAGTCAACCTCAGTTTCATAGTTGGTGGAATCAGGAAGACCAAGCTGCTCTCTTAATTTTTTCTCCTCCTCGGTCTTTTCAAAGAAAGATTTAGCCCACTCAGTAAAACTTGACTGTTTAAAGGCAATCAAACGTTCAAAAGTATATTTCTTCTCACCATTTGAAGTAGTGACACCAATTATTGCAACGCTCTCAAGCTGCTTATAAACCCTTTCTAATATGTATTTGATAAGGGTATCTCTTTTCACCTCAGGGACACAGACGAAGACCACTATAGGAGCAAAATATCTAAATTGCTCGGAAACACGGTTCGTGATTTGACGCTGCTCCTTAATATATGAAATCCTTGCATCGCAATCGAAGTGTTCTTTGGCCCAGTCTTTGAATTCATCACCCTTGTTTCGGGCATGAGGATTAGCATCGATAAGTATACCTAATGTCTCTTTAAAGGAATCAAGTGTTATTTCACCCATTTTCTTCATCCTTCCCCTCTACATATTCATGTATTGCATCTCTAAAGAACTGAGGACAGCGAACCTTTCCCATGCTTAATCTATGTTCAAATCCTTTTGCAGCTTTCGGAGACAGCGGTTTACATGGATATTTAAGGAAGTCCAACAACAATATTTCGTCTCGTTCCACTGGATATTCTGATACGGATGCAGAATACCTTGTTCCATTGTTTCCCCATGCTGCTTTTGGCCACTTGTCTTTATCTTTAAGTTTCTTGTCCTTGGCTGGATTATATTGTTCAGCATGAACAATTTTACTTGCTATCCACGCAACAGTATCTACAGTAACAGCGTTACCTACCAGTTTCCATCTTGCAGAAGGTTTGGCTATATCCTCTGCGGGTTTGGTCCAATCTACCGGAAAACCTTGAAACCTCTCAGCGTCTCTAATATCAGGCGATGCGACCATTCCGTAAGGAAATGCAATAGCTGGCGGAGATGCTATTCCTATTGAAGATCCAACTTTTAAAGTTGGTATCCCATTTTGATACAATCCCAGCGCATATTTTCCTTCCGTCCAATAAAAGCCGCACGGCTCTGAAAATGTTTCAGTTGTAATCATGCCTTGCTTTTTTAAAGAGTTTCCACTCAGCAGAACATCTTTCGGATTATTGTGCAGAGATGCAACAATAAAAACACGGCACCTATGTTGAGGCACAAATGCCATAGAATCAATTGTTCTATAAGCCCAACTGTAACCTAGTTCTTCTAGTGTCTCCACTATTGTTCGGATAGTCTCACCTTTCTTAAGGTGAAGCATGTAAGGTACATTTTCAAAAATAACCCACTCCACTTTATCCTGACGGAGTAAACGAAAAACTTCTCGAACCAATGATGACCGTGTTCCATCAAGGCCTTTTTTTACACCAATAGAACTTAAATCCTGACAAGGGAAGCCAGCGCACAATATATCTGTACCTTCTGGGAGCCTTTCCAAATCGCAAATATCATTCGTTAATTCAATATTTGGTAGATTACTCTTTAAAATCTGTTGCGCGATAGGATCAATTTCACACATGAGTGTGGTTGAAATCCCTACTCTTTGAAAGGCAAGCTCGAATCCACCGATTCCAGAAAACAGGCTAACCATCTTCCTTGGAATATCGGCTTTATAATTAATTGTCATTTTCATCACTCTCTTTCCTCAAGCTGAGGCTATTCCCACACATTTGTTATCCGTCCAAGAGGTCATTTCATTTTCAGAGGCAACAAATGGCAACATGGCGTATAATCTCTTATAGATATTTTGCCTTTCGGCCAATGTCTACCCATGTTTTTTTTCGCTTAAGAGCGCTAGTGCATAGATATATGGTAGTTTCATTGGAACCGCGTTTCCCACAATAATTCCAAGAGCAGTCTTGTTACTTACAGAAGAAAAGTCAAAGTAATCCGGGAAGAACTGTAAGCGGGCCGCTTCATGTGCAGTCAGTGTTCTTTTTTGTGTTGGATGGACATATCTCCCCATACAATTATTATAGAAGCCTCTAGTGATTGTCTGGGACGGTTTGTCGGGATGCAACCGCCCGTAAATACTGTTATATGAATGTTTTTTATCTCTATGGCAAGGAGGGCGTTCCTCATTCGGCAGGTCATAAACATTATGTTCGAACAAGTAATGAATCCGCCGTTGATTTTCCTTGGAAGGAATAGAGGGCATATCCAATAACGTTGATTGAGCAACACCCGTTAAATCTCCAATTGCCCAATCAACAGTTCTCTCTTGGCTAACTGTATATTCCTCTTGTATTTTCTCAACAGAGTAAACATTATCTAAAGACGCAAGAAGTATTAAGCGTCTGCGCGTCTGAGGAACTCCAATCTTTACCAAGTCCACAATTCCAATATCCACTTTGTAACCGAGCTTGGTTAAATCCTTTTGAACACACTGAACAACTTGTCCTTTATCATGTAATGCACCAGTAACATTTTCAATAATGACTAACCTTGGACGAAACAGTTCTGCCGCTCTTGCCATATATAGGTAGAGATGATTTTTGGGGTCATTCCGCTTTGTATAGCGGTTCAAATCCGAGTGCCCTTGGCAGGGAGGTCCACCAACAAGCAAATCAACATGTCCTACCATTTGTTGAAGCTCTATCTCCTTCTCAGTAAAAGGAGAACCTACCATATCGGAAAACAATTGGGTGATGTCTCCATTGACAACATTTGCCTCAGGAAAATTGCACTCATAACAATCGCTGGCTTCCTTTTCAAAATCAACAGCCAAAGGAATATCCAAACCATAGTTTAGAGTGTTGCAGGCTTCCTTGACCCCAAGGGAAATGCCGCCGCAGCCGCAAAACAAATCTACAAGCCTAACCGTCTTTTCTGGATTCCCAGGCAGCCTCTTTGGTTTCTTATTTCTTAAGAAGGCGTAATCGCCTCCTGGAATTTCTCTAACTACGTTATTCACTGTGGTATAACCTCTCAAGTTAAATATTGTCAATCTTTGTGTTTGGACTCAACAATGTCACAAACATCGAAATCAATTGCATTCTTTTTACAATATGCATCGATCAACTTCATTGTTTTAAAATTTGGTGTGGCTTTTCCAGTCTCCCAACGGTTGACTGTAGCGAAAGATACTCCTATCTTTTTCGCAAACTCTTCTTGCGATAAAAAGGCTTTTCGACGAATCTTTTTAATATCTTCCGAAAAACTCATTCTGATCTCCCCTCGAGTAAGATGTACAATCAAACATTAAGTTATTATAACATATTACACTCATTATTACAACATCTTTATAGCATATCACCGGCATATCACCAATCCCACAGTAGCAAGCAAAAGTGTACACTCGACGCTTCTATTCAATAATAACATATCCGCTTACCGCCTGGTCTCCAAAATGCCCGGTGGCAAGAATCCCTTAAGACAGATATGCTTCCGAGGGGAATAACGAAGCAATTATCACCGAAGAGATGTTCGACCAAGTCCAGGAGGAACGCATTCGCAGGAGCAATGTTGAGGTCGGTGATGATGGTGTCAAGCGAAGGAAATCCACGAAGTACTCGGCGAAAAAGTCTGATTAGATCAACTAACACTATCGAATCAAGGTGTTTGGGCAGAGCAAATCAAACACTTTTATTTTTCCTTGAACCCTGTTATTTTTCGTAGAACTATTTTATTTTTCCTCAAGGGGTATTCAAATTCAACCATGAGCCGAGAGTGCCGGAGAAGCCCATAAATGCAGAAAAAGCCTGCAATACAAAGGATTTTGAATACCCCTATGGGGCAAATCACTTGTATTGCAGGCTTTCCTGATACGCAAAATAAAAGAGTTGACCGAGGCATCGTATCAATGCCTCGGTCAATTTTTGGTGGAGACGGAGGGATTCGAACCCTTGACCCCCGCGTTGCGAACGCGATGCTCTCCCAGCTGAGCTACGCCCCCATGAACCTATATTAAAATAGCACGTTTTTGTTCGGATTTCAAGCTTTTTATAAAATTTCTTGTTGTTTCGCTGGATATTGTTATCATTACCCTGCAACACGCCCGGCGGCATTTTGGTCTCGGACAATAAAGGGTAATCATTCTTGCTGTAATGACATCCTGAAGCCCTACAGCAGGATTTTATCAGGCAATCAATCGTTTTTTCTACTTGCAACGGATGACAGCGAACGTTGAGCTGATAAAGAAAATAATATTGGTTACAATAACGAAAAAGAAGGGAGCCACGAAAATGACATATGTATGGATCGTATTTCGTATTGTAAGCGTGATGGCACTGATTTTATTTTTGATTTTAAAAACCGGCAGACGCAAAATCGGCGAGCTTCCTATCTATGATTTTTTATCGGTAATCGTCATCGGAAGCGTAATCGGTGCGGATATATCGGAGCCGAATATTCCACATCTGCCTACTTTATTTGCTGTTGTGCTTATTGTTGCCCTGCAATATTTTGTGAGCTGTCTGTTGATTAACAATAAGAAAATTGCGAAAAAAATCACTTTTGGACCGACTGTGATTATCCAAAACGGTCAATTTATCAAATCCAACATGGAACGGCTGAAATACCCCATTGAAAATGTGAAAGCGGCGTTAAGAGAAAAAGACGTGTTTGACTTAAATGAAGTTGCATATGCCATCGTAGAGGGCAGCGGCAGTATCAGTGTTCTGAGAAAGCCTCAATTTTTACCTTTGACCCCTTCAGATATGAATCTAAATACAACAGCAAAGGGATTATGCATACCGCTTATCACGGATGGAAAGGTGTATGACGGCAATCTGGAGCAGCTCAAGCGGGACAGAAAATGGCTCTCAATACAGCTGAAACAAGTTGATATAGAGGATTTTAGCAAAGTCTTTTATGCAGATATCAGTTCTGACGGCAGGCTATATATATCCAAAGCAGACCCAAGACAGAATTTGAGTAATGACTATACGTTATAGCATTAAAATCAACACCGGATACGGCAGGTATTCACATCAATGCGATCGCATTTCAAGTTTTTTGTAAAATTTGCATACACTGGAGAGAGGACAGTTTTCACACCGTGGCTTTCGGGCGACACAAACATCTCTGCCGAACAGAACAATTCTGTGGCAAAAATCATTGGATTTTAAGGGCGAAAGAATTTTTTTCAGGCTCATTTCAATTTTAAAAGGATCCACACTGTCCACAAGACCGAGGCGGTTTGAAATGCGGATGAGATGGGTGTCCACCACGATGGCGGGCTTTCCATAAACATCGCCGACGATGAGGTTGGCGGTTTTTCTGCCCACCCCGGGGAGCTTGGTCAGTTCTTCTATGGTATCGGGAACAACGCCGTTGTATTCGTCCCGGATCATTTTGCTCATGTTTACGATATCCGCTGCCTTCGTTTTATAAAAACCACAGGATTTTACATAGGTCTCCACTTCTTCAATGTTACCGTCGGCAAAATCATCAATTGTGGGAAACCGCGCAAACAAATCCGGCGTCACAATATTAACTCTTGCGTCTGTACACTGTGCAGAGAGCCGTGTGGCAATCAACAATTGAAGAGGCGTAGCAGCCACAAGGGAACAAAGTGCATCTGGATACCGCTCTTCAAGGAGCTGAATGACAAGGTTTGCTTTCTCTTTTTTGGTCATGAAAACACCCGGTTTCTTAAAATATTCTGTTTTCATCATAGCATTTCGACTCGTTTTTTGCAAGGGTGAAATCCTTGACAAGTACATTTTACAATTAGTATTTATTGTAGCATAAAATGGAAATATACAATGTTATGTCAACAATAAATTGTTATCCGTTTTCCACGGCTATCGGACTTTTTCAGAGCTTAAAATTGTTGGTAAATCGTAAAAAAGCCTTTACTGCTCGTCCCAAAGGACTGTGGAAAACTATGTGGAAAATGTGGATTACTCTATGTATAAGGTAAAAACTGGCTATGATTATGTAAATCTACTTGCAAAAATAGAAATAATATATAATAAGAAGTATTTTTAAGTAGACTTTTTGTTGAACATGTTGTAAAATAGTCCTGCGTAGTACAGAAAAGAGAGGGAGGTTGCGTCTGCTATGAATATAGTACTGACAAAAATGCTGAGTTTGACCGTCTTGGCAATTTGCTTGACAGTGATGCTGTCAGGCTGCGGTGCAAAAGTTGCAGAAAGACAACCATCAACGATTGCGGACACTTTATTGAAAGAGTTAAATTTACCGAAAATGATATTAATAGAAAATGATAAGCTGGACACCCATTTTTCGTTTCCTGAGGGTGTAATTTTTGACTCTGCGGTTTATCTCAGCGATGTGGACGATACTGCTGATGAAATCGGCGTATTCAAGTTGAGTGATACATCCAAAGAAAACGTGGTTGTGGGCGAGATCAATTCACAGCTGGGTCAGCTTGCCAAAAACTTCAAAGACCGTTTTCCGGTAGAATACAATAAAGTCAGCAATGCAATTATCCGAAGAGTGGATGATTGCATTATCGTTGTTGTTTGTGATCAAAATCAAAAAGCGGAAATTATTTTAAAAGATATGGGCGCAAAGCTGATGAATTAGTACTTGATTAATGAGAATTATTATGGTAAAATTAACAAATCAGAACTAATTTCCAGCCATTGTACTAAATCGTATGATCATTGTCTCGCTGGGGAACGGAGCATAATATGACAGAAGCCTGCTTTGCGATCGTCGCCATTCTATTGGCAATGTCGTTTATCTTTCTGAGAACAGGAAAAAAGGGCTATGCACTGGGCACGATACCGTTGGTTTTTGTGCCGGGGATGTATATCTTCGCCAGCGCCATATCCTCTGTTCCAAAGATCGTCGACGTGATCGACATTGAGATTATTTATACTTTGGCCGTGGTAACCGGGATGATTGTGGCATGTATTGCTTACGGTATCTTTGCATCTAAAATCCATAAAAAATCATCGAGAACAGCATATTTGATGTCTTGCGGAGGTTTTACGCTTTTGCTGTCCATTATGCTATTGCTTTATTTGTTTAAAAAGTAACGGGAAATAAAATATAAGCTGCGGTTCTATGAAGAACCGCAGCTTTTTTGTGATTTATTGTTCTATGATCAGCACAGAATCACAGTTTCTGCCATGGGAAGGGGGGTAAAACACATAGTTGTCTCCGATGCAGTATTCAGCCGGTTGGCTCTTGCCTGTACGGGGGTCAAACCATTTGCAGGTGCAGTCGGGGTGAATGCTGTCTTTTTTTAGTGTGGTCTGCAGCCCATGGGGGCAATAGACGAACACAAAGTGCTCTCCTTTGAAAACCGCTTGGTGATTGGCTCCCTGAAAATTTACAGCAAGGACAGAATTGTCCGGTACGCCGTTTTGATAATCCACCGACTCAAAAAGGGATTTCAGGTGCTTCATCTGTGATGCACAGGGGCTTGTCAATGCCTCCTGCCAGCTTTTGATGAAATAAGGATAAGCAAATCGGCTGTCCTCTGTCGGGTCGTTTTTAAACGCCCAGATACTGTGGTGACCATATGTGATGCCTGCACTGCCGGAAAGAACCGCCCAGTAGGACGCTCTTCTCACGTCCGTTGCATCAAAATACCCGTTTTGCGGCTGAAAGGAGATGGAGTGATCTTCATAGCAGCATTCTGCTTCAATGACCGGCTTTACGGGAGAAAGCCCGTAATCTGCCTTGATCATTTCATGGTTGATGGTAATGGCACGACCGTGACCGGACTGGATCATATTAAAATCCAGCCAGTCCTCATTGTGCAGATGCTCTGTGGAGGATCTGCCGCCCATGGGATGAAAGGTAATCAGCTGATCGGCACCGCCGGCCTTCAGCCCCAATGCCAGTTTTTCATTGATTTCATAATGAACCGGCTCTTCCAACGGACGGTCGCCACCCAACACCCAAATGATGTTATTATTGTTTTTGTATCGCTCTCCCAGCCACTTTCCATAGGCAAACGCATTGTCAGGAGTGAAAATCTCCGGACCGGCTCCCCATTTTTGGTTGTATTTATCTCCCCAGGTGGGTAACAGGGCAACATAAATGCCGTATGACTCTGCCAACGTGATCACCTTATCGGTGTGGTGAAAAAAGCTGTAATCTCCCTCTGTATCCGGCAGGGTAGGGTCAAACTCACCCTTTTCGTTTTTTTTCAAAGGCACTCTTCCATAATGGTTCGGTACATTCAACCCGTCGAATTCCGATAGGATTACAGTCTGAATGACATTGAAGCCCTGCTGGGAGCGGGTCTTGAGATACAGCTCTGCGTTTTCGTAGGATAAAGAGTGAAAGATCTCCCAAGCGGTATCTGCCAGCCAGAAAAACGGCTT
>CALFXE010000231.1 GCA_937927845.1 uncultured Paludibacter sp.
TGAACCGTTTCAGGGCCTCTCCCCTATTGTTTCTGAATCCATCAGAGAACATATTAAAATTACCTCCCAATCCAAAGGAATTATTTTAACCGATCATAATTTCAGGGAAGTACACAAATGTGTAAACCGCATCATGCTGCTTAACGATTGTTATTTGAAAGAATTACGGGAGCCAAATGATTTAATCCCTTTTGGATACTATGAAAACGAGTGATAGTAAAACATCAATTATAGCAACCTATCCGAGGTTTCGAAAAATTTTTAACAGGATCTAGAATATCTAAAGACTCTTCATGCCTTTTATGCCAATCTAAATATTCTGCATCAAGGATAGAATAAATAAAATGATCATTTGCAAATATGATTCTGGGTGTGATCAAAATATTATCGTCCACTATATTTAAAAATGTTCAATGATCCACTCTTCTTTTAGTTTTGCGTAAATTATATCATCAACCCATTCTCCACGTAAATAGTAACTTTTCTTGAAGTGAGCTTCCTTTCTAAAGCCTATTCGTTCAATTAATCGAAGAGATGCTGTGTTTCTCGGATCTACAGATACAACAATTCTATGTTTATGCATTGTTGAAAAAAGGTAATCGACCATTCCTTTCATCGCCTCTGTTGCATAACCTTTATTCTGGAAAGCTTTGTCTAATGTACATCCAATTTCGGCTTGCATATTGTCATGGTTTGAAAAGCTTATTGCCATGTCTCCAATTAATCGGTTTTCCTTAAGATTCAAAACGACGAACTGAATGTATAAGTTAGCGACATCAATAGTTTCGGGCATATTTATAATACATCTACGAACTTCTTCAATGGAATTTGGGATCCATCCTTGATATTGGTTTACGATGCAATCAGAACGATATGAGAAAATGGCCTCTGCATCTTCTGGTCGAGCAATCCGTATGATTAATCTATCCGTTTTTATAGTGTGTTCCATATTATTATTTCTAGTCTTCAATTTTACGGATTACTCTGCAAGGATTACCAGCTGCAATGCAATTATCGGGGATTGACTTAGTAACTACGCTACCGGCTCCGATGGTTGTGTTATCGCCGATTATAACACCCGGTAATAGTATAGCCCCTCCTCCAATCCATACATTATTACCAATAGTAACCGGAGCAGTATATGATTTCCAAAATTGGCTGTTTTCCGGCAGACGTTCCTTCGGATTTACCGGATGAGTAACAGTGTAGATATGTACCCCGGGACCGATACCGCTATAACTGCCAATAGATATACGGTTACAGTCCAAAAAGACGCAGTTCATATTTATCTCCACATTGTTTCCTATAAAGATATTCTCACCATAATCAACGAAAAATGGAGCAGCTATCCAAACATTATCACCCCGACCGCCAATTAATTCATCCAAAATAGAATTTAGAGTATCTCTGTCTCTGCTGTCAGTCTCAGAATACTTTTTTTGAAGCTGCTTCGCTAGATGCCAACGCTCAATCAATTTTTCGTCACCGCAGTCATATATCTCTCCGGCAAGCATTTTTTCTCGTTCTGTCATTATTTTAATATAAATTACATTTCCTATACCCAGCAATAAAGAAGTCTTATCCAAACACAGGGAATCATTCTTCTTTTTAATATATTTGTCATAACAAATATATGTCTTACTTAATAACGAAGCAAATGGAAGTCAAGGTATTTATTCATAATTTCAGGGAGGCATTTGGAGTAACAGCAGACTTACCTTTTGTATTCTGGTATTCAGATAATCCAATTTCCGAAGATATAGATAAAATAAACGGATGCTTTTTCAAATCATTCGATAAGCTTAAGGAAGGTGACCAAATCAGCTTAAGTTCGGAAAGGATTGGTTGTATGGGAGGCAAATTCTATACTGGCTTTTCTGAGATGCATGAAAGGATACCCAATTTTGTTTCCCTTAAGGAGAAATACAAGAAAACACCTGAAATGGTTATTGACTTCATACAGAAAATGAAAGTACCTTCAACGGACAAAATTTATCTGAATATCTCTCCTGTTGATAAAATCGACAGCTTCGACAATATACTCGGGATTATCTTCTTTGCTACCCCGGATGTACTTTCGGGTCTTGCGTCTTGG
>CALFXE010000232.1 GCA_937927845.1 uncultured Paludibacter sp.
CTCTGCCATGCTTTCTAAAACACCTTCAATTAGAATCCCGCTGGCATCATCGGAAATGTTTTCACGCGCTGAAATGACGCGCACATCATTCTTTTTGAGCTTTGCTTTGTATGTCGCGCTATCAAACCGATTTCGAGCAAAACGATCAAGTTGGTAGACAAGCACATACTTGAAATGCTTCTGTTTACTATCCTCGATCATTTGAAGGAACTCAGGCCGTTTATCCGTGGTGCCACTGATGGCGCGGTCAATGTATTCGTGAATTACGTTATAGTCGTTTTGTTTTGCAAAATCGTAGCAAGCTTTTAATTGCCCTTCTATGGATTGCTCGTTTTGGTTATGTGAACTGAAGCGGGCGTAGATGACGATGTTGGTCATTTGTTATCTCCTTTATGCTGCTCTTTTCGTACTCGCTTTTGATATTGATTGTGCTCGGTTCGCCTCTCGCTTCTGCGGATTTTATATTCTTCATCCTCACGCAAATCAACCAAAAATTTATTGATGTCCAGTAGCAATATATTTGAAACGGTATCAGCATTGACCTCGACATTACGCGTTATCTGTTTACCTCGCATCATATTTTGAATAGAGAAGCTTGCAGAATCAGTGTCATAAAGCAAGTAATCATTAATCATATTTAATAATCCGGGAGAAAATACTCTCCCAGTTGAAGCTATCGTCTCGTTATCTTTTCGAAAGTGCTCATTGTAGCCAGTACTTTCAATAAGTTTATTAATGGTATCAATTAAATCAGGCCTTCCTACAAAATTCGATCTTAGCACCATAGTTAATTGTTCTAGCGTTACAATGGACTTTTTTGATAATCCTAACATTTTTTCAATATCTTTGTACTGGGGCTTTACATAATCTGACTCACCCAAAAGGTATTCGTATGAACAATTTAATGCTTTTGATGCATTTATCAAAAAAAGCAAATCAGGAATAGTCCTACCTTGTTCATACTTACTGATGGTCTCTCTCTGTACGCCTATCATATCAGCAAGCCTCTCTTGACTTAGTTGGCACTCTTTTCTTCGCGCTACTAAGCGGTTGCTAAACTGAATTCCAAAATCGGAACGACTGGTAATATTAGACACAATAACCTCCGAAAATAGTTTATAAAATGAGAGCAATTGGTAATAGAACAAGCACTTTGAATGAATTATAGTTTATTTACCGTGATGCGTAAAGTACCAACTCGTCAGAAGGGAGGAATTAACAATGTCGGAATGCAACAGCGACCGTAAAATATGTGAGCAATTGGCACGCTGTTTGTATTCAGATATTCGAGGGTATATTAGCGAGCATCAATCCGAATTTGAACAATGGGTGAAAGAAGAAAGAGAGGAATAGGCAATGGACGGAAGACTAGACGCGCAAAACGCTAGAGTTCACGTTAAGACATATGGAGAGCTTTTTGTGCGAATACGAGAATCTGCGTCAGCAACAATGAAAGAGCACTCTAAGCCGCGCTAAGAGGCTCTGGCACATACGAACAAACTCATAACTAGTAGCTATTACCATAATAGATGCGAAATTTGCGATAAAAACCTTTACAGACTGTATTTAGTGTGATATAATATATGTAAGTTAAAAGTGCTTTTGGAAGCGAGTAGCCCGGTTGGGCGAGCAGCTTCTTTTTTTGCGTTCAAGATTTTAAAGGGATTGGCGTGTGTATGAAAAAAACAAGAACGGTTCGGAACAAAGCAAGACAAGGAATTGACTGTTGTACTTTTGAGGGTACCCTTGAGAACGAAATCGAGTATTTACCAGAACAAACGCTGGTAAGTGAGCAAGGAAGAAAGTATGGAACAGTTAAAGTTGAAGGCGGGAAAGCTATAGTAAATTTTGTATTGCCTCGATTTTTAAGAGATAACAATATTCAACCATTTTCTTGGAAAGATGTTGAAAGCCTCCCAGTGATTATGAATGACTGCGAGCTGCAGCTCGGAAAAGTATTAGGAAAAGTGCGTGGTAGTGAAGTGAAATTGGTTGAGGTGAATATTACACAAGTTGTGAGCGGAAAGGCTACACAATCCGAAGTCTTGAATCTTTTAAGTCATGCCTGCTTAACACCGAAACGAGACAATATAAAGTATGTTGGCCCAAGCAAAACCAATAGATACAAAGAAGAAGTAAGGACGTTCATTTCTGCGAAAAAGAAATACTACATTTTAAAGGCATATGATAAAACGGAACAGCAGAAAAAGGAGCCTAAAGAGCAGACGGAAAAGTCTGAAACCGTACCGTACGGACTGCTGCGAATTGAAATCATTATGCTTGAGCGCACACTTCACAAACTGTTTGGCAAAAAAGTAAGGCTTTCCGACATTGTATCGCGCAAGGGGTTAGCTTTGCTTTTGATGGAATACAAACGGATCTTTTGTGATGAAATCAGAAGTAAACGGATAATACCATATCTGAACTACTGCGTGAATCATCTGTATGAATCATTGTGTGAAACGGATGATCCGATTTCTACAATAGCAAAAGAGCGTGAGTTGATACCTGATAATAAAGTTCTATATAGGGCCCTGAAGAAATGGAAAGAAAAGAAAGGTGAATCGATACATAATCTCCAAAGAGAGGTCAACAAATACACCGAGCTATATAACCTGCCTCAAGACGCGGTTATGACAATTCGAGACTTCAGAAAAGCTTGTGGGTAATATCCTTTAATACTCAAATTTTGAGTAAAAATTAGTTGAAAGTGATTTGTGCAGAATTAGCGAAAAGTGGCATTTTGGAGCAGAATGCATAGAGAAAAGCATGATTTTTATCGATTTTTAAGCAAAATCCGATTTCGCATTTTGTCCTATAAAGAGAGCATAAGAGAATAGATAACAATGCATTATCAATAAAATAACAATGGACCAATAAATTCATTTGAATGCTAAAAGGACAACCCTGTATCCATTGGTTTCAGAACAAATAAATAGCATTCGAGAAATGCCAAAGCACAAATCACAGTTGGTTGATGCATTGATAAAGATACATATTCTAGCAGAACTGAAAGGAGGAGGATTCTATGGGCTTTACAAAAGGGGCAAGCGGAAATCCAAAAGGGCGCCCCAAATACTCTCAACAACAAAAAGAAGAACGAAATTCATTCAAAGAGCTTTTAAAATCCTCCACCTTGTCAGCTCTTGAATCCATTATCGAAATCTCGCAGGAGAAGCATGGCAAAGATCGGTTCAATGCTTGCCGCTATCTGATTGATAAGGCTTATGGTGCAAATGCACTTCTTCTAGAGAACCAGGATGATGATTCCCCTCTAGTTATTATTGTGAGAAGTAACGGAAAGAAAGCATCTGAAAGCTCGGATGATGAATGGGAAGAAACAGACGATGAAGATACCTTTGAGGATTGATTTCAGAAAAACAGCAACTATCAAAATAGTTGCCACATTGTTTAGATGAATAATTATCCTTGGTATAAAGTGCGAAACTCGGTTTATCTTCAGTAATGGTTGTTCTGAACAAATTGAAGAAAAATGCAAGGTGTATTAACAGTGTAAAGGCAAACCTCTTAAGTGGATTATGATACTATTCTTTATCTTTGACGATCATGTGATCCAGAGCGTAACGCAATGCCATACTAATCAGCTCATTTCGTGAGCGATTGGTTTTTGCGGACAGCTCGTTATACTCTTCCTGTAAAGTTTTATCGATGCGGATTGTCATGGTGACCGCTTTATCTTCTTTGGGTGTAATGACGAAATCTCCCATAACTTCTCAAATAGCCCCCTGCCTTTTGAGTACATTATAGGTTGAATGAACAATCCGAACTATAACACAATAAGCAGTGGAAAATTAATGTACAGGCGAAGTGTGATGCGCTATAATGAGTGAAACACGAAAAGGGGAGTACATTAATGGAAAAAGCGAAGCAGAAGTTCTTTCAAAGAAAATGGGTTTTGTGGGTTAGCCTGATATTTTTTCCACCTCTTGGATTGATACTCTTATGGGCTGGTCAAAAGCAGATGCAGAAGAAAAGCAAGATTATCTTGACGGTTGTTTTTGCAATTTGGTTTGGTATACTCTTGATAGGAACAAGAGGTGGTGCGGCTACGAATCCCACAGCAACCACCGAAACAGTTCAAGAACCCAATGCGGAGTCCATCGACAAGCCGTCTCAAAGCCCTTCTGAGACTCTACAACAGCCTAATGAGTCGCCGAAAGCAATAAGTGTACAAGACGCAAAAGACGCCTGCCTGAGCTTCTTTACCGAGATAGTAATGGACACCTATAACGAGATACCTTGGGGTGAAGGAACTGAAAACGGGGTATTAATAAACTCCGACTATTCTCAAGAATCGCAAAACGGAACAGTAACAATTTCTTATGCCCTGATGGATGAACCAAATGCGGGTACACAAGTTGTCATGGATTTTACTCTTGAAGGAGATCGGGTTTCGGTATCCAAGATTTCAATAGACGGGGTTGAGCAAGAGTTGCCGGCAGAGGCAAAAGACAGTGTTTTGATTTGGTTGCTGCTAGATAAGAACTATGAGGGATAAGGCGAAAAACATTGCGATGGTTCGCGCATTATGAATGGTAATGGTAGCGTAACGAATTGATTCAACGCAAAGTATATTTTTAGACAAACATCGATTAGGAGGGTGTAGTATGTTTGGCAATAGTAAAGCGGATAAAGCAGCAGAAAAACAAGCGCAACAGGAAGCGAAAGACAAAGCCGCAATAGAAAAGTTTGGGCTTGATTTTGACAATTATACTTCTGAGGATATAAAACTTAAGAATTTTACATCGCTAAAAGCAATCGCAACTAGTCTAGCGGGGTCCAAGCTTTACTCGTTTGGCAGCCTGTTGAGCGGGAATTCGAATGAAGCATTTGCACTTGAAATGGCGAGAGCGCAAATTGAGCAGAACTTTATTCTTATGAGACAAAACGAGGAAATAATTAGATTGCTCAAGAAGATGGCAGTATAGTTTATTGATCGAAAAAAGCGTTACAAACAGCAGGGACTTCCAATATTTTTTCTTATTCTGAACTATAATAGGTCACCGATTTTTCGAGAAATCGTGGTGACCTATTTAATTGCTTCTAGAAACAGAATATTTAGTAGTCTCAACAATTTTTGCCAATAGGTTTCAGTTTTTTATGCCTTCTATTATGCAATCGGGTACTCCGCACATACATAGAAAGTCATATTACTTTATTTCCAGCCGTGTTATAATCTAATAAATCATGACAATGAGGTTCCTAATGCTTCTTGATAAAGTTTGCGAAAGAACAAGTAAATACTTGGGAGAGGTCAATAAGGCTGAACGAAAAGTTTTAGGCCAATTTTTCACATCAATTGAAACGGCTAAATATATGGCTTCATTTTGTCAATATCAATCCGACACAGCAAGAATTCTTGATCCTGGTGCTGGTAGCGGCATACTTAGCGTAGCAATCATCGAGAGACTGATTCAGCGTGGCTTATGCAAATCGATTTCACTTGTATGTTATGAAAATGACAAGAGAATAATTACTCTCCTCAGAAAGAATCTTAACGATGCAAAGAAGTATTGCGAAAAGAATCAAGTGTTTTTTTCATATAAAATCCTTGTTGTAAACTTTATTACTAGTAACAAGGGGAAAAACGGCGGCGATTTTGACATAGTCATCTGCAATCCCCCGTATAAAAAGATATCGCGGAAAAGCGAAGAAGCAATAGCTATGGAAGAAATTATCCATGGACAACCTAACTTGTATTTTCTCTTTATGGCAATGGCATTAAGCCTGCTTCGGTTGGGTGGAGAGTATATCTTTATAGTTCCACGATCCTGGACATCAGGGCTATACTTTTTTGCTTTTAGAAAGCGCTTTTTTGCAAACATTGATATTAGTAGTATCCATTTATTTGTATCTCGCGATAAAGTATTTAAAAGGGAGAACGTCTTGCAAGAGACAATGATTCTATACGGAATAAGAGATAACAGTTTTCAACGTGAATTGATACTTATTTCAACGAGTGATGGATCGGCGGATTTTGATCAAACGGAACATTTATATGCGAAGAAGGAAGCTTGCTTTCAACCATGTAACGGGCGATATTTGTTTCTACCAAGTAATGATGGAGAGTTGAAAACACTCAAATATATCAACTCATTTCAAGCTTCAGTAGAGGAGCGTGGATATAAGTTTAAAACTGGAAGAGTTGTTGACTTTAGGAACAAAGAATTCCTACATGAAACTAATATACCTCACACCTGCCCGCTTATTTGGCCTGTGAATTTCCAAAATGGCGAAATTAAACATCCAATTGAGAATGCGGAGAAACAATATATATCTATCGACTGCAAATCTGTTCTTATGGTAGATCAAGATTATCTTTTGGTGAAAAGATTTACTTCAAAAGAAGAAAAGCGTCGATTACAACCAGCAATCTATAAAACAAAAAGTAGAAAGGTTGGACAGTTTATTTCAACCGAAAACCATCTAAACTATTTAACCAAAAAGCATGGGGAGATAACGGATTGTGAGTTACATGGATTTTTCGTTTTACTCTCATCTACATTGTGGGATCAGTATTATAGAATACTAAACGGAAGCACTCAGGTAAATGCGGCTGAATTGAATTCAATGCCTATTCCGCCGATCAAAGATATTTGTGAAATGGGGCATATGGCATTAACTCGAAGGGCGCTAACAACTTCTGAGTGCGACAGTATTTTGGAGGACTATTATGAAGGTAGATGAAGCAAAGGATATATTGGGGCAATTAAAACTGCCAACGAAACAGCAAAATGATATGTGTGCTAGAGTATTTCTTGCGCTAGCAAAGTTGCCTGAGAATGGCAGTTGGAAAAGAGTTTCGAATGAATTCTCAAGGATTCATGATGTTATTCAATTTTTATCTGAGAACTATGATGTAAGTTATGCTGAAAACACCAGAGAAACCATTCGCAAAGATGCGTTAAAACCTCTCAGGGCGGCAGCGATTATTGAGGATAACGGGAAATCAACGAACAGCCCAAATTTTGCATATCGCTTTACTACGGAGATGATTGAGCTATTAAACACATACAATACACCGTTTTGGGCTAGCGAATTAGCAACATTCCTTGATGCGCACAAAGAGCTTGAAGATATATACAATCGAAAACGCAGAGTGAAACAGATTCCAATTCTGATTAATGGGGAACCTGCTACGTTATCTTTGGGTGTACACAATAAGTTGCAGAAAGCAATCATAGAAGAATTTGCTTCGCGATTTGCACATAATTCAAGAATTCTCTACATTGGCGATACACAAAATCGTTTTCTATATAAAGATAATGATCGACTAGCAGACCTAAAAATTAAAGTAATTGATGAATCTACGCTTCCGGATGTGATCCTTTACCGTGATGATAAGCAATGGGTATACTTTGTCGAGGCAGTTACATCAAGTGGGCCGATGACGAAGGCGCGTGTTGAAGAGATCAAAAGCTTAAGTGAGAATTGTCCAGCAGAGTTGATATTTATCACGGCATTTAATGATCTTTCGACCTACAAGAAGTTTATTTTAGATTTAGCATGGGAAACAGAGGTTTGGATAGCTGATCTACCGGAACATATGATTCACTTGAATGGCGATAAATTCTTTGGGCCGAGGGAAGAGGGTACAAATGGGACTGAATGAGGAAATTGAAAGACAACGGAAACAGATAACCGGTGATTCCTAATCATATTTGATATTATCAACAACAAAGGAATTTAATATAATTAAATGTAGAATACTGGAGGTAACAGCCAAAATGATTGGATTATTTAAAAAATCCAATATAGTAAAGGGTGAGCGGAATGAAGATTTGCCTTTAACTCATGATGGGATGCCAGATTCATATAGACCTAATGGATTATGCCCGCGGTGTGGGAAGCAATCTAGTTTTGAGACAATTGGAGAATTACCTGTTACGTTTGATGGCGCAATAGTTCATCCATCGAATGGTGGTGCGCCTTATCGAAGTTATTCAGATAAAGTTATTAGCATGATTTGCCGACATTGTCATCAAGGGGTGGTTGTAGTAGAAGAGGAATGGATTGGCGACCATCCAAGTAGATCGGGTATCGTAAAAGGCGGTGAAGTGAGTTTCCGTGGGATACATTGGTGGCCATTACCACAAAGCAAACTATCAGACGATATTCCAGCCGAGATTTCTAACATATTTATCGAAGCTGTACAAGCATATTACGCAAAAGCACCTCGTGCAACAGCGGTAATGCTAAGGCTTACAATAGAGGCTATATCTGCACACTTTGGAGAAGGTTCTGGTTCATTGGCACAACGGTTGCAGAGCTTATCAAGTAAAAACATTTTACAGCCTTCGTTATCAGATTGGGCTAGGGAAGTCCGATTATTAGGAAATCAAGGAGCTCATTATGATCCTGCTAATGAAGTAACAATGGAAGATGCAACACAACTTCTAAACTTTACACAGGAGCTAATGAAGTATTTGTTTGAACTACCTGCTGAATTGAAGCGTCGCCGAAACTTATGAGATGTCTATGTTGAAAGCTACTAAAACAATACCATTGCCCCAAACCCACCCATAATCACAAATATGTTTGCATTTGGATGCGTTAGCTCCATGTTCTCCGGACGAACAATACTCCTTATAAATTATTAGACATGGTTCCAATAAAGCCTCAGCTTTGCATACGCAATAGACTATCGTATTTAATAATGATAGGAGAAGGGTGATGGAGAAGAAATCCAAAAAGAAACGCGCTTTCGAGCTAGATAAAGGCACGCATGATACTTCGCCTGAGCAAAATAATTTGCGTAATGAGAGTGGTGCTTCTTTGGAGAAAGGTGAAATAAAACCTCAAAACAAGAGAATTTGTGAAGAGGCAATCACCGCGAATATTGTTTCTTCGGATCAAAATGAAGAGCGTAATAAAAACGTCGAGCCTTTGGGCAATATATTAGTAGATATAAAAGGAAGAAACAAGCGCGGTCAAGGAAGAGAAGTTGGCATGGATGCCAATTCTCCTGAGCTGAATAGAACACATAATAAAAACAATGACGCTTCTAGAAACGAATCAATTGAAATGCAAAAAAACAGTTTCATTTATGGTTTTATTGGATCTGCAGTAGGAACGGCACTTACCGTAGTTGTTGCGTTAATGGGTGTTGCATGGACAATTAGGAATGACCTTGATACAACGAAGTATGCATTAAGGGAAGAAGCAAAGCCCTATATTGTGATGACTAAAGGCGAGGCAATTTTGGAGACGAACTTCGAAAGCCTTCAAAAGGAGATCAATCCGATTTCGGAGACTGTAGTGGCTTTCTCAATTGACGGCATTTCTGAGGAAACTGGACATATGGAATGTCGTATTGACTCAAAGTTTTCTTTGTACACAGACATAGATAAATACAGATGCTACTACTGCAAACTAGAAAACGTTGGGTTAGGTGCGATGTATAAGATATATTTATCGTCGGGTGGCTATTACCAAGAGGAAGACTATGACCTAGGGTATGAAGGATATGAGAGCAAGGATCTTTTTGGTGGAGGCATGAACGATTCTTTTAGCGAATATATCCAGCCCATAAGAGTTGGCGATAGTTTCTATCTGATTGTGAATATATGCAACGCTCTCCCAAAGGACTCATATTGGTTTGATATATATGTGCATTATGAAGATATCTATTACAACCAATACGAGCAACCAATTTCTGTGCATTTCGAATCTAATAAGGGCTTAGTTGAGGTGGCAATTGAAGACGATGCTAAACTCATTCAGAGCTGAAGATGAAAAATAACTTGAAAAAGCAAAAGTCTACTTGGACTGACTCTCCGATTAAAACGGTGATAGTTTTTATATTTTTCTATTGCCTTAGTGTAGGAGCAGGGATAGTAGCGACACTCATTTTGGGTCTTGTAGTGTTTGCTTGTTGGGATGATTTTTTAAATTTCGCGTGGGCAACTGCATTCTACAGAGCTTTTTTTAATATTGCATCCACTATGGTGTTAGTGTTGTTATATAAGTATATACAAAAAAAACAAAACCTATACAATTCACACGGCGCAGGGATATGGGCAACAAATACTTTTTCGTTTATTGCGTTTGTAACATTTATCAGCGTATACATGGTTCATCACCCTAATACACCTTTACTATTAATCGGTAATACGACCTTAGAATTGAGCCGTATAATGATCAACGTCATTCCGATTGCGGCAATTTACCCAATATTTCAAAAAAGGTATGGGGTTCATATAGGAACCATCGTAACTATTATACTTTCGATAATATTTTTTAATCTTATTCATGTTTTTAAAATTTATTTGGAATCGAATGCTTATGAACAGGCCACGGAAGCTCTTAACCAATTTGAAAGTTATTTTTATAACATCTATCTAAGCATTGTAATAATAACGTTATTATTTCTATTTCGCGGCAACCTAATTTCGGTGGCACTTGTAAACGGTACAGCGACTATGCTATTAGATATTTTGTATTTAAATATTCTATTGGAGAAAATGCAATCAGATTCTGGTATAAGTCAAGAACATGTATATAAGGTTATCTCTTACACCGGATACTTTCTAATAAGCTGTGTATGTGTTGCATATCTAATTATTGTTCAGCGGAAGAGGCAATATGACGGCTTCTTACCAGAAAGGGGAAGTGGCGGAGATTAACTACCCCAATATGGCATTAAGCTACCATCTGTTGGACGTTCTTATTAGGTCCTTACAGCAATAAGTGATCTCGGTTTATTCGGCATAAGAGTTTTGATTACTTTGGCAAGACAAGTATTAACATAATCAGAGGTTATAGTAATACAGTCATTCCAAACCCACCCATAAACACGAATATGTTTGCATTTGGATGCGTTAGCTCCGTGCTCGACGGACGAACACTACTCTTGTCACGCCTTATATTTGCTGATAAGTGCAATTTTGTTTGAGACTAATTTGAATTTTGTTTTAGAAACCTGTAATCAATATTGACAAGCTAGACAGAAATGGGTAGTTTAGAACAAGTAAACGTAACTTTTTCGGGGTTAAAGTGCGTTAGGCATGAATGCTATACTTTTTGCTTTGACTTGGTAGCCTCAGAGCAAGAGCACGTATTTTTGCATTAAGATAATGCCAACGTAGAGAGAAAAACATATCAAGAACCTGCGTTCAGTAATTATAGTGCTTGCAGATTTCAGACTATATATTGAATGAACATGCAACGTGAAGGTGCCTCGTGTATGATTAAGCCTAAGAAAACAATAATTAAGGATGCGATAGAGAGTTCGAAAGAAGAAAAATACTCTATATCATTCAACTTGCTTTCTGTAGCATTAGCGAGTGTTAGCATTGCATTCTCAGAAGCAGGTGGTCATAAGTATGCACCTTGGTGTTTCATTGCAATTGCCTTGCTGCTTTTACTTTTTAGTTTTTTTGTACTAAAAAGGAAAAATAACAAGAAATACATTTGGATATTACTGATATGTACATCTACACTAGTCATTGCTCTAATAGCATTCTCTCTTAATAAGATGTATAAGGCATCTAAAACTTCTGGGGAAGCTGATAATAAGATGGAGAGCGCGGTAATTAATACAATTACCCCGACGCCGACCACGAAAATAATAAAATATGCTGCGGAAGAGACACCATCTTTAGCGGGCTATTTCACAAATAAATATCCTGCTAATGAGTATTCAGCAGAGAAGCTTATCGCTCTTGGCGATTACTTTTATCAAACCGAAATGTATGATAAGGCAATTGAGTGCTATTTATCAAATCAAGTGATTACGGACTCTAACGCAAGAAAGTCTGTTCAGGCAAAACTGGGCTATTGTTTCTTATATGGAGAAAATCAAATATCGGATGATCCTCAATTGAGAGAACAGTACATTCTGGTTGCTTTAAATTTTTTTGATGCAGCACTTACTGAGGGTGACTATTCAGCCTTGACCACGATTATTATTATACGTGCATATACAATCAAAGCATATTATTATGTTACAAGTTACTCGTTTGATAAGTTGATCGATAATATTGAACTTGCATATGAAGTAAAAAATGAAACAATTTCAAAATGGATCAGCGCGATGATGAGAGATCAGGGCTACATAGAATCTGAAGATGGATATTTGGAACAGTTTTGTAACAGATTAAGTTCATATGATCAAATGGTATTATTGAGCAACTTAGTTGACCCAAGCTGGTCTTCTTATTTTGATTCCTATACCGAATATCATCCTAATGTATCGAGCGAAGATGGCTACCATCAAGAAACGCTTGTTAATGAGTATAATGGCATATATACATATAAAGTAAGTGATTATATCCCGACGTATAGATATTATGAATTTTTTGTTGACAAAGATATGTATGACTTCTTCCATAGTAATACGGAAGAATTCCTGGGAGAATCGAAATAGGGTGAGGGTGACTAGCTGAATTGAGCATTAAGCCGAAACGATTTTTAAATTTTGAATACTATATTCGCTGCATCAAACTAATCAATCGTCTT
>CALFXE010000233.1 GCA_937927845.1 uncultured Paludibacter sp.
ATAAACATGTTATCAAACTTCCCTGCTTCTTGCCCATTTACCATTACAATACCCTTATAATCTAGTCCCAGAAACTCAATAATCACCTTTTCATTTTCCTGTGCAGACAATTTTTCGCTTGGTATTTTGGCCCCAATTAACCAATGCCTATTTTCAATCCATTCAATTTTTGTACTGTTGACGCCCATGTTCCAATCTTCAATAATGTTAGCATTTTTTAATGCTAACTGTACTGATCCAGGTATATTAATTGGGATATTGGCATACTCAGCCCAACTACCTTCAAGTTTTTCAAAATTAAAATTCATCCTCCAAACATTCGGCCTATATCCCCATAAACGCCATTCCAGTGAAGAAGCATCCAGTGTGTATCCCGGTTCCATATTAAAACTGTTTGCATTTATTTTTATGGTTAGGATTGGGAAAAGGCTCAAATATAATAGAGTAAGTAGTAAAAGTTTTTTCATAGTTTGTTATCTATTTCTTATTTAGTGTTGTTTTGTAAAAATGGAAAAAATTATAAGCGTCAATAACTTCTATATCAAGCTCAGGTCTCATCTCTTTTAATCTACTTATAGCCGAAATCACTTGGTTAGGGCTTGTCCATACTATTCTAAAAAAGTAATATTTTGGTGTTTCATCAGTTGATTTTGGGATAGATGATGACATTTCCTTAGCCGTTTGTTCAGCATTGTGGAAATTTGCTGCGTTATTAATTAGCTCAATTACCGGCATCCCATTCCAAACGTGAGGTGTAGGCAATTTCCCTCCATTGCCATGAAAATCGATAACAATCGTAGCAAATCCATCCGGAGAAAATTGTGTGAATGCATCTTTAACGGCAGCAGAGGGTTCGTCCCAATCAAGGACCATGGGTGATAATGACATGTCCCATTGTTCATAGAATTTTTTATTATGATTAATAAACAATGGCAGGTAGGCCGGATCAATACGATTAGGATTCATATATCCTGCAGCACTTGCGTCCGCTGCAAAAAAATCATTGTCGGTTTTGGTTTCATATAGATACTGCATAATATCAGGATAAGTTTCGGACAGATTGGGATTTATTCCCCATAAGAAAGGCATTGAGCCTCTTTTTTCATCATCCCAACGGGTGGGCATAAATTCGTACAATGGTGTAGCAGAGTCATAATCAGCCATCAAAATAGCAATGTACGTTTTGTTTTTTTCAGGATTTCTCAATGTTGGCCGGCCTTGTTTCATATTTTTCTGTGGAGCTTGAGAATGTACTGTTTGATTAAAACAATTATGCGCTACAGTATTCTGATAACAGTTGTAAGGTGATATAAGGTGTACGGTCTCCCATTCAGTTGGTACTGGATCGTGTTTACTTGGGTAGCCTTCAATGTTACTGTACTTAGGGAAGGAGAAGAAACCTGCAACTTCCGTCATTTGTTGACCATTTGTCAATTTAAAAACGGCTTCCAACATCAATTTGTAAGTATCCAAATCTGTGCCAAGTGCTTGATTTGGATCATCCAAAGGGACTTCATCACCCCAAGGAGATAGGTCATAAACAAAAGCGCGGTTATAGACAGCCCAATCCCTTGTTACTATATAGCTTACGTCACCTTTATGGCGGGTCATATATGAGTCTTCGTACAAAAATAACCAATGGGGGTTACATCGTTTTGTTTCCAGATATTCTTTTATTGCCCAACGATATGCATCGTTTTTTCTACTCCCAGTAACAGAGCCCGTAAACATTCCCCTAAAATCTTTAATAATAGGTAAATCGATTATATTTAAATATTTATTAGCCATTTCAGGGCTTAAAACCAGTCCATCCTCTAAACCCGCTAAGGTAGTTGCTACGTTAATTGTAGCAGGGACTTGAGTATCCCAGATAATAACACCCTTCATTTTTGTTTTGGCAATTTCCAGCAGTTGTTCAAAAGTATCTATATGAACTTGTTCTTTACCAGCCATCCAGCCTTTTGTGGAAAAAATGTTGAGCCAATAGGAGGGTTTATTTAAGGTATTAGACAATACATACAAGTGTGTCCCGTTTCTATTTAGTACACCTTGAATGCAAGCAACTGCCATTGCTTCGTCATACGATGAGATTGTAGACGAACCTTTCAATTTGTACAAATAGATAGCATTCTCCGGCTTTTCAATAACTTTTAACTTTGGTGTATCCTCATGCTTATTGCAACTACAACTCACAGCCATGATGAAAATGCCAAGAAATAAAGTAATGAGAAAATGTTTAAATAAATTCATAGTTAATAGGTACTAATTTATCATTAATGACTATAATGTTATGAAGAGTTTTTTTTGAACAATAAACAATCAAGCTAGGACTATTGCCACAAGCAATAGTCCTAGCTTGATCGAAGTGGTGTCAGTACTCTTCGTAAAACTTCATATTGTCTATTTTAACTTCAACAGGTCCCTGAACATCAAGATGATACATTCTAAAGAAGTTGATAGCAGAAAGATCAATATTACCTCCTGATATCTCAGCTTCAGACAATTTCAGAACAACTCTGTTCCAGCCGTTCTTGAGTCGAAGTTGACTCATGAAATTCCAATGTAGCTCTTGTGAATCAGGATTTCCGGAGCTTGTTATTTCAATCTGACCCGGCCAGTCCCAATTGAAAAGTGAAACGTCTGAGATATATAAATCAAATTGTAATACACCGTATTCAAGTCCCACTTTAGAATCAACAGGCTGATCGAAGTTTTTTTGTATGATGAATCCACCGCCGGAAGTAAACTTAATGGCATATGATCCTTGCTGGGGATTCTCTGAGCTCAAAACTGGCCCGTCACCTCCAGCCCAACCCTGTATTGATTCACAATTGTCGAATATCGTCCCTACAGGTTCTGGCTCAGGCACAATTTCGCCAATTTCAAACAGCTTAGAAGGTGCATAATTAAACTTAATTCCAGGAACAGAAGTTACGGCACCAACTCTAAAGTAGTAAGATTTATTAGGTTTAAAGAAAGTTGAGTTTTTAGCAAGATTTATTGCTAATTTGAAAACTTCTTCTGAGTTAACCGGCCTATTAATTATTCTTTCACTTGCAACTAGACGAACAGGTTCACCTACAATTGATTCACTATGAGCATATAAACCAATTTTTCTCACTGCATCAGGGGTGTTCTGTTGAATTGAAAAGGTTACAATTATCGTATTTCCATCTTTTACAAAAGATACATCTTTTATTCTTAAATACGGTGTAACAACAAAATCCAATTTCGTATTATTATCTATTTTAATTTCTTGTTCATCAAGTTGCAGGAAATTCCTTGAATCAGGCTGAACCGTGTATGTATTTGAAAATAAAAGTGTATTAGCATACGTCCCATCACTCTTAACTCTCAAATATTGTGGTGAAACGGGATCATAGCCATGTTCTATCAATTTAATTGTTGTACCGTTAATTAGATCTGATTGAACCAGTTCATTAGTTTCAGAATCAATTATACGTCCTGAAATTGAAGCATCAGGGTAATCATAATTATCAAGTTTACATGAATATAATAATGTTGAGAAAACGCAAGAGAAAAAGAGATATTTGATTATTGTCTTCATATTATATTATTGTTTATTAGTTAATATTCAGGATTTTGTATCAGATCATTTGATCCTATTCCCGGAATCGGACCGTAGTACATCCTTTTGTCAAATGAAAGCGGAACACCTCTGATTATATGTTTTCTGACAAAGATATACTTTGGTGGGCTTACTCGTAAATCTAATACAGGTAATAAGGCTTTGGGAATTGTATTATTAAATTCTTCATGAAACTCCCTTCTGCGAATTAAATCCCACCAGCGTTTATTCTCAAAAGCAAATTCTACCCGCCTTTCTCTTAATACATTTTCTATTGTCAGGTTTATATTAGTGGTGTGACCAGCCCTTTTTCTGGTTTCGTTTAAAGCATCTTTGGCAATAGTTTGAGCTCCTCCTTCTGAATATCCACTTTCTACTACTGCTTCAGCATAATTCAACAAAACTTCTGCGTAACGAAATTCCATCCAGTCGTTCGTGGAAAAACCTAATGAACTATTTCCATCAACCGGAGTTGGGGAAAGAAACTTTTTAAAGCTAAATCCTTTACGAGTCATTTCAGCCAGATGTTGTTGGTCAAACCCTGAATACTCTTTCCATGAATCTGCGCCAAATGTATGGTAGGTCACTCCATTAACAGTTATTGATGCTTTATCAGCTTCAATAACTGGTGTGCCATCCGGTTGAATGTACCCGGCTTGTATGTTGATTGTGTTTCCTTTCCATTCTGTACCGGGTAATATTACTGTAGACCACAACCTCGCATCTTTGTTTTTAAAAATATCAAACGGTGTATCAAAGTGTAAATAATTTTTACCCCCACTGTAGCCGTTATAATCATTTATATTGCCGTTTGCAGTGGTGACAATTGGTGAATCCTGACCAGGGTTTTGATAAGATTCATAAGTATCCACTAGCTCTAAAGTAGGATTCATCCGTCCAGGATGTGGGGCGCCATCAGCAGTTTGATTAGGGTTAAACCAGAAATCCATGCTGTGGCCACTTCCCGGTTTCCCGTAACCATATACGAGTATTGCTTCTTCTGGAGCTATATTTGGATCTTGAAAAAGTTTTAAAATGTTGTCTATAGCTTCATCTACGGTTGATGGATTTGCTTTATATAGCCCGTGAAAACCGCCATCCATAATGGCTTTTGATGCTTCTATACATAATTTATAATAGTGGTTAGCATTTGATTCGTCCATTCCCACTAATCCTAATGAAACGGCTTCTCCTGATAACGGAGCTTTGTTCCAATACTTTGCGATGGATCCGGCATGAAGTGCAGCCCTGGATTTCAGTGCATATGCCGCCCATTTTGTGGCTCTTCTTGAATCATTTCCGCTTCTTTTTTCAGGTAGAAATTTAATAGCTTCATCACACTCGTTCATAATAAAATCCCAAGTCTCTTTTTCAGTACTTCTTGGAACTTTTAATAGGTCAATTTCAGAGGTATACTCCTGAAAAACATCAATAATAGGTAGTCCTCCATACCGTTTTGCTAAAGCAAAATAAGTAAATGCTCTTAGAAAATGTGCTTCACTAAGAAGTTCGTTTTTCTTATCTTCACTAAGAGTTGATATATTAGGTATTTCTTTGAACAATAAGTTAATATCTCTATTTAATTTGTAACCTGCATTCCACCAGGGGAAGTTCTCCCCATCAACTAAGTGATTGTATTCCGAGTTAACAGCGTTGCCCGCTTGAGCATCAGGATGAATGCCAACAGTATTAACCAAGCCGGTATGAAAACCTACACGATTGTAAGTAAAGTCCTCGAAAGGAGCTTGATAATATAAATTTGCAAAATATACACGAATACCATCTTCGCTTGCCAACAATACTCCTGAGCTTACTTTGTCAAGTGGTTGTAAATCCATTATATCGCGACAAGATGAGAAAAATATCAAAGAAAATGGAATTATTAATAATATATATATTCTTTTCATAAAAGTAATTTATTTAATTAGTGCATTAATGTAATCTGATGTTTTCATTTTGTTCATTGATAACAGAAGTAATATAATGTTTACGACATTCTAGAATGTTAGATTGACTCCGAGATTAAAACTCTTATTTAGCGGGTATACCCAACCGGCATTATATGCTCCCTCGATACGCTCCGGGTCAAAAGGTTTTACAAACGGATCAGTTAAAGTAAGTAGATTATAGCCGTTTATGTATACTCTAAGATTTTGCATGTTGAGTGAATTTACAAACTTTGAGGGTAGACTGTATCCAACTTCTAGTGATTTTAATCTTAAATAAGATGCATCGCGTCTCCACACTGAACTTTCATGGTACATGGCTCCCACATCAGGTTGTCGTCTTATCGCAGGCCAGTCACCTTTTATCCATTCGCTGTCTGAGGTATATGGATCGGACAAATGCCATCTGTTGTAGAAATATGCTGGCATATTGCCATCATTCCAGAGCATTGTTGCATAATTGTGTGTAAATCTTACGCTATATTTACCTGATCCCTGCCATAACATGTTAAAATCAAAATCTTTCCATTTTGAATTGAATATTAAACCGTAATGCAATTTTGGATTACCTCCCCATGCTAAAGGGATAATATCATTTCCATCAATTACACCATCATCATTGACGTCTCTGTATCGAAAATCACCTGGAATCTCGAGACTGTTACCCAAAGTGCCATTTTGAATTGGAGCATTAACAATTTCTTCTTTTGATTGAAATTGACCAATATAGTCATACATCCAAATTACATCACTCCATCTTTCATTTTGTCCGTTGCGCCAACGATCCATACTATTTACAAAAGGACCCCTTTCTGCATATACAACCATTCTGCGTGCAAAATTGACATTCCCGCTAACATTAAATGAAAAATCAGTTGTCACTTTTTTAGCGTAGCCGATAGAGAGTTCAATACCCCTCACTCTATCTTTATTTAAATTCTCTTGAGGTAAACTTGCTCCAAAAGTATTTGGCAGTGTGGCATTTCGGTAAGCCAATAATCCCGAACGATCTCTTTGATAAACATCAAATTCAAGATTTATTTGATTGTTTAATAATCCTAAATCAAATCCAAGATCTTTAACGATCGAAGTATACCATGTCAATTTTTCGTTAACAACCCCAGGCGCAGATGCCCCACTTGTCCATGTTCCATTAGCAAATTC
>CALFXE010000234.1 GCA_937927845.1 uncultured Paludibacter sp.
CGACTGAGGGAACTCCTCTATAGCCGTAGTGGGCTGGATAACGCGAAGTGAGGGATCTCCTCTACAGTCACAGTCGGTTAATGTAAAAAGTCAAGATGACTTTAAATAAAAACACAGTATATAAACATTATCAAATATATCATTGTTTCAATATTTAATCAATATAAACTAACTTTGCAGCGATTTTAAATATTCAACAAAATATAATGAAGAAAGAAGAAACAAATGTTGTTACAGCGGACTCTAAATCTGCGATTAACGACAAAAAGCTATTTATTGAGACTTACGGCTGCCAGATGAATGTAGCCGATAGTGAAGTTGTTGCATCCATAATGGAGATGGATGGCTACGGTTTAACACAAAACATAACCGAAGCCGATGCAATTTTTGTAAACACATGTTCGGTAAGAGATAATGCCGAACAGAAAATATATCAACGTCTTCGATATTATCATTCTTTGAAACGAAGAAAGAAGAATATGGTAATTGGCGTAATCGGATGTATGGCTGAAAGAGTGAAAGAGCAGTTGATTCAGGAGCATGGTGTTGATTTGGTGGTTGGACCTGATGCTTATCTCGATATTCCTAATCTTATAAATTCAGTTGAAAGCGGAGAAAAGGCTATAAATGTTGAGCTATCGAAAACTGAAACATATAAAGATGTGATGCCGACACGAATAGGTGCGTCAATATCAGGATTTGTAACTATAATGCGTGGTTGTGATAAATTCTGTACGTATTGCGTAGTTCCTTACACCAGAGGAAGAGAAAGAAGTCGCGACGTCGAAAGTATTTTAAGAGAAATAAAAGACCTTGAGGATAAAAATTATAAAGAAGTTACATTGCTTGGTCAGACTGTCAACTCATATAAATACGAGCATGATGGAAAAATAGTGTATTTCCCTGAATTGCTGCAAATTGTAGCAGAAGCTTTTCCTGATATGAGAATAAGATTTACCAGTCCGCACCCAAAAGATATGAGCGATGAAACAATTGAAGTCATAGCTAAATATTCGAATATATGCAGGTTCATACATTTACCTGTTCAATCAGGTAGTAATAAGATATTAAAACTGATGAACAGAAAATACACTCGTGAATGGTATTTCGACCGTGTCGACACAATCAGGAGATTAATACCCGATTGTTCGATAGGTACAGATATATTCTGCGGATTTTGTGACGAAACCGAAGAAGATCACCAGGATACATTAGATTTAATGCGAAGAGTGAAATTCGATCAGGCGTTTATGTTTAAATACTCTGAAAGACCCGGAACTATTGCAGCAAAAAGGATGTTAGACAATGTGCCTGAAGAAATTAAACTAAGAAGATTGAATGATATTATATCATTACAAAACGAGATAACAAATAAAAGCAACCAGGAAGAAATAGGAAGAGTATACGAAGTTTTAGTTGAAGGCTTCTCCAAACGCTCTAATGAACAGCTATTTGGCAGAACATCACAAAATAAAGTGGTGATATTTCCAAGAGAAGGAAGACGAATCGGAGAGTTTATAAAAGTACGTATTCTTTCAGCTTCATCAGCAACTTTGATAGGTGAAGTTGTTGAATGATTCTAAATAAAGATTTAATTCTTTAATGGTTTGTTTTTTAGAGATGAAATGACTATTTTTGCGTTTCTTTGAAAATGACATTTTTAGATAAATAACTATCTATAAATCTGTAAATTAATTAAATCAAAACAATAAAACGAATATTATGTGGCTAATTGATTCCTCCATAGGGAGAAAACTAATCATGAGTATTACAGGAGCTTTCTTAGTAATATTCTTGCTGTTTCACAGCATTATGAATTTTGTGGCTATCATTAATCCTTATGCTTACGATGCTATTTGTGCCTTTTTGGGTGCTAATTGGTATGCCGTTGCAGCATCTATGGTTCTGGGATTAGGGTTTATAGTACATATTTTTTATGCTTTTATTCTTACTTTCCAAAATCTAAAAGCACGAGGCAATAATAGCTATGCAGTTACATCCAGGCAAAAAGGTGTAAGCTGGGCATCTCAAAATATGCTTGTACTTGGAATAGTGATTTTAGGCTTTATGATTCTTCATTTATTCCAATTTTGGAGTAAGATGCAATTAGTTGAATTAATGCACAATATGGGTGCTCAAACTGATGAAGAATTAGTAAAGTATGCTGCGAAAGGTGCTCATTGGGTACAACATTACTTTAGTCAGCCTTTATATTCAGTTTTATATATTGTATGGTTGGTTGCACTATGGTTTCATTTAACTCATGGTATATGGAGTCTTTTCCAATCGATGGGATTAAATAATAAAACATGGCTGCCAAGATTAAAAACAATTTCCAATATTCTTGCAACGATAATTATTTTATTGTTTATTTCAATTCCAATTTGCGGTTTATTGGAAGCCGGTCCGTTATTTTCAGTAAATTCAACTTATAATCCATTTCTAAATATTTAAATCATGGCTAAGAAACAAGAAACTTCTCAAACAGAAGCTCCTATAATTGATGCAAAAATACCAAAAGGTCCTTTAGCAGAGAAATGGACAAGTTATAAAGCACATCAGAAGTTAGTTAACCCTGCTAACAAACGTAGATTAGATGTAATCGTTGTAGGTACAGGTTTAGCCGGCGCATCTGCTGCTGCTTCGTTAGCCGAACTTGGCTTTAACGTACTAAACTTCTGCATTCAGGACTCTCCACGCCGTGCTCACTCGATTGCTGCACAAGGTGGTATAAATGCTGCAAAAAACTATCAAAACGATGGCGACTCTGTATATCGTTTATTTTATGATACTATTAAAGGTGGCGATTATCGTGCTCGTGAAGCAAACGTATATCGTTTAGCTGAGGTTTCAAACAGCATTATCGACCAATGTGTTGCACAAGGAGTTCCTTTTGCACGTGAATATGGCGGGTTGTTAGATAATCGTTCTTTTGGAGGCGCACAGGTGTCTCGTACTTTTTACGCACGTGGACAAACCGGTCAACAATTGCTCTTAGGTGCATATTCTGCATTAAGTCGCCAAGTTGGTAAAGGTACAGTAAAACTATATGCACGATACGAAATGCTCGATGTTGTTGTAATTGATGGTCGTGCCAGAGGAATTATTGCTCGCAACTTGGTAACCGGCAAAACCGAGAGATTTTCGGCTCATGCTGTAGTGGTTGGCACCGGAGGTTATGGCAATGCTTTCTTCCTTTCTACCAACGCAATGGCAAGTAACGGTTCGGCTGCTATTCAGATGTACAAAAAAGGAGCATTTTTCGCAAATCCTGCATTTGCACAAATTCACCCTACATGTATCCCCGTTCATGGCGAGTTTCAATCAAAACTTACATTGATGTCGGAATCGCTTCGTAATGACGGTAGAATCTGGGTTCCAAAGAAAAAAGAAGATGCTGAGGCTATTCGTCAAGGTAAACTAAAACCTACCGATTTAAAAGATGAAGATAGAGATTATTTCTTAGAAAGACGTTATCCTGCATTTGGTAACTTAGTGCCTCGTGACGTTGCTTCACGTGCATCAAAAGAAAGATGTGATGCCGGTTATGGTGTCGGTAACACAGGACTTGCAGTTTATCTCGACTTTGAAGATGCTATCAAACGTCTTGGAGAAGATGTAGTTCGTGCTCGTTACGGTAACTTGTTCCAGATGTACGAAAAAATCGTTGATGATAATCCTTATAGAACACCTATGATGATTTATCCTGCTATCCATTACACAATGGGTGGAATCTGGGTTGATTATGAACTTATGACAACCGTACAAGGTTTATTCTGCATAGGTGAAGCTAACTTCTCAGATCATGGTGCAAACCGACTTGGAGCTTCAGCTTTGATGCAAGGATTAGCTGATGGTTACTTCATTCTTCCATACACTATCCAAAACTATTTGGCAGATCAAATCAGGGTACCACGTTTCAGTACTGATTTACCGGAGTTTGAAGAAGCTGAAAATCAAATATCAGACAAAATCAAAAGAATTATGTCTATTCAAGGTAAACGTTCGGTCGACTCGATACATCGCGAATTAGGCTTAGTTATGTGGGATTTCGTTGGTATGGGAAGAAACAAAGAAGGATTGGTACATGCTTTAGAAAGAATTCAAGAAATTCGTAAAGAGTTTTGGAGCAATGTATTCGTACCGGGTAAAGCAGAAGATTTGAATAATGAACTTGACAAAGCACTTCGTTTAGCTGATTTCATTGAGATTGGCGAACTTATGGCAAGAGATGCACTTTTGAGAGAAGAATCTTGCGGTGGTCATTTCAGAGAAGAATATCAGACAGAAGAAGGTGAAGCATTAAGAAACGACGAAGACTTTGCTTTTGCTTCTTGCTGGAAATATAACGGAGAGGGTGAAGAACCTACATTATTTAAAGAAATGCTGGAATATGAGTTTATACAGCGTCAACAACGAAATTACAAAGCATAAAGAAATCATGGAAAAAAATATAAATATAACGCTAAAAGTATGGCGTCAAGCCGGTCCGAAAGTTAAAGGTAAATTCGAGACTTATAAATTAGATAATATTTCTATCGACAGTTCTTTTCTTGAAATGTTAGACGTACTTAACGAACGTCTGATAAGTGAACGTAAAGAACCTATAGCATTCGATCATGATTGTCGCGAAGGCATTTGTGGTATGTGCGGATTATATATTAACGGTCACCCACACGGCTTAGATAGCGAAACCACTACTTGTCAGCTTCATATGCGCAGATTTAAGGATGGCGACACTATCACAGTTGAACCATGGCGCTCCACAGGATTCCCTGTAATAAAAGATCTGATAGTAAACAGAGGTGCATTCGACAAAATCATTCAAGCCGGAGGTTATGTATCAGTCAACACCGGAGGAATCCCTGATGGCAACGCAATACCGATTCCAAAGCCAAACGCAGAGGAAGCTATGGATGCAGCAGCATGTATAGGTTGTGGTGCATGTGTTGCAGCCTGCAAAAATGGTTCGGCAATGTTGTTTGTAGCAGCTAAAGTCAGTCAATTTGCATTGCTTCCACAAGGTCAGGTTGAACGAGCAGCCCGTGCAAAAGCTATGGTATCAAAAATGGATGAATTAGGTTTCGGTAATTGCACAAACACAGGAGCTTGCGAAGCAGAATGTCCTAAAGGTATCTCAATATCTCATATTGCAAGACTGAACAGAGAATATCTAAGTGCAAAATTTAAAGATTAAGATTTAATTAAAAAAGCTTCTTATCTCAAGTGGGATAAGAAGCTTACTTAAATACCGATTATCTACAAATAACGAAACGGTTTATTTTCATACCTCTCCTAAATCATCTGAAGTATAAGCTTTTGGCAGCTTTCTCAAATTATATTGAGAAGCCATAATTTCGCCATATGCTCCGGCAGTGCGAAAAGCAATCAGATCACCTCGTTTGGTGCCGTTCATAGAATAACCTTTGCTAAACACATCCGACGATTCACATATTGGTCCGACTACATCATATTCTTGCTCTGCATCTTCTGATGTGAGATTTTCAATTCTGTGATATGCCTGATATAAAGCAGGACGAATTAAATCGGTAAAGCCTGCATCTAAAATAACAAACTTCTTTGACGTACCTTCTTTTACATATAAAACTCTTGATATCAGGCTGCCACATTGTGCTACTATAGATCTTCCTAATTCGAAATGTAATATCTGTCCTTCGCGTAATTTAAGATTATCACGAAACACTTTAAAATACGACTCAAAATCAGGAAGAGGGAAATGATTGGGATGCTCATAATCAACTCCTAACCCACCTCCTACATTAATATTTTCAAGCTTGATACCATTCTGCACAAAATAATCTTCCAGCTCATTAACCTTAGCACAAAGATCCTTATATGGTGAAATATCTGTTATCTGTGAACCTATATGAAAGTGAATACCAATGAGTTGAATGTTTTGTAGAGTTTTAACTAACCGAATAACTTTGTCAAGTTCCGACAGGTTAATACCAAACTTATTTTCATTTAAACCTGTAGTTATATAATGATGAGTATTTGCACTTACATTTGGATTAATCCTCAAAGCAACTTTAGCAATTTTTCCTTTTTTAGATGCAAGTTCGTCGATAACTTCAAGTTCAGGTATCGACTCTACATTAAAACAGAAGATATTATTATCAAGTCCGAGATTTATTTCCCAATCGGCTTTACCTACACCTGCAAATACAATCTTCTCAGAAGGAAATCCTGCATCAAAAGCAGCTTGCAGTTCACCACCACTCACACAATCGGCGCCCATGCCTGCATCCTTTATAATTCTCAAAATTTCAGGATTTACATTAGCTTTTAAAGCATAATGCACCTCAAAAGGTAAATTAGCAATATTTCGACTAATTTCAGATAGAGTTTTATTCAGAACATCCAAATCATAATAATAAAATGGTGTCTCAATTTCTTTAAACTTTCCTATAGGGTATTTTGCTTTTATCATCTTTAAAATCATATATAATTAAACAAAAAAGGCATATCAGGTACATATAAGTTTAGTTTCACTTATCTGTATCTTATATGCCTTATATGGGAGATATCCAATATCTTAATTAAAACAAAGAAGCACTTAACGCTCTAAGCGCTGCATTTTTATCTGATGCATTAACTAAGAAAGACACATTATAATTACTGCCGCCATATGAAATCATACGTACAGGAATATCCTTCAGCGCATTAACTGCTCTTGCTTGGAATCCAACATTCTCAGGCTGTAATTCACCAACAACACATATGATAACCATGTCTTCATCAACGGTTACAGTACCCAATTTTTTAAGATTATCAACTATTTCAGTCAGATTTTTCTTATTATCCATAGTTACCGAAACTCCTACTTCTGAAGTAGTTACCATATCAATCGGTGTTTGATAAGATTCAAATATTTCAAATACTTTTCTTAAAAATCCATAAGCAAGCAGCATTCTACCCGATTTAATTTTTATAGCTGTAATACCATCTTTTGCTGCAACTGCCTGAATATTCGACTTATTAATTTTGGAAGAAATAAGCGTACCGTGAGCATTAGGATCCATTGTATTAAGTAATCGTACCGGAATATTATTCAATTTAGCCGGTAAGATACATGTAGGATGAAGGATTTTAGCTCCAAAATATGCAAGTTCGGCAGCTTCTTCGAAATTAAGAAACGGAACAGGCTTAGTGCCATCTACTATGCGTGGATCGTTATTATGCATTCCGTCTATATCAGTCCAAATCTGGATTTCCTTAGCTTTTACGGCAGCTCCAATCAAAGAAGCGGTATAATCGCTACCTCCTCTTTGTAGATTATCAATTTCACCATAGAAATTTCTACAAATATAACCCTGAGTGATATAATAAGTCTTGCCCGGATTAGTTTCCAATTGTTTTGCTAAGTTTTCAGCAATAAAAGCAGTATCAGGTTCTGAATTTTTATCAATTCTCATATATTCCAAAGCCGGCAATAACACAGAACTCTCACCAATTTCTTCCATATAAATTTGAAACATACCTGTGGAAATCAACTCACCTTGAGCAAGAATAGCCTTTTCTTCGAAAATTGTGAAAACAGCTTTTGAGAAAGTACGTAAATATTCAAAATGACGCTTTATCAATTCAGTTGCATCTGCCTTAGATTTTGGATTTGAATATAATTCGTCAACAACATTTTCATATTTATGTTCCAACATATTAATTTTCTCTAAAGCTCCTGCCGGATTTTTCTTGTAAAAATAATCGGCTATCTCAACTAAACTATTTGTTGTGCCTGACATAGCAGATAATACTACAATTTTCTGCGTGCCATCACAAATTAATTTTGCCACTTCTTTAATTCGAGGAGCAGAACCTACGGATGTTCCGCCGAATTTTAATACTTTCATATGTAAATAATGTGCTAATATGCTAATGTGCCAATATGATCTATAGTCAATAGTTTTGAGTTTTGAGTTTTGAGTTAAAGCTATCTATTGACTCCAAACTCTATATTCTAAACTCTCCATACTCCAAACTCCAAACTCCTAACTCTAAACTCTAATCAGAACATCAGCGGTTTATACTAAAAAAATATAATAATCTAATTTTCATTAGTCGATTCATTGTCATGTTCGTTTAATGCAATGTATCTTTCCCTTTTAAGTTTCTTTTCAATCTGCAAAAGTAATATTTTTTTTTAGATTTTTCTACATTTGTATTTTATATCATATTTATCTAAATTTGCCTCAAATACTTTTTTTATGATAAAAAGACAAATATCTCTGATAATTATTCTGCTGATTACTTCAATACAATTGTTCAGTTCTGTTAGTAAAATCAGAATTAATAACTTAGGCTATCTACCTGAAGACTCAAAAAAGGCTGTCTTAATAAGTGAAACTTCTATTGAAATCAAAGAATTTTCGATACATGATGCTTTAACTAATGATGTTCAAGCCGTGTTTAAAACAATTGAGCCTTGGGGCAGTTTTGATAAATTTAACAGCATATATATTCTTGATTTTAGCTCATTTAATAAGGAAGGTGTTTTTTATATTAAAGCATCAGGTATTTACTCCCCTAACCTATTTATAAACAATAATATATACATTAACACTTCAAATAAATTGATTGATTATTTACGATCACAGCGGTTTGGCAAAGAGGTGTCCGGCGGATGGTGGTATGATGCTTCAAACAAGAATAGAAGTGCTTCTGTTAATGCTTCCGTAACTTATCAGCTTCTTTATACATATTATAAATATCCTGATGTTTTCGAAGATAAATATGATGAAGACGGCACATTACAGTCAAACGGCATACCTGACATTATAGATGAAGCTAAATGGGGTTTAGACTGGCTTCTTAATATTAATGGTGAAACTGTTGATATTGCTGTAGCAGGCAAATTAGTTTCTACATTTGCTCTTGCTACTGATGTTGTCAAATTTTATTATCCTAAGCTCGAAGAAGTGTTTAGAGATAAAGCTATTGATATTTATAAGCACATAAAAAACAGTATTTCTCAAAACAAACATAAGTCTGTTATTAACAATGACTTTCAAGAAGAAAACTGGCAGGATGACATGCAATTGGCTGCAACTCAAATGTATTTAATGACTTTCGATTCTGATTATTTAAAAGATGCGCTGAGTTTTGGTGCAGCAGAACCTCTACCATTATGGCTTTTTGCAACCTGCGACAATGCTTTGCAGTTTTACCCTTATGTAAACTGGAGTCCCTTCTTACTTGGAAATATTGAAAATCCGCTTATCAAGAAGAACTTTATAAACAACTTGCATACTGCACTTCAACGGTCGGTTCTGACTGCCAAAGATAATCCGTTTAAAATAGGTATTAATTTGTCTGAGAATTCTAATAACAAAATAACAGCTCTACATAATATCTTTTTCGCCTACCGTCAGATGACCGGCAACAAAGACTTTAACGACTATGAGAAAGCCTTGTTCGATTGGATTTTCGGCTCAAATCCTTGGGGTACTTCAATGGTAACAAAGATTCCTGAATATGGTAAAACACCAAAACATCCGCATGCTTTAACTTATCTCGAATCTGAACAGGTTGCTGCAGGGGCTTTAGTCAATGGTGCGGTCAATAATTATTGCTTGAAAGGTAAAGAATTAAATGAGCAAATTTTCGAAGGAACTGATGAGCAATATCAAACAGATTGGGCTGTATATCACGACAATAAAGATGATAATATTACAAATCAACCTAATATCGATGGTACTGCTTCTCTGCTTCATTTGATAGCAGGCAGGCAAGCTACAGCCGATAAAAAGAGGTTTTTCGATTTGAATATTTATGAAAAGGGTGGTATTCAACAGTTTAATCCTCAGAAGATGCAAATTGTTTTAGTTTTTACCGGACATGAATATAATGATGGTTATAATAATATTGTAAAAGCACTTAAAAAACACAAGATTAAAGCATCTTTTTTCTTTTCAGGAGACTTTATCAGAAAAAAAACCAATCAATCAAAAATTAAAAAATTGTATAAGTCGGGGTATCTAATCGGACCTGCTACTAATCATTATGATAAGTTAACCGATTGGAAAAGCAACGATATTAGCTTAATCAGCAAAGAAACCTTCTTGAAAGATTTGAAAGAGAATTATGATGCTTTAAAAAAATTAGGTATCAACAAAGACGAAGCTCCATTTTTCAGTCCGCCATTCGGACTGTACACAGACAGTATCAGTGCATGGTGTAAAAGCGTTGGCGTCAACTTGATACGTTCAACTCCGGGGACTTATTCAGATGCCGATTATACTTTTCCTGAAATGAGAGAAAGTTATGTGTCAAGTCGTGAAATACTAAATAAAATTATACATATACAACAAACAAGCGGATTAAATGGCTATATACTTCAATTTAGTTTTGGTTCTAATCCTGCAAGGAAAGACAAGTTTTATAAAAAATATCTAACTGATTTGATTGGTCAACTGCAAAATGCGGGATATCAATTTGTTGACTTATATACTGCGCTGGAGGTTATCGATAAACCAAAAAGGGTGGAAAACGGGGCTCGAACCCGCGACCTTCGGAACCACAATCCGACGCTCTAACCAACTGAGCTATAACCACCATAATTTGCGCTGCAAAGATAATACAGTAAAAATTCATATGCAAACGTTTTTGAAAAAATTAAACTTTTAAACTTATTTACTTATATAACAATAATTTACAATTAAAATCAATGAAATATATATTATCAGATCCGACCTTAGACTTACAAATTTCTAAAATCAGACGCCAGATAGTTCTTTCAATGAACGGCGAAGTTTCTGCATCCATGAAAAATCATGGCATTGTGTACGCAAAGAATTACGGTGTCAGCATAATAAGACTTAGAGAAATTGCGAAGACAACAGATAAAAATCATGATGTGGCTCAACGGCTGTGGATGACAAACATCAGGGAAACTTTGATAATGGCAACATTACTTCAACCTGAGCAGACTTTCACCAAAGAATTAGCCCTTCAATGGCAGTCGAAATGCGATAATATTGAATTAATTGAACAGGCTTGCATAAACCTGTATCAGCATCTTGATTATGCATCTGAAATATGCTTGCAATTTATTAGTTCTGATGATATTAAGCAAAAAACATTTGGGTTTACATTAGCTTTATGGATATACGACAAACTGACTTTTGAAGATATTATAACTATAACTGAAGAGATTATTACATCGCAACTTTCTTTAGATGATGTAGTGTTAATGAATAAAATAGCTCAAAGTTGTGCGAAATTTACAAGAAAAGATGAAGAAACAGCCATGTATATATTCGAAAGTTTTAAAGTATATGCTGATTCAGAACTTAGCAGTCTAAAACATATATATCAGACTATCAGTCAAGAATTAATATTTTTAGGATATATTACTGATGATGTTTAAAAAATCTGTATCTTTGTGAGGTTTTATCATTTTCAATGAAAGAGGAAAATATATCAGTTACAAATATTCTCACGGATTATCTAAACAGGCGTAAATACAGGAAAACACCTGAAAGATACGCAATCCTTGATAAGATATATTCTATCGATGGTCATTTCGATGCTGAAGGTTTATACGAGAGCATGCAAAATGAATATCGAGTGAGCTTAGCTACAATTTACAACACTCTTGATCTCCTCTCTAATGCAGGCTTGGTCATCAAACATCAATTTGATGGATTCTCTGCACAATATGAAAAATCAATCGGCACTCACATTCATAATCACTCGGTGTGTATCATTTGTGGTGCAATCAAAGAATTTACTGATAAAAAAATCAAAAAAGCAATTCAAGCTAAAGAATTTGCTAATTTTCAAAGCACTCATTATTCCCTTTATATTTATGGGAAATGTAAGAAATGCAGAAACAAATAATTTAACTAATAATAATGAAAGTAGATGTTTTACTGGGACTCCAATGGGGAGATGAAGGAAAAGGAAAAGTAGTTGATGTATTAACTCCGGAATATGATATTGTTTCGAGATTTCAGGGCGGACCAAATGCAGGGCATACTCTTGAATTTGAAGAGAAAAAGTATGTATTGCGCTCAATTCCTTCCGGTATTTTTCAAGGCAATAAGATAAATATTATCGGTAATGGCGTTGTACTCGATCCTGCTTTATTCAAAGCTGAAGTGGAAGCATTGGAAGCTTCAGGACACCCACTGACCAAACGACTTAAAATTTCTAAAAAAGCTCATTTAATCTTACCTACTCACAGATTACTCGACCTTGCTTCCGAATCTGCAAAAGGAACAGGAAAAATTGGAACTACAGGTAAAGGCATCGGTCCTACATATACTGATAAAATTAGTCGCAACGGCTTAAGAGTAGGCGATATTCTTCATAATTTCGATGAAAAATATAAAACTGCTATCACCCGCCACAAAGAAATGTTAGCTCAATATGAGTTTGAATATGACTTGGCATCATTAGAAAAAGAATGGTTTGATGGTATAGAATGTATCAAAAAATTTGAACTAATCGACAGCGAACACGTTATAAATAATGCATTAAAAGAAGATAAGAAAATATTGGCTGAGGGTGCTCAAGGTACAATGCTCGATATTGATTTCGGTTCATATCCTTTTGTTACATCATCGAATACGATTTGTGCAGGTGCGTGTACCGGACTTGGTGTTGCGCCACGTAATATCGGCGAAGTTTACGGAATCTTCAAGGCATATTGTACAAGGGTTGGAAGCGGTCCGTTTCCTACCGAGCTTTTTGATGAAACCGGCGATTTAATGAGGAAAAATGGTAATGAGTTTGGTTCTGTTACCGGTCGCCCGCGCCGCTGTGGATGGATAGACTTAGTCGCTCTGAAATATGCTGTGATGATTAATGGTATTACTCAACTGATTATGATGAAAAGCGACGTAATGGATGCTTTTGAAACTATTAAAGCTTGTGTGGCATATAAAATTGATGGAGTTGAAATTGAGGAGTTTCCGTACTCCATAGAAGGTGAAGTTGAACCTGTTTATGCTGAACTTCCGGGTTGGCAGACTGATATGACTTCCATGCAAACTGAAGATGAGTTTCCTGAAGAATTTAATGCTTATCTTGCTTTTATCGAAGAAGAAATTGGTGTTCCTGTTAAAATTGTTTCAGTAGGACCCGATAGAGCGCAGACTATTATCAGATAAGAAATGGATTTATCAGGTACAATTATAAGTAAAAATATAGTAAATGATGTTCAGAATGCCATAGCCGGTTATTCAGGGACTGATATTTTTATTCTGACTGACGAGAATTCTTTAAAATACTGTTTTCCTGTTATTAAAGATATTCCGTCATTAGAAAATGCTCATATTATAACTATTCCTGCCGGAGACGATAATAAAAACATTGAATCTTCAGTGAAGATATGGCAGTATTTAAGTGAAAATAATGCTACACGTAAATCTCTGATGATTAATTTGGGTGGCGGTATGATTACTGATATCGGTGGGTTTGTTGCCTCTACTTTTAAGCGTGGAATTAAATATATCAACATATCAACTACTCTGCTTGGTGCTGTTGATGCAGCAACCGGTGGCAAAACAGGCATAAACTTTTTAGGTCTCAAAAATGAAATCGGGGCTTTTAATCCTGCTGCTTCTGTGCTGATTTATGTCGATTTTTTTAAAACACTCGATATTGAAAATATCCGTTCTGGTTATGCCGAAATGGTGAAGCATGCTTTAATCGACACTCAGGAAGAATGGGAAAGCGTACTGAAATTCAATTTGGAAGATATTGATTTTGAAGCTTTAACGCCTTTAGTTGAACGTAGTATCCGCATTAAGGAAAAAGTTGTGGAGCAAGACCCTAAAGAAGAACATTTGCGTAAGGCTCTTAATCTCGGACATACTTTTGCTCATGCTTTCGAGACTTTCTCGTATCGTGTCAAACGTCCTGCTCTTCATGGATATGCTGTAATGTGGGGATTGTTATGTGAATTGTATTTGTCGCATTTGAAGTTAGGTTTTCCTAAAGATGAGTTACTGCGACTGAAATATATGACTAAGGAGTATTATGGCATGTTTAGCTTCGATTGTGATGGTTATGAGGCACTTTACGAACTTATGACTCACGACAAGAAGAACGAATCAAAAGATATAAATTTCACATTATTGTCGGATGTAGGAAAGATTAATATAAATCAAACCGCTTCGAAAGAAGAAATATTTGAAGTGTTCGATTTTTATTTAATGGGATGAATATATAGTTGGTGATTGGTGATTAGTGATTGGTGATTAGTGATTGGTGATTAGTGATTGGTAATTAGTAATTAGTAATTGGTAGAGACGCACAATTTGTGCGTCTGAACATTAATACATTAACACATTGACACATTAGCATATTGACATATTAGCATATTGGCATATTAGCATATTAGCACATTAAATATTATTTATATATGAAACGAACATTAATAATTGGTGCAAGCAGCAATCCTGAACGGTATTCGTACAAAGCTGCCGAAAAACTGTTAAAGTATGGTCATGAGATTAAACTTGTTGGTCTTCGACCTGATACAATTTTTGAGCATACTATAGAAACTGAGCATAAACAATTCGAAAATATCGATACTGTAACTTTATATGTTGGTCCGCAAAATCAACATGTTTATTACGATTATATTATATCACTGAAACCAAAGCGTGTTATTTTCAATCCGGGAACTGAAAACCCTGAGCTTCAAAGCCTTCTGAAAGCTAAAGGAATTGAATACGAAGAAGCATGTACTTTGGTATTATTGGGAACAAATCAATATTAATTGTCAAACTATTTTTTTAGAAGAATATGAAAGTTGCATTGATTGGCTATGGAAAAATGGGTAAGATTATCGGACGCATAGCTAATGAACGTGGACATGAAATTGTGTCAATTATTGACATAGATAATCTATCGGATTTTGAATCTGAAAACTTTAAAAATGCTGATGTAGCAATTGAATTTACAGCACCTCATGTTGCACTTGAGAATATCAGAAAATCATTTGCTGCTGGTGTTCCAATAGTGTGTGGCACTACCGGCTGGACTGAACACTTGCCCGAAATAAAAAAAGAAGTAGCGGAAAAGGGATACACTCTATTCTGGAGTTCAAATTATAATATAGGCGTAAATATCTTCATGTCAGTCAACAGGTTTTTAGCTAAACTGATGAATAAATTTCCTGAGTATAATGTAGAAATGACAGAAGTTCATCATACTCAGAAACTTGATGCTCCAAGTGGTACAGCCATAACCCTTGCAGAAGGAATAATAGAAAATCTCGATAGAAAAACTAATTGGTCGAAAGAGACTGAAATAAATGCTCAAGATATTGCAATTAAATCTGTCCGTGAAGGACAAGTACCTGGTATTCACACTATTGAATACGACTCATTAGTTGATACTATAACAATAACGCATGATGCAAAAAGTCGCGAAGGTTTTGCATTAGGTGCAGTTATAGCAGCCGAGTTTATCATTGGTAAAAAAGGCTTTTATAATATGCGAGATGTTGTAAAACTCGACTAATTTATTATTTTAAAACTTCATAATCATTAATCATGACTCAAGAACAATCATCAACATTAAAAGATCGTCTATCGAAAGCACCTAAACAATGGATTAAAGCGCTCATATGGTGTGTTATTTATATACTATTTATTGTGTGGGTTGGAAATTTCTGGTGGCTACTCTTGTTGCCGGTTGTTTTTGATGCATTTGTAACTAAGTTTATCCCCTGGACTTGGTGGAAAAAGTCGAAAAACAAAACTTTTCTTGCTATTATGGGATGGGTGGATGCTATTGTATTCGCATTGGTGGCTGTGTATTTTATCAATACATATCTGTTTCAGAACTATCAAATTCCAACTTCTTCTTTAGAAAAGACTTTATTAGTGGGCGATTTTCTATTCGTAAGCAAAGCAAGTTATGGTCCGCGTGTACCTAACACTCCACTGTCATTTCCTCTTGTTCAGCATACATTTCCGGTCATAAACACAAAATCATTCCTTGAAAAACCTCAGTGGGAATACAAACGTCTGAAAGGTTTTGCAGAAATAAAAAGGGATGATATTGTAGTATTTAACTTCCCTACCGGAGATACGGTACCTGTAAATAAGCAAAATCCGGATTATTACATCAGTTGCTATTACGAAGGATATAACAGTCTGCGAATGTCCAATCAATCACATTCGCCTACTATTGATGAAATTATGGATGCGGGAAGGAAAGTTGTAAGAGCTAAGAAACATGAATATGGCGAAATCGTTTATCGTCCGGTCGATCGCCGCGAAAACTATGTAAAAAGATGTGTAGGCTTACCCGGTGATATGTTTGAGATCAGAAATAATAAAATTTTTGTAAACAACACACCACAAGAAAATCATTCCGGTATTCAGTTTAATTATTACGTCCAAACCGATGGTAGAGTATTATCATCAGAAACATTGACAAAACTTGGTATCAGCAAAGAAGATCGCTCAATGCTAAATGCGCAGTATGAATACAATCTGATTGCTTATCTGGGAATGGAGCCTGCAAAACCAATATATCATTTTCCTCTTACCGACAGCATGCTCGAGAAAATAAAGAAAATTCAAGGTGTTGAAAGAATTTCAATTGAGCCATACGAAATGGGCGGCGATGTCTTTCCTTTAGGTGGTAACAAAGACTGGAATCGTGATAATATGGGACCGATTTACATTCCTAAAAAAGGTGCTACTCTGAAATTGAGTAAATACAATCTGCCTATCTATGAGAGAATTATCCGTGTTTATGAACATAATACTTTAGTTGAAAAGGACGGAAAGTTTTTTATAAACGATGTTGAAACAGAACACTACACATTCAAAATGGATTATTATTGGATGATGGGTGATAATCGTCATAATTCGGCAGACTCTCGTTACTGGGGTTTTGTGCCTGAAGATCATATAGTTGGTCGACCTGTATTAGTTTGGCTATCATTAGATAAAGATAAAGGCTGGTTCAACGGAAAAATCAGATTTAATCGTTTCTTTAAAGATGCAAGCAGATAGTCATGATTTGTTGAAGTTTAACTATTGCATAAGCATAGCATATTTAGGTCCGATTAAATATTATGCTATACTTGCCAATTCGTCTCCTGTACTTCTCGAACAACATGAAAGCTATGTAAAACAGAGTTATAGAAACCGATGTACTATAGCTACCGCAAACGGAAAGATGGATTTATCAATTCCGATTGAAAAGTACGAAAAAGGTAAAACTACCATCAAAGATGTACGAATTGCGTATCATGGTAGATGGAACGAACAACATTGGAAAGCTATTACATCTGCATATAATTCCAGTCCGTTTTTCGAATATTACGAGGATGAATTAAGAGAGTTTTTCGATAAAAAATGGACATTCCTTTGGGATTTCAACCATGCAATTCAGCAAAAAATGATTGAATTAATTGATATTCAGCCTATCATTCAATTAACAAATGAATTTTCAAAAGAGTATCCTGAAACAATAAATGATGTCAGAATGAGAATTCATCCAAAAAATGAAATGATAAATAAGAACATAATTCCGTATTATCAGGTCTTTCAGAACAAGTTTGGATTTATACCAAATCTAAGTATTCTTGATTTACTGATGAATATGGGAAATGAGTCAATTTTGATGTTAAAAAATTCAAATAAATAACGAATAATCTGTATATTTGCACAAAAATTTCGAAAAAGCACAAGAAAATGAAAGAGATAGATTGGAGTAATATCGGTTTCGGGTATATGAAAACAGATTTCAACGTTCGTTGCACATTTACTGATGGTAAATGGGGCGAGTTGGAAGTTCACGAAGATGAATACATAAATATGCATATGGCTGCTACTTGCCTTCATTACGGACAGGAAGTTTTTGAAGGTTTAAAGGCATTCAAAGGTAAAGACGGGAAAATCCGTATATTTAGAATGGATGAAAATGCCAAGCGTATGCAATCATCTTGCGAAGGTATCCTCATGGAGACTTTACCTTTAGAAAAATTTCAAGAAGCTGTTATCAAAGCAGTTAAATTAAACGAACGTTTTGTTCCTCCCTACGGTTCAGGTGCATCTCTTTATATTCGTCCTTTTCTTTTTGGAATTAGTCCGCAATTAGGTGTAAATCCTGCAAAAGATTATCTATTTATAGTTTTAGTGTCACCGGTTGGTCCGTATTTCAAAGGAGGCTTTGCCACAACACCTTTTGTGATTATGCGTCAGTACGACCGTTCAGCTCCGCTTGGTACAGGCAAATACAAAGTTGGTGGAAATTATGCAGCAAGTTTAGTTGCCGGTCAGCATGCGCACTCATTAGGTTATTCAAATATTTTTTATCTTGATGCAAGAGAAAAAAAATACATTGACGAATGTGGAGCTGCCAATTTTTTCGGAATAAAAAACAACACTTACGTTACACCAAAATCAACATCGATTCTACCGTCCATTACAAATAAAAGCTTGATGGTGCTTGCCAAAGAAATGGGGTTGACAGTCGAGCAACGTTCTATTCCTGTAGAAGAATTAGCCACATTTGAAGAAGCCGGTGCATGTGGAACCGCCGCAGTTATCAGTCCGATTGAAAGGATAGATGATTTCGACACCAAAATATCATATGTGTTTTCGAAAGACGGTAAGCCTGGTCCCATTTGTGATAAATTATTCCACAAGCTACAAGGAATTCAATATGGTGACGAACCAGATCTATACAGCTGGACTACAGTAGTTTAAGAAATAGGCAGCTTTAGATAATCGAAAATGAAACATATAGGTATCTACTGCACAAACTCCATCAGCAAAAAGAAACTGATTAATGCTATTTGCAATGAAAATCTATTGCGGCAACATATAGATTTGTCCAATCAGCACGGCGAAGTATATTCTTCAATTACCATAGATAAAATGATTGAAGATGAATACAAACATGATAAGATTATCATAAACACCAAAGCCAACAAGACTTTGGAAAGCATGTCAAGCGGTCAGCAACGCAAAGCTTTAGCACAATATATATGCGAGCAAAAACCTGATTACATAATTTTAGACGACATGCAAAGCAATGTAGATGTTCAGACATTAGATTCTTTGTACACTCTTTTTGAAAGTCACAACTCAAGTTGCAGATATATACAATTATTCAGTCGCCGCAATGATATACTGCCTTATTTAGATCAAATCATTGAAATAGACAATGATTTAAATATAGTTGAAGCATTTGATTATAAGAGCTTTATCGAAATAATTACAGATGACTATACATTTCATAATATATCCTTTCCTAAGGTATTTTCAAAGATTCCCATTTATGATCCATTGGTTGAATTGCGAGATGTAAATGTAAGTTATGGTACAAAACAAGTATTAAACAATATCAAATGGCAAATCCGACCGGGTGAATATTGGGAATTACGTGGTGCGATTGGTTCGGGCAAAAGCACTATGCTATCGATGATAATAGGTGATAACCCCAAAGCTTTCGGTCAAGATATTTATCTCTTTGGAAGAAAGAAAGGTACAGGAGAATCAGTTTGGGATATTAAAGAAAAAATCGGTTATTTCTATCCCAAGATGACGCAATTATTTAAACGAAACGATACGGTTGAAGACATGATAATATCAGGTTTCTTCGACTCATTAGGTCTGTACACTAAACCCACAGGATGGCAACAGGAAATAGCGAGGGAATGGATAAAAAATCTGGGTGTTGAATATAAAAATAAGAGATTTCAGGAATTAACATCCGGTCAGCAAAGAATAATTTTAGTTGTAAGAGCACTTGTAAAACAGCCGCCATTATTAATACTTGACGAGCCTACAGCAGGATTAGATGATAACAACGCAAGATTATTTGTATCATTGATTCAGTCAATATCCCAAGCTAAGAAAATTGCAATAATATTCGTATCTCATAGAAAAGAAGACGGATTAAATCCTGAGCATATTTATCAATTACTACCAACCGAAGACGGTTCAATAGGAAAAGTCGTATTTTAAACAATGATTCTGAATTATTGTTATACCTTTGTTGAGCCAATTACTTACAAGGTTTCAATACAAACCACATATTAACACATTGGCATTACTTGTCCCGATTTATCGGGATTAGCACATTATTCACATTAACAAATTATTTAAGTATGAAAACAAAACATATATTATTATTATTCATTTTAGTTATAAGCCCAATATTCATTATAAACTCACAGACACTAAAGAAAGCTCCTAATCAATACAGTTTGGAGATGGGGTATCGCAACTTATTTTATCATTCTGATAATATTGTAATGAATAATATGCACGGATATGGTGCATTATTGGATTATGCTTGGCAACTCGGAGGATTGGACGGTTCCAAAAACGCATCTTTTATTTCAGTGCCGATAGGTTACACCATTTTACCGGCAGGTGATAATACATCAAAACAAATATCAATGTTGAATTATGGCTGGACGGTAAGACATGAATTGAGTCGCAACAAGCAAGTTATTCCTTTTGTTGGTTATGGTCTGCTACTCAACAATCTAAGAATTGCAGATACTGAAGGCTCTGTATTTGGTCATCAGACTGAATTTGATTTTGGGCTGAATTTCAAGACAAACTCAAAGTTGAGCTATTTCGTTAAATTACAATACAGTTACACTTCTTATCCAAAGTTAGGTGATCCTCAACGAATAAAATTTCATTTTGCTGACATAAGATTTGGCTTTAGGTTATAGATATTATCTAAAAAATGTATATTTTTGCATCGACTTACAGGAAAGTTGCCGGAGTGGTCGATCGGGGCGGTCTCGAAAACCGTTGTGCTCTTGCGGGCACCCAGGGTTCGAATCCCTGACTTTCCGCTGACAATCAGCAAGTTAATACATAGCGATAAAATTTCAATAAAAAATTTGGAAATTCGAGCATATTGTATTATCTTTGCAGTCCAATATCGCGGAGTGGAGCAGTGGTAGCTCGTTGGGCTCATAACCCAAAGGTCGTTCGTTCGAGTCGAGCCTCCGCAACTAATAAAAAGCCCAATAAAGCGCAATATCTCCATAAGGATATTGCGTTTTTGTATATGTGCGCACTATTTCATCGGTTTTAGGTGTACCGTCTGAATCTATATACGGACGTATTGATTTGAATTTATAGTACATGTTCTTGATGCTACTTTGCGTTTCTGCACTATTGTCGGTATTACTTGAATATCTGTTTGCCGTCCATTTATTCATGCCGTTCGACTTAAACCACACATTAGTAAAGCTACCCGAAAAATCTTCCTCAAAATCAATTCCCGTATTGTGTAAACGCATGGAATGTGTAATGGTAAGAGTCCCTTTGATGAAATTATAAACAAAATGCTGGTTGATAATTTCCGACTGTGCATGTGCTACTATGGTAGAATCTGTAATTGTTTGATTTAGCGACATTGTTGAATTGAACGACAAAGCAAAGACTCTGTAAACTGACGGAGCCATGTCGCTTGACCCTGAGCCGAATAATGTCTGAAGATCGACAGATTCTTCAATAGAATGTATAGCTAAAGGCGTTGCCGTGCCTTTTCGAGCAAACAACAATCCATCAAAATACTGTAAATCAGGTAAAGGCATACATTCCATTTCATCTGCAAAAGAAGTATTCAGAATATCACCCGAACTTTTATTTACAAACAAAAGATAACTCATGTATTCATTGTCTTCAGGGCTTGAAGGATTGTAAAAGCCTGTAACAAACGTAATCGTATCCTTCTTGCTTACATCCGTCCATTCAAGTATTTTGTTCGCAAGATTATATTTCCCAACATACACAGAAACATTCTCTGGTTTCGATTTTCTATAGTATTGAACCAACATCTTCTGATAACTATTCATATTGAAAATCTGAACCATTTGGGAGGATAGATTCCCCATTGAAAACTTCACTTCTTCGGTTGTTTTTGTTTGATTAGGCTCTAATCGGATATGTTTATTGATAAATGATTTATAGTTTGCTTTCAGATATTGCAAATGATCAGCATTTTCGTCATTAGTCTTGTAAAAAACATTAAATTTATCGGAACTACCACCATATAAAAATCGCACATAATTATCGTATTCCGTACCAATATTAACATCCGTATTTCCATCACTTAGGTTTTGTTTGATGAAGCTATCCAAATAACCTACCCATGTTTTGGTATAAGGTGTTTGCTTCAATAACTCCACAGGATCGAGCTTAGCACCAGGACGATAAGAGCGCATATAATGCAAAAACAGACTTGCTAAATTCATTTCAGCAGATTTAGAGCCGCTTACCAATTTTGATACGATAGGCACATTCCAGCTATTATACCATGGTCGGGATAATACATCAAAAATGGAACTTTCGGAGGAAATTGTTTGTAAAGCTTCTGACAATAATTGCTCTGGTTCAGGAGTTGCTAATTGTTCTTCTGTAGTCCATACAATGCGGTCTGCTAAAGGTGCTGTAGCTTCCATCCAGAAATAGTTGGAGAGCATAACGGTCATATAATAGTCCTGCGTAAAGTGCATATATTCATGTGCCAGTACCGATTTCATATATTCACGTTTCCCCTTGATATCTTCTTTCATACTTGTAGAAAAATCAGGATCTAAATAAATATATCCTCTACCTGCCAAATAAGTACCGGCATCGGTTTGTCCGGCAGCACTACCCAAATTTTTCAAGTACACATTGAATCGCAAAGATGGATGTTTCAAACCCTTAGCAGTGAAACTATTGATAATTTCCTTCATGTAATACGCTACATCCTGCACTAAATAAGGAGCTCCATTATTGTCAGGATCAACATTAGTATCGTACCACGGATTGGGATTTTTAGCAGCTTTAGGGTGATATAAAATATCGATAACATTCATGTAAGCCGCTTGATTATTGTAAATTACATTCACTTTTTCATTGGTGAAAATATGGGTATAACCAGGATGCACCAAGTTAAATCTGGATAATTTTGTAAGATGATCGGTGATGAAAGTCATGGTACTATCCTCGAAATTAATGCTTGAATTATCATAGAAAACCCATTCTTGCAAAAGCTCATCGAAATAAGCCGGACGATAATTCTCAATCTTCATCGGGTCGAAATCGGACAGCTTAAACTTCACTATCAATGGCTTATCGAAATTGCTACCACAATCTAAATGCACCTCATAAATGGGACCATGTTCAAGCACCGAATCAGGCATTATCGTAAATTTATCAGATTGAATAATTGACATACGCACATTTCCATCTACCAAACCTGCCGGAATAATCACCTCGATACTATCCAAAGCAATAGCTTGGTCGGTAGTGCTTACATCAACAATAGTATCGCAAATAATTTCTCCAAAAGGAACTACCTTAATTGTGTCGCTATAACGAGGTACACATTGCGTTTCAAGCAAAGCACTGCGATACCATGCGGCTGTTTTTGGAAATAGCACCAACTCATTTTCATCCATCGAAACAAGGTTGTTCTTCAAATCAGTTTGACTCATTCCCATGGATAAATCATGCCAATTCTGATTATCGCTCGATGCTTGCCAAAGCTTACTGCCTCTCACTTTCCAAGGTGAAACCAAATGCACAAATCTATCCGATATATCTGTTTGCTTCAACGATTCAGATTGATGCACATGGGTTTGATATTTCTCATTCAAATATTCCTGTTCAGTCCATTGCCTGAGAGAAAAAGTATCGGTACTTAATGAATTTAAACTGTTAAACTGAGCATATCCATTATAGAGATAAGTCGGCATATCTTCATTCGTAATCACGCAATAAAACCGTTTCTTATATGTTTCGGGCGTACCTATAATCGTCAAAACTGAATCAGTCATCAATAATTTACCACGCTTTTCTGCATCAGTAGCATCGAAAGCATACCAGCTATAAATATCACCCGGACTGGTATTTTGAATGATCTTCTTTGCATTGATATGCATGGTATCATTGGGTATAACACCGATTTTATCAGCAGTAACAGCCACAGTTTGTTGGTCGCCCACAGGATTCAAAATGCTATCGGAACGAGGAATGTCTTTATAAATAAAGCGATTCCCCTCTATCATAAAATGAGAATATTTCCTTTTTAAAATCTCTTCGGGAATAGTGCCACTCATATCATTATGTTGGAGATACAAGAAAGCAGGCGTTATCAAGCGCAGAACTTCTGGCACAGAAGTCAGCTCGTTATAACTCAAATCTAAACGCTCCAATCCTGATAAATTGATTAAAGCCATAGGAAATTGAGTGATTTTATTATGCTTCAACACCAACTCCCTCAATTTTCCCAATCGGGCTATGGATATAGGTAAATCCGTCAGATCATTATAGCTCAAATCCAATGCACTTAATTCGGTTAGCTGACCGATGGTTTCAGACAGATTTTCAAGCAAATTATGATGTAAATAGATGGTTTTCAAGCTTGATAAATTTCCAATATTATCAGGGATTTGAGTAAACTGATTATTATTGAGAGCAAGGCTTCTTAAATCATTCATACTATCGAAAATCGGTGTTACCGCTCCTGAAAGCTGATTTTCAGACACATCAAGCTCGGTTAATTTGGTGAGATTTGAAAACGATTCAGGTAGATTACCTTCCAATTGATTAGCAGCAAGATCAAGTGATTGCAGTTTTTTCAAACTACCAAGATTTTCAGGGATAGAGCCGCTAAAACTATTTTTTGATAGATTGATACTTGTCAGATTTGGCAGTTGCGAAATTTCATCTGTAATAGTGCCACTCAAACCATTTTCAGGAAGATAAAGCGTATAAAGCTGTTGCAGATTCGTAATCGAACTTGGGATATTTCCGCTTAAAGTATTAGCCCAAAGTTTTATCGTTTGAAGTTTCGTGAGATTACCAATTTCATCAGGAATTTGTCCACTCCAGCAACGGGTAATTTCCAACTCCTTCAGCTGAGTTAATTGACCAATTTTAGGCGATAGCGGAGTATTTAACTGATTTTGATAACTGCTTACCACAAGCGTTCTGAGTTGAGTCAAATTATAAATTGATGCAGGAAAATCACCTGTAATATTACCTGCCATTTCCAATTTATGTAATTGAGTAAGATTGCCAATTGCTTCAGGAATTTCACCTTCAAGATGTCGTCCACCCGTCAAATCAAGTTCGACTACCCTACCGCCAGCAAGCTTCACGCCCGACCATTGTGCAACAGGCTTTTGAGTATCCCATTTGGTGTAAATCACTTGGTTAAGAGCAATCAGACTCAATGAATCACTTGCATTTACAGGAATAGATTTGTCTGATAAAAATGCAACATCCAACATATTAGAATACAGACCCGAATATTCCAAAAAACCGCCAATATTCAATTGATAATAACCATCGCTCATTCCGCCCCAACCAAAATTCAAATGCACAAAACCATTGCTATCGTAACCATCTGCAACCAAAGCATGTCCCGGACTACCCGGTAAAGTTATATATACCGGACGACCTTCATTCAACTCTAAATAAAGATATTCAACAAGTGGAGTGTATTGTTGAACACTATGGTATTTAAAATAAAGACAAAATTTATCAATATAATCGCGAATGCCGGGAACACTTCCGGTCTGATACCCACTATCATCACCACAATAATCCATTTCAGTAGCAACCCCCACATGTTTGCTTAGCTTTATGAAATCATCCGTAGAAGGATTATTCCAATTATATATAGTATTCTGAAAATCAGCACAATGTTCACCATAATACTTGGTATTGTAACAATGCGAACCATATCCGGATTGCGGGTATTTGTAGTAAGCCATAATCTGAACCAAAGCTGTAGCAACGCAACCGGAAGGACAACCACCAAACTCCTCATGCGAAAACTGATTGAGATGAATATTTGCCTGATCGAGCATAGGAGAAACCACTGGTGTGGCTGCAAATACCTCTGTTACAGATTTATTTTCGGAATGAGCTTGTCGCTCCAAATACTTCATTAATGATTTGAACGAATCAGGAAGATTATCTTTCTGTAAAGATTGATGTTGAGAATAGCCAATAATCTGAACATCATTATTTATATCTGTAATGACTACAAAACCATTATTAGGTTGTTGCAATGCAAACACTTTATTTTGAATAGTATCATCAGATTGATACACTGTTTCTATCTCATTTTTCTGAGTAGGAATTTTCAAGCGATCAGTCTTTTGAGCATCAGCAAAATAAGTCTTTGCCATTTGCATGACAGCATTCGGAATAGTTGTCGCATAAACACTCATCACCATCATCGACAACAGTATGAATATCAGAAAAGAGAATAATCGCTTCATAATCATTTATTTTTTAACGATAATTTTAGTAACCTGATGAAGTTCATCAGCAGTTATAACAACATAATAAACTCCTGAATTCCAATTGATACCGGCAACAAAACTGTTAACTAACTGTTGATCTAAACACAACTTCCCTTCTGTTGAAAAAATCCTGATACGAGTATCTAATGGTAAAAAACCTTTGACTATAACTGACAGTTCATTGGATATTACAGTTGGATAAATATCAACTAAACCATCAAAATAAGCAGACTTAACTTTTGCTTTTGAACTGATGGTAAAAAACTCTTGGGCATAACATCCGGAATTATCTGAGACTTTCAACGAATAAGTCTTACCTTCTTTAGGAGTAATTACGGCAATATCACCAACCGCAAGTAGAGAGTCATTTTGCAACCATTCGAGTGTGTACTGTTCATCACCTCCACTGATATCAAAACCAATAACGCCAAGTACAACCGGAATACCTACGGGCAAATCTTCTGAAAATAGCGTTATTACCTCTAAAGCCCTTTCTGATTGCTGAGGCATGCGCATTCTGACGTAAGTCTGAGAGAAGCTCAACATTGCCAGAGAGAGGAAAAGGATTATGTGAATAGGAGTTTTCATGTTTTTTGTAATTGGTGATTAGTGATTAGTAATTAGTGGTTGGTTGGTAGAGCAATTCTGAAGCCTACAGTTTCGCATCGATAAGTTACACGTTCGTATTCAGTTCCAGGGAAAGCTACCTCATAACAAGAGGGCACTAAGTAATATCTGTAATTAAGGAGACATTCGGTATTATCAAAAAACAATCCACTGCTATAATAATTACCTCCACGCATAACCCTTAAAGTGCCATCAGTAGGACCAGTTGGGTTTTTCACACCCTGACTTGGATAACTATCGTACCAATCGCTACACCACTCGCTAAGATTTCCACTCATATCATAGAGTCCAAGTTCGTTAGCCTTCAGCGTTTTCACTTGATTTTTCTTACCATAAGCATTGGAATAAGTCCAAGCAACTTCATCAATATCATTCCCTCCTGCATATTTGTATCTTTTAGAATACTTACCACCCATAGCAGCCCACTCCCATTCTGCTTCGGTTGTCATACGGAAATATTGATTGAGTTTTTGATTTAATTTCGGTAGGAAAATTTCCGTAATATCAGCATAAGCAATATGACTTACAGGCAAGTTTAATTCAGTAAAAATAGGATTATTCTTGATGTCGTTCGACATAGTATCATAAGGTAATGCATCTGTAACTGCTTTCCACAAAGCATTTGTTACTTCAGTTTCAGCAATATAAAAACCATCTAATTCAACTTCATGTGAATAATAACTACCGTATTCAGAGCGAGTAAAACTACCCGCTTCAACCAAAATCATCGTAAATTTAACATCATCAATAGTAAACTCTATTTTGGAAGCAGCATTTTGTGTAATAGCAACTGTATGTTGTTTTGTGCCGGAAGTTACGGTCAAACTTCCATTTCGTTTAACTCCCAAGTTTTCAGAAACACCAATGAGAATAGCAGTTTTACCTTTGCCCGAAGTCGCAGTACATTGAATCCACGAATCGCTTGCAGCAATGCTCCAATCAGTAGAAGTATTGATTTGAATTAGTTTTGCATCTTTATCAGCATGAAATTGAACAGACGTGATATTCACGAGAGGTGAATCATCTATAGGTGGGTCAGTCGTATCAGGATCTTCTGTTTCAGGTGGTTTAATGACTGGCTCATCAATGTCAGGTTTACATGCTGTGATTATCAAGAACACAGCAATCAACAATAAGAAAGTCAAGCGGTTAATATTCATAGCACTATCTTTTAGAAGAAAAGTTTTTATCAATTCATCAGGCTACAAATATATGTAAATAATTTTAATTTATAAAACGATTATTAACATTTTTAATCCTCTCCAAAGCCCATATTTTCACCGCCATTATTATCGTTCCTTTGAACATTTGATTTTTTAGGTTTCATATTACCAAAGTTATAAGTAGCGGTTAAGCCAATCATTCTACCTGAGAAATAATTTTCGGAACGTTGGTAGAAACCGTCACCCCAAGTTACAGAGCTTCTTTTTCGAGTATTAAATATGTCACGCACTGAAAAATTCAGACTAAGTTTTCTGTCGAACAAATTCTGGCGCAAGCCTAAATCTACAGCATATGAAGCTGTTTCACTACCCTGAGCAATTACACGAGGTGCCGAATAATAGCCTGTGACTTGCCCTGATGTATTCTTCCCAATCATAACATTGCCAATCAACCTTGCACTCCAACTAAAGTTTTCATTTTCAGGAATTGTAACAATTTTGGATGCATCATACGGACTTGTATATGTCGACTCGTACAGTTTACTGTAATACATATTTACCGATGAAGTAAGATTTAATATCTTAAACAGATTATTCTTCATCACCAATTCGAAACCTGTATTAGCCGATTTTGCAACATTCATATACGTGCTTTCCATTACAGAATTATTCATAAAACTTACACGCTGAATAACATCATCTGTAAATCGATGATACAAAGTTGAAGATAAAGCTTGGTTTCCCTTTCCCCATGTCTTCAAATAGTTAAGCTCCATAGCAGTAGAATATTCAGGAGTAAGAGCTAAGTTACCATAAGAGATATTGGTAGAATCGGAATAATCGCGGAAAGGATTAATCTGTCGACCACGAGGACGGTTAACCCTACGGCTCGCATTAAACTGTATTTCATTGTCTTTAGGTAGAGAATAAGAAGCAAAAAAGCTTGGGAATAATTGAATTTCCCCCTTACGACCGTATGGAGTGGTAATCTTATTTCCGGTATTATCCATGATTGTATTAACAGGATTTCTCTCAAAATATTCAGCACGCAGTCCACCTTGCAAACTCAAGTTTTTAATCCTGTTACCATAAGTTACATAAGCAGCATGAATATTCTCATCATCTTGAAACTCATTGTAATAAGCATACATAGGTTGATTATTCATCAAATCAGTTGCAGAATTTGGTCCGAAACGCTCCTGAATAGTGCTTTGCCAACCGGCTTCAAGTCGGTCGGTTTCAGAAAATTTTTGAGTGTAATCCAACTTAAATTGCCATTCCTCATTTTGTCCCTGATAATCCTGTAATATATTGGAAGTAGTATCGGCAAGTAGATTTTCCCTTTGCAGATAAGAATCACTACCGGAACGTTTGTGGTTAGAATACGATAAGCTGGACATTAAATTTGAGCCTTTCTTATCAATTTCCCATTTATAATCAAGAGAAATATTCATCCCCGGCCTGTTACCTGTATTCAGATTATATCTATTATAATTTTTCGATAACAATGAATTTTGGTAATTTTCAATATCATAATCAGTATTTGTCGAACCACGACTCGCACCCGTCATACCAAAGCCCGACAGACCAATTGAATGCTTGTCGCTCAACCGATAATCAATACCGGCACGCGTGAATAAAGCATTATAACCAAACAGTCTCGAATTCTCCTGATGCAGTAACATCAAAGTATCTTTATTGGCATCCAGCGAATATCGATCCGACCATCCACCGCCGGCAAAATTCATAGCACGATAGCCAAGATTTATATATGCATCGAAACGTCCGCTGTTATAGTTGTAATTAACACTTGCTGTATATCCGGGAACTGCATTTTGTGCCCACATACCGCCAAGAGACGCACTTCCATAATATCCGCCTTTTCTGTTTTTCTTCATAACTAAATTAATAATACCTGATGTACCTTCGGGATTAAATTTAGCAGAAGGATTAGTCATAACTTCAATAGACTCAATACTTTCAGCAGGCATTTGTTGAAGAATCTGTGCCCTATTTTCGGCTGTAAGACCTGATGGTTTACCATTTATCCAAACTTCAACATTAGAACTATTCCTTAAAGATATATTACCCTCATTATCAACATCTATTGAAGGTATATTCTGAAGGACTTCAGTAGCAGAACCTCCTGAAGACGCTATATTCTGATCGACAGAAAAGACTTTCTTATCTATCTCGAAGCGCATTTGCGAACCTTGAGCCACGACCTCAACTTCTGAAAGAGTTTTGCTATCTTCTATCAACTTTATCATCCCCATATTCAGCTCTTTATCACTAACTTTCAATGGTATTTCAATAGTGTTATAGCCGATAAAACTAATTTTTAAAGTATAATTACCATTAGGAACCTTAGGTAATTCAAACTGACCTTTTTCATCAGACACTACCCCTGTAGCCGGTGCGGTTTCATTTCCTTTATGTAAGGCAACATTAACAAAGTCGAGAGGTTGGGAAGTTTTACTATCTACAATTTTACCTTTTATAGTTTGCAGAGAGAAAGCGTTGATGGAGCAAACCACCATAAATATTACAACAAAAATCCTATTCATATTATACCTAAAAATAAAAACATCAAGCTCTATAGACTATAACGCATCTAAATAGTTTAAGCTTTATAATTTAAAAACAGTTAATAAACAAAAAGAGGTATTAACACCTCTCTTTTTGCTCTGAAATTCCCTGACAGCTCGCTATCCATCTAACTACAATTGCACGGGAGGTCCCTCAGTCGCTCCTTTGGCTTCGCCAAGTCGCTCCATCGGGATGACACGCTCGCTTGCGGGCGGAGGTAACCGGTCGTTCGGCATTGTAAAGCGCAACAGTAAAAACGCACGACCGGTGCAAGGCTTCCTGCGCCGCCACTGCAAAAAGGATAATGTTACAGGGACATTTAGAGTGGCGGTTTACACTGTCCGCAAGCGAGCGTGTCATCCTGAACGAGCGTAGCGAAGTGAAGGAACTCCCGTGCAGTTGCAGTCGGTCTGATAGCGAGCAGTGAGGAAACTCCTCTGCAATTGCAGTATACCGGATGGCGAGCTGTTAGAGCATAAAGCTTTTTTCAAAAATTCGGAAGAAGATATTTCTCTCTTGACTCAAGAATTTTATTTACATTATTAACCTCGAGGAAAGTAGTGCCAAAGCCTTCACCAAAGCTACCGCTCAGATAACACACCATTTTATCTTTCTCGATCCAACCCCATTTAAGTAAATGTTGAAGTGCCTCAATAAAATACTGCTGTGTATTACCTTTTCCCTCCTGATAGATAGGTATAACTCCATATGAAAGAGCTAATTCGCGAGTTGAACGTTCGTGATAGCATATTGCCATCACAGGAACCGTACCTCTATAAGCAGCCAGAAAACGCGCTGTTCTTCCACTATAAGTATCAGTGATAATAGCTTTTGTAGATAATTTATTACTTGTTTCCACAGCAGCATTACACAAGAAAGAAGTTACATCATAAGTGCTGATTTTGATTGGGATGTCATTTTCTGCCATTTTAGTTTTCTCAGCCTCTTTAGCTATCGTAGCCATAGTGCGCACTGCCTCAACAGGATATTTGCCATAAGCGGTCTCACCACTAAGCATCAGAGCATCAGTACGATAATAAATTGCATTTGCTACATCAGTTACTTCCGCACGAGTCGGACGAGGATTTTTAATCATAGAGTGCAACATCTGAGTAGCAACGATCACAGGTTTCTTAGCTTGTACACATTTTTTAATCAGCTTACGTTGTATACCAGGTATCTTCTCCTGTGCTACTTCTATACCCAAATCTCCACGCGCAATCATTACTCCGTATGTAACATTAAGTATTTCATCAATATTATCAACGCCCTCCTGATTTTCAATCTTTGAAATAATCTTAATCGGACTTTCATGCTCATCAAGAATTTGCTGAATATCAATTACATCCTGCTTGTTTCTCACAAAAGAATGAGCAATAAAATCAATATTCTGCTCAATGGCAAAAAGTATATTTGTTTTATCTCGGGTAGTAAGTGAAGGAAGATTTATACGAACTCCCGGTACATTAACACTTTTACGACTGCCGAGATTTCCTTCATTTTGAGCTTTACAATATAAAAAACCATCAGATTTCGACTCAACTTTCAAGTCTATCTCACCATCATCAATCAATATTTCATCACCCACATGTAAATCTCGAACAAAGTATGGGTAATTTACATATATTTCACCTGCTTTGGAAACACCTTCAGGATCACCTTTAATTTTAATAATATCACCGGTTTTAATTTCGATATTATCATTTTCAGCAACTGTAGTTCTAACTTCCGGACCTTTGGTGTCCATTAACAAAGCGATATGATTACTTACAGCTCTAACATTATTTATGATTTTCAGAAATCCCTCACGATCTAAATGGGCAGAATTCATTCTAACCACATTCATCCCTTCATTATACAATTCACGTATAAAATCCACATCACAGCGTTTATCGCTTATGGTGGCTACAATTTTTGTTGCTTTTGACATTTAAATAATTATAAAAAAGATTCGATAGCTAAACGATAAGAATCAAGTCCGAACCCCACAATACATCCTTTACATGCTTCCGACAGATATGAATGATGGCGGTATGATTCACGCTTAAAAACATTTGAAATATGCACCTCAACAACAGGAGTGGTAATTGAACGGATTGCATCAGCAATGGCAATAGACGTATGAGTATATGCACCTGCATTAATGACAATACCATCGTACTCAAATCCAACCTCATGTAGCTTGTTCACTAATTCTCCTTCTACATTCGACTGAAAATAGAACAATTCTACGCCTGGAAAGTTTTTTTTAAGTTCTTCTAAATAAGCCTCAAAGCTAAGATTACCATATACTGAAGGCTCTCTTTTCCCTAACAGATTCAGATTTGGTCCATTAATAATTTGAATACGCTTCATCTTTTTTTAGTTGAGAATTCGGCTGCAAAGGTACAAAAAATAAAACAATTGTATATATTTGTAGAAGTTTTATTATCATTACAAACAAACGCGGATGTACAAAATTTTACTTATCATTGATCACTCAAGCGAATTTAGCAGAAAGCTTTTAAAAGGTTTAGTGCGTTATTCCAAAGAACATGGTTCATGAATTTTCTACCGACTTCCTGCATATTATAAAACTTTATACGGAAAAGAAGGTATTGTGCAATGGGCTAAAAACTGGGAAGCTGATGCAATTATAGCACAATGGGATCATGAGGGTACAAATTTATTGCAAGAGTTACAAATTCCGGTTATTCTTCAAAATTTAAAGCAACGCAGCTCATATTATTCAAATCTAACAGGGGATTATAAAGGTACAGGCAAGTTAGCCGCACAGTTTTTTGCAAAGAAACGTTACAGAAACTTTGCCTTCTATGGGAACAAAGGTGTTATTTGGTCATTAGAAAGAGCAGAAGGTTATAGACTTGAAATTGAACGTATTGGCGGTAATTACTATTATTTCGAAAGTGAGAATTTAAGCGATGAACAATGGGGGCAAAGTCGCATTGAGCTTGAAGACTGGCTTATTTCCTTACCTAAGCCTATTGCATTATTTGCTTGTGACGATAGTTTTGCATTACAAATTGCTGAAACATGTAAACTCAACAATATCAAAATTCCTGAAGATATTTCGTTACTTGGTGTTGATAACGACGAGCTGCTGTGTAATTTATCAGACCCACCAATATCATCAATAGTGTTAGATGTAGAAAAAGGTGGGTATGAAGCAGGCAGATTAATACATCTATTGATTGAAAAGAAAAGGACAGACCCTTTTAATATCATCATAAATCCTACTCGTATAGAGCTCCGACAATCAACCGAGAAATATAATATTAGCAATCAGTATATATCTGATGTTGTTACATATATAGAAAACAACTTTACTGATGATATTTCAATCGAATCATTTACTAAAATCGTCCCTTTATCACGAAGGAACTTAGAGATTAAGTTTAAAAACGAGATGGGCATTTCTATCTATCAATTCATTTTAAATTGCAGAGTAGAATATTTTGCCATGCTACTAATCACAACCGACAGGACACTTTTGGATTTAGCTTTAGAAGCCGGTTTTTGCGACAGTAAAAATATATCACGGGTATTTAAGAAATTTATGGGTTGCTCCCCTGCCGAATATAGAAAAATACATCAGCAAGAGAACTCAAAAGATACATCAAGCTAATGCTTCAAGATTTGCTTCATGGAAGATTTCTTTTCCTCCGTTAGTATATAACAGTTCAATTCTATCAGCATAGCGTTCTTCCACTTTTCCGCGAATAATCTTCATTGTACTGTTAACCAAGCCGTTTTGCTCGGTAAAAGGTTCGCCTATAACAGCAATTGATGATGGCAACCATCTTTCGGGGAACATACCTTCAAATTTTCCTCCTTTTCGGTACTCATTTATTTCACGGAAAAGTTTATCCAATGCTATTTTTTTAGCTTCTAAACTGTTCCACTCAAGCTCAGGTTGCTTATGATGTACATATTTTTTAAGTGCTTCTTTATTAGGCACAACCAATGCTGTTGTATACGGATTTTGATTGTTATGTAACAAAACCTGCTCTATATATCTTGAATTTTCAACCAAAGATTCTTCTATACCTTCGGGACTATACTTTTCGCCATCACTTGAAATAAGCAAACTCTTAAATCTGCCTACAACATACAAGAAATCATCCTTATCCATATATCCCATATCTCCGGTGTAAAGCCATCCGTCACGAACGGTTTCGGCAGTAGCTTTTTCATTCTTGTAATAGCCTGCCATTACATTCTCGCCTTTAATAACAATTTCACCTTTTTCACCTAAAGGAAGTTCTTTGCCATCGGCATCACATATTTTCAATTCCATAGGCTTCACCAACACTCCTGAAGAACCAAGTTTATGACGTTTTAAACCATTTGATGAAATAATGGGAGTAGCCTCACTCAAACCGTAACCCTGAAACATCGGAATACCGATTGCATAATAAAATCGCTGTAAATCAATATCTAACAAAGCTCCTCCACCGATAAAGAAATCTAAATTACCGCCAAGTCCTTCGCGCACTTTAGAAAATATTATTTTATCGAACAACCACAACACAGGCTTTTTAAGAGCTTGCAAACCTTTTCCCTTATTATATCCTTCTTTATTATAGCTATACGACATTTTAAGAGCTGTTTTGAAAAGCCATGTAACAAGCGGACCTTTTGTGCGAATACTCGTTTCGATATTCTTCTTGAAATTTTTTGCCAAAGCAGGAACACTCAACAATAAATTAGGTTTAAGTTCCTGAATATTAATCGGGATATTCTTTAAAGTCTCCATGCCGGTTTTACCCACCTGAACAGTACCAACACTTGCACCTGAAGCCATAAAACTATAAAAACCTGCAACATGAGCAAAGCAATGATCGAGAGGCAGAATTATCAAAGTTTTGTAAGTTGTAGGGATATTCATCAGAGTAAGAGCCTGTTCTACATTTGCTGTATAATTTCGATGTGTGAGAAGAACACCTTTAGGATCGGCTGTAGTTCCGGATGTATAGCTTATCGTTGCAACATCATCAGGCTTAACCAACGAAGCTGTTTTATCAACTATATCAGGCTGCTGTTCAAGTAGTTTTGCACCCTCCTTAATTAGTTCGGTAAGCGAAATTTCCTTTTCGGCATATTCATTTTGCTCATCAAGAACTACAACTTTTTTAACATCAGGTAATCGGTCGATAATAAGTCGGATTTTCTTTAGCTGTCCACCTGAAACCATTATCACAGTACTTTCTGAATGTTGAATTCTGAATATCAAATCATTACTTTCCTCTAATTTTATAGAAAGAGGTACATTAACTGCCGCAGCATGTAAGATTCCCAATTCTGAAGTAATCCAAGCATTCCTACCTTCCGATAGAAGAGAAATTTTATCACCAGACTTCACACCAATAGAAATTAATCCGGCAGCAATGATGTGCGATTGCTGTTTGGTTTCTAAGTAAGTAGTAGGAACAAATTTAGAGTTGGTTTTTTCCCAAAGGAATGTATTATCCGCAAATTTTTCAACATTTTTGTTGAGAAACTCAATGATAGTTGGTCTTGCCATTGATACGAAAATTAATAGTTAATAAAACGAGTTTTTATGAATTTGCAAATATATACATTTTTTATATAGATTGTTGTCTTTTTCTAATTACACTAATTTATGATTAATCGTTTCAAACGTTTTTGATATGATTGAAGATAATTGCGCTTAGTAGTTTCATTCAGAAAAGATGCACTTATCATATTCTCAACTTTAATTGAATTCGACAACATATCATCCATAATTTTACGGAAGTTTTTCGAACTAATCCCTACAGTCTCAGCAAGTACAGCAAATTGACTGTATATTTTACCTTTAGCTAAGCTTTGCGGTAATAAGCCGTCATGCAATGCAAAAGGTTTATCATTAACATGAATATGACTATTTAATAAATCATATGCAGGACTTAATCTATAATCACCCATTGGTGTTTCAATTATTGAGAAGTTCTTTAAGTGGGCATCTCCATTTGAAAAGAGATAATTAAAAACAAGTAATTTAAAAAGTTTCAGAGCTTCTAATTTATAAGTTGGTAAATACGTTTTTAAGGCAAGTCCTACTGTAAGTACTAAAACCATATGCTAATGTACCTGGACAATATTTAATTTCTGACAAGTTCATAATGTTTAGATTTTTATAATTCTCACAGCACCTATACTATCAGTTTTTGCAGTTGTCATCAGTAACCCAAAATAATCTTCATTATCAATTTTGTTCAGCTTACATACTACATGTTTATTCGACCCTTCAGGTAGCATATTGAAAAAGAAAGGAAATAAAAATTTAGAATGAAATGGATGTTCACTCTTAGGTAAAGTCAGACTGATTGCAGGTTTGTTCGTATCCGACAACCATGTATCAAGATAATTAAATGTAAACGAACCATCATCGTGCTGCGTTATAACACCAGCTTCCTGATCCTTGAATAACACTTTTGCTTTTCTCATTTGTTAGCTGTAATGTCCTTTAGCTTTAAACATATTTCTAATCCAAGTACATCGCATATCTTTTGCAATGTCATAAGAGTAGGATTTCCTTTTCCGCTTTCGAATTGCTTCAAAGTTCTTAATCCAACGCCCGATAATTCTGCTAAGGTCTCTTGTGTTACTTGCAGCATTTCCCTTCTAGCTTTAATTATTGATATTAAATACTCATTAAAGCATTGCCTTTTTAATAATACTTTTAATGAATGCATTAAGAGATATTCCAAGTTCCGAAGAACGCATTACTGCTTGAGCATGTAGTTGTGGAGTAAGTCGAACATTGAATGTTTCTGAATGATTTAAGGAGTATTATTAGATAATATTAGGAATTAGAATAGCGTATAAAGCAAAAAAATCTAACTTAGGTGAGACATATAATCGGTATCTTAAAAATAAATCAGTACTTTTGTATCAAACTTCAGAAATAATATGATTGTATTTAAACCTAATCTTGAAACCATTTTGTAAAGTACATCAGTCGTTAAAGAATACATTGCAAAACGAATCAAAGCAATCCTGCTTCTCTCAATATACTCTCCATTTCTTGCTGAATATTATGAGCTTCAACTCTTGCCTGTAAAGCAAAATCCAATCCTGATGATGCATAAATTATCTGTCGCGACGAATTAACAAGCAACCCACAATGTGAGTTCAATCCATACTTGGCAACTTCCTGCAAACTACCTCCTTGTGCACCAACACCAGGTACTAATAAAAAATGCTCAGGAACTATTTTCCTCACTTCTGACAACATTTCAGCTTGTGTGGCACCAACAACATACATCATATTATCCGATGTTCCCCATTTTTGTGAGATATTAAGTACTCTTTCGAATATTTTCTCATTTGTTTCTGCGTCCTTGGTAAACTGAAAATCATACGCTCCTTTATTAGAAGTTAATGCAAGCAGGATAACCCATTTATCATGATAACCTAAAAATGGCACAACTGAATCTTCACCCATGTACGGAGCAACCGTTACAGCATCAAAGTTCATATTCTTAAAAAATGCTTTGGCATACATAGAGGAAGTATTACCTATATCACCTCTTTTGGCATCTGCTATAATAAACTGATCAGGGTAGTAAGAGCGCAAATAATCTACTGTTCGATCTAAAGCATCCCAACCTTCAATACCCATACTTTCATAAAAAGCAAGATTTGGTTTATAGGCAACACATAAATCCGCAGTAGCATCGATAATAGCCTTATTAAACTGAAAAATGCTATCTTTCTCATCCTCCGCAATAAATTTCGGAATCTTATTTATATCAGTATCCAAACCAACACACAAAAACGAACCCTTACGTTTAATATTGTCAAATAATTGTTGCTTATTCATTTTAACTCTTTTTTCTAATTATCATAATTCACTTTCTTTCAGTCTCTCAGCATTTTCAGCTATTATTAACTGATCGATTAACCCTTGTATCTCACCATTCATAAATGATGACAGATTATATATCGTATAATTTATTCTATGATCGGTTACTCGTCCTTGTGGATAATTATAAGTACGAATTTTAGCCGACCTGTCACCTGTCGAAACCATAGTTTTACGTTTCGAGCCAATCTCATCTAAGTACTTCTGATGTTCAATAGCATATATCCTCGAGCGTAACTCACTCATTGCTTTGGCTTTATTTTTATGCTGAGATTTCTCGTCCTGGCACTGTACAATTATACCGGTTGGCATATGTGTTAACCTGATTGCTGAATATGTGGTGTTTACCGATTGTCCTCCAGGTCCTGACGAACAATATGTATCTACTCGAATATCCGATTCTTTTAGCTCGACATCAAATTCTTCTGCTTCGGGAAGCACAGCCACAGTTGCTGCTGATGTATGAACACGTCCTTGAGTTTCGGTTTGAGGCACACGCTGAACTCTATGTACACCCGACTCATATTTCATCGTACCATACACTTTTTGTCCGGAAACGGTAAAAATAATTTCTTTATATCCTCCTGATGTACCTTCTGAAACACTTGTAACTTCAAGCTTCCATCCCTTCGACTCACAATAACGCACATACATTTTAAATAAATCACCCGCAAAAATTGCAGCTTCATCTCCACCCGTACCACCTCTGATTTCAACAATAGAGTTTTTATCATCCTCAGGATCGCTCGGTATCAATAGCATTTTTATAGCCTCTTCAAGTTGTGGTACTTTAGCTTCAAGCTCTTGTATTTCCATTCGTGCCATTTCACGCATTTCTGCATCAGTCTCACTTTCAAGTATTTCTTTTGCTTCATTGAGATGTGACAATACCAACTTATACTCATTACGAGCCTCGATTATCTCCTGCAAATCATGATACTCTTTGTTCAACTTGACAAATCGTTTCTGATCTGAGATAACAGCAGGGTCGGTAATAAGAGTAGAAATCTCATCAAATCTGTGTTGCAACGCCTCTAATTTATCTAACAATGATGATTCTGACATTAAAAGTGATTTTATATTGCTGACTGAATTATTAAAAACGTGCAAATTTACGAGTTTTTATTCTAAAAGTAATAGGAATAAGAATAATTAAGAAGTGCTTACCCTCATGCTGTATGATCCTCTCCCCCCATACTGTATGATCCCTTCCCCTCATACTGTATGATCCTCTCCCCCCATACTGTCGGGATGGCACGCCTGCGGAGGTGCATACTTCCATACAGTAGAATTCTCCCCATACGTTGAAGTTAGCCGGATTTTTATATAGCGGCTACGAGTTTCATCCTTAAAATCAATATAACACCAAGCAAATACATGTTAAACACAAAGTTTTAAAAAAATATATTATATTCGCAATCAAAAAACACACTTATGCTTATAATTGGAATTGCGGGCGGAACAGGCTCAGGAAAATCAACAGTAGTAAAAAAAATTTTAGAAAGCGTACCACAAAATGATGTAGCTATTCTCCCTCAAGACTCTTATTATCGCGACAATAGTGATAAGCCATTAGAAGAAAGATTAGAAATGAATTTCGACCATCCCGATTCAATAGAGTGGAGTTTATTAGTTCATCATTTGAAAGAGTTAAAATCAGGTAAGAGTATCGAACAGCCAATTTATTCGTATTTAACATGTACAAGAGCTGACGAAACTATTCCTGTTAAGCCTTGCAAGGTTGTTATAGTAGAAGGGATACTTGTGCTGTCAAGCCCTGAATTACGTAAGATGTTAGATCTAAAAGTCTTTGTTGATGCTGATGCAGATGACAGGTTGATACGCGTAATAAATCGTGATATAATTGAGCGTGGCAGATCGGTAAACAAAGTAATGGAAAGATACGAAAAGACTGTCAAGCCAATGCATTTACAATTTATTGAACCTTCTAAGCGTTTTGCTGATATAATAGTACCACAAGGCGGTAATAATCACATTGCAATTGACATTCTGACAAGATTTATACTGAATTGTATTTCAACTGTAAAAAACACTTTGTAAAACAGAGTAACTACTAATATTATTACCAAAAAAAGAGACCGGCATTTAATGCACAGTCTCTTTTGCTTTTATAGTAATCAATCAAAAATCTACTACTGTAATTATTTATTTAGCTTTTCAGCATCTTTCTTCAATTTCTTTTTCATGAATTCATAAGAAATAGGAGATGCAACAAAGATTGAGGAATATGTACCTATCACAATACCGAATAATATTGCGAATATAAATCCACGAATTGTTTCGCCACCGAAAACAAAGATTATCAGTAACACAAGAATAGTAGTCATAGATGTATTAAAAGTACGACTTAATGTTGCGTTAATAGAATCATTCATTACTGATTTCCTTTCGCGCTTAGGATACAATCCGACAAACTCTCTAATACGGTCGAATACAATCACCGTGTCGTTTACCGAATAACCGACAACAGTAAGTATTGCAGCAATAAATGCCTGGTCGATTTCCATTGAGAAAGGCATTATACTGTAGAAAAGGGAGAACATGCCCAAAGTAGCTACAGTATTATGAACCAATCCAGTAACAGCACCTAAAGAATAACTGATATTACGGAAGCGCAACAATATATATAATCCTATAGCTACAATTGCAATAATTACCGCCAATACTGCAGCACGTTTGATGTCGTCAGCTATAGTAGGTCCGACTTTTTGCGAACTAAGTACATTATCTTCAACAAACTGTTCTTTAGAAACATCTTTAAGCAATGGTTGTAATCCATCATACAAACGAGTTGTTATTTCATCTTCAACAGCATCAGACTGATCATCGATTTTGAATTTAGTCGAAATTCTAACTTGGCTTTCTGAACCTATAGCTATTACTTGCACAGTTTCTCCATCGAAAGAATCAGACAATAAGTCGCGAACATCTTGAGTTTTTACAGGTTCTGCAAAACGAACAACATAATTTCTACCACCACTGAAGTCGATACCTAAACTAAATCCTCTTGTTGCAAAAGATATAATACTTATAATTATCAAAGCAGAAGAAAATATATACGCATATTTTCTGTTGTCGATAAACTTGAATTTAGTGTTTTGAAACCATGTTTTAGTTGTGTTCGTAGTAAATGACAATTCTTTTGCGTCTTTCCTGTTTGCATATGCCTCCAATAATAATCTTGTTAAGAAAACTGCAGTAATAAATGAAGTAATGATACCGATAATTAAAGTATTTGCAAAACCTTTAATTGGTCCGGTTCCAAACACATAAAGCACAATACCGGTAATAAGCGTTGTTAAGTTAGCATCGATAATTGCAGAAATTGCACCTTTATATCCATCCTCTATAGAACGCTTAAGTGATTTACCGGCTCGAAGTTCTTCACGTATTCGTTCATAAATAATCACGTTAGCATCGACAGCCATACCCATAGTAAGCACAACACCCGCAATACCGGGCAAAGTTAGAACTGCCGAGAAAGAAGCGAGAATACCGAACAAGAAAAATATGTTGGCAAACAATGCCATATCAGCCATTAAACCAGGTATAACTCCATAATAGAACATCATATAGAGTAATACCATAATGAAGGCTACCACAAATGAAACAAGACCTTTATTAATAGCATCCTGACCTAAAGACGGACCAACAACATCTTCCTGAACAATACGTGCAGGTGCAGGCATCTTACCTGATTTAAGAGTATTTGCAAGGTCTTTTGCTTCTTCAACGGTAAAGTTACCTGTAATCTGAGAGTTTCCACCGGGTATTTCCGAATTAACAGTAGGGAACGAATAAATATATCCATCAAGAGCAATTGCAATTGATTTACCAATATTCTCCTTAGTCATACGTGCCCATGTTTTTGCTCCTTCACTATTCATACTCATTGAAACATTTGCATAAGCTGAAGTTTCGCTAAAGTCGGCACGAGCATCTGTTATAACTTCACCACCAAGAGGGGCACGATTGTCACGGTTCGTTTTAATAGCAATAAGTTGATAAACATCACCTTTTTTATCTATGGCTTTAACAGTCCAACGTAAGCCCAGATTTGCAGGCATTAATTCCTTTACAGCTCTTTGTGCAAAATAACTGCTAACTGTTGCAGTATCTTTATAATGTACATAGCCGATAACCGGACCTCTACTAAATTGACCTGTTTCAATACCTGGTATTTGCAAAACTGAAAGAAGAGGATGCTCTTTTTTAAACTGCTCCTGAGCTTTTAGGGTATCTAATTTAGCTTCCTGACTTTTCAATGCTGCAATTAAGCTATCTTGTTCACTCTTAATGTCAGTTTTTGCTTGTTCTTTTACTTCTGATGTAATAGCAGAATCAGTGACAACCTTCATAGAAGCTAGAACACGATCAGCTTCCATAATATTATTAACAATTTCGGTTAAATCAAATGTTTCCCAGAATTCAAGATTAGCAGAACCTTGGAGAAGTTTTCTAACACGTTCCGGCTCTTTTACACCGGGTAATTCAATTAAAATACGTCCCACATTATTGTTGTCACGTTGGATATTAGGCTGAACAACCCCAAATCTGTCGATACGAGAACGCAAAACATTAAATGAATTACTGATAGCTCCATTAATTTCTTCCTTTAAAACAGACACTACCTCATTATTAGATGATTTCAGAGTGATTTTTTCCTTCAACTCCATTGTACTGAAAATGGAGGCGAGTTGTCCTTGAGGATTAACTTCTTCAAAAGCTTTAACAAATAAATCTAAGAAGTTAATTTGACTGTTTGTTTTTTGGCGTTCAGAAGCTAATTGAAGGGCTTGAGTAAATTCCGGAGAGTTATTGTGCCCCGACAATGCCTTTAAAATATCAACCACCGCTACTTCTAAAGTGACGTTCATACCACCTTTCAGGTCGAGACCTAAATTAATTTCTTTTTCGCGACATTCTTTCAGGGTGTAGCCAAAGTAAACCTTTTCGCTGGAAAGAGAATCAAGATATTGATACTCTAAAGTTTTATCACCTCCAGCGTACTCCTTTGCTTTTTTGTTATAAATGCCGGTAACTACTGAAAATGAAAGGTAAAACAAACTCACCAAAGCTAGCACAATTGCTAAAACTCTTACAATACCTTTGTTTTGCATGAAATTTCTATTTATTTATTAAAACATATTTTTTTCGAGCCGCAAATATAATATTTTTTTTTGATACTTACGCTTATTATTCATTATCTTTGCTTTTCGATTTTAATATTAATTATTTACCTTCATGAGAATATCCGGAAGAACATTATTCATTATAACTATTTTTGCTATACTGATAGTGCAACCTACCACTGCACAGCAACCGCAAAACAGAGCCACATCAACCATTATAGCCGATGCACTAAGTCAGCTATCCGTAACAACAGTTAAAGAATATAACTTGATAATAAAGGAGTTGACTTCAACTGGTGAAGAAGGACTTATGCAATTAATTAAGATGCTAAATCCTAACGAAGCAGGGATTAATGCTTTAGTCGAGTCTGCTTTAAATGGCTGGACGATTGTGGCTGCTAAAGATGACAAATTAAAGGCGATAACTATAAATACTTATTTAAAATCTCTCGACATTATTGATCATCCTGTAAGTAAGGCTTTTATCCTTAAACAACTTGAGTTGATTGAAGGAAATGAATCTATGGACACCACCTCTAATGTAAATACACCTTCAACGAAATTTGATAGTATTTATACTTTATTGGACATGTTGAAATCGGATTCTTCCACCACCTCAAAACATGATATTATAAATACAATCATAGATAGCATCTCAACATCAGAAAAGACCGCAGAAGTAAAAACTATTTTTTTAAGAGAAATAATGTCATATGTGCAAGACAATAATCAGAAAAAGAAGATTATTGAAGAAGCAGGTAGAACGGCTACATATCAAAGTTTACTTTTCGTATCGCCTTATCTCGACGAAGATGGATTAAAAGAGTCTGCCTGCCAAGCTGTGATAAATATTGTGTTGGACAAGCCTGCTTATGCGGGTACTAATACAACACGTATACTTAAGAAAGTTATGAAAATAATTAACAATCCGAATGCTAAATACCAACGCGACGCCATTAAAAAATATCTGAATGAAAATTGTGATTCAGAAGGGTTTGTATCCATGTTCGATGGGAAAAGTTTGAATGGATGGAAAGGATTAGTTGGTAATCCGATTATAAGGGCACAAATGAGCAGGAAAGAATTGAAAGCTGCTCAAAAGAAAGCTGATAAAGAAGCTGCTGAAAGCTGGGTGCCTGCTGATGGTGTGTTGACTTTCACTGGAAAAGGCAATAATCTATGCACAGAAAAGCAATATGGTAATTTTGAGATGTATGTCGATTGGAAATTATACTCAGGTGATGAACCTGATGCCGGTATTTATTTGAGAGGAACTCCACAAGTTCAGATATGGGATACGGCAAGGGTAAATGTCGGTGCGCAGGTTGGTTCAGGTGGATTGTATAACAACAAAATAAATGAAAGTAAGCCGCTGAAAGTAGCCGACTTGCCAGTTGGACTGTGGAATACATTCTATATCAAAATGATAGGTGAACGCGTTACTGTTTATCTGAATGGCGAACTTGTTACCAATAGTGTTATCATGGAAAATTATTGGGATAGAAATCAACCTATATTTCCTGTTGAGCAGATTGAGTTGCAGGCACATGGAAGTAAAGTTGCATACAGAGATATTTATATAAAAGAAATACCGCAACCTGATCCATTTGTACTTTCCAAAGAAGAAAAGAAACAGGGTTTTGAAATTTTATTTGATGGAACAAATTTGCATAAATGGACAGGTAATACAACTGATTATGTAGCAGAAGAAGGTAATATTGTTTTATATCCTTCCGAACGGTTTGGCGGTAATTTATACACAAAAGAAGAGTTTGACAATTTCATTTTCAGATTTGAATTTATGCTGACTCCGGGAGCTAATAATGGTTTGGGTATTCGTACTCCGATGGATGTAGATGCTGCTTATATGGGCATGGAATTGCAAATCTTAGATGATGATGCACCAATCTACAGTAATCTCTACGACTGGCAATATCACGGCTCTGTGTATGGTGTTATACCTGCAATCAAAGGTCATTTAAAGCCTGTTGGGGAATGGAATTATGAAGAGGTGATAGCTGATGGAGATAATATCAAAATAACACTTAATGGTAAAGTTATAGTTGATGGCAATATTAGAGAAGCCTCAAAAAACGGAACAATTGACAATCAAATCCATCCCGGACTGTTAAATCCATCTGGGCATATAGGCTTTTTAGGACATGGTTCGAAGGTGAAATTCAGGAATATCAGGGTAAAGAGGTTGTGATGCGCACATTATATTCGTAAAGACGCAATGCCTCACACCTTTACTTCACCCTCAAAAATCCTACTTCTTGTATATCATTCAAATCTGAATAATCATACTGATGAATGCCATCATCAGCTATCATCATAAGCAGATTATTATAAGGAATTACGTCATAGCCATCCATATCTTTGAAGTGTGCAAGTTGATTTGCCATGATGGTATATACGTTTGAAGCATCGAAAATTTTTAATCCATCATCACAGATAAACAATGTTTTGTTGTCGATACCTAAACCTTTCGGACCTATCATTGAATATGTAACTAATGCCTTTGGCTTGGATGTGTCTGATACATCAATAATTATAAGCTCATTGTTTTCTTGACCACATTCATTGCCTGCTCTTACTGTAACATACGCAATATCATCGGAAACTACAACCGGATCGCAACCAAAGGCATGTGTGATTGATGATTTATATACAGGATTTATAGGGTCTTCTACTGAATAAATCAACATTCCTGTGGGAGTTCCCATAAACATATGATTTTTGTAACTAAATATAGTTTCAACATTAAACCCAATTGGTAAATTTTCTGCTACACGCTCAGGGTCAGGCTTTGACAAATCAAAAACTTGCATTTGATTGTTTATAACTACATATAAGTAAGTCTGATATATACTAAAACGCGACATTGAACCATTCAAACTGTTCGATCCACTTCCAGCTGTATTCTCAAGAGTACCATCGTACATTATATCTACATCGTCTTTATTACCCCAATTCCATAACCAAAAACTATTATTTCGCCTTAGAGATTCTGTTCGTTCAGCTTCTTTCCAGCCTACAATTACCTTATCTGATGTCTTTGCATCATTAATCAAATCATAATCTATTCTGAAACCATTAGTAACAAATGGTATAGCTTCCGGAAATACATTCTCTAATCTGCCTTTTAATGTAGGCTGTGCAGGATTACTAACATCAAACCAAACCAAATCAATATATGAATCGGCATAAAGCACATCATTGCGCACTGAAATATCGGCATTACCTAAAAGCTCAATATAACCAACTACATGTGGCTCAGTAGGATCGACATTACTAATTATATAAATACCTTTGCCGGGTTCCGACATATAAAGATAGTTCTTGTAAAAACTGATTTTACCGTATCCTGTTATATCATGAGTTTCTTGCTTGATTTTGACAGAATTTCTAAATTCTGCAATATCCATAAAAATAGGCTCATTTACCTTATAGGTTATATCTTCAAAAAAATGATCACTACAAGACGCCATCATCAATGAGAATAACATCAGAAAGGGATAAAAATAGATTTTCATTGCAGTAATTTATTAAAATGAAAATTTACAAAGACATTCGTAAGCCTGTATTTAAACTTATCAAAACAGGTAATTCCTTACGTATACTATAAGGTTGATCACTCTCAAAATAATAAGCAATTTTTGGATCAATGAATAAAGAAATATTTTTAAATAGGGAGTATCCAACACCTAAAGTGCCATTTAACGACCACTGTACACCGTCAACTTTGGTTGCAGCATCTATATCCAAACGTACATTGTCCCAATTCTGATATTGCTTAAACTCAGATCGTAATCCTTTTTCAATCATACCGCCGGCAGATGCGTAAATATCCCATCTTTTATCTTTCAAGAAGGAATATACTAAGTTCACGGGTACACCAAGATAATGTAAATCTACTTCGGCTCTGTAATCATCACCGGTAAAGGCATTAGTAAGTTTTGTCTGTAAATATGTATATGCTATACCTGACTCAACCGATAGATTTTTCACAAGTGGCAGTCTGACATTTATACCTACAGATACCGGAGGAAGGTATTGTTTGTGTTTGAAATCATTAGGCGTTAACACTACTGCACTATTTGTCGGAAGATCAACTAAACTTTCTCCACGATAGGCTTTCGACCTTCGAATCATTGTTGCAGATGAACTTGCCACTCCTGAACCTAAAGCTGCTGTTAATGATGTCGATTCTTTCTTATTTTTTGGCAGATTATCTATCCAGTCGGTTTGATTATTTGATGGCAGTTCTGTAAGTTTGTTCTTGTCAACCTGCTTGGTTTCTGATGATTGAGCTACATCTTTTGTTGTAGGTTTATCAATTACTGTTTCAGAATCATTAATTGCTACATTCTTGGTCTCGCCTGTTGTTTCTTTTTCTTGAATAACATCAGTGGTTGCAATGGCTTTATCTTCAGTAATAATTAATTCATTATCTGTTGATTTTACTTCTGATTTCGATTTATTTACTGATGTGACTTTACTTTCCTCCCTGATGTCTTCCTTAATCTCGTTAATTTCATTTATAACAGCTATTTGAGAAGCTTCCTCCTGATATTGTTTTATTTCTTCCGAAACAGGAACTATATTCTCGTGAGTATTAAAAAAGTTACCTACCGAAATAAGCAAAGCCAATCCGGCAGCAACTCCTACAGCAGCATAAGTCCATCTTGGGAAAATTCTTTTAGGAGTGTTTAATTTCTTTTCTATTCCTTTCCACAAATCGGCATCTACCGGCATCTCATGATGTTCCAGCTTTTGCTTTATCAACTTAGAAAAGTCATCAAGTTCATTCATATATCTATTGTCGTCCATAATTTTCTAATTCTTGTACAGATTTCTGTAATGATTTGCGCGCTCTTAAAAACAAGGTTCTGGAATTCACCTCTGTTATGCCTAATATCTCTGCAATTTCTGCATGTGAATACCCATCAATCACAAAAAGATTAAATACCGCTTTGGACATTTCCGGCAGTTCGGCAATTAAAGCCATTAACTCATCAGCCGATATTTTTTCTACAATCGTAATATCCCCTTCAGGCAACGAATACGCATAATCATCAATCGAACTACTCATTTTCAAAGCTGATTTCTGGCGAAGATATTCAAGACAGGTGGTTACAAACACGCGCCTTACCCAACCGGCAAAAGCACCTGTTCCTGCATATGTATCCAATTTGGCAAATAACTTGATAAAACCGTCTTGCAACAAATCTTTAGCAGTCTCTAAATCACCTGTATACCTCCAGCAGACACTCATCATAGAAGATGCATAACGCTCATATATCTCTTTATGAGCCTTAGCATTGCCATTCTTAGCTGCTTCTATAATTAGTAGTTCCTCGTCGAAACGATTATCTGACATTTCTAAAGATGATTGAAGATGAATAAATGTTGCATTTGAATAGTTAAAAACACAAAATAGTTTATTTCAGCCATTTATCAAGCCACTCTGCAAATGTACGCTGCCATAAAATACCATTCTGGGGCTTGGAAATCCAATGATTTTCATCAGGAAAAACCAACAGTTTAGCAGGTACTCCTCTAATAACAGCAGCATTGAATGCCGCCATACCTTGCGAAGCAAGAATACGATAATCTTTTTCACCATGTGTGACTAATATCGGAGTATCCCATTTTTCAATAAATAAATGTGGTGAATTTTCATATGTTCGTTGAGCTATTGCATTCTTTTTATCCCAGTAAGCACCGCCCATATCCCAGTTGGCAAACCAAAGTTCTTCTGTTTCAAGATATTGCTGTTCAAGATTAAAAATTCCTGCATGTGCAATAAATGCTTTAAATCGCTTTTCGTGATGACCCGCCAGCCAATACACTGAAAAACCACCATAACTTGCTCCTATACAACCCAATCTTTCCTCATCAACAAATGGCTCTTTCGATAAAGCATCAATTGCTGAAAAGTAGTCCTTCATATTCTGTCCCCCATAATCACCGCTGATTTGCTCATTCCATTCTTTACCAAAGCCCGGCAAACCTCGTCGATTAGGTGCAACTATTATATAACCATTGGCAGCAAATGTTTGCATGTTCCAACGATACGACCAAAACTGACTTACAGGTGACTGCGGTCCGCCCTGACAGTAAAGTATAGTCGGATATTTCTTATTAGCGTCAAAATGAGGTGGATATATAACCCATGTCAGCATATGTTTGTTGTCGGTAGTCGTAATCCATCGCTCTTCTACTCTGCCCATCTCTAATTGGTCAAGAATATCTTTATTTTCGTAAGATAATTCCTTTTCTTCTCCTGTACCTTTATTAATTGCATAAATCTCGTTAGGCTTACTCATCGAACATTTCACTCCAACTAACATATCTTTAGCAGTTATAACAGAATTATAATCATGTACTCCCGATGTGATTTTCTTAATTTCACCTGTCTCAATATCAGCCATATAAATTTGAGACACACCATGCCATACACTTACAAAGTAAATCGACTTGCTGTCATCCGACCAAGCAAGAGATTCTGCATTTTGTTCAAAATTGATTGACAAATCCCGCCTTTCGCCTGTCTGAATATTCAACACAAACAAACGATGCTTATCAGATTCATATCCATCACGCTCCTGACTTTCCCATGCGAGCCATTTCCCATCAGGAGAAAATACAGGATTAATATCATAACCGAGCATTCCTTCTGTCATATTTATTGTGTTTCTACTTTCAAGTTCATAGAAATAAATATCTGAATTAGTGGAAATTGCATATTCTTTCCCTGTCTTCTTACGACAAGTGTAAGCTATAGTTTTGCCATCGCTGCTCCAAGTCAACTGCTCGATACCGCCCATAGGTTTCATCGGACTTTCAAACGGTTCGCCCTCAAGAATATCTATTTCATTACTGATATTATTGCCATCAAAATCAGCTATAAAAGGATGAGGAGCAGAAGTAACCCATTCATCCCAATGTTTATACATCAAGTCATCGGCTATAACTCCTGTAGCAAGAGGTAAATCAGGATATTTATATGCTATGGATGGTTTGACCTTTACATCTGCAAAAAACAATATTTTTGATTCATCAGGAGAAAATAGAAAATCTCCAATACCGCCTTCACGATTAGTAATTTGTTTGCGTTTATTTCCATTAGCATCCATTATCCATAACTGATAACTGCCACTTTCATTTGATAAAAATGCTATGCTTTTGCCATCATTTATCCATTTTGCTGCACCCTCACGTGTAGATGTATGGGTAATTTGCTTTTTATCAGAACCATCAATATTCATTGTAAAAATCTCGGTATTGCCTTTATTTTCAGCTATGCTGTAATATGTCACCGTATAAAGTATTTTTGACTTATCGGGAGAGATACTAAGTCCTCCCACCCTTCCAAACGCCCATAAGACGTCAGGAGTTAGAATTCCATTAACGATTGTTGGATTTTGCTTACCAATAATATTGGTATTTTCATTTGATTTACAAGAGGTTGCAAGTATGGTTGCGGACATCATAACTATCAGAAATAATCGATTCATATAACGTAAAATATTATTTTTAACTTACAAAAATAATGGAATTATTTAGAATTAAAAAAGGCTACCATCATCGGCAGCCTTTTTCAGATTGATTGTAAATTGCAAAAAACATGTTTATTCTTCTTCCTTCTTTGTAGCCTCGTATTCTTTCAACAACTTATCCTGTACATCCATCGGTACAAGTTCATAACTTGCAAACTTCATACTGAAAGAAGCACGACCTCCTGTAAGAGAACTCAAAGAAGTAGAATAATTACTTAATTCTTTCAAAGGAACTTTAGCGGAAAGTTTTTCAAAGCCTTTTTCACTTTCCATTCCCATGATAACAGCACGGCGACCTTGCAAATCACTCATTACATCACCTAAGCGATCGGATGGTGCATGAACAATAACATCATATATAGGCTCAAGCAATTTCGGACCAGCTTCTTTAAATGCTTGTGCAAAAGCATTTCTTCCTGCCAAGCGGAAAGATATTTCATTTGAGTCTACCGGGTGCATTTTTCCATCATAAACGATAACGCGAACATCACGAGCATATGAACCTGTTAGCGGACCTTGCTCCATTCTATCCATAACACCTTTAAGAATAGCAGGAAGGAAACGTGCATCAATTGCTCCACCAACGATAGAGTTGATAAACACTACCTTACCACCCCATTCAAGAGGGATTTCTTGTTTGTCACGAACGGAAATTTTGTATTCTTGTCCGCCAAAGCGATAAATTTCAGGTATAGGAGTACCTTCAAAATATGGTTCAACGATTAAATGTACTTCGCCAAACTGTCCGGCACCGCCTGATTGTTTTTTATGACGATAATCGGCACGAGATGTTTTAGTGATTGTCTCGCGATAAGGAATTTTTGGTTCTTTAAATTCAATGGCAATTTTATCGTTATTTTCAACTCTCCACTTTAAAGTACGCAAGTGAAATTCACCCTGACCATGTACTATTGTTTGTTTTAGTTCTTTCGACATTTCAACAATCCATGTTGGGTCTTCTTCGCGCATGCGTGTCAGGACTTCACTCAGTTTTTCTTCATCTGATTCTGAAACTGCTTTTATTGCACGTCTATATTTAGGAGCAGGGAAATTAATATCTTTAAAGTCATACTCACAGCCCTTAGCATTCAAGGTATTACCTGTGCGTGTGTCTTTTAGCTTAACAGTTGCACCAATATCGCCTGCCACCAAGAAGTCTACATTCGTACGAATTTGTCCGGCAACAGCGAAAAGCTGACTTATTCTTTCTTTTGAATTTCTATTGATATTAACCATATCGTCGCCGGCTTTTAAAGTTCCACTCATCACTTTAAAATATGAAACTTCTCCGATATGCGGCTCGACACTGGTTTTAAAAACATATATACTTGTAGGTGCAGAAGCATCAGGAGCTATTTCCTCACCATTTTTTGTTTGCGGTTTGGCTGTAGAGTTTACATTTGGAACTACATTTCCAAGAAACTCCATAAGGCGACGAACAACCATATCTTTTTGTGCAGAAACACAAAATACAGGGAACATATCACGACTCAAAAGTCCGGCTGTAATTCCTCTGCGTATTTCATCTTCGTCTAACACACCCTGATCAAAGAATTTCTCCATAAGCTCCTCATCATGTTCAGCAGCAGATTCAATAAGAGCATTATGCAATTCTTGTGCTTTATCCATCTGATCAGCAGGGATATCTAATATTTCAGGTGCACCACCTTCAGGCTTGTATTTATATAATTTCATTTTCAGGACATCAATAACAGCATTAAATTGAGTCCCTACACTTATAGGATATTGAATTTGAACTACTTTACTGCCAAAATTTTCTTTCAACTGTTCTAAAGTACGATCAAAATCAGCTTTTTCATGGTCTAACTGGTTAACAACAAAAATCACAGGCTTGTGAAACTTTTCCGTATAACGGAAATGATTATTAGTTCCGACCTCCACTCCATATTGAGCATTGATAAGCAGCATGGCAGTATCAGTCACATTTAGAGAAGTTACAACACCACCGATAAAGTCGTCGGAACCCGGACAATCGATGAAATTTAATTTCTTTTCGAGCCATTCTGTTTGAATAATAGTAGAAAAAACAGAATAACCATAATCTTTTTCAACCGGAAAATAATCTGATACCGTATTACCGGAATCTACAGTACCTCTACGTTTTATAACACCACTCTCATAAAGCATAGCTTCTACAAGAGTGGTTTTCCCAGTGCCCGAACTTCCCAAAATAGAGATGTTCTTAATTGCGTTTGATTGATATGTCTTCATACACACTAAATTAAAAAATTATTTAATAAACTCATTGAAAAACTACTGAATTACTTCAATAATTTTATTATTAAAAAACGAGCGGCAATGTATGAAAACTTATGGAGATTCAGTATATATTAATCTATGTTTTACAACACTATTTATGAAATTCGAGTTAATTAAAGTTAATTACTTTCTGACTATCTTTTTATCTTTTAAATCATATGTCTTCCAAAACCACTGATTTACTTTATAGCTCAAATATGCACTTCCTGCTCCCAAAACAGCACCTGCCAACACATCCGAAGGATAATGAACTCCCAAGTGCATACGCGACAAACCGACCGAAGTAGCCCAAGCATAAGCAGGAACATAAACATACCATTGCGGATATTTCAAAGTAAGTGCGGTAGCTGTTGCAAAACAAGATGATGTATGTCCGGATGGCATAGAAAAGCTTGTTTTAATTTGATATGGATTAATATCAGAAGGATATGTTATAGCCGGTCTTTCACGTTTGATACTTCTTTTTGAAATCTCAGTAAGACCAAGATTTACACCTGAGGCAAACGCAATATAAAAAGCATCTTTTAAAAGGTCTTTGTTATTATCTATCAATCCATATCCACCAATAATAATTGGAACTGCTAAATTTAATGGAATTGCGGTTTCAGATAAGAAAACAGACACAGGTTTAAGTCCCACTGCCGAATGATTAATCTGCTTCAGCAAATCAATATCAGCATTTTGAGAAGACAAATATTGAGGTAAAACAAAAAGATTACCTATTAAAAGAATAAATATCGTAAATTTGCGCATTCTAAGATAATTTGTGGCAAAAGTAATAAATAATGTATAGAATTGCGATAGTAGGTCCGGAATCAACAGGAAAATCAATCTTAGCAGAACAGCTTGCGAAGCATTTTAATTCACCGTGGGTACCGGAATATGCAAGAACATACGTAGAAAAGTTGACACAACCATATGATTATGATGATATTTGTAATATCGCAAGAAAACAAATTGAGCAAGAAATTGAATATGAGCAAAACATTAATGCTCCTTATGTGTTTTTTGATACAGAGTTGATTATCACTAAGGTATGGTTCGAATACTGTTATAAGAAAGTACCACAATTTGTTGAAGAAAGATTGCAAACCGGTTTTTTCGACTTATATTTGCTCTGCGCACCGGATTTACCTTGGGAGCCTGATTCTGTACGAGAACATGGGCATGATAGAGATTATTTCTTCGATTGGTATAAATCAGAAATCGAGAAATTGGGAAAACCTTATTTTGTGGTTGATGGAGTTGGCGAGGCGAGGGTAAGGAAGGCGATTGAGGCGGTGTTTAGTAATTGGTGTTTAGTGATTGGTAATTAGTGATTTACTATATTACTATTTACTATTTACTAATCACTAATCACCATAGACTTGTAAAAAAATAAATTAAAATAAAAATATGACCTCTAAAGAAACAATTGATGTAATAAAAAAACTGGCTGACACAGGGACTATTAGTGATGTTTGTCATAATCAGTCGCATAATAACCCTATGCCGTCTGTTGATGTATTGAGTGAAATTGTCAATTTGATTCGCTCAGTGCTCTTTCCGGGTTATTTTGGTGATGCCAGAGTCAACACAAAATCAATGCTTTATCATATTGGTGTTAATATAGATAAGCTGCAACTTCTTTTACAGCGACAAATAAGAGCCGGATTATGTTTTGATGCTTCTTCTGCCGAGCAACATTGTTCTGAGATAGATCGTATTTCCGAAGAAATAACTGATAATTTTATTGATCAGCTTCCTGAAATACGTGCTAAACTTCACACCGATATTATTGCTGCTTATAATGGTGATCCTGCTGCAAAAAGTTATGGAGAAGTGATTTTTTGTTACCCCGGAATTCGTGCAATCAGCAGTCATAGAATAGCCAATGCATTGTTGTTACTTGGTGTTCCACTTATTCCTCGTATTATTTCTGAAATGGCTCATTCGGAAACAGGTATCGATATTCATCCGGGTGCTACAATTGGTGAATATTTCACGATTGATCACGGTACAGGCGTTGTAATAGGTGAAACTGCAAAAATCGGCAACAATGTAAAGATGTATCAGGGCGTAACTCTTGGGGCAAGAAGTTTTCCGTTGGATGAAAATGGCATTCCTATCAAGGGTATCGACAGACATCCGAAAATTGGTAATAATGTGATAATCTATTCAAATTCAACAATCTTAGGTAATGTAACCATAGGTGATGGAGCTGTTATCGGTGGTAATATCTGGGTTGATCATGATGTAGAACCGGGAGCTAAATTAATTCAGAAAAAATAAGAAGAGTCAACAGTCAACGGTCAACGGTCAAAAGTTTATAGACTATAGACTATAGACTATAGACTATAGACCATTCTTCACAAATCACAAACAACATTGGATCAACATCGTTATATCGCAAAAACCCTTAAGGGACTTGAAGAAGTATTAGCTACTGAGTTGATAAATCTTGGTGCTAATAATATTGAAATACAGCGTAGAGCTGTGGAATTTACAGGTGATAAAGCATTGCTTTACAAGGCTAATTTGTATTTGCGCACAGCCTTACGAATTCTTATGCCGATAGCATCTTTTAAAGCCGTCACTCCCGATGATGTTTACGAAGAAGTTAAGAAAATTAACTGGGAGAAGTTTATGGATTTGCATACCACTTTTGCAATAGATTCTACGGTTTATTCAGAGGAGATTACTCATTCCAAGTTTGTTTCTTATCGTGTAAAAGATGGTATTGTCGATTGGTTCAGAGAAAAATACGACAAACGTCCTTCTGTAAGCTTGACAAATCCAAAACTCAGGTTTAATGTACACATTTCACATAATAATTGTACAATATTACTTGACAGTTCGGGTGAGTCGCTACACAAGCGCGGTTACAGGGCAAACCAGACCGAAGCTCCTATCAGTGAAGTGCTTGCAGCAGGAATGTTGCTATTAGCAGACTGGAACGGAGAAAGTAATTTTGTAGACCCGTTTTGCGGTTCGGGTACATTTTTAATTGAAGCAGCTTTAATAGCATTAAATATTCCGCCATGTATCTATCGCACATCATTCGGTTTTGAGAATTGGAAAGATTTCGACAAACAATTATTCGATGAAATATATCAGGATGATAGTGCAGAGCGCGAGTTTGAACATCAGATATATGGCTATGACATCTCGCGTAGAGCTATAAGCATTGCTACAGACAACATAAAAAGTGCAGGATTAAGCAAATATATTAAGTTGTATGTAAAGTCGATTGATGATTTTGAGATTCCTGATGGAAAGTACTTGATGGTTACCAATCCCCCTTATGGCGAGCGACTCAATCCTGATGATTTAGTTGGTATTTATAGAAGTTTAGGCAGTGCATTAAAACATCGCTTTGCAGGGAACACAGCATGGGTAATCAGTTCCGAAAGAAAATTATTAGATAAAATAGGCTTAAAATCGTCCATCAGAAAAGACTTGTTAAACGGCGCATTAGAATGTTCATATAACCGATATGATATTTTTGAAGGTAAACGTAAAGAATTTTTATCAAACACTTGAAAAAATAAAAAAATCTATTACCTTTGCAGCCGCAATAATGCCCAGATGGCGGAATTGGTAGACGCGCTGGTCTCAAACACCAGTGGATTCACTTCCATGCCGGTTCGATCCCGGCTCTGGGTACAGAAAACCCCCTCTTCAAACTATTATAATGAAGAGGGGGTTTTTGTTGATACCCTTCGTTCTACACGTTCATTCTCAATATCCTTCAATAGAATTATTATTTCATCTTTAGCAATAATATTGTTGCTGAAGTTTAACACATTACAAACAATGCTAATTCGATATTTTTATCAATTTAAAATTTTTCAATCATAGCTATTTTTTGTTCTTTTGCCTTTAGGAACAACTTTACATCTGGCTGACCAATCATTCCATTTCGATGACAAATCACTCAAGACATCCGGATATAGTTCTGATACGTCATGCAATTCTGTCTTGTCACTCTTCAAATTATACAAGTGCCATTTATCGGTACCGATCCTTGATATTGCTTTCCAATCTCCTTTTATGACTGCACAATTGTATGAATGTTCAAAAAACCTATAACCCATAAACTCTTGTTTTCCGGTAAAGAATGCCGGTAGCAAACTATATCCTTCTAAAGGTTGTATAACATTACCATTATAACTTTCAGGATATTTTGCTCCTGTTGCTTCAATAATTGTAGGCATGATATTTAAAATATGACCGGAAGCTTCTGTAAATCTGTTCTTTTGAGATTTAATTTTTGTAGGCCAATGTGCAATGAACGGTGTAGCAATTCCTCCTTCGGTTGCATTGTTTTTATACAATCTGAATGGAGTATTAGACAAATTAGCCCAGCCTATACCATAAGATATTGCTCCTGACAATTCCGGATTATTTATATCAGATTGCTGTCCTCCTCCAAATTCCTGATATGGTTCAGCACAAGCACCATTATCACTTAGAAACATAATCAAGGTGTTATCTAACTGTTTAGTTCTTTGTAAATAATCAACAAGTTTACCTATATTATAATCAACACAATATAACTGTGCTGCATAAACAGCCATACGATAATCACTCAACGCTTTTTGGTCATCACTGACTTCTGCCCATTCTCTTACTCGTTCGTCACGTGGTGACAGTTTAACACCTTTATCAAACAAGCCAATTTTAATCTGACGTTCAAAACGTTCCTGACGCAACTTATCCCATCCTTTCATATATTTACCAACAAACTTTTGAATATCTTCATCTTTAGCATGTAGAGGCCAATGTGGTGCATTGTATGCCAAATACAAAAAAAACGGCTGATTATCACCTTTATTTTCATCTATATATCCAATAGCTTTGTCGGTAAATGTATCTGTTGAATAGAACTCTTCAGGAGCTTTTATTGTATCATTTCCATCAATCAAGCATCTAATACCTTTTGGATCAAAATAACTAAAAGCTCCCTGATAGCTCCCATAAAACTTATCAAATCCCCTTTGCAACGGTCGTTTATCATAAGTGTCTGAACCCAAATGCCATTTACCTGTCATATATGTGTGATATCCTGCTTCTTTTAGAACTTCAGCTATGGTCACACAGTTTTTATTAAGATAACCACGATATCCGTCAACACCAAAATCAAAGTTACTTCCACCTTCTGTTGTCATCATGCCTATACCTGTTTGGTGTTGGTATAAACCTGTAATTAATGATGCTCTTGTCGGACAACTTCTTGATGTGTTGTAAAAATTTTTGAATCTGATGCCATTTTTAGCAAGTTTATCAATATTTGGGGTTGGGATTTCTCCACCATAACAACCTATATCTGAGTATCCCATATCGTCAGTTAGAATAATTATGACATTAGGTCTTTCGACTTTTTTCTCTGAATAGCCTGATAAAGTCGAACCTAAAATCACAGGAATACTTAATAGCATTGTTTTGTGTCCCATATTTTATTAATTATTTAACCTCAGTCATTGATATTCCAAGTGCATCAGCAACACCTTTTCCATATTTGTCATCGGCTTTTAAGCAGTTGCCAATATGACGAATTTTAATTTCTTTAGGTGCATCGCCCATTGCTCTTGCAGTGTTTTCGAACAATACTTGTTGTTGTTCTTTAGTCATCAGTCTGAATAAATCACCTGCTTGCGAATAATAATCATTATCATCTTCTCTATGATTCCAATGATCGGCAGCACCGCTTAATTCCAAAGGAGGTTCCTTAAATTCAGCTTGTTCTTGCCATTCTCCGTAACTGTTGGGTTCGTAGCCTAATGTTGCTCCGTAATTTCCGTCTGTTCTCATTTGTCCATCGCGATGGAACATATTCAAGAAAGGACATTTTGATTGATTTACAGGAATAAGATGATGATTTACACCAAGTCGGTAACGCTGCGCATCGCCATAGGAGAACAATCGTCCTTGAAGCATTTTGTCGGGAGAAAAACCAATGCCGGGAACAATACTTGCAGGATTAAAAGCAGCTTGTTCAACATCAGCAAAATAATTTTCAGGATTTTTATTCAACTCCATAACACCTACTTCAATAAGAGGAAATTCCTTTTGTGACCAGACTTTAGTCAGATCAAACGGATTATGCTTATGATTTTTGGCTTGTTCATCTGTCATAACCTGAATTTTCATCGTCCATTTTGGAAAATCTCCATTTTCGATGCTATCGAACAAATCACGTTGATGACTTTCGCGACATTTACCAACAATAGCTTCCGCTTCCTGATCGGTAAGGTTTTTTATACCTTGTTGTGAATGCAAATGGAATTTAACCCAAACTCTTTCATTTTTTGCATTTATCATACTAAAAGTGTGACTACCATAGCCGTGCATATGTCGATATGAGGCAGGAATTCCTCTATCGCTCATTGTGATAGTAACTTGATGTAAAGCTTCCGGCAAGAGCGTCCAGAAATCCCAATTATTTTTTGCACTGCGCAAATTAGTTTTAGGATCACGTTTTACGGCATGGTTCAAGTCAGGAAATTTCAAAGGATCTTTCAAAAAGAAAACAGGTGTATTATTGCCCACTAAATCCCAATTACCTTCTTCGGTATAGAATTTAATTGCAAATCCACGGATATCCCTTTCGGCATCAGCAGCACCACGTTCACCTGCAACTGTAGAAAAGCGCACAAAGCACTCTGTCTTACTTCCTACTTTTGCAAAGATCTTAGCTTTTGTAAATTTTGTGATGTCGTGAGTAACGGTGAAAGTCCCAAATGCACCTGAACCCTTTGCGTGCATACGTCTTTCGGGAATTACCTCTCTGTCGAAATGTGCAAGTTTTTCTAAGAACCAAACATCCTGCAAAAGCATTGGTCCTCTTGGTCCGGCTGTCATAACATTTTGATTGTCAACCACAGGAGCTCCTGAACTACTTGTAAGTTTTTTCTTTAACCATTTCATGTCTTTCAATTTTTAAGTTATTAAATTTATAAATATCTTATGTGTGATTTAATTATTATTTTCTTTTTTTAGTACGTAAAAATAAGAATAAAAGTTGAGATTTTAATCATTCTTTTATTATTGTTTTGCTGTTTAAGCAAATGATTAGCTTGTATTCACGGTTAATTTCTGATTATTTAGTAGAAAAATACAGAAAACATTTGGAGTGGCTTCAATGCCGAAGTCAATAAAAAAGCCCCGGAGATAGCCGAGGCACTAAATGTTTTCACAACGGAATAATCCTTATTGTGATTTGGTTTCAAAAAATGTATGTGCAAATATAAACAAGTTTTTTGATATATACACTCTTTATGTTAAAAGTTTTAAATATATTTACAGTCAAATTTTAAATATCATAAAACACATGAAAAAGATATTAGGATTAGACTTGGGAACTAACTCGATTGGGTGGGCTTTGGTGGAACAAAACTTCGACGAAAAGCAAGGAAAAATTCTCGGAATGGGGAGTAGGATAAAAACAAATCCCACGGAGTACGCGGGATTAAGAAAATCTTCGGCTTATAGCCTTATTGTGAAAAGTATCACAAAAAATTGTATCTTTATTATGACGACAAAGATAATTAAAATGTTTTTACAAACAAAATAAAAACAACATATTATGGCAAAAATTTTTAGTTTGGATTTAGGAACAGCTTCCATCGGTGCTGCTGTTAGGGATACAGACAATGGTAATACAATAGAAGAACAATTAAGTAATTTTGGTTCTGTTATTTTTAGTACCACGGTTAATAAAGATGGTAAAGGCAATTACAAGTCTCTTGCCACAAACAGAAGGGAAAAACGTTCTCCCCGTCGACTTTATCAATCTCGAAAATATCGGATATGGGAAACACTGAAAATTTTGATAGACCCTGCCAATAAAAATAAAAAAGATGCTGAAATAGATTTGGATAAGCCGGGTATTTATTGTCCTTTGACTATGCGGGAGCTTAATCGTTGGAGACGATACGATAAAGCAAACGGTTTGAAACGTAAATATCCTGCTGATATAGATAAATTTGAACAATGGGTGCGTTTGGACTTTGACAGAGATGGAAAGCCTGATTATTCAAGTCCGTATCAACTTCGAGCAGAACTAGCAACTTCACAACTGGATTTTTCAATGGAAATCAACAGATACAAGTTAGGACGTGCATTATATCACATTGCTCAAAGGCGTGGATTCAAAAGTAGCAAGGGCGAAACGTTGAAAGATCAAGAAGATGCTATAAAGGAAAATACTGATACTACCCTTGATTTGGAAAACATTTCTCTAAAAAAATCAGAAGAAAAGAAATCCAAAGATTTGAAAGCGTATATGGATGAGAATAATCTACCGACAGCTGGTTGTGCTTTTGCTCAACTTGAAAAAGAAGGAATTAGAATCCGTGCAAACATTTATCAGGCAGTTCGCTCACAATACAAAGAAGAAATTAAACATATTTTTGACTTTCAGAATGGATTAAATACAGATATTGATTTCTTCAAAGTAATTTACAGCGATAGAAAAGACGGCAGTATTTTTTATAAACGTCCACTTCGTTCGCAAAAAGGATTGGTTGGTAAATGTACATTGGAACCAGCGAAATCGCGTTGTCCAATCAGTCATCCCGAATTTGAAAAATTTCGTGCATTTGCTCTTATCAATAATATCCAATATCGCAAAACCATCAATGACGAATGGCAAAATTTAACTTCAGAACTGAAACTAAAACTATACAAGGAAAAGTTTTTGCTGACCAAGTCCAATTTCAAATTTGAAGAGATTCGCAAATGGATTGAAAAAGAAATAGACAAACCATTATCAAAAAAGCAGAAAGTTACTGAGAGCACTATCAATTACGCCGATAAAACCAATATTTCAGGTTGTTCTATTTCTGGAAGATTGAAGAATTTATTGGGCGGTGATTGGGAAAGTTTTGTATATGAAACTTCCGAAAAAAGAAAAGATAGAAAAGGCAAGGAGCATAACATAACTTTCAATATGGAAGATATTTGGCATATCTGTTTTTCCTATGATGACGAAGAAGCCGTTGCAGAATTTGCCAAAACTAAACTGAATTTTGACGATAAGCAAGTAAAATCGCTTGTAAATCTTTGGATAGCTATTCCGCAGGGTTACAGTATGCTAAGTTTGAAAGCAATACGCAACATTAATCAATTTTTAGTACCGAATATTGAAAATGAATTATATAAAGGCTTTATCTACACAGAAGCAGCATTACTTGGAAAAATTCCTGAAGTTTTAGGAAGAGAGTTATGGCAAGAAAATGAAAAAGAACTTTTAGAATCCATAAGTTCTTGGATTGATGAAAACAGGGAAGAAAAATGGATTCTAAATATAGCAAATAGTTTAATTGCTAATTATAAATTAGAATACGCAGACCAACAAAGACCTACTTATGATTCAGATTATGGAGGATATAAGAACGACTATCAAAACACAAAATATCTATTGGATGAAATCGATTTGAGCAAAGTAGAACAATATACAAAAGAAGCTTTTGGTGAAAAGACATGGGAGAGAGTAACGCAAGAAAATAAAGATAATATAATCGCCAAATCAATTTGTACAAAAAAACAAAAACGATTTGTACAAAAAAGAGGGGCTTATCGCCCCTTTTTTTCATTCACCCTCTGTTGTGCTATTCCCACGTACTGAGGGTTAAGTTCTACCCCAATATAATTTCGTCCCAGTTCTTGCGCTACTACTGCCGTAGTTCCTGCACCCATAAATGGATCGAGAACAACGCCACCGTGTGGACATCCCGCCGCAATGCAGGTGCGTATCAAATCGGGCGGAAAAGTAGCAAAATGCGCTCCTTTGAATGCTCGTGTCGGCACAGACCACACATCGCGCTTATTTCGGATATAAATACCATCCACTACCGTCCACCGTTCACCGCCTTTCGATATGGTTTGCAAAGGTGCGCCGGTGTCGGGTTGTAAATACTTCTTTGAAGCTTTCCGCTGATTTTCTTTCCGACCGTCATACTTAGCCGGCTCTTGCAAGGCGGTGTGGTCAAAGTAGTATTTCGGAGATTTAGACAACAAAAATATATATTCGTGCGCTTTCGTGCACCTGTCTTTTATAGACTCCGGCATCGGATTAGGCTTGTGCCAAATGATATCCTGTCGTAAATACCATCCTCTCTCACGTAGGGAGAAAGCCAACATCCAAGGCACTCCAATCAGGTCTTTATTTTTACAGGTGGCGATACGGTACGGTTTTACAAATTCTCCTGTAAAACTTGCTTTTGATTGTAAACCTTTTCGGTTGATATCACCTTTTCCCCGACCACTTCCTGCATAGCTGTCGCCAATAACAATCCACATGGTACCGTCATGCTTTAACACGCGATGGCACTCCATAAAGACTTCTGTAAGGTGTTCTATAAACTTTTCGGGACTTTTCTCCAACCCTATCTGCCCTTCTGCTCCGTAGTTACGAAGCCCGTAGTACGGCGGTGAGGTAACAATACAACCCACACTTTCGTGGGGGAAAGACTTTAACACTGTGAGAGAATCCCCACAGTATATCTTATTTAATTCGACTGTCATAACTTGCGTACTCCTTTACCTGCGGAACTTGGCGTTTAAATCCTTTTTTAACGCCGGTTAAACATCTTTCCAACGTGCGCAGCATAGCAGGAATAATATGTATCTCGTAAAACTCGCGCGGGCGAAGAGAATAATCTATTTTGATTATTTCCTGCTCACAGACATCACCCGCATCAAGTTTATCACTTGCCCAAAACCACGTAGCGGCGGTAATCGGCTCTTTGCGCCGGTATGCCCACCTGATTGCGCTTGCGCCACGTCCGTAGGGAAGGGGTGATGGATGGAATATCAGTGTTCCGAACAGCGGTTCACTGATTTGTTCATTACTTATTTTTTCCGTCAAAAGCGGCGCGATGGCTATATCCGCGCCACTGTCGACAATTTTATGTCCTAACCGGCGCACCAATTGGTGCGCGGATAGGACAGCCGGGGCGTAGTTATCGCCCAAAACTTTTACCTTCATACTTTTTATTTTTAAATTAAACTTTATCCTACATATTTAAATGCCTGTACGGCTCTAAAATGTCCCCCATATCCGGACGCTGCTCTATCTTTTATTCCTGATTTATCATGCGATCTTCTAAGGGATGCCGCACTTTTAGCCTTGTTTGCTCCATATAGGCTTGCGCCTGTCTGTATCCATTTCTTCGAGTGTCGTAGCGCTCCACACAGTTGCGGGTGTGACGTATGAAAAAAAACAGGATATTTACGTCCACACCGTCCGCTCCCATCTAAGTGATGTTGACAAACAGCGTTCAGAAACTTTGTGCCGACTCCTATACCCTGCCACTCCGGCATTACAACCAATCGAGTGGCGCGATATGCCTTAGCAGTAAACAGTGGTGAAACGGCAAGATGGCATACAGGTTCTCCATCAATTACACCCACAAAATACTGCCCGGCTACAGGGAGCGGAAGATCTAAATAATAATGCGGCTTAAAATGCCGGAATACACTTCCTGAGACCTGATAAATTTGAAGTTCGAGCTGTGGGCGTTGCCAAAGACAGTCGCGCCCCTTTCGGAGCTGCGCCTCCGCCGTATCATACACCCAATCAGGTTGCAACCATTCGATAATATCGTAATGACATGATAGCAACACTATTTGTCCACTTCCTTTTCGCCATGATTTAGCAAAGGCTGCGGCACCTACTTTGGCTATTTGCCTGTCTATGACACTTGTAAACTCATCAACTACTACTCGTTCCGGACGCTCTACCACCAATCTCGCCAATCCTGCACGAAACTTCTCCCCATTGCTCAGCACCCTGAACGGGCGAAGCCATGCCGGAACATCTCCCAGCCCCACGGCTGACAGCGCGCCGGTGACAGAGTTCAAATCCCCATCCGGTGCAATAGCGTCCACAATGGGCAGATTATCCGCCCATCCCGCATATAAATCATAGATGCCGTTACCGAAAATTTCACTTCCAATACTGGTTTTACCGGATCCGCTGGGACCAACGATTAAACCAATTTTCCACTCATCCTGCTCGATGGGCATGTCCGCCACATGTGTGAAAATATGCCCTTACTCAGGATTAAAAAGCGATTTTACTTTGTTTGCGCGAAAACTGTCGTAGTTTGCGCATTCATGTCTGATTTGAACTTTCATACACTTACAATTTTTAAATCTTTAAACCCCTGCTGTTTAAGCCTCTCGAAAATTTCTCTCTGCTCCGCTTCGTTACTGCATTTCACAATAATAGCGTGCTGCTCTTTGTAATTAAATTTACTCATTTTGCTGTTTTTTTAAAAATTAATACCTATTTTTGTAGTCTCTCACATTTACAAATAAAAAGGGCGTACAGGCACCCGAGCAAAGGCTTATGCCTCTGTCGTTGGTGCCTGTACACCCTAAGTATCCGGTAACGGGGTGAGAGCCTTACCGGGTAGCGGCAGAGGCTTTTTTATTCCCCGACCGCATTTAATTTCAATCTATATTTTAAACTTTTTCATTATCTTTGTCATTAATTACTAATCATTTAATTCCACACATTATGAAACATCTATTCTACTTTTTATTTGCGGCTCTCTTGTTTGCAGGATGCGAAAAAGAGCCTGTTGCAAAAGAGTTCAAAATTGACCCGATGGCGACTATCAACATCAAACCTGCCGTAAACGGTTGGCAGAAAAGCCCTGCAATGCGTGTTAGCTCCGATAATCCGCTGCATTTGTCGGCACTTGAAATTGTAAAACAGACCACCGAAATTAGCTTATTAGACAGCACCGGCGTACTTTGGGGGCGCAGCTTTATCAAGGAACAACGCGACACTATTTCTGAACCACCAAAATTGCTGATGTGGGCTACCGATGTAATTTCATTGGACGGCAACTTACAAATCGGGTTTCTCGGCAATTGGATAGAAGCAATAGATGTTATTTTTGTTCACTATAATTTAGACACTCCAAATTTACGTGATACTATCGCCTATATTCCTAATTCAGTACTGCGCAACGCCGAAACAGCTATTCGAGATGCTTACGAGGCGCAAGACATTGAAGCGTGTTACCAATTATTTAACGATGCCTACACTTTTACACCTATAACAGGCGCAGAGTGGCGAGCCTTAAAAGCCAACAATCAAAATTAAACATAGTAAAGGCGGACGTTTCCGCCTTTTTTTTATTTCGTGCGTATCAAAATAAAATCAAATCCGCCTGCACAAGTTACCACTATCGTATTATTATTTTTACTCGACCAGTACGGAACGCTGGAAGAACTCGGCGATAGAATTATGCTGTAATCCGTATCCCCTATATTATGGGTAATTGTGTAGTTATTGCCTGATCTTGAAACACTGCCTACGCTTGTTATTTTTCCCCAATTCTTAGAAACTGTTCCTGCGTTATTTATATTCGCTCCTCCCAATCCTGCGGGTATATCAATTTTGCCGCCGGCTACCAATCCATCTTCCTCTGTCATATGCAGGTAGTTTTTAACGCCACCTACATTATAAAATAACATCATGCCGTTACTTCCAATCTCTATTCTTCTTATATCATTGCTTTTGATATAAGATAGCTTAGGAGAGACAACATTAAGATACGCCAAAATACTATAATTAGCATACAGTTTAATTCTGTAATTGCCTGCCGCAACACCGTAAATAGTCTTATTAATATTATAAACTTCTGTGTCTGTTGTGAAAAGAGATGCAATTGTACTAAATGTAGAATAACCGCCAACGGGCTGTTCACGCTCAACAACTATAACGACTTCATAATTTCCTATAAACTCTGCGCTGATAGTTACCGATAATTCAACTTTAAGTTCACTGTTGTTATATGGTACATATAAAGAGTTTGATGCTCCTGTCAAAATATATTCTTGAATACCATATAATGATTGATATGTACCATAAAAACTTTGTTCACCTGTGTACACTGTTGAGTTAAGTAGCTCAGACAATGTAGGCAGCAAAGATTGCTTTATAAGAAGTCTTAGCAAATAAGAATAATCCAAATCACGAATTTGTATGTTACCATTCGGGTCTATTTCAAATACTCCAATCTTCGCACTTCCATCATGCCTAATATCCACATTTTTAGTTTCAAGTTCAGTTCCGAAATTCTGAACACCGGCTGCAAAGGCTGTCTCGTTGTTTCGAAGACCGCTCATATAGCTTTTAACCTCACCTGTGACGTCTTTTGTGCCCAAGACATTGGCAAGTACAAGCCCACCCTCAATGGTTGTGCCGTCATTTTCAATAGCTTCGGTAAGATAGCGCATGGGCGGGATAAAGGCAGTTGCTTTATTGCCCTCTTGCAGCATAACATCGGAAAACTTAACCTTATTGCCTGCTGTAGAGCCTGATTTACCGGCATAGATTATAGCAGACCAGTTTCCTGTTGCGGGCGTTTTAAAGTAAATTATAGTTTTGTTGGAAGTAAAGGGATAATCAGTGTCCACCCACCAACTATTCGCAACAAAATCCCATAATTTAAAAGTAAAAACCGTTGCACTGCCTGATATTTTTTCAGATTTACCGATGTGCAATACATATTCTGTATTATTTTTAAGCAATTTGGGCGATAACGGAGTTGAGCTTGTGTCGCCCTTTATAAGAGCAAACATATTGTTATTTGCGCCAGCCTCAATCGTAAGAAGCGACCTTTCGGCGAGGTTATCACCTCCTACATCAATATCATCTACAGACTCACCATCTTTTACCCTCGCCCACGTGAACCGTCTTTTAGCCTTGTGGCTCTCACCATAACTAACCTCAACATCTACATAGCCTGTATCCTTGCCGGGCGTTAGTGTGGTTAGTTTAATTTTATCACCTATTACAACTGCCGTGCAATTGTGAGGGGCGATGATAGCGGTTGAGAGGAGCTCTTCAGGGGCGGGTGTCCAAGCTGTAGGGACAGTGCCTTTTTCGAGTTTTACGCGTCTGATTGACATCTCGTCATTAATGTACATATTAACGTTGTATGCAAACAAATAAAAGTAAAAGTCAGTATAATCAACATTATTGGTAGTAAATGTCATCCAAAGCCTTTGCCACCCTGACGCACCTTTTAATACATTTCTATCTACCAAACTATAACCCTGCGATGCGTAAACATCTATGAAAAAATCAACAGCCCTATTAGATTTGAAATCAAACGATATTGTAAACGCCCCATTTCTAAGCTTGGAGTGGTCGAGAGGTCTACCAGTATAAGTTAATACACCAATACCAACTGCACCCGCTCCTGCACCTACCCAATTTTGAGTAACTTTAGCAGTAATGCCATTACCATATTCTATATTTGCAAAAAAAGTGTATGCCCATGCACCGGGATAATAAGAATAAGTTAAATTTTCAGATTGTTTTAATAAATTCCTCTCCCCTATACTCTCGTCAAACACCGGAAACAACTCCTTGCTATCCTTTAACACCCTTACAGAAAATTCAGCATCGGTAAGGTTAGCTACTCCTGCAGATGATGCAGGAATAGCTATGGTATCAGAGCTAAACTCAAGGGATAGAGGTTCTTTGAGTAACCTTTTTACCGAGAATGTATTTTGAGCGAGTAGAGCCATAATTTTTTAATTGAGAATTGAGAATTGAAAATTATTAATTGTCCATTGTCCATTGTCAATTAAATCATCCTTCCAATTGAACACCAAACGAGGTTTGAGCCGCACCTGTCAAAAGGTCTGCATCTGCAATAGTCAGCTCACGTGTTGCATCCAGCGTTTTATAACCGCTCGTACCCCAAGTTGTATCAAGCGCACCCGCTGCATTGAAACGATACACTTTGATTGTCTTACCCGTAAAAAACGTACTGTCCAATCGTGTTGCACCCTGACGACATTCAACTTTAATCTTGATTGAAACACCTGACTTTACGCCATCGCCTGTTGGAAAAACAACATCAATCTCATAAGGGTCTGACATATCCACAAATGAAATATAGTCGCTTACTACCTTATTGTTGGTCGAACTGCCTGAGTCGGTATCTTTAATATCACACCGGAAGGAGCCGTAATTAACAACTGCCGATGCAGGTATGGTAATCGTACCTGTTGTGTAATTAGTTATACCCCCAGCATTAGCAGATGTGATTTTAGTCCATGTACCGGAAACCTGCTTGTACCACTCATAAGTAACATCAGTTGTGTCGACAACAGCGCCACGATGTAGCTCACATTTTGCCTGCAATGTTGATACAAGACCGTTTTTAAAGATAGTGCCTTGCGGAGCTGTACACACTGCTATAATCGAAGCACCGTTGTTGCTCGTCTTGGTGAAGGTTATAGTAGCTGTTATAGGCATCTCGACAAGGGTTACAGGCTGCACGTAGATAGCCTCGCAGGTTATTGTCATTTGTGCAACGTCAGACATATTTTTCTTTATCGTCAATGCGTAAGGAGATGATGCGCCAGTCGTTGCGGTGAAAGCGGAAAGATTAGTACTACCGTTTATCTTCCACGTAGGAGCTTGTTTGAGTTGCGCTATCTGGTCGTTAGCCTCACCGCTTATTAAAAGCGATGGAGTAATAACCAAATATGGACTTGCCGTGTAATTAGGCGTGTACGTTGCAGGGTCAGGCGTAAAAATCTGTGTCAAAGCCTGATTGCTTTGCAGAAGAAAATTCAATGTTTTACCATCTATCAATCTTCTGACAGTAAATGTTTGTTGTGATAAAATTGCCATGATTGTAATTTTTAATTATTAATAATTATTTTTAATTTAAAAAGTCTGTTCTGATATAAGTTGTGTTCCGTCTTCGCTGTAAAACTGACAGATAAAAGACGTATCACCAACCAAATCATCATTTGTTATGTTAATACTCGCACCTGCATGAGCGTGATAAGCATTCCAAATGCTGTCTCCTGCTTCGTTAATCGAAATACGCGTCCACACAAAGCGAGCGATATTAACAGTTTCCGTTACGTCTTCGTCATCGTAATATATTTTAAGTCCTAAAGTTGCTTCGTAGGGTACATTTTCTCTGTACGTGTCGTAGCCGGGTGTAGTGTATTTGTCGATGCGGAGGGAGCGTTTGGCGTTGATTTCTTCTATCCTCTCCTCTGTTTCCCCCGCCCACTCGGACAAGTCATAGGATGAGCCGCCTGTGCTGACAAACGATATACGCCCACCGATAATTCCCTGATCCAAATCAAAATAAGTCAGTCCATCGCCGGAAGATATCACGCCTGTTCTGATAAGCCTCCCATTGATGGTTGTTTGTCCGTAAGTAAGCGATATGCCACGTACCCCTGCAAGTGGAGCATGCAGAATACCTATCAGAAAGAACCAATACGAAGCGTCAGAATCAAATTTAATTGCCACATCTGACATGTGGATATCACCTGTATTTGTTGTCTTGGAACACCGGGCATAAATGTAAAGTGCTTTACTTTGATTTGCACCTGTAACGGTTGTATTTCCCGATGCTATTATCCACTGCGGAACACTGTTTTCATCCAACGAAAAATGCACAAGCATTCCGGCACTCCAGTAAAGCGATTGTGGGTTGCCGTTGTAATTAGGCTGTAAAAGACAACTAAGTTGAAATTGCTGCGATTTTGCACCAACCGATAACATACTGGTCTCAATGGAAAGGGGGCGGATATTCTCCGGGTCAAAATAACCATCCGGATCAAACACCATATCTTTAAGTTCACGTGTTCGCTGGTAGGCGGCTATACCTCTTTTTTTGTTTATCTCACGCGATACAATCACCTCATCACGGAGTGATTTTATATTTCCATCTATACGCTGAATAACCGTGCGAGTAACTGTATTTGACAGGTCAATCTGAAGAACATATTCTTCACGTATTCCTTTTTGAAGTTTTATAATTCTTATATGCTCATTCACTCCCAAATCGGGATCATAGACTTTAACCGTATCGGCGCACTGGATAACAGGCACATTCTGTTTTGCATATATTTCTGAAAAGCGTACACGATAATCAACCTTAGCTGTATCATTATCCGCAAGGTATTCTTCAGCTTTGGAGAGAAGTTCCTCCTGTGCGGCATCGACATAAACTTGCGGCATTGCAATATCCAAAAGAACATACTTATCAGTGGGTGCAGGTTTTAAAACATCGGTTGGCAGCACAAAATCTTCATCCTGAGTATTAAGTATTATTTTGAATGTCTGCGTGGCATGTTTATAGGACTCTATCTCAAAATCGTAGCCGGCACACTCGCCGGTTAGAAAATGAACTTTTGCGGGTACTCCGGGCAGCAGGTGTGTATTAACATCAAAATCCAATGCCGAATCCGAAAAAGTGAGTTTATCGGTTACTCCCGTTACAATGCCGGCGCCAAGAAGTGACAAGCGGGGATATACCTCATCAAAGGTTTTAGCCTTTTCAATGACACCATAAGCGGATATGTTATCGGATTCAATATAGGTATCGGGTGCGGGTATAAGCAGTCGTGAAGATCCCTCGCGATACGATGATGCTATATTTTTATCAGAACCGAAGGGATAAAGCCGCGTTACAACGTCCTGTGATGATACGGAGGTTCTCTCAATATCGTATGCGGTGGAGCCATATTCAAGTGTCAGCTCTCTTTGAGTTGATATCTTATCAAGATAAACGGTTTTACTGATTACATGAAACTCGGTATCAAACTCGGAAGCTATTTTTTCAAGTACTCCCATGCAGCTTTCATTACTGAATGACAGTGTTTTGTATTCACCATCCAACACACTCCCTTTTGACCACCCTGAAGAAACACGATTCATATTTTCAATCAACAAATCTATAAAAGTGTCGGGGGTACCGGTTAAAGAAAATTCTCCCTGCAGCGGAGTGGGTGTATTGTCAAAGAGCATATACATAACCTTTAGCATCTCATATTTCGGATGCTGAAAGACCGCATTATATTGAAAAAGTTTTGATGACAGCTTTTTAACCGAAGGCAATTTGTTGAGGGTATATTGAACTCCGCCATATGTTATGTAATCACCGACTGAGAACTCCTCATATCGATTCAAATCGAATACAAGTGTTACATGGTGATCTCCCATAAGCACCTCAACATAGGTTGAAGACACTTGCGGCTCAACATCTGTCAACTTCTCACTATTTCTAAAAATACTAATCATACTGCCTTGATGTAGGATTGGGTTCTAATAATGATATTTCATAAACGGCCACGGGCGTTCCGTTTTTGAGCGATCTTGATTTTGACACACATTTTGCACCTTCATAAAGAAGATTAACCGTAACACCCAAATCGGCGATATAAAGTGAAAATGTGCCGGGTTTGTCAATCAGTGTGATAAATGAGTTGTACCTCGTCCAGAACTGGGCGTGAGATGAAGCAGCTATCGCAATATTTATCTTGAATCGTTTTGCGTTATATCTCAATGGCGAGGTTGTGTCCGCGCTAATCCCATTTTGATCGGAATAATCGTATTCTAAGCGTTTTTTAGGCTCAGGTGGAGACAGTATATCCAAATAGCTTCCTTTTAAAAGCATAACTCCCATTGTCTGATAAATATCAGTTGTGTCTATTATCCAAAGTCCGTTCATTTTATTGATATTTAAAAGCTATTTAACCTCAATTCCATTCTGCTTTAAATACTGTATATTACTGTCTATTCTTTCGAGCAAACGGCAATATTCGGTATTGTCCTTTATCCGTTCCATGGTTGCAAAAATACGAGTCATGGATTCCGCTGTATTTTTATTTTGCGACAGTATCGTAGCAACATTCAATCGCATGGCGTTTAACTGTCCAACCAATGCACTACCTGTTTGCTCACTCATTGAAGCCACATCGCCCTTTATACCACCTTTTGTCTTGTCCTCTGTCAAATCGCCCGCGAAAATTCCACCAAGTACATTATTTGCCGCTTCAAACGCCTTGTAATACTGCAAACCAAGAGATTCAACAGAGCGTCTAAACCTGTCAGCTTCCGCTTTTGAAAGCCCGCCACCGCTTTCCATATCATCTGCAAAAATGTCGACTATATTCTGAAGAGGTTTTTCAAGATATCTGAGTTTGAGAGCATTCATAACTGCGCGCTTCAGCACATTGTCGATAACACCACCCATTGCTTCGGCTGCCGATTCCCCGCGTGAGAAGGCATCAACGAGCGACTGTGCCAGCTCTTCAGCCAGATCCTTAGCTGATGTTTGCGCAATGCTTTCAGTTATATTGTCAACAATATCTTCCATTTGAGCTTTTAGCTCATCTATTTGCGCTTTCCATTCAGCTATGGCGGCAGCATCCTGTTTTTTCTTTTTCTTTTGCTCCTCAAGCTCAATCAGCTTATAATACTCCCCAACCCGTTGCTGAAGACTGGCTATCTGTTCACGCTGTTTTTTGTAAGCATCAGTACCTAACGCCTTATCAACAGAGCGTTGAAGTTTTTCATAGGATCGTGCAAGATCGTCCAGATTAGCCTTGTGCTTTTTTTGTGCTTTTTCGATATCCTTTGATTTTTTATCAAATAGTTTAAAAGCATTAACCAGCAACTCGATAGATCCCTGAATTATCTGAACCGGGTTACCCGATGCGATACCCATCGCAAGGTTAGCGGCACCGGAAACCATACCTATTACTTCATCAGCGGTTTTCTTTTCTTCCTCCGTTAGCAGCCCCAGCTGATCCAATCCCTCAACAGCCGTTTGCAATATATCACGCACACCGGCAAGAGACGTTCCGGCGGCAGCGGCTGCTGTGGTCATAGCAAGGTTGGCAGCATCTTCAAGCTTTGCCAGCTCCGCAATACCTGCACCGGTGGAGCGAGCGGTCTCTATTTTATCTTTTGCCGCCTTGTACTCCTTAAGCCCGTTTATAAGATTTTGAAAAGGGTTGTTTGTATATCCACGTTCTACGCCTGCCGAATTTATACTGTCTAAAATCTCACGGGCTTTTTCTTTTGATATTTTGCCGGCTGCCAATTCCGCTTCTACACGTTTTTTGATTAGGTCTATCAGCTTTTCGGTAGACTCTTTGGATATTTGCAGTCTTTCGTTAGTTGCCAGTTTGTAAGCCTCCGATTCCGTGATAAGCGATGAGGTTGCCTGCGAAACTTTTTCGTCACGTTCTTTTTCGAGTAACCCGGCATATTCATCAAGTCCTGCCTCACGCGCCTTTTTGATCTGCTCCTCGTAATCGTTTTCAATTTTAACACGTGAATCGGCGGCCTCACGCGCCAGACGCTTCATGTCATTTTGATAATCCTCTTCGGTCTTTTTACGTTTTGCATTAAATGCATCCGTCAGCTCCTGTATTGCGTTCTGACTTTCCTCTGCAAGCTTCGGATCTATCTCGGCAATTGTTGTGACCGCTTTAAATCCTTTTTTATCCTTATTTGAGGCATTATATTTCTCTACTATATCCTGCTCCTTTTCTTTGATTTTGTCGAGTTCCGCATCCCTTTCACGGTCAATGGCGGAAAGTGTTTTTTGAAGATTGTCCTCACGCTGCTGAAACAGGAGATCGGATGTTTGACGGTTGATATCCAGGAGCTGCTTCTGAATGTCTTTGGCGGCGTTGTATTCTTCTTTTTTATTCTTTTTATTTCCACCGGTTATCTTGTCAACCTGTTTTTGAAGAGTGTTAATCTCATCAAGCTGTTTCTTATACTCCGAAGGATTCGATAATTCCTTGAGTTTTTCTCTCTTTTTTGCAATTGCATCTTCAAGCGCGCCTACTGTACCATCGCTATACCCCTTAACCGCGGAGATACCGGCATTTGTTAATATACTCAAGCCCTCCTCCTCCGCTCTCCGTGCATTTTCAAGAAATCCAGTTATTTTTTCCTCGGAGTCTTTAAGATTTTTCTCCGCTCTTTCCCACTCACTATTCTTAACTAAAATAGTACCCTTCCTTTTAACCCCATAGCCATCTGTATACGTACCTTTTTTACTTACGTAAATTTTGGAAACGCTATCTAACTTTTGTTGTGCCTCAATAAGATTCTTAACCTCTTCCGTTGCCTGTTGTGTAAATACAGCTGATTTTGCCTTAGCAATTTGTGCCTGTATAAACTTATCTTTATTTCGGATAAGCAGGTTCTCCGCATCAGCGACACCATTGATTGCAACACCCAAATCCTCAAATACTTTCTTATTCTGCTCAATAAATTTTTCTTTCTTTTGCATATCATCGCCCAGTCTCGAATACTTGGATGATAATTCCTCTATTACCGATATGGGCTGTTTTGCACCCTCAGAGAGTGTATCTGAAAACTCTTTTTGTGCTTTTTTTGCTTCGCGAGACTTTTTTGTAAAGCTTATTAAAGCTGCTCCCAGTAAAGAAATACCTCCAATCAACCAACCTATGCCGGGGATAGATGCAATTGCGGCGCCCACCAACTTGAAGGAGCCGGCAAGCCCCAGGTTAGCCTTTGCACCTGTTGCCGCTGCCGTTGTTTGTGCACCCGTCACAACCGTATTGGCCGCTTCGGCAGCTGCTGCAGCACCGGTTGCAGTTGCATTTGCCTTTTTAGCTGCCGTATTTGCCGATGTGGCAGCCGTTTCACCCGTTTGGGTTGTAGCAGCTTTAGCAACTAAACCTGTCCACCACTGCTTAGCTTTTCCAAGCAACACCACAGAGAAATAAGAGTCTTTATTAAGTGTTTCGGCCACCTGCTGCAACCCTATTGTAATTGCCATTACGGCTTGCAAACGTGTTTGTATACGTGTTAATTCTTCATTTTCTGCACCAAAGAGTGCAGCTGTTCCAACGGCGGCACTCATCGCACCGGCAAGACCCGATACTCCCGATGCAACTCCCTTGAAGCCCTTTTCATCATCAGCAAGAATACGAACCTGCATATTCGTATCACCCATCTGATCACTCAAACGTCCCAGCTCATCAGCCATAAGCCTGTACTCCTCAGTTCCACGCTTACCTTGCATTTCAAGCTTTGCAAGTCCGTCTTTTAATTCCATGATTTGAGTTCTAAGGCGTGCATGTGATGCGGCTGTTGACTCAACCTTTTTTTCAAGATCAGATAGAATATTTTTTTCTTCCTCTAATGCTTTTTTTGCGGCAGAAAGTTCATCGGCAAAGTAATTCCGCTGCTTACCGGGAGCGGCTGTGTCATATGATTTTTGGAGTTTTTTCAAATCGGCTTCGACCTGAGCAATGTTGGACTTCGTCTCCTTGATTCTTTGTCGCGTTTGCTCTACAGCCTCCTTACCGGCATCGGCAACGCTGTCGAGTGCCTTTTTTGTTTTTGGCGCCTGCTCATCAACATTTCCGCCGATAATAAAATCAATATTTACAGGATCGAGACTCATATAAGTAAGTTTATTTGCTCATCCCAGCTATCGGGACCTATTACATTATTCTTTTTTCTGACATCACGGGGCGCATCGGCAAGTTTCATTTGCAGAACCATCCACGATTCTCCCCACAGTATGTATTTGTGCGACCAACCTGTTACTTTCTGTATGCTCCAGATCAGTCCGAAGAGGCTATGGGAGCTTTCGCTCGTTAACTCCTCTTTATCTTTTTTTGGCTCAAATTCATCGGCGATGTCACTTTCATCGTCGACAGTAATTTGATAATAGTCATAAAAGGCTCAAGCCTCCCATAGATCACAAGCCACATTACCAGCTCCTGAAGCTGTTCAACTGTCAACACCTTCATTAAATAGCGTGAAAGCGAGGTGCGAAATAACTTTATTTTCCATCGGGAGTTCAAAAGACACGCACTGACGGCTTTTACCACAGCCCGCCTGTTTGATTCTATTGCTTTTAATCCTACACTTACCGCAGATGCACCCATCTGCTCAATTACCTGTTTCGCATCATCACCTACATTCAAATCTTCGGCATCGTCCCATCCGGGTATTTCAGAAAGATAAACCAGCGTTCCCAGTCGAAGCTGCTTTACCACAATGCGAAGCTTCTTTTTGCCAAATATCCTAAATAAAAAAGGCGCCGGTATGTGGAATGCTGCGCCCCTGTCGAGCAGCGCATGAGCTGCTGCCTGTTCAATGTGTTTATCCATTCCCGTGTTTTTTAATGATGCGGACCGCATTAACGCAGTCCGCAATCACGTTAAATTTCTTAACCTATTTTTATCGGCTTAACACCTGCTTTGGTCGGTTGTAGTACTGTTCCGCTAACCATAACTTGCGCAATACCACTTTTTGTAAGTGTGTAACTGACGCGTGCTCTTAAGGACATTCTTGCAATTGTAATCGGTTTTCCGGCTTTCGGTGTAATCTTTACCGACTTTTCAACAATCGAAGCCGATACAGGAGCTTCCCATACCTTATCGGGAGCCGTACCTGTTGCCGTACCACCGAGAATTTTGACAAGATTATCTGGATCAAAATCAATAACTGCAAACTCAAGTGTTGTACGCCCTTTTGTAGGAACAACGATTACCGGATCTTCCACGTCTTCCACTTCGTGCTCGATGTTTTCTCCTTCCGCCTGTTCATACTTTGCCGTATCCTTGTATATTTGTCCTATGGATGCAAAGCTTGTGGCTACATCCCCATCAACGGCTATGTCTCCTATTTCTATTTTTGCGAGACCTGTTAAATACTTTTCTGCCATGTCTTAAATTTTTATATGCTTGTTAATAACTAAGTTTTATTCTCTACCGGTAAAACCGGATAATTTTATATGATATAATCACCGCCAGCCCAACCCACAGCACCAACCCCGAGAACCAAAAGAAATCACGCTTTGATACCTCTATCGTGTGATTTTCTATCCGGGAACTGTCAAGTGTCTTTTCCTCTACTCTTTCCCTGAAGGGAATGTAAATCGTGTCACTTATGGTTTTAACCTTATACCTCATCGCATTACCAATCAATTTAAAATCGGAAAGCATTTTACCGGATTTCGCCTCACTAAGCTCCCTGATAAGAATGTTACTCATTGAATCACATTCCAATAAAGCCGTTAAGGTTACACTGTCCGATGGATTGACAACAGGTACAAGTGTTTCACGTTCGATTATCTTCACGCTTTGATTTGTTGATGTACTAAGTGCAGGCGGTTGTGTACTCTTACATCCCGCCAATACCACAGCAACCATCAGTAACTCAATTCTGAGTATTGGCAAGAGTTTTTGCCTCTTCTTTTTTTTGTTCCAGGTTGTCATGATTAATATCCTTTAATATTTTAAGTATCTGCTTGTTGGTCGATGTCAGACCTCTTATGGTTGCTTCCATTTCGCCGATCTTTCTGCGCAGTGATGCCATTTCTTCTTCAAAGAACTTCTCGCGCTCTTCAAGAGATTTTCGCCAAATACCGGCAACACGTTCCAGGTTGTCAATCTCCGATTTCTGTGCGGCTGCCATACCCTGACGTTTCTGCGCCCTGAGCATAACTACCGTGGTAATAAAACCGCCGCCCAAGACCAAATTAAGAATAAGACTGATGTACTGTTCCATCGCTACTGTTTATTTGTCAGATACTCTTATATTCCTTTTTAGCATCAAAACACGGACACTGCTTTGTCCACTCGTCGGGTGTTATTTCTCCATCTCCGTTTTTATCCGGCGAGAGATCACGATGTCCCACTATTTCAGCATCAGGATATACGGCTACCAACTCACGGAGCAGATTAACCAGTGCCTCCTTTTGCTGATCGGTACGCGTGTCACATGGTTTGCCCTTTGCATCAATCCCGCCTTCGTAACAAATACCTATACTCTCCTTATTGAACCCTGTTACATGAGCACCCGCCATTTGCAGGGGGCGAAGCGGTACCCTGTACCCTGAACGGCGTACATAGAAGTGATAGCCGGCTGAATTGAATCCGCGCTCGCGATGATCACGCTCCATCTGTTCGGGAGTGTATTCATGCAATACGGATGTTGCCGAACAGTGTACGACTATTAAATTGATATTTCTTGATTTACGTGTCATTGTATGTTTTTTTTGTTAACTAAGTGAACGGGGTGATGCTGAATGCATCATCGTATCCCCGTTCACATCACACACGGGTTTTCTTATACCTTTTCTTAAAATTACTATTCGCCGGCTCTGGTTATGAGTACCTGATAAGAACCTGTTGAACGTTCATCGACCGATGTAACATCCACAACGATGATATTTTCACCAACCGCCAAGTTACGAGCAGCACTTGCCGTTCCGCTGGTAAGTGTTGCCGAACCAACCTTTATTACCTGACCTGCGTATTTATGAGTACCGGTTATCGTGGTAGATTCAACATTATTAGCTACCGCCATTGTGTAAGAATACTTATTAGATTTGAAAGCCGGTACGAGAGTTCCTGCGCTAAAAACTAAAGTTTGAAGTTCTGTTGAACCTGCCTTAGCTGCTTCCGCGCGACCGTCATAAAGCACAATATCTTCACCAAACACAATATTAGTATCAGCTTTCATAAGCATTTTGAAGAAATACTTCTCACCGGCATTGGTCAGTCTATCAATCTTGATGGCATCCTGATCGTCAACCAATGATACGCCTGCCCAAAAGTTTGAATCCACACCTGCCGATGTTACAGCGGCTACAATCACGTCCTTAGGCCAGTCTGCCAGTGGAACCATCTTGATACCCTTAAATCTTTCAGGATTCATATTGGTGTAATCGGCTCCCTTATGCGGTTTGTCGGTCAGTTCATATTCGTAACTTTCCACATCTTCAACGCTCATAAAAAGCTTCAGATTAGGATTATTCCTGATAGCCTTAGGAATACGCTCACGCACCAATTTCATCTTGGCTATTACGTTTGCCTGTGTTATTGCCTCAGGTGATGAAACAACCACCACGTCACTGTCTGCCACTATACGTGTTAGAATACCGTCAAAATACTTTCCTTCGCCCGCGCCCGATACTCCGTTTATAAACTCACCGCCCAGTTCGAAATCAACAACCTTAGCCAGTTCTGCGAGCAGCTTTGTTTGAACCTCTGAGGGAAGCTCTGAGAATACCAGCTCACCTGTTGTTTGAAACGGTTTCCATATGCTTTCAAAAACTCTTGGGTTAAAGGTTGTGAACGCCATCACGTCTTTTGGCTCAAGATATTTCTCATCTATTGTGAAATCTCCCTTACTGTCTGATTCGGTGGGCTGCTCTTTGCGTTTTTGAAGCATCTTTCCGGCTTTCAGGCGCGGAATGGAGAATTTCTTAGAAACGTTAGGCTGTACCCTTATATGCCCGCCCGCTACAAGCTGATTGCCTGTTGTAGCCCTGACGAGCAATTCCTCCAATACCTCACCGGCATATGCCGATGTAATAGCAACTGCCATGGGCAGCACACCGGCAAGCGGAGTTAATGATCCTACAACGGATAAGACCGTGCCCACACCGATAACGGCTGCCGGAGCAAACCCTGTCACAGCAGCTATTGCACCGCCTGCTACAATGTTAAATAGCAACATTGTGAAAATCGATAAAATTAATTTTAATGCTTTCATTGTTTGATAAATTGATTGTTTATTGTTACGTAAATTTCTGATTACTTCTTAGCGTTTTCTTCAATCTCCTTTTGGCGTTTCTCCCATGCGCTTTCCCCTTTGCTATCTCCTAAGGCTACACTCACGGACTTGCGTGGTGTAAGTGCGCGGATCATGGTAAGGGTTGCATCTGGGGAAGACTCATAAAGGGAAATCATTTCTTTTTTTACAGATCCGTCCTCTTTTTCGGAAAGACGACCATCTTTAAATGCATCCGCAAGTTCTTTGTCAAAAGATGCGCGCTTTTCCTGTTTTTCTTTCAGCTCTATGGCATCGATACGATCCTGGAGGAGTTTCTTTTCATCCTGCTCCTTTTTCAAGTCAGCCTTAAGCTGAATGTTTTCCTTTTCGATAGGCTTGATAGCTCCCAGCACGTCCTGTGCTGTTGCATTGTCAGCTAATTTTAAATGATTAAATACTTCTTTCATGTGATTATTGTTTTGAATTGTTAGTTCTTTGAGTGGATTCTTTGAAGCATCCGATAGTTCTATTAAATTACCCTCTGTATCGTAAAGGGCTAATGAGTTGTTATTAGCTCCTATATCAACAATGGAAGCCTCGCGCATACGCCATTTTGTAACGGTCTCATATCGCTGTCCCTGCTTGATATATCCGGTATCTGTTGATGTTTCCACAGGTATTGCTCCGGCTGATGCCATGCGCAGCGTTCCGGCTTCGACCTTCTGAGCAATTTTTTGAGAAAAGTCATCACTGTCAAATACGGCATCCGCAAGTATTCTGTCTTTTTCAACGCGGATATTATCCCAGTGTCCTATGGGGAGTAGTGTGTCTTCCCGGTCAGCCCACGATCGGTTATGATTCCATAACATGATGGGGTTCTTTTTAAACTGTTCGAGATCAGCTCCGCCGGTTACCATCCAAAAACCTTGCGTATTAAGGGACTCATCATGCAGTACAAATGTTTTTGCCATTTTTCTCCTGTGTTAAAATTGTTTTATTTGAACTTTCGACAACAAAATTCTCATATAATTAAATCATATCAAAAAACCTATGACATACTGTCATATATATTTTATTTTGATGATACAATCAGGTTATTTTGCCCTAAAAATCAAACATATTATAATGGCACAAAAAGAAACCAAACAGGAACGCACACGAAAAAAGGAACTCGCTCAATTTTTTTATTGCAACTCACAGTTGTCTCAAAAAGAAATAGCCGAAAAAGTAGGTGTATCGGAGGTCAGCATGAGCCGCTGGGCAAAAGATGGAAAATGGGATACGCTCAAAGCCTCGGTTACAATCACAAGGGAAGAGCAGTTAAGTCGCGTATACCAGCAGATAGCTGCTATCAACAGTAAAATCATTGAAGAGCAAAAAGGAATACCCACGGGTGCGGATGCCGATGTATTAGCCAAACTGGCGGCAGTTGTGGAACGCTTGGAAAAAGAAACATCCATAACGGACGTGGTCAGCGTATCCATGAAATTTTTAAACTGGTTGAGAAAAATTGATACCGATAAGGCAAAAGAGCTGAGCGGACTGTTTGATGCATTTATAAAGGATTTACTGAGATAGCTAACATAGATGTTTAATTAAAAATCTTTTTTATGAGTACAGAAGCTTATAAGGCTCTTCGAGACTGGGAAGAATTCAGAGCCAAATTATTAAAATCTTGAAATTTAAGTAATGGCATCAGCAAAAGACAAAATCGCAATTAAGGAATGGGACGAGTTCCTCAAAGCAATGCGCCAGGATACTGCCCTTGAGAGTGACAAGACGAAAGCGGATATTGAAAAGCATCGTGCATATCTTGAGAAAAATCCGGTCGAATGGATGAAATACATGTTTCCTAACTATGCTACTGCAGAATTTGCCCCATTCCATAAAAAATTCATCAAAAGAGCTATTGACAACGCCGAATGGTACGAGGTCATATCGTGGGCACGCGAGCTTGCAAAAGATACCGTGGTTATGATGACCATGTTTTACCTTAATCTGACGGGCAAAAAGAAATTTACAATTTTTGTGTCCTCCTCTTTTGATGCTGCCTGCGATCTGCTTTTGCCATATATGCTGAATTTTGAGGGGAACAGTCGCATTGATGCATATTACGGTCCACAAAAAACATGGGGAGCATGGGAGAAGGGAAACTTCACCACCAAATGTGGTGCTCGCTATGTGGCTATCGGTGCCGGACAGTCGCCAAGAGGGAAGAAAAATGAGGCTCTGCGACCGGATTCTATTATCCTTACTGACCTTGATACGGACGAAGATACACGCAATAAGGATATCATCGATAAGCGATGGGACTGGGTGGAAAAAGCACTTATCCCGACACGTTCTATCAGCAAACCGCTGTTAACACTTATGCTGGGCAACATCATTGCTAAAGACTGCTGCGTTGTTCGAGCCGGCAAAATAGCCGACAACTGGGATGTTGTTAATGTTCGAGGCAGTGACGGTAAAAGCACATGGCCACAGAAAAATACTGAGGAGATGATCGATCGGGTGCTTTCCAAAATATCCACTAAGGCAGCACAGGGTGAGTATTTTAATAACCCTGTAACGGAGGGATCAATATTCAAGGGAGAAGCAACCTGGGGCAAGTGTCCTCCATTGACAAAATTACGCTTTGTTGTCGCATACGCAGACCCTTCGACCTCAAACAAGGATAAATCATCCAAAAAGACATCATTTAAGGCACTTTGGCTCATCGGAAAAAACGATGGGAAATACTATATCTATCGTGGTTTTCTCGATCAGGGATCTACAGATACTTTTATTGACTGGTTTTACTCCCTGCGAACTTATGCCGCCGATAAGGCTCAGATTTATTGGTACATTGAGAATAACTCATTGCAGGATCCATACTATGAACAGATTTATGAACCAAAGTTCCGGGACAGAGGAAAAACGGAAGGTCGCATCAGCGTCAAGGGAGACACACGAAAAAAGCCGGAAAAAGCTTTTCGCATAGAAGGGAACCTTGAAAAACCATGGAGAGATGGAGATCTGGTGTTCAACGAACAGGAAAAAGGCAATCCGCACATGGAAAGGCTGATAGAACAGTTCAAACTTTTTGATATGAAGTTATCAGCTCCTGCGGATGGTCCTGACTGCATCGAGGGTGGAATCTGGATTTTAGATAATAAAATGCATGAGATAGCTCCCTCCGATTTTAAAACATTTTCAAAACACGCAAACAACAAACGAATTTAAACTCCTCACACATGATGAAACTATTTAAGCCCATATTAAAGGCAATTAAAAGATTGAGATATAAAATCTCATATCGCAAAATGATGCGACTTCAAAGTTTTAAACACTTCAGGCGTGAATGCCGCCGTGCTGAGCGATATGCTGCTGAAAGCAATAAGAGATATCGGGTATATTTGTTTGACCGGTACCGCGCACTTTCAAGAGAAGATATTACCAGGATGAAAAATTATGGCATTATTTCAAAAAAACAGGAAACGGGTATGTACTCCAGACTTGTACTGTACGATACACTGACACACGCCAACACACATCCGGATTTTTCAAACCGTAAAATCATATAATTATGTACGTAACACAGGAAGAAATATCAACACATCTTTATAATGAACAGGCAATGGCAATAGCCGATGGCGATCTGTCAAAACTGCTGAAGGCTGTCAATGTTGCCATAGCGGAAGTCAGGGGATATCTAACAGGAAGATATGACATAGATACTGAGCTTACCAAAACGGGCGATGCGCGCAATGACTTGATAGTACTTTGGGTAAAAGACATTGCCGTATGGCATTTTGTGAATATCTGCAACGTAAACACCTCTTTGGAACTTAGAGCAAAAAGGCGTGACGATGCCGTATCGCAGTTAAAGAGCATTCAAAAAGGTAACTTCGACATCGACCTCCCCCCGCGAACAGACGAAACAGGTAATGCGGTCAATACCACACCATTTTCAATCGGCTCAAACAGGCGCCGGGAATCACATATTTAATTTTAATCAAAGATGGCAAAGAAAACAAATACACTTCAAAGTCTTCCCGCCGGAGCGGTGATAAAGAATCTGATCATACAACAGGCAAAGGTTGAATCTGCCGATATCGGTACATGGCGTACCGCTCTTAACAACGCAGCGCGTTCGGGTAACAGAAACAAACTTTACGATTTAATGGACAACGTGATGCTTGATCCTGTCCTCTCATCCGCTGTTGAACGCCGCACCAACAAAATAACCAATGCGGAAATTACCTTCCAGGTTAACGGCGAATCGGTGGAAGCCATCGACGATATGATAGACACCCCCGAGTTTGAAGATCTTATAAAGGAGATAGCGCTGTCGCGCGCATATGGTAAATCGGTTGTTGAGGTAGGGTTTACTCCGGAACTTAGTGTATTCTCTTTCCCACGGAAAAATATCAGAATCACTAATCTTGAAAAACCCTTATCGGAAAGAAAAAGGTTTATTGCGCTAAAACCTTCAGATACCTCCGGTTATGATTATACGGAAGATGAGTTTATCCTTGAGGCAGGGGGTGATAATGATTTTGGATACATCTTCAAAGCTGCTGCCTATGTTATTTATAAACGTGGTGGCTTTGGCGACTGGGCACAGTATGCCGAGATTTTTGGGATGCCGTTTTTAGTAGGTACGTATAACAGTGCCGACGAAAAGCAGCGCGATATGTTGTTTGAGGCACTCTCGATGATAGGTGGCAAACCGATTGCCGCCATTCCTGAAGGCACAAAATTAGAAGTAAATGATGTGGGTGGTAAAAGTACCGATCTGTTTGATCGTTTTAAAAAAGCCTGTGATGAGGAAATACTAATATCCGTTTTGGGGCAAACAATGACAACTGTAGACGGATCGTCACGCTCGCAGGCAGAGGTTCACTCCGATACCGAAGAGGGTATTGCGCAGTCGGACCGCCGATATGTGCAGCGCATACTTAACCGCTATTTTGTACCTCTTCTGATAAAACGCGGTTACAACGTCAGCGGCGGGTTCTTCCTGTTCCCCGACCAGGGCGAAACCATTTCAACAAAAGACCGTCTTGAGATGGGCTTTAAAATGCGCAGCGAAGGTCTGGAGGTTGATGAGGATTACTTCTTTGAAATATCAGGAATACCACGCGCAAAAAATGCCGGAGAGGGTAAAAAGGAAAAGAAAGAGAAAGAATCCGATAAAAAGGAAGATGATGCCGGAAAAGGGAAAGAAACATCTACCAAAGAGAGCAACGAGTCGGAAAAGAAACTTTCAGACGTTGAAGTACTGCCCGATGAGAACGATACAAAAGGCATTTTTAAATGGTTATCTGATTTTTTCGCAGACGCCCGGACACAGTGGAGCCGGGCAAGTCTGAATTTGCGCGGGAAATCGACAGACTTTATTCACACAGGCATTGAACTCTCTGACGATACTGCATCGACCGGTATCAATGTCGACAAGCTCTTCGATAAGGCACTGCGAAACATCTTCAGGCAAAAGGGAGGTGACATACCAATAGTTGAAGAAAATCTCTTCAACATAAGCAATGCCGCTTACCAGAAAGCCATCGATACACAATTTAAAAATGCGGGGGTAGAGTTCGGAAAAACAAACAAGGAATTTATTGCCGAGTTCAAACATAACGCTGCCGTATTTGCCGCTTTTAAAAACCATCGGCAAACAACAGAAATAGCTGCGCAGCTTTTAGATGAGAATGGGAACTTACGCTCATTCCATGATTTTAAAAAGGCAGTGCTCGGTACCTCCATTAAAGCCGATTATAATCGCAGATGGTTGCAAACCGAGTATAACACAGCCGTTAGATCCGCTCGCCAGGCTGCAAAATTCAAGAAGTATAAAGCAGTCAAGCATATTTATCCAAATCTTGAATTTACGCCCTCTACAGCTGCCACACCACGCGAGGAGCACAAGGAGTATTACGGCACCATTTTACCCATTGATGACCCGTGGTGGGACTCACACACACCTCCACTCGACTGGGGATGCGAGTGCGGTATCCGAAATACGGATAAAGATGTTACCGGTGTTCCTGTGGATATCGCTTCTGTCGATCCTGTGTTTGATAACAATCCGGGTAAGACTGCCGAAATCGTAAATATGAAAGAGCATCCGTATGTGAAGGGGGTACCTGTTGAAATAGCTAAAAAAATCAGGACTACGGCTGATAATTTAGCTTCAAAGCACGAGCTAATCAAAAAATTCAAGAACGGTGGGCGGGTATTCTCACATATTTTTGTCGACAAAAAAGCTTCGGACTATAAAGATATCTTAACAATATCAGTTGAGTTTGCACGCGATGGTAAAACTGTCGTAATAACACCGAAACTTCACCATAAATCTATTGAATATCAAAGTGTATATAGGGATCTATTAAATACAAAATACAGTCAAAAGTGTCCTGACATAAAAGTGGATAATTCTTTCTACGAATATGAATCCTATGCGCCTCCCTTCAGTGCGAGAAAAATATCCAACATGATTAAAAGAGGTGCAGCACAAAGTCCAAAAATTATTATCAACAACAATAAAGGGGCATCAGACAGGTATATACGAAGGAGTATTATAAATCGTATAAATGATAAAAACTTTAAACATGAAATTGAGGAGGTGTGGATTTATGAAAAAGGAAAAATAAGGTTACTCTATAAAAAACAGTAGGGAATCAAAAAGACTCCCCCTGCAGGCACCGATCCGTAGAACGGCTAAGTATTTCTACCTGTCGCAAAGATACACAACATTTTAATACAAACAAACATTTTTCAAAAATATTATATGACACCTGAAGAATTTCAAAGAGTATTAGCCGCTAAAATGGATGAAATAAAGCGTTACCGTGACGAGGATCTACCGCACGTGATTGGTAAGGAAGCTGTTGATCACTTTCAGGATTCTTTCACTAATGAAGGCTTTACGGATGAAACTGTTGAGAAATGGCCTGAGGTGGAACGCCGAAAACCGGATAGTCCATGGTATGGTTTTTCAACTCTTACCAAAAACAGATTTTCACCAACGCGCGCTACAGACAGGATACTCACCGGAGAAACAAACGAGCTGCGCAATTCTATTGATTATACCGTAAGTCCGGGCAAAGTAACTGTAGGTACAGACAAAGTCTATGCAGCCGTACACCAGTTTGGGCAAAAAGCCATGATATTCGGTAAAAAAGCTTTTACCATGCCTAAACGACCATTTATAGGCAAATCGGCAAAGCTTCTATCAAATATACAGGACAAAATAGAAAGAGATTTATCTCGCATTTTAAAATAGTATTTAAACATTAATTAAAACAACAATGAAAACCCTATTTTTAGCCGTTACAGAGCAACTGTCCAGCTTGGATATATTCAAATATATAGATATGGATAAAGGGCAATTAGACCGTACAGGGATACGTCCCGCAGTGGCTTTTCCATGCGCACTGGTAAGACAATCGTTTTCTTTTGAAGAGCACAGTGCCGGCGTTAAAAACCGTATCGGACAGGTTCGTATCCGCCTGGCTTTTGATCAGCCGGTTGACAGAACATCTGCTCTTGTTCCGGAGGGTGCACGCGAGGCATCACTCGACTATATCAATAAAGCTGAAGAAGTATTTGAAGCGTTTCGCAGCTTCGATACGGACGAGTACACTTCCTTTGAGGTAAATGAATTCCTGCAGGAAGACAGGAACGACGGTTTGGTAGTGATACGAATGAGTTTTAGAACGAACAGGTTGGATGTGGAGTGATTACAAATTAAATACTAAAAATATTGATTTCATTGTTCTATTATTTTTAAAAGTTCGTCCAAAAGTTCGCTTTCGGCTTGTTCATATGTGCTAAAGGTATTTTCAAAATATTCAATATACTCGTAATCATCTCCATCTAAATCATAGCTAAGAAATTCAATGATAAAATAAAAATCGCCGTAACCGATAGGCACAACCCCACTATTGTATCTTTTCACATCCCTAAACCACTTCAAAGCAAGCGCGACAGTGGGAGCGGACCATGCTTCTGAACTTTCTTCACAATCCATTTCAAATACTTTATTAGTAGGATGATTGAAATTATCGAAGTATTCATACTCTTCTAATACTCCTTCAAATATGTAACAAGCATAACACTGCCAACCAAATCCTAATTCTTTTAATTTCTTCGCTTGCTCAAAAGTCACAAGCTGTAATTCGTTTGTTTTCATATCCAAGTTGAATTTAATTTAAACACATTTTTATTCTAATTTAATTTCATAAAAGAGGCCTCGTTTAATATCGGGTTTATAGCCGTTGGTCTCGAAAGTCAAAACTTTCATTCCTTGTCTATTCCTGAAAAAATACTTATTCCCACGTCTATAATAAAATTCAACTTCAAGATAAACATGGGAGGGATTTGTAAGGATATTTTTGTCTATAGATCTATCCTTACTGTCTTTAAAAACAGGTAGTTCAATAAAACTATTTGCGGCTGTATTCCGAATATCTATATTTGTTATTCCTAATTCCATAAATTTATTATTGTTTATTCAACCGGTTGTAAAACTCACGAGTTTTCTTGTCAGTTTCGATAATTCCTTTAATGTGCTTAATACCACTGTGCACGGTAGAACGGTCTCTGTTATAGATAGCCCCTATTTGCTCAAGGGTGTAACCAGCTTGTTGCAACATCAGCCAGCTCATTTGCCGAGCTTCAACAACCTGTGGACGGCGCGATCTGCCATGCAGTTCAAAATCAGTGATATTGTAAAATGAAAGAATGTCGGTAATCATTGTCCTAATTGATATGGTTTACGCCTGTTTTCTTCGACCTCGTGAAGTGTGATATCCAATTCTGCATCACGATCTACCAAGGTGCCAGCTATGGCTTTGGCTTCGTTAACGCTCATTTGGTCTTTTACGTGCTTGGGCAGTGATTTTATAAACTCAACCTGCACCTTGGCAACGCTGATGATGGTGTTGCATAGGTTTTTAATTTCTGCCGCTGTTTTCAGGTCTATTTGTCCTGCTTTAAGATTTTTTATGGTGTCCATCGCTTCTCTACGAACATCTACCAATGTTATTCCCGTGTTTGTGCTCATAATTGTTTATTTTTTTAGTTTATTAATTTGTCTGGCGTACATGCTGTTTTCATTTTTAAGCTGATCGTGTCTGCTAATCAAATACAGGTTCTCGATGGAGCAATTCATGGGGTTACCATCCTTAAATTGGATATTACACCCCGGAGGGATACGTCCATAGTGTTCTGCCCACACCAAACGATGCTTCATTTCCCATGTAGATGGGTGTTTGGTCTTGATTTCTATATAGCCATCCCTTGTTATTCGTGTGCTCCCATTCTTCCTGTAGTTGCGCGGCAAATTTCCTTTCTTAAAACGTGTTTTTTTATTCGCTCAATAGAGGCTTCCGACATATATTCTTTTTGTCTTTTTCCTTTATTGAAGGGTACATTTCCTTTGTCAAAATAACCGGTGCGTCCGCTTTTAATTCCATAACGTTTTGCAGTGGATGTAATGGCTTTTTCCGAGCGATTGAATATAAGGGCACACTCTTTTCGTGTATGTGTCTTGTAAAGCTTCCTAAGCTTATCTATGTCCTCCTTACTCCAAGGTTTACAATGTTGTCCGTGTGTCATTGTTTAAAATAATTTCAATTGATTTTTATCTTCCTGTTGTTTGTTTTCTTCGTTGTCCGTACTGATACCGAGATACCGGTAAAAGGTACGTTCACTCATGGGATAGACCTTTGAGACGATATTGTAAAACACCCAGCGCTTACAGCGATCCTGCCTGCCGGGCTGGTAATGCTGAGCGGTAAGTTCCTGAACCTTTTTGGCTCTTAATACAACGTTCTTTTGGGTTTTCTGTGCCATTTTTCAGATAAGAAGCTTGTCGCGTATCATTTCTCTTATTTCGTACCAGTCGGGAGGCAGATTGATCAGCCCTTTGTCATCTATATAAATATCTGCGAATATCTTTCGTGTGTCTCTTCCTCCGTACCTTTTCAAATTGTCAGGGCAGCTTTCGTTGATATGGTGATAGCGTATGTTGTTTTTCACCAGCCACTCAACCGCCCTTGCCAGTGCAATACCCGATCGTGATGTCCATATTATGATTTTGTTCCCCCCGGCATAAAGCTCGTTGATAACTTCTCGTGCTCCGGGTACCATCTTCCCGATGTCAGGAAAATGGTCTTCCACTATGGTCCCGTCAAAGTCTATTGCTATTATCATTTCAGATGTTGGAGAAATTAAGTTCTACAGACTCATGTTTATCTCCATCCTCTTTCAACCATATCCGGTAATAGGTTTTTGAATCCGGACGGCGAATAGCCTGCTGTATCAGTCGGCAGGCTTCACTGAAGAGCGGGTGATTTACTTTCGACTCGTAGCGTGTAAGCGGCGTGATCTTCTTGGGATCGAGCTTGCCGTTACGCGTCTCAAAAGCGGTCATAATCATTTCTTTTGCAAAGTCGAACTTACTCTCAATGGCTTCACGCAGGAACTCATCCAAGCGTTCTTTAGCTGCAGCGATGGTAAGATCGTCAAAACGCATTGGTTCCGATATGTTTCTCTCAACTTTGATTGATCGGTCGAAGTTAAACAGAGTGATATTACCCTTGTAGGCGATTTCGTTAATGCCAAGCTCTCCGAAGCTCGCCTCTTCCATCTCCTCGCACGCCTGTTTTAATTCGTCTTTAAAGGCTTTTAAACGGGCGTTTAAATCTTGCGCTTTTTTAAGTAACTGCGCCGTCTTTCTCTCGCGCAGCTTTTCGGCTTTGGTTACCCTTGCCACAGGTATCTGAACGCCGTTCTCGTCCGTCCAGAAGTTTTCTTTTGTCTGTATCATGTTATTTTACAATTAAATAGATTATTAATGTCCAAAACACCAGGCACCCCAAAAGGATAAGTGGTAAAATATTATATTTAGGTTCCTGCGCATCGATTAGTTCTACGTCCATATTCTCCATGACGTCCGTAACATCTTTGAGTATCTTGTAATCGCAGTTTACATCTATCGGCGAATTGCAGCCTACACCGCTTGTGTTTTCGTCGAAAAAGCAGCATCCAGCACATGAAAATTCATCCGTGCCGATGGCTTTGTACACCCTGCCTTCGTGTCTTAAAAAATCTCCCGCTCCGGGATTAAACGTTTTTGTTGTGTTCATATAAAATTAGATTAGTGAAATATGATTAATAATAAAATGATTGCTAAAACTGTCTGTATAATCCAATATGGCCATTCAGGCTCATCAGGTGATGGATATATGTATCTGTCTGTACTCATTTTTTTAAAATGTTATAGGTTGACATTTCCTTTATTCCGTAATTCTTAGACAGAGCGGGCTGCTGCCGCATCTGAATGAGTTTTGCCTCCAAACTGTGTATTTCGGAGGCTATCTTATCTCTATCTGTGATAGAACTCGCACACAAATAATCATCGTAAAGCTCTGTAATCCGTCTGTCGATATCGAGCATCGCAGCTTCCGTTTGCTGCTTTTCTTCCTGTTTGGCTTTCGTTGACATCAGTTCATTGTTGTTAGTTCATGAATACGTTCTTTGGTCATCTGCGTTACAGACTCCAGGTCCTTACGCATTTTATTAAAGGCATTGTACAGCGAGCGAAGCCTGTCGTTGGTTATCCGGTTGAAGTTATCCACCTTACCCGCCCTGCAGGCTATTGCCTTTATCTCCTCCATTGGCGGATACACACCGCTCATCGCATGGCGGTAACCGCTGATTGAAGCAATCAGCCGCTTACGAAGTTTATCAGATTCAGCCTGCGCCGGATTGACAATCCTGTCGGTTTTTATGCACAATTCCGTAAGTTCGTAGACGGTGAGGTCTCTGGTACTCTCCACCCCATAACCGGCGAGCATGGCTTCCTTTTCGCTGTTGCCGATTCCTCCCCTGGTAAGAAGTGTGTGAAACTTCTTTATCAAGGCGTTTTTTTGTTTTTCCGTAAATGTTGTTGTCATAATTCCCGTGAATTTTATAGTTTACTATTTAATTTGTCTATTTATTATGAAAACAGATTATCACATACACAATAACCAAAATCAATCAGCTCATTGAGCCATTTACATTCCGCTGCAGATAATTGTCTGTCCCTTTTTATTACCATTCTTTCTTTTGTAATTACGGTATTTTGCTTTTTTCGAAGGTTATAATGAATTCTATATCTCCTTCTTTGCTGTTTTGCGTTCATAGTGATTTATTTTAAATTCCATAATTTTTCTGCTGCTTCCTCCCATATCACATAAGGCTCACCCCCTCCATATCGGCTCTGTGCAAAAGCTTTAAAATTTTCTACCAGTATCTTTACTGATGCATCATATTTGATTGAGCGAGCCACTTCTCCTTTTGGCTCCTTTCCATCGGCGTGTGATATAAAGATGAACAGTTTGCTTCTAAAGCTGTCTTTAAGCTCAATGTATTCCTTGTATCTAAGTCCGGTATACTGTAGTGAATCAACGATTATCACCTGTGCTGATCGCCTCTTTGAAAGCCTTGCTTTTAAAGAGGGTAAAGGCTCTTTATCCAAAAAGACAATGCTACCCTGTACCTCTTCAAAACCTATTTCGGCAATAGCCTTTTGCAGCGAGGTGGACAATCCCTCTTCCAATGAATCGTACGCTACTCGCACGTAGCGTGCAAGGTATTTTGCGAGCTGAAGAGCAAATCGCGTCTTCCCGTTTGTCGGGTTTCCCCAAATAAGCCAGGCACCGGTTACTTCGGGGTTTCCTATCGCTTCTTTCCACTGCCCATCAAACTCCAGCGTGTGACCTTTATATGCCAATACATCTTGCAGAGTTAACGCTCGCTTAATCTTCATTTAATCTACTTTTGAACGGTTATAGAGGTACTTCCTATTCATTGCGCTTTACATCAATTTATTTGTGTAAAATGCAACTTAATAGCGTGTATCTTTCTTTTAACTCTGCGAAAATCACCCTCACTGTCATACACCACCTCGTCAATAAGTTTTTTATCATTGATACCGTTCTCTTCGCAAACGGCAGCTATATCACCGGCTGAAACGCCTTTCAGCTCGATGCACTTTCTACCAATACGGCTCCATATCTCGTTATATCCTTTTTTGTTTAGTTTGATGCCTCGTTTAAGCCTTTTTTCCAAATGATTGGTAGCGCATAGCAAAATTCCGCATTCATCTTCCAACTGGTTGTACATGGTGATAAAAAAGTACAATACCTGATCACTAAGTTTATCCGCCTCGTCCAATATCAACAAGGGCTTATCCTGCATTTTAAGTGCACGCACCGCCTCGTGCATCATTTCTCCCACCGTGTAACCGCTGTAATCACGTCCTATCGCCTGGAGCAGCTCGGCAAGAAACAGTTTGCGATTCCAATACTCGTTACAGCAGAGCAGATAAACACGTTTATTACTTTCTGCAAATGTTCTGACGGCAAAAGTTTTACCCGTTCCGGCATTACCTGTAACGGCAAGTACCAGGCTGTTTTCTCTTGCATCGGAAAGCAGCTTTGTGATCAGGCGAAAATCGCGCGTCTCAACAGGTGCCCAATTTTCTTCCCTGTACCCGATATGTGAAGCCACATTGCGCCACATCTCGGTTTTAATAAGTTCCCAATTGCCGTTGAGCATTTGTGAGATGGTTGCTGAGCTTACACCCTTCATAGAGGCTGCCGCTTTGTTCTGACTCTCGTAGCGTTCACAGTAGAGTCGTAATTTTGTGGTAATGTTTTGTTTTTGTACGGTATTCATATCAATATAAATTATATAGGTTATCCTCTTCGTTATCTTCCGGTACAAGCCCGCCACCTATAGATAATATGTCGGTGATATCGGCAATCGGCTTGCGACTTTTCTTATGATCCTTATGCTGTCCTTTCGAGTCGGTTATCATCAGGCGATTGATAGTTTCAAGCTGTGGCAGCATATGTATAAAATCCTGTACGTTATTTTCCATCTCGGCAATTCTGTTGGAAATTTTCTCGGTTAATGCCTCATTAAAATCCCGCACTCTTTGCAGAGCTTGTGCATCGCCCGGTTTCCTGTCTTTTAGTGCCATGGGCTGTACGTATTTTTCCTCCATTACATAGCGAAGTGATTCGCTTTCGTTCGTTACCAGTATCTTTTGAAGATTGTCCGGATCATAGCGGACCGTCCACTGCACCGACAGATGATCCCTGAACGAGAGATCAAAACATTCATAGTCGCGCCTTTGCCCAAGTATCATCGGATGAAGTCCGGTCGGTTGCATCAATATGGTGCGTGATGTACGCTCGCCAAAATACATCAGATAGCTTTCTTCTGAAAATTCTATTTTGTCCTCATCCTTAACCTCCGACCACATTTTCAAATAAGTATCCCTAAGCTCCGAACGCTCGGCTTCTATCATGCCTTGTATCTGAACACATACGCCTTCAAAATCAGGGAAATGTTTCTTTATCTTATTGAGAAAATCCGGATTAGGTTGATTCTCCGGGTTGGTAGTTATACCATAACCTGACCAGTTAAGCTCCATCTGGCAGTATTTTGTATTCAGGTATTTGAACCACGGCTCTATTACTTTTGCCTTTGCGTTATGCGCTCTGGCGGGTGTGACCTTTTCAGCTATACCTCCATACAGTGGAAGCATGGCTTTTATCTGATACCGGTCGCTCTGCAGTTGGTGGGCACGGTACATTCTTCCAAATAATTCGCGGGTATGCTGCATAGCGTTGCGCAGTGCAGCTTTTATAAGTGCCGGGCTTTCGTTTTCACCTACTGCATAACCGAGCGGATATTTACAAACAGGATCTAAAACCACCACCACTGTTGCCCTGTTGTGATAGGTTGTGCTTGAATGCCCTGTTTTTTCATTTGTCTTAACATTCCGGTACATCAACTCAGCGTCCCATCCGTCGAGTGTAAGATAATAAAGTGGAGCGGTGGGGCGTGAACGTTTCACCATCATCGCCTTTTTATTGCTAAAAGCGGTTACTCCTCTGCGTCTGCCATAGGTTGTTGTATCGAACTTTTCGCGCAGATTGGCTACCGTGCCGGCAGTTATTTTCCCCCAGCCCATACCTTCAGCTACCGTATTGTATAGTCGCATGATACGTGTATTGGACAACTGACGCTGATCACTTATCAGCATTAATGCCATATCTTCGTTGATTCCTTCCTCGATGCGTGCGGCATTGGTGTTGTTGAAATTCTTGTGGATAAGCACTCCCGGACCTTCTTTTACAAACTCTTTGTATTTGTCCTGTAACCGGCGGGCGTTAGCCGGCAGGGTGTGCCCGTAAAGCTTGCGGTTCAGCTCACGACATCCCTCACTTACCTCATTCCAGTTTACCGTCAGCCGTTTGCCCTTGGCTTTCCACAGAGCTTTCTTTTCAGTGAGCATTCTGTGTATACCCTTCAGTACAATTGCGTTGTTGTAATATTCTATCTTGGTTTCCTTTGGCAGACGCCTGCCGTTATTAAAGGTGTGTTCATCAAAGAACCTGGCTAATTCCGCATCATGCTCTATTGCCATCTCCAACTGGCTGCGACGAACCTCCTCGTACGGATGATGCCCTATTTTATTCACCACTTCGCGCTTGAGCCTTTCCGGCATGCTCTCGTAATCTACCATTGCCGGTGTGTTACGGCAGCCACGGCGAAGAACTTTGATCTTGTTATGATGTTTGTAATTTTTGTAATCAAAAACACTAATAATACCCTCATCAACCATCCATCCGGCTTCCACACAAAGTTTATTGTCTACATATTCTACCATAATGCATTGAAATTGAGTTTTTAAAATACCCGTCTCTCCGGGCTGTCAGGTTCTTTCACCTTGTCAGTGCGTTTCGCGTTACCTTTCAGATAGAGTCACCGGTTCTTTTTCTCCGGTCGTCAACGCCCTCTATCGTTGCGTTTTTCTTTCCTGCGCTATCTTCGCTCTACTTTGCACATCGCTTCACTTTTTGTTGGGTTTGTTCCCCGTCGAACAACCAAGTCCGGCGGGGTAAGCTTTAGTAGATATTCCAAATTCAGGAACCTCTTTGCCAAAGAACTCAGGAAAGGCTTTTACTAATTTGTATCTGTTGCCTAAATCAGCTTTTCGAAATTTTATTAATATCAGGCTACAGTACATTGCTATATTTGTTTCATTCATCCTTGTAATAGTTAGTATATGCTCTATTTTCTTATAAAAACCCTTGTTAATATATAGGATACAAGTATGAGCAGATGTAGATAAATTCCCCAATACATCGTAAAATGGCTATTGATTTTTTTGAGCTGGACATAAAACCAACTGGGATATATCCCTTTTTTACTTAGGTATTCTACATCTCCAAGCCTGCGATTATTGTATTCCTTAAATATGCGATTACAATATTCAGCAGTTGTCTCGTTATCTAAGTATTCATTCTTCATAACTCCTCCATTTTAAAACGTTTTTCAATATTTTTGAATACTCCCTTTTTACCTGCTCTAATCAATAGAATAGTAGAGACAGTAAACCACGCTACAATAGCCAGTACAGCCTTTAGAGGCGTGGTGTCGGTATCAACGCTGAGAGCACACAGCGATAATACCCAGTTAATCATTAAAATGTAAGCTTTCATGTTTTTATTTGTTTAAGGGTTGAATTTCCATTCCGCCAAGCTCTAAGGCCTTTTCTCTGATTCGTACGCACTGAGGTGTATTCTGTTTCCCGTTCAGTGCCTTTCTAATTGTGGGGTAAGTCGCCAATTCGAGTAACTTTCCCTTTACTCCCAAATCAACTATTATTTTATTCCCTTTTTCCATGCTTATTATTTTTTTTGTACTTTTACCGTTTCAAAGTGTTTTCATTACAAAATACTTTGCAAATATATAGAGTATTTCTCTATTTTCAAAATATTATTAGGTTAATTCTCTAATATTGTTTGACAATATTATATAAAATGTTCATTATGAGTGTAAAAGGAAGGATAAAAAATTTTATTCAAACTCAAAAAATAACAGTAATTGAGTTCGAAAGGTCCATTAATGCTTCAAATGGATATGTAAACAGCATATATAAAAGTATTGGAATTGACAAATTAAACGATATTATAGAGAAATACCCTAATTTAAATATTGAGTGGCTTTTAACTGGCAAGGGCGAAATGATTAAATCAAATTTATCTAATGAAATAAATCCCGTTGACAATGAATGGTTGTTGCGTCGATTTGAAGAAATTGTCGCCGAAAATGCGTTATTAAAAAAAGAGGTCGAGGAATTAAGAACCACGCGGGGGAAATCTACTAATACTACTCATTATTCAAAATTTCCGGAGAAAATAGGCACTCAAATAGCAACAAAACCAGAATAATTACATACTTATGGAAGAGGAAAAGTTTACTAAAGAAGAATTTTTCAGAAAAATTGAAAGTGGCGAAATTAAGTTGTCTGTAAAACAGATTAAAGGGCTACATGGTGGAAAATATTCACGCGATCCGGCTGAGTACGGTAGCAATCCCGATGATTGGAGCAATATAGAACTCACAATTGGTCCCAATACGGCAATAATGCCTATCATTACAGTCAATGGTGTAGTGTGGTTTCACTTTCCTATTTTTTTAAGAACGGCAGGACTTTTAACTGCTGAATTTAGCGATATAGCTGCATACTGTAAAACGGTACCCTATCCATTAAAACGTTATTATCAACCATTCTGCAAAGGTACAAAACGTGTTTTTGTACGAGGCGAGGCATTAGAGCAGTTGGGATTTACGGCGAATGGAAAGCCAATTATAAAAAACAAATATAACTTTGAATTTAATGGTATAGTTCGTTTTAATATTAACATTGAACAGGTTGAGCGTTCATTTATGAAAATCATGAACAAGCTTAAATCTATCGAAGATGTGTCTGTGTTGTGCGATGTTCATAGAATTCTAAAACAATTATAACTCTGCGAAAAGTAGGGGTGGTTCGGTTAGAATAACGGTAAAAAATACATATAAAAACATGGGAGGGAGGCTCTTTCTAATATCAAAAGAGACTTAATACGCTGATAATCTATTGTTTGTTTTGATTTTTTCATATATTTTTTTGGCTTTAGGGGGTAAGTTAAAGACGATTTTAACTAAAATTTAACTGTATTTAACCACGTATGGGGGTAGTTACGAACCGTTAAAAACCAAGATTTTAATCCCCATTTTAATCCCCAATTGACTCCCCAATAGCATTTTTGTTCATTTTTAAGCATAAAAAAACCCGCCGTCACCGGTAGGTCCATTTGTAAAAATAGCCTGTTTTATTTCCGTATTTCAGCTTCACACACTATTATGTCTTATATTGCTGTATCACTCCCAAACTCTCTAAAATCAAGTGTTTTAAACCCTTTTTAATCACTTATCTTATACTAATTAACCAATAATTAAAGATAATCGCCAGAAATTAAAGAAAACCATCCACTTTCTTAACACAGAATTAAAGATAAATTAAATTTATGCACAATTTGTTTTTCTCACGTTTCTATGTATGTTGTTGATTTGGCGGTCGTTACGGTTTTTACGGTATGTACAGTTTGTTTTGGGGCCTGTAATAAAGTTTTAAAAGGGGTTACAGATAAATATCAGCAATTCTTTTCTACTTCCAAGCGCGACTATTTTCGATTGCCTAAGTTGGGTGATACGCTAAAATTATATCTTTCTAATAATTTTCCTGCACTGCATTGCGAAAATCAATTGATAGATCCTGCAACAGGATTACCTTGCCAATGCCCTGCTTGTAAAAAATTAAATAAACTTTACCATCCTTCAATGGTTGAATTCTATAAACCAGCAAAGGAACAAACATTTGAATATAATGGAACGTGTTTGTCAAAAAAACTTTTAGAAAGTCCCGTTATCGGTGCGTTTAAGAATCCGATGGCAATGCGTACTTTGTATGAACTCCGCAAACTTGTTAATTATTTCTTAAAAGAAGGAATCGTTGAAGAAGATACGCGAGTTGTTGTTGAGACAGCCCGTGATTTGAACGATGCCAATATGCGTTGGGCAATTGATGCATATCAGAGAGAGCGAGAAAAGGAAAACAAAGAAATAGCAAAAGCCATCAAAGAACTTCGTGGCGAAGAAAGAAATGACAATGATATTGACAAAGCTCGGTTACTTATAGAGCAAAATCGGGATTATCTTTTTGATAGTGCGCGTTATATTACCGAAAAAGAGCAGGAAGATAATAGTAAGAAAAAGAAGAAAATAGCAGGTAAAGCAAAGGATTTTCAATACAAAAAAGATGTTACGAAATATCGCTTGTGGCTTGAGCAGGATATGCAATGTATGTATACTGGAAAAATTATCAATATCAAAAATTTATTTGACGAAAATGCAACCGATTTTGAACATACCATTCCCCGAAGTTTGTCTTTTGACAATTCGCTGGCAAATCTGACAGTCTGCGATGCTTATTACAACCGACAAATTAAAAAAAATCGAATTCCTACTCAACTTGAAAATTATGAAAAGGAAGCAACTATCAACGGGCATCTCTATTCTGCAATTAAACCACGCTTAGAAAAATGGGAACAAAAAGTGGAGCAGTTAAGAAATAATGTTACATTCTGGGAACAAAAATCCAAACAGGCACAAACCAAAGACACAAAGGACTACGCCATTCGGCAAGGGCATTTATGGAGAATGGAACTGGATTATTGGCAAAACAAATTAGATCGCTTTACAATGACAGAAGTAACAAGCGGATTTAAACACAGTCAGCTGAATGATACCCGATTGATTACAAAATATGCTTATCATTATCTCAAATCGGTATTCAGTAAAGTTGAAGTTCAAAAAGGGGGCGTAACTGCCGATTTCAGGAAAATGCTGGGCGTTCAATCAGTTGATGAGAAAAAAGACAGAGAAAAGTATTCGCACCACGCCATTGATGCAGTTATTCTTTCGCTGATTCCAGTTGCAGCAAAACGTGATAAAATGCTGGAATTGTTCTATAAAATTGATGAAGAAAAGAAGTTAAACAACGATACAACCGAACTGGAACAAGCTTTGCAAAAAGAAATACGAAGCTGTCAAATTGGGAATGTATCCAATTTAGCACAATATATCGAAGAAAACATTCTTATCAATCACGTTTCCAAAGACCAAACTTTAACATCAGCAAAGCGTAAAGCGAGGAAAAGAGGAAAAGTGATATGGTTAAGAGATGAGAATGGGGAAATAAAAAAAGATAAAAACGGAAAAAGAATACCGAAATATTGGATACAAGGCGCTTGCATAAGAGGGCAATTGCATAAAGATACTTTTTACGGCAAAGTAAGAGTTGTTGAAAGAGATGAAAATGGTAAGCCATTAAGAGATGAAAATGGTAATTGGATATTCCGAAACGGTAAAGACGAATTTATATTTGTGAAAAGAATTCCAATTGCAGATTTAACTTCGTTGGAACAAGTCGTAAGCCCTGAATTGAAAAAGCTTATTGAAAGTCAACTAAATGGACGAACACTTGCAAAAGCAATAGAAGAGGGTTTATTTATGCTTGATAGACATGGTAATATAGTTAATCGGATTAGGCACATAAGAGTAAAAGCATCTGTAACAAATCCATTAGCGATTAAAAAACAAACTTACTTATCGAAAAAAGAATATAAACAGGATTATTATTCGGAAAACGCAGAAAATACTTTTTATGCATTATATTGGGGCGGAAAAAGTAAAGAAAAAGGATTCGAATGTAGAAATTTATTTGATGTTGCATTTATGCGAAAAATGGATAATTCAAAAACAATAGAAGATTTCTTCGAACAAAATAAGTTTGTGGGACGAGGTAATAACAAAACATTAATTCCATTATATGCTGTTTTAAAACCGGGTACAAAAGTTATTTTTTATGAAAAAGAGAAGGAAGAATTAAAAGAATTAGCAAATAATGAATTATCAAAAAGGATTTACAAAATGAATAGAATTTATAGTTCGGGAGATGGACGAATTCAATTTTACCATCATTTAGATGCAAGAGATGAAAAACAATTATTAAAAGATTTTCCTGAAAGTGAAATTTGGATTGATGGAAAAACCGTTGGGAAAAGAGCAAAAAATGGATTTTCTAAATTTACTATCAATTTTGTAGCACCTCGTTTATTATTAGTACCAACAAATTTTGATTTTATTATAGAAGGCAAAGATTTTGAAATGAATTTGGATGGAACAATAACGTTTAAATATTAGAATTTATGTCCAAACCCGCACTCAAAAAAGAACTTCAGAAACTCTCAAAAGAGCAGTTAGTTGAACAAATACTTGATTTGTACGATAAAAACAAAGCCGTAAAAGAATTTTACAATTTTTATCTAAATCCGCGGAAGGAGCAGGATTTAGCGGAAAAATATAAAAAAATCATACAAAAAGAATTTGGTGTCATCAATCCCGAGCGAGCCGGGTTGAAATATTCTGTAGCCAAGCGCGCCATTGCAGATTTCAAAGGGTTGTCCCCTTCGCCTGAGGCGTTGGCGGACGTAATGCTGACACTGCCCGAAGCGGCTTGTGAGTTTACATACGACTATGGCGATATGACGGAGTCGTTCTATAACGGCGCTGTGAATAATTACATTGCGGCTTTGCAATACATTTCCGCTAACGGGTTGTTGGATAAATTCAAACTTCGCGCCAAACAGTGCGTTAGATGGGCTTCCCCCTGCGGTTACGGATTTGCCGATGAAATTGATAGTGTTTATTCTGAGTATTATGGATAAACTTAAATAGATTTACCATGATTAAACGCACTCTATATTTTGGAAATCCTGCATATATTTCATTAAAGAAAGAGCAGTTGATAATTCAGCTTCCGGAGGTTGAAAAACATACTGATATACCTGAAAGTTTCAAAAAGGAAGCTGTAGCTTCTATTCCTATTGAAGACATAGGAGTGGTAGTACTTGACCATAAGCAGATTACTGTCACACATGGCTTGTTAGAAAAACTGCTTGAAAATAATTGTGCAGTTATTACCTGCGACAGTAGCCGCATGCCTTTCGGTTTACTTCTTCCTCTTGCAGGGAATACAACACAAGCAGAGCGATTCCGATACCAGATAGATGCTTCTGTACCGCTCAAAAAACAGTTATGGCAACAAACAGTACAAGCTAAAATATCCAATCAAGCTACTGTATTACATAAACTTACAGGTGCAGTAGTAAAAAACATGCAAGTATGGGCAAATGATGTTAAGAGTGGTGATCCTGACAACTACGAGGCACGTGCAGCAGTATATTTTTGGAATAATTTCTTTCCTACTGTACCTAAATTTAGTAGAAACAGAGATGGAATTCCTCCTAACAATCTTTTAAATTATGGTTACGCGATTTTACGTGCTGTTGTAGCTCGTTCATTGGTAGGTAGCGGATTATTACCTACTTTAGGTATTCATCATCGTAATAAATACAATGCCTACTGTTTAGCCGACGACATCATGGAGCCATATCGACCATTTGTTGATAAATTAGTGTTTGAAATAGTGCAATCGGGTGTCGATTATACCGAATTAACGAAAGACATTAAGGCTAAACTGCTAACTATTCCTGTACTTGATGTAATGATAAACGGACAAATGAGTCCATTGATGATAGCAGTAGGACAAACAACCGCTTCTCTTGCTCAGTGCTTTTTGGGAGAAATAAGAAAGATTAAGTATCCGGAAGTTTTTTAAAAATGTAGGACAATAGAATATGATTTACGCAAAATCCTATAGATTTACATTAATGTGAGTTTTCGTTTAAGTCAATATAGAATCATGTGGGTTTTAGTATTTTTCGATTTGCCAACTGAAACCAAGAAAGAAAGGAAGATATACTCTGACTTTCGTAATCGTTTATTAAAAGACGGATTTACGATGTTTCAGTTTTCCATTTATCTGCGGCATTGTGCCAGTCGCGAAAATGCGGAAGTTCATATTTTGCGAGTAAAAAAGCTATTGCCCGAAAAAGGTCATGTTGGTATTTTATGTATAACCGACAAGCAATTTGGGAATATGGAAATTTTTTATGGCAAAAAGGAGCAATCGGTCACAACACCTTATCAACAGTTAGAATTATTTTGAATATAAATCCTGCCTTACCGATGAGAAATGTAAATTTTACCTTTTATCCGGTTGTTTTGTTGAATTACATAGTGTTACTCTGTGAAACTCTTCTTTATTTTTAGTGTAATCTTGACTTATGATCAGTGCATGCTCAATCTAAGTATAGGGTATACTTTTTAAAATACAAACACATAAAAACATAAACTTTTTTTGATGCATAGACATTTGATGGATAGACACATAAAGTGCTGTATTAAAACTTACACAGACCAAATATACAGTTTATTGTAAAAATAAATAAGATAGCTTTGAAGTCTTAAAAAAGAATAATCATTCATTATTACATATCAACCATTAGAATTATCTTAGAACAAAAGATCCCGCCTTAACGACGGGATTCCCTGTTCTTGAACAACATTTCTTACATTTCTAATTCTCTTAACAACTTACTGAATATATGCACTTTACACACATCCGGTTGTTCAGAATATCAAAGATACATTTTTTTGTAACCAAATCACAACCTTTGGTGGATATTTTAGAGAGTACCCTATGTTGTTCAGAATATCAAAGATACATTTTTTTGTAACCAAATCACAACACGCTAAGCCCATTTTGATCGGAATAATCGGTTGTTCAGAATATCAAAGATACATTTTTTTGTAACCAAATCACAACACTCTCTTGTTTTTGGTTCTAAACTCGAAAGTTGTTCAGAATATCAAAGATACATTTTTTTGTAACCAAATCACAACGGACTTGCATGATTATAAATCGTAGCACAGGTTGTTCAGAATATCAAAGATACATTTTTTTGTAACCAAATCACAACCCGAAATTGCAAACACTTAAATACATTTAAGTTGTTCAGAATATCAAAGATACATTTTTTTGTAACCAAATCACAACGCACTTGCTTCTAATCCAGCAAGCGTTTTGTTGTTCAGAATATCAAAGATACATTTTTTTGTAACCAAATCACAACACATTCGGTCGTTCTGCTCAGCCGATCCGTGTTGTTCAGAATATCAAAGATACATTTTTTTGTAACCAAATCACAACTAGCACAGTCAATGGCATTCCTAATTACTCGTTGTTCAGAATATCAAAGATACATTTTTTTGTAACCAAATCACAACGTCCCCTTGTCAGCGAGCAGCGATTTTTCGTTGTTCAGAATATCAAAGATACATTTTTTTGTAACCAAATCACAACGCAGACAGGGTAGCATTCAACGTAAAATCTGTTGTTCAGAATATCAAAGATACATTTTTTTGTAACCAAATCACAACTCCAAGTTTTCCGATTGAGTTCGTGAGATTGTTGTTCAGAATATCAAAGATACATTTTTTTGTAACCAAATCACAACTTCCTTGTATTTAGCATGGCATTTTCGTGCGTTGTTCAGAATATCAAAGATACATTTTTTTGTAACCAAATCACAACCCATTGATGCCACGACGAAATATATTCAGAGTTGTTCAGAATATCAAAGATACATTTTTTTGTAACCAAATCACAACTGCTCCTATTCCATATGCTATTCTACCTTCGTTGTTCAGAATATCAAAGATACATTTTTTTGTAACCAAATCACAACTTGGCAGGGTATCAAACTCAATATCAAATTGTTGTTCAGAATATCAAAGATACATTTTTTTGTAACCAAATCACAACCTTTTTTCGTTGTACTTAAATTTTAAGTTTGTTGTTCAGAATATCAAAGATACATTTTTTTGTAACCAAATCACAACTGCGTTGCCATTCATGTACAAAGCCAACATGTTGTTCAGAATATCAAAGATACATTTTTTTGTAACCAAATCACAACCGATTAGTGGGTTTGTGAAGCGGTTTGTTGTTGTTCAGAATATCAAAGATACATTTTTTTGTAACCAAATCACAACTGCTCTCCAACTTTCAGCAAATCCATCAAGGTTGTTCAGAATATCAAAGATACATTTTTTTGTAACCAAATCACAACATTCTTGTAGGAGCTTCGATAAACGCCACGGTTGTTCAGAATATCAAAGATACATTTTTTTGTAACCAAATCACAACGTGCAGCGGTTTGTTGCGGTGCTTGCGCTCGTTGTTCAGAATATCAAAGATACATTTTTTTGTAACCAAATCACAACCCCCAACTCCAATTAATAGTCCCATATCAGTTGTTCAGAATATCAAAGATACATTTTTTTGTAACCAAATCACAACTTTTGAGTAATCTATAATATTCTTCTTCATGTTGTTCAGAATATCAAAGATACATTTTTTTGTAACCAAATCACAACACCTTTCGAATCCTTTTAGTTTTATGTTCGTTGTTCAGAATATCAAAGATACATTTTTTTGTAACCAAATCACAACATCGGATGTGGGAATTGCATAGAGTGCCGAGTTGTTCAGAATATCAAAGATACATTTTTTTGTAACCAAATCACAACTTCCTTCTTCCATTTATCTGACGAGTCACCGTTGTTCAGAATATCAAAGATACATTTTTTTGTAACCAAATCACAACTTTCGTCTTGTAATTCTGGAATTATTCCGGTTGTTCAGAATATCAAAGATACATTTTTTTGTAACCAAATCACAACGATACAACTTGGGGAACGAGCGGTTATAAAGTTGTTCAGAATATCAAAGATACATTTTTTTGTAACCAAATCACAACTAATTGTGATGAACCCGCCAGATGTCAATCGTTGTTCAGAATATCAAAGATACATTTTTTTGTAACCAAATCACAACATGCGTATTTCGATTAACGAAGCAGGAGACGTTGTTCAGAATATCAAAGATACATTTTTTTGTAACCAAATCACAACTACCTGTCAAAAGGTCTGCATCTGTGATAGGTTGTTCAGAATATCAAAGATACATTTTTTTGTAACCAAATCACAACGAGTTTCTCCATAACTACCAACCTCTTTTCGTTGTTCAGAATATCAAAGATACATTTTTTTGTAACCAAATCACAACCATCTTCCCAGTCGGGCATATCCTGCTCTCGTTGTTCAGAATATCAAAGATACATTTTTTTGTAACCAAATCACAACAATGTCAAAGTAGCATCTCCATCTCCTGTTGTTGTTCAGAATATCAAAGATACATTTTTTTGTAACCAAATCACAACCAGAAAGCCATCGATACACAATTTAAAAATGCGGGGGTAGAGTTCGGAAAAACAAACAAGGAATTTATTGCCGAGTTCAAACATAACGCTGCCGTATTTGCCGCTTTTAAAAACCATCGGCAAACAACAGAAATAGCTGCGCAGCTTTTAGATGAGAATGGGAACTTACGCTCATTCCATGATTTTAAAAAGGCAGTGCTCGGTACCTCCATTAAAGCCGATTATAATCGCAGATGGTTGCAAACCGAGTATAACACAGCCGTTAGATCCGCTCGCCAGGCTGCAAAATTCAAGAAGTATAAAGCAGTCAAGCATATTTATCCAAATCTTGAATTTACGCCCTCTACAGCTGCCACACCACGCGAGGAGCACAAGGAGTATTACGGCACCATTTTACCCATTGATGACCCGTGGTGGGACTCACACACACCTCCACTCGACTGGGGATGCGAGTGCGGTATCCGAAATACGGATAAAGATGTTACCGGTGTTCCTGTGGATATTGCTTCTGTCGATCCCGTGTTTGATAACAATCCGGGTAAGACTGCCGAAATTGTAAATATGAAAGAACATCCGTATGTGAAGGGGGTATGCTCCAACTATTCCGCATGCAAGTATAGAAATGCCGATATAACACTTGCGGAGCCACCGAACAGACCGGAATGTAGAATATGTTTGCTTGTTGCAGAAATGTATAAAAATTTGGCAGCTCGTAAAACAAAGTACAACAATTATAATTCTGATCAGTATGAGAAGGTGATGTATAATAAGAAGAATGGCGGGTATCTTGTTATCGACAAAAAAAGAATTGAATTTTCAACAAAAAGTAAAAACGAGAAATTGAAGTTCGAGAAGGAACGATCTATGAGTTTAAACTATGCAAAAGCAGGATATGCCATTGAAATGCTTGAAGAAATACCGGGAGTTCCATCCCCTGATGTTCGTTTTAACACGACCAAGGGAGACATGAAAAAGATATCAAGCCACAACAACATAGTAAACGAAGCAAGGGATGCTATATATAAGAAAAAAGCCGATATTATACTTTTCGAGTTTACTGTTGAAACTAAAGATATATACTTGAGATTAGATAGGTTGAGAAAAATGAAAATAAAGGCTTATTATTATTTTACGGGTAGAGAAGATATAATTTACCGTAATTTTTAAATGGGACGCCCCAACACGTGTGTCGGGGCGAACATGCGGTGCCACTACGCCGAAGCGGAGAGGCTCCTAATTAGACCACAAATATACACAACATTTTAATACAAACAAACAAACATTTTTCAAAAATATTATATGACACCCGAAGAATTTCAAAGAGTATTAGCTGCTAAAATGGATGAAATAAAGCGTTACCGTGACGAGGATCTACCGCACGTGATTGGTAAGGAAGCTGTTGATCACTTTCAGGATTCTTTCACTAATGAAGGTTTTATGGATGAAACTGTTGAGCAGTGGAAGGATGGTTGTTCAGAATATCAAAGATACATTTTTTTGTAACCAAATCACAACTAAAGTGTCTATATAAGAATAAGGCACAATGTTGTTACAACTATAGATATCCACATAAATAAGATGATATAATAACCCACTATGTTGGAGTTGTACCAAAATTTATTTTCAAGCAGAAACGAAAACATATTGCCTCGATTGATGCGCTCTAATGCTTTTCTAAAATCAGGCTTTATAACACTGCCTCCGTATGTGGCAATGCGGATAACGATTACCAACGAAGCTACCAATGCGACACATACTATAATTATTGCAAACATAATGCAAACATAATTAATTTTTATATGCCAAACAACTCATCCAATCTTTTGTTGATTGGCTGACTGCACTCAAATCGATGATGCAGATACATTGAGATAATCAATATAAATATGCAGATTTTTCGATGAGTTAGCAATAATTCTGTAACACTACCCCCTTCAGGTACTATCTCTAAAAAACAAAAATGCAACTAATCATATGTTAGTTGCATTTTGCTGTTGTCCCACCAGGATTCGAACCTAGACTGACTGAACCAAAACCAGGAGTGCTACCATTACACCATGGGACAATCACTATTGCTTTGAAAAGCGGTGCAAAGATAAAACTTTTTTCTACATCTACAAACTCTGTTTGTGATTTTATTCAGCAATTAATAGAAAATAGTTTTTCTTGCCCTTTTGTGCTAATAAATATTTGCCATTTAATAAGATGGAATCACTCAATAATTCATCTTGATTTTCAAGTTTCTCTTTATTTAAACTTACTCCTCCCGATTGAACCATCTTTCGCATTTCTCCTTTAGAGGGGAATACTGCTGCATTATCCGTCAGTAAATCAATAGCTTTAACTCCTTGTGATAAAATATCTCTTGAAATTTTGAATTGTGGAACACCCTCGAAAACTGAAAGTAATGTATCCTCATCTAATTTCTTTAATGCTTCTGATGTGGCGTTTCCAAACAGAATGCCTGATGCTTCTACTGCTGCCTCATAATCCTCTCTTGAATGTACCATAACAGTTACTTCTTCTGCTAATCTTTTTTGCAAAATACGCAAATGAGGTGCTTCCGTATGTTCTTTCACCAAACTTTCAACTTCAGTTTTATTTATGGATGTGAAAATTTTAATGTATTTTTCAGCATCGGCATCACTTACATTTAACCAAAATTGATAAAATTTATACGGTGATGTATATCTTCTGTCCAACCACACATTACCGCTTTCAGTCTTACCAAATTTACCACCATCAGCTTTGGTTATAAGCGGACAAACAAGTGCAAATGCCTCTCCATCAGCCTTTCGGCGAATCAACTCTGTTCCGGTTGTGATATTACCCCACTGGTCAGATCCACCCATCTGCAACTTACAGTTTTTATTCTGATATAGCCACAAAAAATCATATCCTTGTAAAAGTTGATACGAAAATTCTGTAAATGACATACCTACACTTGATTCCGAACTCAGACGTTTTTTTACGGAATCCTTTGCCATCATGTAGTTGACCGTTATATGCTTGCCAATATCACGAATGAAATCCAAAAAAGAATATTCTTTCATCCAATCGTAATTATTCACTAATTCTGCTGCATTGGGAGCATCGCTTTCAAAATCAAGAAATTTAGCTAATTGTTTTTTAATTGCTTCCTGATTATGACGTAATGTTTTTTCATCTAACAAATTACGCTCTGCCGACTTCATAGATGGATCGCCTATCATACCTGTAGCACCACCCACCAAGGCTATGGGCTTATGACCGGCATGCTGAAAATGACGTAACATCATCACACTCACTAAATGACCAATATGCAATGAATCGGCAGTCGGATCAATACCAACATACGCCGCTGTCATCTCTTTTGCCAACTGCTCCTCTGTTCCCGGCATCACGGTATGAATCATACCACGCCAGCTTAACTCTTCTATAAAACTTATCATTTGAAATTATATATTTATCTTTTTATTATCAATTTCGTTATTGGGCAACCATAAGGGATTGCCCCTACAATATTTCTAAATTAACACATGAACAGATTTGTCTATGTAAATGGTCTATAGTCAATGGTTAATGATAAATTGTAAATTGTAAATTAACAAATCGTAAATCCTCATTTCACATTTGCACATTTGTTTAAAACGACTGCATATCAACCAATTTCTTATAATATCCATTTAATGCAATAAGCTCATCGTGTTTACCGCGTTCCACAATCTGCCCTTCATGCAGCACACAAATCTCATCAGCCTTTTGAATAGTCGACAAACGGTGTGCAACAACCATAGTAGTACGATTCTTCATTAAATTCTCCAATGCTTTCTGCACCATCTTTTCAGACTCTGTATCCAATGCTGATGTGGCTTCGTCCAAAATTAATATCGGAGGATTTTTGAGAATAGCTCTTGCAATACTGATACGCTGCCTTTGTCCACCCGACAATTTACTACCTCTGTCTCCAATAGTCGACTCATAGCCATTTTCCGTAGCCATAATAAAATCATGTGCATTTGCAATTTTAGCTGCTTCTATAACTTGTTCCATAGTGGCATGCTCAACACCAAATGCAATATTATTATAGAAACTGTCATTAAACAAAATGGCTTCCTGGTTTACATTGCCAATTAGTTTTCTGATGTCCTGAGTTTTTATCTTTTTAATATTTACTCCATCTAACAGTATTTCTCCTTTTTTTACATCATAAAAACGCGGGAGAAGATCGATTAAGGTAGTCTTACCTGAACCTGATTGTCCCACAAATGCAACGGTTTTACCTTTTGCCACAGTCAGATTGATATTTTGCAGTACCCATTCCGACTGATATTTGAAACTCACATCTTTAAATTCAATTTGATTTTGAAAAGCTTTGATTTCAACCGGCTTTTTAGGTTCAGGAATATTATTTTCTGCCTCTAAAATAGTATCTATCCTGTCTAAAGCAGCCATTCCCTTTCGAATACCATAATATGCTTTTGATAATTCTTTAGCCGGACCGATTATACTGTAAAATATGACTAAGAAATAAATAAATTCTGCTGCTCCTATCGTACTGTGATTACCGACTATCATAACACCTCCAAACCATATTAAAATAGCAATTACTACAGTGCCGACGAACTCTCCTAATGGTGATGCCAGATTATAGCGAGCATAAACACTGTTGAATGTTTTACGAATACGCTCATTAAGTGCAGCAAATCTATTTTCGACTTTTGTCTCTGCGTTAAAGGCTTTTATTACTCTTAACCCACCAAGAGTTTCATCCATTTGAGACAGCATTGCACCTTGCAGCGATTGAGCTTCTGCTGATTGACGGCGCAAATTTCGTCCAATAAGTCCTATCAACCATCCGCTTATAGGAAGTAAAAGCAAAACAAAAAGTGTCATCTGCCAACTCATTATAAACATTACTCCGAGATAAATTATAATCATCAGCGGATTTTTAAAAATCATGTCGACTGCATTCAAAATCGACATTTCAACTTCATTGATATCCGATAACATACGCGACATAATATCACCTTTCCTTTCTTCAGTGAAATATCCTATAGGAAGTGATACTATTTTGCGATAAAGTTTATTTTTCAAATCTCTTACTATTCCGGTGCGCATAGGTATTGTAACTCGAACGCCTAAGTATGTAGAACCAGTTTTTAGTGCTGTCAACACTATTAAAAATAATGAAATATAAAGCAATGTTAATTCCGGACCTGAGTTTTGAATAAGATGATTCAAATAATATGAGAAGTTATTTTTAAAAGCCTCAACTATATGTGAAAACGAATCAGCCCATGACCATGCCATAAATGCAACTTCTGTTTTCTTTAATCCAAAGAGAATCTGTAATATAGGAATAAGAGCAGCAAAAGAAAACAAGCTGAATATTGTAGCAAAGAAATTGAAAATCAAGCTCCACACCACATATTTTTTATATGGTGGCAAAAAGCGTTTAAATATGTCGAAAATCTTCCTCATTCCTTATAAACTTTATTCTTTTTTATATTCCCTCACTAATTACCAATTACGAATATTTAGTAAAAAACTGATAAAAGTGTATTGGTACGCTGATAACGCGGATGCAAGCAACGCTGATTACAATCCGCGTTTGAAAATCAGCGTTATCAGCGTGCCATTAACTCTTAACTATTTACCAATCACCAATCACTAATCACCATTAACTCTAAACTCCCGTATAATTTCTCGGACTAATCTTCTTTAACTCATTTTTTACAGTTTCCGATACCTTCAATCCATCAATAAATTCTTTAATAGACTGTGCATTAATACCTTCATTAGTTCTTGTTAATGCTTTTAAAGCTTCATATGGTTCGGGGTAGCCTTCACGTCTTAAAATAGTTTGAATCCCTTCAGCCACAACAGCCCATGAATTATCAAGATCTTTATAAATTGCCACTTCATTTAACAGTAATTTATCTAAACCTTTCATCATACTCTGACTTGCTATCAATGCATGTGAAAAAGGTACACCGACATTACGTAAAACCGTACTGTCAGTCAAATCACGCTGCAATCTTGAAACAGGTAATTTTGTTGCCATAAACTCAAAAACTGCATTTGCCACGCCAAGATTACCTTCAGCATTTTCGAAATCTATAGGATTTACCTTATGCGGCATAGCAGACGAACCAACTTCTCCTGCTTTTATCTTTTGTTTGAAATATTCCATTGATACGTATGTCCATATATCTCTACAAAAATCGATTAGAATTGTATTTATACGTTTCATTCCATCAAACTGGGCAGCCATATGGTCGTAATTCGATATTTGAGTCGTCCACTGCTCCCTATTCAATCCCAATTTTTCTGAAACGAAAGTATTACCGAATTTTTTCCAGTCGATAGTAGGATATGCTACGGCATGGGCATTAAAATTACCGGTAGCACCACCAAATTTAGCTGAATCAGGAATAGCTTTTAATAAGGTAAGTTGTTGATTCAGGCGATGCACATACACCATTATTTCCTTACCTAATCGAGTTGGAGAAGCTGGCTGACCGTGAGTTTTTGCCAACATAGAAACATCGCGCCATTCATCAGCTAAATATTCCATCATCCTTACTAACTTATACATCTCAGGATAATAAATTTTCTCCATCGCCTCACGTATGGATAATGGTATGGCTGTATTATTAATGTCCTGCGAAGTCAGACCAAAGTGAATAAATTCTTTAAATTGCGACAAACCAAAAGCATCAAACTTTTCTTTAATAAAGTATTCAACTGCTTTAACATCATGGTTTGTAACTTTCTCAATATCTTTAACTCTCTGAGCATCAACCTCTGTAAAATCATGATACACAGACCTTAATCTTGGAAAACTTTCTAAAGGTACCGATTCTAATTGCTTTAGTGGTATTTCACACAAAGTAATAAAATATTCAATTTCAACTAATACTCTATAACGTATTAACGCATATTCCGAAAAATATGGAGCATAAGGATTGGTTTTAGAGCGATATCTTCCATCAACAGGAGATATGGCATTTAGTTCAGAAAGGCTCATAATGAGATAGTTAGATATATAATTAATAATTTTTTGGAAGTGCAAAGTTAATCAAATCTATTGGAAATAAAAAAGAAATTATTGCAGCTTTGCCATATTAAAGCTTTTATATACCTTTGCTAATCATTAAAACATCTTAGAAAGTGAAATACGTAAAAATTCATAAAGAGGGCAGACTTATTCTATTATGTCTGATTTTTATATTGTTTGCTGTAAACATGTTGGTTTATCTGCGATTTCCAAATGTTTTATTAGCGATTACAACTATTATCTCAGGTGGGATAATGGTTTTTTTTACTTATTTCTTTCGCAATCCTTCAAGAGTGGTCGAAATTGATGATCCCAGTCTTGTTGTAGCTCCTGCCGATGGTACAATAGTAGTTGTAGAGCCTACTGAAGAGCTTGAATATTTTGGAGATAAGCGCATTCAAGTCTCAATTTTCATGTCGGTATTCGATGTGCATGCCAACTGGTATCCTATTGCCGGTAAGGTACTTATGACAAAACATCACAAAGGTCGACATCTTGCTGCATATCTTCCAAAATCAAGTCACGAAAACGAGCGTTCGACAATTATCATAGAGACTCCCTCAAAAACACAAATACTTGTTCGACAAATAGCTGGTGCTTTAGCTCGCAGGATTGTAACTTATGCACATGCCGACAAATCATGTCATCTCAACGAACATCTTGGTTTTATAAAATTCGGTTCAAGAGTCGATTTATACCTACCATTAGATGCAGAGATTTTTGTCAAAGTAGGAGAAGAAACAACAGGTAACGAAACAATCATTGCACGATTAAACGAGTAGGGACGTGTCGCGACACGTCCCCACAAATCCCAACCAATATAAAAATATAGGAATTTAAAAACAATATGAACAAATACGAAGAATTATTCAAAAAATACAACTGCGAAATCAGCGATGCATCAGTTGAAAAGGAAGTTAAGTTGATACTTGACAAACATTTAAAAGAAAACATGAATACTGATGTTTACAAGCAGTGTTTGAACTTAATTGATCTTACTTCTTTAAACGGCACAGATACGGAAGAACAAATATATGAGATGGTGCAAAAGGTAAATAAATTTCAGGAATCATATCCTGATTTACCAAATGTTGGTGCTATTTGTGTATATCCTGCTCTTGTTTCAGTTGTTAAGGAAAACTTAACTGAGGATATAGGCATCGCTTCGGTAGCAGCTGGTTTTCCTTCATCTCAAACTTTCATCGAAGTTAAAATTGCCGAAACATCAATGGCTGTTATGGAAGGTGCAAGCGAAATTGATGTGGTGATTTCTATCGGAAAGTTTTTGTCGGAAGAATATGAGACTGTTTATGAGGAACTTGCAGAGATAAAATCAGCATGTCGTGATGCTCACCTTAAAATAATTATTGAATCTGGTGATTTGAAGAGTGCATCTAATATTAAGAAGGCGTCTCTATTGTCTATGGCTGCTGGAGCTGATTTCATCAAGACTTCAACAGGCAAAACACCGGTGGCAGCAACACCATTTGCTACATATGTTATGTGTAAAGCTATAAAAGAATGGCACGAACAAACCGGAGAAAAAGTTGGATACAAACCGGCAGGAGGTATAGTAACAACCGAAGAAGCTGTGGTACACTACACTATCGTAAAAGAAATTCTTGGAAAAGAGTGGCTGAATAATAAGTTATTCAGATTAGGTGCAAGCAGATTAGCTAACAATCTTTTAAGTTCTATTTTAGGAAAAGAAGAAAAGTATTTTTAATTTTCTCTCGTAACTGCAAATTCAACGCAATCTATTAGAGCTTTTTTATATTGATTATCTTCAAAGCCATTGAGTTCTTCGATGGCTTTATTTTTAAATTCTTCCATACGTGTTTTTGCATATGCAACTCCCCCGTTTGATATTGCAAAATCCGTGATATACTTGATATTCTCCTCTGAATAATCTTGTTTCTTTAAAATTGACTGAATTGTTTTCTGAGTATCTTTATCTGCATTATTCAATGCGTAAATTAAAGGTAAAGTTATTTTCCCATCACGAACATCATTTCCTGTGGGTTTTCCTATTTTTATATCATTGTAATAGTCAAATATATCGTCTTTTATCTGAAAACAATAGCCAAGATATTCACCATATTTCATTAATCGCTCAATACTGCCTTCATCTGCTCCTGCTGATAAAGCCCCGACCTGTGTACATACTGCAAACAAAAATGCAGTTTTCTTTTGAATTATACTGAAATATTCATCTTCCGACAAATCGGAATATTTTGTAGTTTTAAGCTGAAGTATCTCTCCATCAGCTAATTGTTTGCCTATAAACGCAACAGACTTCAACATATTGAGATTGTTGGTTTTGGCAACTTGCGAAAGAGCAACCGACAACATATAATCTCCTGATAACACTGCCACCTTATTTCCCCAGCGATCATTAACCGACTGTCTACCACGCCTTTCGTAAGTATCATCAACTACATCATCATGAATTAAACTTGCTGTATGTAGTAATTCTAAAGCTATAGCTCCGTGGATTGCCGACATATTTACCTCACCTATCAGTTTTGCTGAAATTAACACTAATGTAGGACGAAGTTTTTTACCTGAGCGTTCTAAAATATAAGAATTAACTCCCTTCAAAATAGGATTATCTGACTCTAAACTCGATATAAGCGTTTTGTCAAATAAATCCAATTCCGTTGCAACTAATTCTTTTATGTTATCAATAAGATTCATTATATATTTCTTCTTCGGAAGCTACAAAAGTAAGCAATTTTGTTATAAGTGGATAATTTCGGCTTTAAAAATGAATTAATTTTAATTACTTTTACAGTCAGAAACAAAAAATCATTATTAAAATCCTGTTTAGAGCTTATAAAGTTAGATATTTAAACAAAATAATCTCAAAACTGTTCAAATCCACAAAATGAAAAAACTCTTTTTAATTGATGCATATGCAATTATTTATAGAGCATATTACGCTTTTATAAGATCACCAAGAACTAATTCAAAAGGATTAAATACCTCTGCAATTTTTGGTTTTGTCAATATGCTTGAAGATGTTCTTAAACGGGAACAGCCTACACATATTGCTGTGGCTTTCGACCCTCCCGGTCCGACTTTCCGGCATGATGCGTTTGAAGACTATAAAGCTCAGCGTGAATCAACCCCTGAAGATATCAAAAAATCTGTTCCATATATAAAGGATATAATTAAGGCTTACAATATTCCTATTCTCGAAATTATGGGTTTCGAAGCTGATGATGTTATAGGTACAATTGCTAAAAAGGCTGAAAAAGAGGGTTTTGAAGTATATATGCTTACTCCGGATAAAGATTATGGTCAACTTGTGTCAGAATATGTTTTTATGTATCGTCCGCGTTACAATGGTGGATATGAAACATTAGGACCAGAAGAAATAAGAGCCAAATATGATTTAGAATCTCATCTGCAAGTCATTGATATGCTTGGTTTAATGGGCGATGCATCAGATAATATACCCGGTTGTCCCGGTGTAGGCGAGAAGACCGCAATAAAACTTCTAAAGGAATTTGGCAGTATTGATGCTTTATTAGCGAGAACTGATGAAATTAAAGGTACGCTAAAATCTAAAATTGAAGAGAATAAAGAGCAAATATTGTTTTCAAAATTTCTTGCTACTATTAAAACTGATGTTCCTGTTGAGTTTAATGCAGATGCGTGTGTTGTAGAACAAATAGACGAACCTGCATTAAAGGCTTTGTTTGACGAACTGGAGTTTAGAACTATGTCGGCAAATAAGTTCGGGAATGTATTTACCTCTCTCCCACCCGATCAGCCTGTTTCTCGCATTCAGTTTGCTCCCAAAAAAGCAAAAGGTGGTCAGATGTCTTTATTTGATGATGAAGAAAATTCGACGGAAGCAACTGAGCCTCAAAAGGAAACTATAAAAAGCACAGAAGATTCTAAATCGGTGATAATTCCACAGGATATTTTAGAAAGCGGTTTGAATAGCATATACACCACCCCACATGAATATCATTTAATCGACACTAAAGCTAAAAGATTGAATCTTATTTCACAGTTATTCATGCAAAAGGCTGTTTGTTTCGATACAGAAACTACCGGTGTTGATGTGTTTCAAGCATCTTTAGTAGGATTATCTTTTTGCTATAAAAAGGGAGAAGCATTTTATGTTCCGCTACCATCTGATGATAAAGAATGTGCCGACATTCTCAATGAATTCAAGGCATTCTTTCAGACTGAGCAAATCGTAAAAATAGGGCAAAACATAAAATTCGACCTGTTGATGCTGACGATGTATGGTATTGAGCTAAAGGGTAAGCTATTCGATACAATGATTGCTCATTATTTAGTGCAACCCGAACTTCGTCACGGTATGGATTATTTAGCTGAGATACTGCTGCAATACAAGACTATACACTATGAAGATTTAGTTGGTGAAAAAGGTAAAAATCAAAAAGACATACGTAATGTACCAATTGAGCATCTTAAAGACTATGCAGCCGAAGATGCAGATATAACTTTCCAACTTAAAGAGATATTAGAAGCTAAAATCATTGAAAACAACCTCGAAACATTATTTTATGACATTGAAATGCCATTGATGAAAGTATTGGCAAAAATGGAATTTAATGGTGTCAGAATTGATGCTGATGCACTTCGTCAAAGCTCCATAATCTTAACCGAAGAAATGCTTCGTCTCGAAAAGTCTATTCACGATTTAATTGGTTTCGAATTTAACGTATCATCTCCGGCGCAAGTAGGCGAAGTTTTGTTTGATCATTTGAAAATAGACGAAAAAGCTAAGAAAACAAAAACCGGGCAGTACTCCACATCTGAAGATATACTTGAAAAACTTGTATCCAAGCATCCTGTGGTTAGTATGATATTAGATTACAGAGGATTAAAAAAGCTACTTAGTACATATATCGATGCATTGCCACTGATGATAAACCCACGAACCGGCAAGATACATACTTCTTTTAATCAAACGGTCGTATCAACAGGCAGATTAAGTTCTACAAATCCAAATTTACAAAACATACCTATCAGAGATTCTCAGGGTAAAGAAATCAGAAAGGCTTTTATCCCTGATGATGGTGAAGTATTCCTTAGTGCCGACTATTCACAAATAGAATTGAGGATAATGGCACATTTGAGTAATGACGAACATATGATTTCTGCATTTAAAAGCGGTTATGATATACATACCGCAACAGCAGCTAAAATTTTCAAAGTAGATATGGAGAAGGTAGATTCGGATATGCGCAGAAAAGCGAAGACAGCAAACTTCGGTATTATCTACGGCATATCAACTTTTGGTTTGGCTGACAGATTAAATATCTCACGCTCAGAAGCTAAAGAGTTGATTGATGGATATTTTGCAACTTATCCTGCTGTCAAAACATATATGGATAATATCATTCAGGAAGCTAAAGATAAGGGATATGTAGAAACAATTTTCGGAAGGAAAAGATATTTAAACGACATAAATTCCCAAAACAGCATAGTAAGAGGTTATGCAGAAAGGAATGCCATCAATGCTCCAATACAAGGTTCTGCCGCAGATATTATTAAAATTGCCATGATTAAAATTCAAGATAGAATAAGTAGAGAACACCTAAGTACTAAGATGATAATGCAGGTACACGACGAATTAAACTTTTCTGTACCGCAGGATGAGATAGAATATGTAAGGAGATTAGTTGCTGAAGAAATGGAAAATTCCGTAAACCTGAAAGTCAAGTTGATTGCTGATTGCGGTACAGGTGCTAATTGGTTGGAAGCGCATTAAAGCGAGAGGGCACCCTTTTATAGGATGCCCTCTCTGACATAAATTTGTATGTTAATCCTTGAAGTTCTGTTCAATTGGTAGTTCTATCCGTTCTTATCTCTTTATATAGAGCTGATGCTGGCAAATCATTCAAATTTTCACAACACATACATGTTCTGAGCTAGATCTCGGTTTTATCCGTTCTCTAAATTTGTATGAATATTAAACTACGTGACTTTTATTCTTTTGTGCTGCATCGTTGGGAATCTGTCGTATCGATTTAATCTCCTTTTGGATATTTTCTCTTCAACCAGAATTCAATGAAAGTGACGAATCACTTACGATTTCCTTCATTCCTAACTACCCGGCTTTCTTACCTTTTTATAGATAAGCTACGTTTTTATTCAAAACGAACAATTATTTGTAAGTCTGATGGTTTTTGAATCTCTTCAGCTGACATTTAATCTCAACCATATTTTTTTGTACAACCTCCGCTTGCGTTCGCTTACGGTTTTGAAGACTAAAAACATAGGCAATTGATCAACTGTACATCTTCATTTTTCCAAACCTCATCCGTAGTTTGTCTTTTTAAACTACTTATCTCAAATCAGAAAGTCAAAGAACGCTTAACATATTCATTTATGTCTTAAGCCTAAGCTTGTGATGCAAATATATATCATGAATTATATATCTTCCAAATTTTTTCATCCATATATATCAACAACTTATAAACAGAAGTTATCAACAGTCTATACAACTGAATATCAACACCAAGTGCTCCAACTTGTTAATAACTGAATAAAAAAAAGAGCGTTATATTTTTATATTAACGCTCTGATATTTTCAATTCACAAGACCCTATTCTTCTTTTTTCTCTTCAACTGTTGTTTCTTCCGTTTGTACTGTATCAACTACAGGTTCTTCAACGGTAGGCTCAGTAGCAACTACTTCCTCAACTACTTTTTCTTCTTTTACAGATGCTGTGGTTTCCGGAGCAGTAGCTTCACTTACTTTCTTAACTGAAGAACGACGTGTACGTGCTGCCTTCTTAACTGCTTTCTCCTTCAACATGTTTTCGTTGTAATCCACAAGCTCAATGATACACATTTCTGCATTGTCACCAAAACGAAAACCGGTTCTTAATATACGAGTATAACCTCCGGGACGATCAGCAATTTTCTGAGAAATATTTTGGAATAACTCTGTTACTGCTTCTTTATTTTGCAGATAACTAAACACAGTACGACGAGAATTTGTTGTATCTTCTTTTGATTTTGTCAATAATGGTTCAACATACACACGCAATGCCTTAGCTTTAGCAAGAGTTGTAGAAATTCTCTTGTGTCGAATCAAAGAAATTGCCATGTTAGCCATCATTGATTTACGATGTGCCGATGTACGGCTTAAATGATTGAATTTTTTATTATGTCTCATTTCCTTATTCTTTATCTAATTTATACTTGGATATATCCATTCCAAAGGACAAATTCAAGCTTTCAAGTTTTTCCTCTAATTCTGTAAGAGATTTTTTTCCGAAATTGCGGAACTTCAATAAATCGTGACGATGATAACTTACAAGCTGTCCTAATGTTTCAACATCAGCTGCTTTTAAGCAGTTTAATGCACGAACTGTCAAAGCTAAATCAGTAAGCTTTGTCTTTAACATCTGACGCATATGTAAATACTCTTCATCAAAATCACTTGTAGTGTCAGCTTCAACTACCTCAAGTGAGATCTTCTCATCAGAGAAAAGCATAAAATGATGAATCAATATTTTGGCAGCTTCTTTTAATGCCTCTTTTGGATGAATCGATCCGTCTGTGTCAATTTCAAAAACAAGTTTTTCGTAGTCAGTAACCTGCTCAACTCTATAGTTCTCAACTGTATATTTTACATTCTTAATAGGTGTAAATATAGCGTCAATAGGTATAACGTTTATTTCTCCGGTAGTTCCTTTTCCTTCGTCAGCAGGTAAATAACCTCTTCCTTTGTTGACGGTTATATCCATATGAAAATTAGTAGTAGGCTCCATTTCGCATATTACCAACTCAGGGTTCAATACTTCAAAACCTGTAAAAAATCTCCCAATATCACCTGCTTTGAATACATTTGTACCGGTAGCATTAACAGTAACCTTTTCTTGTTCTATCTCATCTACAATCTGTTTGAACCTAACTTGTTTTAAATTCAAAATTATATTGGTAACATCATCAATAACTCCGGGTATAGTTGAATATTCATGATCTATTCCCTCAATTTTAATAGACGTGATTGCAAAGCCTTCTAATGATGACAATAGAATTCTACGCAATGCATTACCTATTGTGATACCGTAACCTGGTTCCAGCGGACGAAATTCGAACTTTCCATGAAAATTGTCAGCCTCAAGCATGATTACTTTATCGGGTTTTTGAAACGCTAATATTGCCATGATTTCACTTGTTATTTTGAGTACAACTCAACGATTAATTGTTCTTTAATATTTTCCGGAATATCTTCGCGCTCAGGCACATGAATATATGTACCGGACACAGCTGCTTCATTCCATTCTATCCATGGGTATTTAGAATGATTAAATCCATTCAAAGACTCAGCGATTACCAACATTGACTTATCTTTCTCGCGCACGGCAATTACCTGACCGGGGCGCACTTGATATGAAGGTATATTAACAACCTTTCCATCAACAGTAATATGTTTATGACTTACTAACTGACGTGCACCTGCGCGTGTTGGAGCAAATCCTAAACGATATACGATATTGTCTAATCTACTTTCAAGTAATTGTAATAATATAACACCGGTTACACCAGGATTACTTTGTGCCTTTTCATACATTCTACGGAATTGTCTTTCCAAAACTCCGTATGTGTATTTAGCCTTTTGTTTCTCGCGTAACTGAATTCCGTATTCAGAAGTCTTCTTACGACGATTATTTCCATGTTGACCGGGAGGATAATTCTTTTTCGAAAGCACTTTGTCTGGTCCGAAAATAGCCTCACCGAACTTACGGGCAATTTTTGATTTTGGTCCTATATATCTAGCCATTTTATTTAAAAATTTTTTTTACTTTGTTTATATTCGTCCACCGGAGACAACCAATTAAAATCGTTACAGCCGCGGTTGTAGAGAGGTTAAAAACACAACCCAAAACAATTTTCATCAATTAAAAACCTAAGGACATTTACAATTTTATTATTTACAATTTACAATTTTAATCTTCGCATAAATAGTAAATAGTAAATTGATAAATGGTAAATAATTTACACTCTTCTGCGTTTCGGTGGGCGGCATCCATTATGTGGAAGTGGTGTAACATCTACAATTTCCACGACCTCAATTCCTGCACCATGAACGGTTCTAATTGCAGACTCACGACCATTACCCGGACCTTTAACATACGCTTTCACTTTACGTAAACCTAAGTCAAATGCTACTTTTGCACAATCTTGTGCAGCCATCTGAGCAGCATAAGGAGTATTTTTCTTTGAGCCTCTGAATCCCATCTTACCGGCTGATGACCATGATATAACCTGACCATCTCCATTTGCAAGAGTTACAATAACATTATTGAATGAAGAATGAACATGTAATTGTCCAACTCCATCTACTTTAACAACTCTTTTCTTAGCTGCAACTGTTTTCTTTGCCATATTAATATTTTTTTAAAAGCTTATCTAAAATTCGCTACAGTTATACATTATTTAGTTGCCTTTTTCTTATTAGCAACAGTCTTTTTCTTACCTTTACGCGTACGTGCATTGTTTTTTGTACTCTGACCTCTTAAAGGTAATCCAATTCTGTGACGGATACCACGATAACATCCAATATCCATCAATCGTTTGATATTTAGTTGAACTTCTGATCTTAAATCTCCTTCAACTTTATAACTTGCACCGATAATTTCACGGATTTTAGCAGCTTGGTCGTCAGTCCAGTCTTTAACTTTGATGTTAATATCAACACCTGCTTCTTCTAAAATCTTTTTTGCACTACTGCGACCTATTCCGTAGACATAAGTCAATCCAACTTCCCCTCTTTTGTTTTGGGGTAAATCTACTCCGACAATTCTTATAGCCATAAACTATTCTTTTTTGTAAATTAAAAATTGTTTAACCCTGACGTTGTTTAAACTTCGGGTTCTTTTTGTTAATTACATACAAGCGACCTTTACGACGAACGATTTTACATTCATCACTGCGCTTTTTCACTGAAGCTCTTACTTTCATTTCTTCTTTTTTTTTGTTTTAAATATATAAGTTATATGAGCAACATATAATTTTTTATTTATACCTAAACGATATTCTTCCTTTAGATAAGTCATAAGGAGACATTTCAACTTTCACTTTATCGCCGGGTAAAATTTTTATATAATGCATACGCATTTTACCCGAAATATGTGCAGTGATAACGTGACCATTTTCTAACTCTACCCGAAACATAGCGTTTGATAAAGCTTCGATAATAACACCATCTTGTTCTATTGCTGTTTGTTTGGCCATATTGTATATTCTTAAATCCCTAAAACTTTTTCTATATGTTCAAATGTTGATAATATATCTGCTTTTCCTTTTCTTACTGCAACCGAGTGTTCAAAATGTGCCGATGGTTTTCTGTCAGCCGTTCTGGTTGTCCAACCATCTTTTTCAAATATCAACTGACGCTTTCCCATATTTATCATAGGCTCTATTGCAATGGTCATCCCGTTTTTAAGCATAATGCCATTTCCTTTTCTACCATAATTTGGTACTTCAGGAGATTCATGTAAATCTCTGCCTACACCGTGACCTATCATCTCTCTCACAACCGAATAGCCTCTCGATTCGCAATGATTCTGTATTGCATTTCCGATATCTCCTATTCTTTTGCCTTCAACTGCTTGCTCTATGCCTAAATAAAGAGATTCCTTAGTTGTTTGAAGTAAATCTAAAATTTCTTTTTTTACTTCTCCAACAGTGAAAGTATATGCACTATCACCATGAAATCCATTAATATAGGCTCCACAATCAACCGAAATTATATCACCATCCTTTAAATAAACTTTCTCTGAAGGTATCCCATGCACTACCTGTTCGTTAACAGAAGTACATATTGACTTTGGAAAACCTCCGTAACCAAGAAACCCTGGGACTGCTCCGTTATCTCTGATAAATTCCTCAGCAACCTTGTCTAATTCAGCTGTACTGACACCCGGCTTAATTATTTTAGCGACCTCAGCCAAAGTTTTTGAAACTATTAAATTACTCAATCTTAGTAATTCAATTTCTTCGTCAGTCTTAAGAAATATCATCTCAGATTTCTTTATTAGTATGCTGAAACATTACCACTACGTCCTTTAATACGCCCTGATTTTAACAGACCATCATAATGACGCATCAACAAATGACTCTCTATTTGTTGTAAAGTATCAAGAACAACCCCAACCAAAATCAAGAGTGATGTTCCTCCAAAGAACTGTGCAAATCCCCTGTTGATTCCCATTAAAGAAGCAAACGCAGGCAAAATAGCTACAATTGCCAGAAATATAGAACCCGGCAATGTTATTCTCGACATTACTTCATCTAAAAACTCTGCGGTATGTTTTCCCGGTTTACAACCCGGTATAAAGCCATTATTACGTTTTAAATCTTCAGCCATCTGAGTTGGGTTAATCGTAATTGCTGTATAGAAATAAGTAAACAGAATGATTAAGGTAGCAAAAACTAAATTATACCAAAATCCTGTATTATCCATAAAAGCACTTACAAAACCACTAACTGTCTGTGATTTAGCAAAACCTGCCAATGTCAATGGAATAAACATAATTGCCTGAGCAAATATGATAGGCATTACACCTGCTGCATTTATTTTTAATGGAATATACTGACGAACTCCGCCATACTGCTTGTTTCCTACTACTCGTTTTGCATATTGAACTGTTATCTTTCTTGTACCTTGAACCAACATTATAGATGCTCCAATTACAACCATCAGGAATATTATTTCAAGCAGAAACATAACTAATCCACCACCAGCATCAACGAAACGTGAAGCAAATTCCTTAATTACTGCTTCCGGAAATCTGGCAATAATACCAATCAAAATAATAAATGAAATACCATTTCCAACTCCTTTATCGGTAATTCTTTCGCCTAACCACATAACAAACATAGAACCTGCTGTTAATATTAAAGTAGACGTAATTGTAAACCAAATACCACCCGGTAATGCTGAACCTGCTTGTTGAAGTTGAACCCCTAAATTAATCAGATAGGAAGGTCCTTGCAAAAGCAAGATTCCCACAGTAAGATATCTTGTAATCTGGTTCATTTTTCTTCTACCACTTTCACCTTCACGCTGCATTTTCTGGAAATAAGGTACCATTATAGTTAACAACTGTACGGCGATAGACGCAGAGATATACGGCATAATTCCCAAAGCAAATATTGAAGCATTAGCAAATGCACCGCCTGAGAACATATCCAGCAAAGCCATCAAACCTCCGCTTGTTTGATCTTTCAATGAAGTTAATGCAGCCGGATCTATACCGGGAAGAACTACAAACGAACCAAATCTGTATATTAAAACAAATAAGATAGTAGTTAAAAGTCTACTACGCAGGTCTTCTATCTTCCAGATATTTTTTATTGTCTCTATAAGCTTTTTCATGTGTTTGTATAAATTTTCATTAAATCGGATATCCGATTATTATATTTTTGATACTGTACCACCTAATGCTACAATTGCTTCTTCGGCTGATTTAGAAAAAGCATTTGCTTCAACATCTAATTTAACTTTTAACGTTCCTTTTGCTAAAATCTTAACCTTATCATTTTTGCTAATGAAACCATGTTGTACTAACTCTGCAACACCTATTTTTGTTAGGTTAGCTGACTCTGCAAGTGTAGCAAGTGTTTCAAGATTAATTGGTTTAAATTCGATTTTATTCAAAGACTTAAATCCAAATTTAGGCAAACGTCTTTGAATAGGCATTTGACCACCTTCGAATCCAATCTTACGAGCATAACCTGAACGAGATTTAGCACCTTTATGTCCACGAGTTGATGTTCCACCTAATCCTGAGCCTGAACCTCTTCCGACTCTTTTTCTTGTTTTTACCGAACCCGCAGCTGGTTTTAAATTATGTAAATCCATATCTTATTTTTTATAAAGAATCACTTATTATTTACTCGATTATTTTCACTAAATGCTTAACACACTGTACCATTCCTAAAATCTGAGGTGTAGCTTCGTGTTCAACAACAGCATTTATCTTTCTTAATCCCAATGCTTCAAGAGTAAGTTTTTGATTTTTGGGACATTTAATTTTACTTTTTACTTGCTGTATTTTAATAGTAGCCATATCTTGATTATTATTATCCGTTAAACACTTTATCTATAGAAACTCCGCGATTTTGAGATACAGTATAAGCATCTCTCAATTCTCCTAAAGCGACGATAGTAGCTTTTACTAAGTTGTGCGGGTTAGAAGATCCTTTTGATTTCGCCAACACGTCGGTTATTCCGACACTTTCTAAAACAGCACGCATCGCACCACCTGCTTTTACTCCCGTACCATGTGACGCAGGTTTAATAAAAACTTGTGCACCTCCAAATTTCGCAAACTGCTCATGAGGTATAGTTCCATTAAGTAGCGGCACTTTAATCAAGTTCTTTTTAGCAGCTTCTGTTCCTTTAGCAATAGCAGCAGTTACTTCACTTGCTTTTCCAAGACCCCAGCCTACAATACCATCTTCATTCCCTACCACAACGATAGCAGAAAAACTGAATGTACGACCTCCCTTAGTTACCTTTGTTACACGATTCACAGCAACTAATCTGTCTTTCAATTCTAAGTCATTGGTTGTTTTAACTTTATTCATATCTGTTGTCTTACCTGATTAAAATTTAAGTCCGGCTTCGCGCGCAGCATCAGCCAATTGTTTAACTCTACCGTGATACAAATAACCATTACGGTCGAATATCACTTCAGTAATTCCTGACTCCTGAGCTGCTTTTGCCACTAATGTACCAACTTTTGCAGCCTGTTCAGTTTTAGTCATCTTTTCTTTAATTCCCAATGAAGATGCAGATGCTAAAGTAACACCTTTTGTATCATCTATCAATTGAGCATATATTTGCGTATTGCTTCGAAAAACAGTTAAACGCGGTTTTTGAGCTGTACCCGATATTTTATTGCGGATATGCGCTTTTATTCTTATTCTTCTTTCTGAATTTGCCATTGTCTTATCCAAATTTACGTAAATTATTTACCTTTTCCGGCTGATTTTCCGGCCTTACGACGAATCACTTCTCCTACGAACTTAATACCTTTACCTTTATACGGCTCTGGTTTACGGAAAGAACGTATTTTTGCACAAACCTGACCTATTAGCTGTTTATCAGCACTTTCAAGTATAATAAGCGGGTTTTGATTACGTTCCATCTTAGTCTCAACTTTTATCTCCACCGGCAAAGCCAAATATATACTATGGGTATAACCGAGAGAAAGTTCCAAAACTTGACCTTGATTCGATACACGATATCCTACCCCTACTAATTCAAGTGTCTTTTTAAAACCGTCTGAAACGCCGGTAATCATATTTTGCAACAATGAACGATATAAACCATGCATAGAACGATTTTCCTTCTCATCATTCGGGCGGGATACTATACATTGATTTCCTTCGATTGAAATAGTGATATTTGGATTAATCTCTTGATCTAATGTTCCTTTCGGACCTTTAACCGTAACGATTTGTCCGTTTTGTGTTATGCTTACTCCCGCTGGGATTGTAATAGGTAGTTTTCCAATTCTTGACATTTTCTTTTCCTCCTTTTATTAATAAACATAACATAATACTTCTCCACCTACTTTTAAGTCCTGAGCTTTTTTATTAGTCATTACTCCTAAAGATGTAGAGACAATTGCAATTCCCAACCCATTTAATACTCGTGGCATATCTTTATAGCCTGTATATTTTCTCAAACCAGGCGTTGATACTCTTACGAGTTTTTTAATTGAGTTTACCTTATTAACAGGATCATACTTCAAGGCTACTTTAATAGTACCTTGTGGTCCGTCTTCGATAAATTTGTAGTTAAGGATATAACCCTGCTCATGTAAGATACGAGTTATTTCCTTTTTGAGATTTGATGCAGGAATTTCAACCACACGATGGTTGGCTTTTATTGCATTCCGCAATCTCGTTAAATAATCTGCTATTGGATCTGTCATAAAAATGTTTTTTAAATTAATCCCGACTACCGGGACAATATTTATTTAATTTACTATTTATTCATTTACAATTTACAATCTACGACTTCAAATCGTAAATAGTAAATCTTAAAATGGTAAATCTATTTTACCATGATGCTTTTTTCACTCCGGGTATAAGCCCTTTTGATGCCATTTCGCGGAACTGTATGCGTGAAATACCAAATTGACGCATATATCCTTTCGGACGTCCGGTTATTTTACATCTGTTATGATAGCGGATAGGAGATGAATTGCGAGGTAGTGTCTGAAGTGCATCATAATTTCCTTCTGCAATAAACTGTTCACGTTTAGCTGCATATTTTGCAATTAATTTTGCTCTTTTTACCTCACGAGCTTTCATTGATTCTTTTGCCATTGCTTTCCTCCTTATTAGTTTTTCTTAAATGGTAATCCAAACTCTCTTAACAATGCATAACCTTCTTCATCGGTTTTAGCACTTGTCACAAACGTAATATTCATTCCCAGAAGGCGATTGATATTGTCAATATTAATTTCAGGGAAGATAATTTGCTCTTCGATACCCATAGTATAGTTACCACGTCCATCAAGTTTATTTTCAATACCCTTAAAGTCACGAACACGTGGTAATGCTACTCTCGTCAAACGTTCCAAAAATTCATACATACGTTGTCCACGTAACGTCACTCTAACACCAATAGGCATTTTACGACGAAGTTTGAAATTTGATATATCCTTTTTAGATACTGTTTGAACTGCCTTTTGTCCGGTTATTGCGGTCATTTCATTGATAGCAACTTCAATGATTTTTTTATCTGCCACTGCGATACCCAAACCTTGGTTAAGTACAATTTTTTCGAGTTTCGGAGCCTGCATAATTGAAGAATATCCAAATTCTTTCATTAAAATGGGAACAATACGTTCCTGATAGTCTTGTTTATAACTTGCTGTATTCATTTTATATTTCCTCTCCTGTTTTTTTGGATATACGCACCAATTTACCTTCTGCATTTCTTGTACGTCCAACTCGAACAGGTTTACCATTCTCGAGTGGATTTAAATTTGAAATGTGAATAGATGCCTCTTGTTTTACAATACCTCCTTGAGGACTTTTAGCACTTGGTTTGGTATGCTTTGATACCATATTTACACCTTCTACAATTGCACGTTTTTCTTTTACGAGTACTTGTAAAACACGACCTGTTTTACCTTTATCCTCGCCTGCATTAACATAGACGGTATCTCCTTTTTTAATATGTAATTTACTCATCGTTTATTAATTTTCGAGGGTTAAAGCACTTCCGGTGCAAGTGATATAATTTTCATATTTGTAGCACGAAGTTCTCTGGCTACCGGTCCAAAGATACGGCTTCCGCGAATTTCGCCTGCATTATTCAACAGAACACATGCGTTATCGTCGAAACGAATATACGAGCCGTCTGCTCTTCGTACTTCTTTCTTTGTTCTAACAATAACCGCTTTAGAAACTATACCTTTCTTGATGTCTGATGAAGGGACAACACTCTTCACAGAAACAACAATGATATCGCCTAATGATGCGTAGCGTTTACCTGTCCCTCCTAATACACGAATACATAATGCTTCTTTAGCACCTGAATTATCCGCAACTGTGAGTCTACTTTCTTGTTGTATCATAATTACTTAACTCTTTCGATAATTTCAATTAATCTCCATCTTTTTAACTTACTCAGCGGACGAGTTTCCATTATACGAACTGTATCTCCAATATTACATTCGTTTTTTTCGTCATGAGCATGATATTTCTTAGTCTTATTTACGAATTTTCCGTAAATAGGGTGTTTTTCTTTCCATTTAACAGCAACTGTAATGGTTTTATCCATCTTATTGCTAAAAACAACACCCGTTCTCTCTTTTCTTAAATTTCTTTCCATCAGTGTTTATTTATAAATTAATTATTTTCACGCTGACGTAATTCAGTTGCAAGACGGGCAATAGTACGACGTACATCTCTTATCTGCAACGGATTATCAAGCGGAGCAATTGCATGATTCATTTTAAGACGAACCAGACGTTCTCTTTCTGCATCGAGACGCTCTTTGATCTCTTGATTATTTAGTTCTCTTATTTCACTTGTTTTCATTTTACTTACACATTTTGAGTTGAGTCATAATCGCGTCTTACTACAAATCTTGTTGTAACAGGTAGTTTCTGTGCTGCCAAACGTAGAGCTTCTTTTGCCACATCAAATGGAACACCTTCAACCTCAATAATCATTCTTCCCGGTGTTACCGGTGCAACGAAACCTTCCGGAGCTCCTTTACCTTTACCCATACGTACTTCAGCTGGTTTCTTTGTAATTGGTTTGTCAGGAAAAACTCTAATCCAAATCTGTCCTTGACGTTGCATATATCTCGTCACAGCAACACGGGCTGCTTCAATCTGTCGACCGGTAAGCCATTTAGATTGTAGCGATTTTATACCGAAAGAACCGAACGCTAACTGATTACCTCTTTCAGCATTTCCTTTCATGCGTCCTTTCTGCTGTCTCCTGAACTTTGTTTTTTTAGGTTGTAACATAATTTACTTAAATCAAATTCATTAATAACAGTTTACTTTTTTCTCTTTCTGAATCCTTTACCGCCACGTTCGCCATGATCTCCACCGAAACGATCGCCACCACGAGTATTGTCTTTTGTTGTTCCAAAGGAAGGAGCCAGGTCTTTCTTTCCATAGATTTCGCCGCGGCAAATCCATACTTTTACACCTACAATCCCAACCTTTGTCAAGGCTTCAGCATGTGCATAATCTATGTCTGCTCTAAATGTATGCAAAGGTGTTCTACCTTCTTTATACATCTCTGAACGTGCCATTTCTGCACCGTTTAAACGTCCCGAAACCTGAATTTTAATTCCTTCAGCTCCGATACGCATCGTAGAAGCAATAGCCATTTTAACGGCACGACGATAAGCAATTTTGCCTTCAATCTGACGTGCAACATTATTTGCTACTATAACAGCATCTAATTCCGGACGTTTTATTTCAAATATATTGATTTGAATCTCCTTATCGGTGATTTTCTTCAATTCTTCTTTCAATTTATCAACTTCTTGTCCTCCCTTACCGATAATTATACCCGGTCTTGCAGTACAAACAGTTATCGTTACCAATTTTAACGTACGTTCAATAACAATACGCGACACACTGGCTTTTGCTAAACGTGTATTCAAATACTTTCTGATATTGCTGTCTTCAAGAATTGTGTCGCCATAATTCTGACCACCATACCAGTTAGAATCCCATCCACGTATGATTCCTAAGCGATTACTTATTGGATTAGTTTTTTGTCCCATCGTGTATTATTCGTTTTCGTTATTAATCTTGGTATCTACATATATTGTTACGTGATTAGAACGCTTACGGATACGATATCCTCTTCCTTGAGGAGCAGTACGTAATCGTTTCAACATAGTAGCTGAATCCACGTAAATCTTACTAATATACAAATTAGCACTGTCAGCTTTTTGCTCAGTTTTCTGTTCCCAGTTTGAGATAGCTGATCTTAGTAATTTTTCTAATCTTACTGAAGCTTCTTTCGATGAAAACTTTAATACTCCAAGAGCTTTATTTACTTCCATACCACGGATTAAGTCTGCCATTAATCGCATTTTACGTGGAGATGTTGGAACATCATTCAGCTTAGCAAAGTATTGCGTTTTATTTGCTTCTTTTCTCTTTTCGGCTGATATTTTTTTTCTTGCACCCATTATTCAATATTTTTTCTTTTTGTTAGATAATGCTACAATGGATTATTTCTTCTTACCTCCGTGTCCACGGAAATTTCTTGTTAGCGAAAACTCTCCTAATTTATGACCTACCATATTTTCTGTAATATAGACAGGTATAAATTTGTTACCATTGTGAACTGCAATCGTATGACCTACAAAATCAGGAGAAATCATTGTTGCGCGTGACCATGTTTTAACTACGGTTTTCTTTCCGCTGTCATTCATACCAACAACTTTCTTTTCTAATTTCAGATTTATATAGGGACCTTTTTTCAATGAACGGCTCATATTATTTACTTAATTTTAGCTGTTATTTTTTTCTTCTTTCAATAATATACTTGCTTGAATGCTTTTTAGGAGCACGTGTTTTGTACCCTTTAGCCAACAAGCCTTTACGAGAACGTGGATGACCTCCTGAAGCACGGCCTTCACCACCACCCATCGGGTGATCAACCGGATTCATTGCAACACCACGTACACGCGGTCTACGTCCAAGCCAACGAGAGCGTCCTGCTTTACCTGAAACTTCCAGTGCATGGTCGGGATTACCAACCGCACCGATTGTGGCTTTACATGTAGCTAAAATCTTACGCAATTCACCTGAAGGCAATTTAATAATTGCATATTTATCTTCACGTGAATTCAACTGTGCAAATGTTCCGGCAGAACGTACCATTGCCGCTCCCTGTCCCAGTCGTAACTCAATATTGTGAATTATCGTACCAAGTGGAATGTTTTGCAACGGTATCGCATTACCAACCTCAGGTGCAGCATCTGCTCCTGATTGTACCTTTTGACCTACTTGCAAACCATTAGGCGCCAGAATATATCTTTTTTCCCCATCAGCATAAAACAATAATGCAATACGAGCCGAACGATTCGGATCGTATTCTATGCTTTTTACTGTTGCAGGAACACCGTCTTTGTTGCGTTTAAAGTCAATTACTCTGTATTTTCTCTTGTGTCCGCCGCCTAAATAACGCATGGTCATTTTACCACCGCTGTTGCGACCTCCGGACTTGTTACTTCCAACAACAAGAGATTTTTCTGGCGCACTCGAAGTAATTGTTTCGAATGAACCAATAATCTTGTGTCTTTGCCCCGGTGTAGTGGGCTTTAATTTACGTACAGCCATTTATTTTATTTACTATTTTATTATTTACTATTTACGTT